>JAYVTG010000100.1:0-14717 GCA_043774625.1 Polaromonas sp. | reverse complement strand
CCAACCCCTTAAACTCTTACTTTTAACCCGATCAAGTCAAGACAGCAGAAGCCACCAGATCAATCCGGCTTCAGGCTCATACCTGAATTGGAAAATACTACGTAGTCCCCGTAATTTTGCGGACGACATTACTTGCACGCGAATATTCCCGTTCAAGATCGCCTGCAATAGTCGCTGCGAAACTTTTGCCGCGCCGTTTAGCCGTCTTGCGCCACAATGGTGACCATGCAATACCACTTCATCGCCAACAAATCCGTGCCCAGCAGCTCGGGCCGCACCTTGCCTATGACCGACCCGTCTGACGGGCAGCAGATGGACGAGATTCAGCGGGGTAACGCTGCTGACATAGACCTGGCCGTGCAGGCAGCGCGCAGTTGCTATGACAACGTGTGGAGCAAGTTAAGCGGCGCAGAGCGTGGCCGTTTGCTGATGCGCCTGTCGCACAAAATTGCCGAGCACGCCGAAGAACTGGCCCAGATTGAACAACGCGACTGCGGCAAGCCCACCAAACAAGCCCGCGCAGACGCCGCGGCCCTGGCCCGCTATTGTGAGTTTTACGCGGGTGCGTGCGACAAGCTGCACGGCGACACCATTCCCTACCAGGACGGCTACAGCGTGTTCACCTGGCGCGAGCCGTTTGGTGTGGTGGGCAATATTATTCCGTGGAACTACCCCATGCAAATTTTTGGCCGCAGTGTGGGCGGCGCGTTGGCGGCGGGCAATGTGTGTGTGGTCAAGCCGTCAGAAGACGCATGTTTGTCGCTGTTAAAAGTGGCGGCTTTGGCGGCAGAGGTGGGTTTTCCGGCAGGGGCCATCAACATCGTGACCGGCTATGGCCACGAGGTGGGCGACGCGCTGGCGCGGCACTCGGGCATAGACCACATCAGCTTTACCGGCAGCCCTAGCGTGGGCACCATCATTGCGCAAGTGGCGGCCGAGCGGCACTGCCCGGTGACGCTAGAGCTGGGCGGCAAAAGCCCGCAAATTGTGTTTGCCGATGCCGATTTGGATGCCGCCATTCCCACCATCATTAACGCGATTGTGCAAAACGCGGGGCAAACCTGCAGCGCCGGGTCGCGCCTGTTGGTGCAAGCCGAGATTTACGAAAGCCTGCTCGAACGCCTGGGCCAGGCCTTTGACAACCTGCGCGTAGGCCCCGCCGCGATGGACCTGGACGTAGGCCCGCTGATTCGCCAAAGCCAGCAGCAGCGCGTGTGGGACTTTTTGAGCGATGCGCAGGTGGCGGGCATTCCCATGGTGGCCCAGGGCCGCGTGGTAGACGAAGCGCCCGAGAGCGGCTTTTACCAGGCACCTACCCTGCTGCGCGATGTGCCCTTTGCGCACCGGCTGGCGCAAGAAGAAGTTTTTGGCCCCGTGCTGTGCGCCATGCCATTTGGCAACGAAGACGAGGCCGTGCAATTGGCCAATGCCACCCGCTTTGGCCTGGTGGCAGGCGTGTGGACGCGCGACGGCGCGCGCCAGTTGCGCATGGCCAGGCGCGTGCACAGCGGCCAGGTGTTTATCAACAATTACGGCGCGGGCGGCGGTGTAGAGCTGCCTTTTGGTGGTGTGAAATCGTCTGGCTACGGGCGCGAGAAAGGTTTTGAGGCGCTGTACGGGTTTACGACGCTCAAAACCGTGGCCATTCGGCACGGATAATCTACCCTTTAACACTTGCAAAAAGAGAGACAACACCATGACTACAGAAAAAATTGCCATTGTTACCGGCGCAGGTAGCGGCGTGGGCCGCGCTACGGCCCTGGCCTTGCTGAACGGGGGCTGGTCGGTCACGCTGGCAGGCCGGCGGGCAGACGCACTGCAAGCCGTTGCAACAGAATCTGGCCAGGCCAGTCGCACCCTGGTGCAACCCACCGACGTGACCGACCCTGCGTCGGTGCAAGCCCTGTTTGCCAGCACGGTGCAGCGCTTTGGCCGCGTGGACATGCTGTTTAACAATGCCGGAATAAGTGCTTTAACCACGCCCTTGGAAGACCTGGACTACACCGTGTGGAAGAACGTGGTGGATACCAACTTGACGGGCATGTTTTTGTGCATTCAGCAGGCGTTTAGGCAGATGAAGGTGCAGACTCCCCAGGGCGGGCGCATTATCAACAACGGCTCTATTTCGGCCTATGCGCCGCGTCCCAATTCGATTGCCTACACGGCTACCAAACACGCGGTTACGGGGTTGACCAAGACTGCGTCGCTCGACGGCCGTAAATACCGCATTGCCGTGGGCCAGATCGACATTGGCAACGCGGCCACTGAGATGGCTGCCCGCATGGCCACCGGCGTGCCGCAGGCCAATGGCGAGATTGCGATTGAGCCGTTGATGGATGTGAACGTGGTTGGGCAGTCAGTTTTGTATATGGCCAATTTGCCGCTGGAGGCGAATGTGCTGTTTCATACGGTGATGGCGACGAATATGCCTTTTGTGGGGCGTGGTTAGGCTTGTTTGGTAGCTAAAACTGCTTGTAGCCAGCGTGGATATTGCGCGGGCAGCTACTGAATTTGTAGCGTTCTTCGTCTTTTTAAGATGCAGTCTTTGCTTGTGTACGCAGGGTGAGCGTATGCTCTTGCCCCTCATGTAGGAGTACCTAAAATCGGGTCAATAGCATACGCTCACCCTGCTGCGATTGGGGTTGGCGTTCTGGTAGTCACAGTCTCAGAGTTTGCGGGTGTTCACCTGTCGCGCGCCAACATGTCTCGGCTGGGAAAGGCTTTCACGACTCCCGCGATTTATGCGTATGCCGCATCATGAGCGGGATCGTGAAAGCCTCTCCCAGCACGTACAAAAGCGACATCACAGCAAGGGTTTAATCAACAGGCTAAGCTGCTACTTATGAACAAACTAATTCCCCATTTACTCACCCTGTCACTAGGCCTGATGACCGTAGCAGCCCAGGCTAGCAACCTGTGTGCAGGTGCCGCTAGTTACACAGTGCAGCCTTTAATCGGTGGCAAGCCTTTTGACTTGTGCAAAGCCAGTGCTAAAGCAGTATTGGTCGTCAACACCGCCAGCCAGTGCGGCTTTACCCCCCAATACGAAGGGCTGGAAAAACTGCATCAGCAATACAAAACCAAGGGTTTGATGCTGGTTGCCCTGCCCGCCAATGATTTTGGTAACCAAGAAAAAGGTAGTAATGCGCAAATTGCAGATTTTTGCAAAATCAACTACGGCGTTAGCTTTACTGTGGGTGAAAAACTCAATACGTCCATAGTTAGAGACCCGTTGTACCAAAAACTCATCGCCGCCAGCGGCCAGGCACCGACGTGGAACTTTCATAAATACCTGGTTACGCCAAACGGCAAGGTGCAAAGCTTTGACTCTGCCACCGAGCCGATGAGCGCAGTGTTGATGAAAGCAATTGACTTGGCATTGGCTACACCCGCTAGCGGTACTACGTCGTCTGGAGCGCGATAATATGGGAATGTCTGAACGCGTTATTCCTCTTATTGACCAGCGCCTGGTCGCACTGTCGCCCAACTACTCTGGCTTGTTAAAAAATACTGGCAAGTTACCGGTACTGGCCACCGGCCTACTGTCTGACACGCTGGGCCGCCCGCTGCGCGACCTGCGCATTAGCGTGACAGACCGCTGCAACTTTCGCTGCAGCTACTGCATGCCCAAAGAAGTGTTTGACAAAGACTACCAATACTTGCCGCACAATTCGCTGCTAAGCTTTGAGGAGATTACGCGAACAGCTAGCGTTTTTATAGCGCATGGCACGCAAAAGATTCGTTTGACTGGCGGCGAACCGCTGCTGCGCAAAAACCTGGAAGTGCTGATCGAGATGCTGTCTCAACTCAAAACCGTCGAAGGCCAGCCGCTGGACATTACCCTTACCACCAATGGCTCGCTGTTGCGCCGCAAAGCCCAGGCGCTGAAAGACGCGGGTCTGCAGCGCGTCACCATCAGCCTGGACGGGCTGGATGATGCGACATTCAGAGCCATGAACGATGTGGACTTTCCGGTGGCCGACGTGCTGGACGGCATTCAAGCTGCGCAAGAAGCGGGGCTGAAAAACATCAAGGTCAACATGGTCGTCAAACGTGGCACCAACGAGCAAGAAATTTTGCCCATGGCGCGGCATTTTCAAGGCACGGGCGTCACGCTGCGCTTTATCGAATATATGGACGTGGGCGCTACCAATGGCTGGCGCATGAACGAGGTGATGCCCAGTGCGCAGGTTGTGCAGCACATTGCAGCGCACATGCCCCTGGTGCAGCTCGACCCGTCTGCCCCTGGCGAAACCGCCGAACGCTGGGGTTATGTGGGTGCCAACGGCCAGCACGACCCCCAACTGGGCGAAATTGGCGTTATCAGCAGCGTGACGCAAGCCTTTTGCGGCGACTGCAACCGCGCCCGCCTGTCTACCGAAGGCAAGCTGTACCTGTGCCTGTTTGCCAGCCAGGGCTATGACATCAAAAGCCTGTTGCGCGGACACGATGGCATGCCAGGTGCTAGCGATGCCGACCTGGCAAGCGCCATTGGCCACATCTGGCAAGGCCGCACCGACCGCTACAGCGAGCTGCGCAGCTCCATGGCTGCCGACACCGGAACGGGCGGACGCCGCGTAGAGATGAGCTATATCGGCGGTTAACCCGCCTACAGTTACGATGAAGTTATGGGACGCGCCAGGCAAAATGCTCATTCGTATCAGCATCGTGCTGGTGATTGCTTTTTTTGCTGCCAGCCCGACCGTGCGCAATGCGGCCTTGGCTACGCTGCTGCCCAAAACAGGGTTTAGCGCCACGGCTGATTTGCGGGTTGTAGCGCAGGCAGGCCAACCTGAATTGGTGCAAAAAGTGGTGGCAGCATTGCCCACAGCCTTGGAACAATTGGCCAGTGCGCAAGGTGTGCGCATCGACAAACCATTTAACGTTTACGTGTTTGCATCTGAGCAAGACTACACCCGCCAGGGTGCGTGCCCGCCAGGTTCGCGCGCCTGCGCTTTCAGAGGCAACTTGTCTTTATCGCCTCTTATGGCCAAAGAGCTGGACACCGTGCTACCCATTTTGACGCACGAGTTGTCGCACGTAGTGTTGCAGCAGCGCATGGGCATGTGGGGTGCCAGCCGCATTCCCCCGTGGTTTGCCGAAGGCTTGGCTGTGCTGGTGTCTGACGGGGGCGGTGCAGAAGGCGTGGACGCGCAAGAGGCTTACAAGGCCATGGTGTCAGGGCAGCGGTTTACACCCGACCTGAGCTACAGTTTATTGAGTCAAAAAACCGCTGCTGCCTTCAATCTGCCACATCGGCTTTTTTACCGTCAAAGTGCGCTGTTTGTGCGCTACCTCAAAGAGCAGCAAACCACTGAGTTCGAAAACCTGATGCGCTATCTGCATGCGGGCATGGGCTTTCATAAAGCTTTTGAAAAATCATTCCCCATGCCGCTCGATGTGATGTGGGCCAACTTTCTCAAGTCGCAAGGCACATCATGAATCCTGGCTCCATCACCGCCCTCATTCTCGCCGGTGGCCGTGGCTCGCGCATGGGTGGGGTTGACAAAGGGCTGCAGCTTTTTAACGGCGTGCCCCTGGTCTTGCACAACCTACAGCGCCTGCAAGCCCAGCAAGGTGGTTTGATTGGCCCAGTGCTCATCAACGCCAACCGCAACCTGGCCGACTACCAGGCCATGGGGGTAGACGTGCTGCCAGACGCTGTACCAGACGAGTTTGCGGGGCCGTTGTCGGGCTTTCTCACCGGGCTGGAATATTGCAGCACGCACTACCTGCTGACCGTGCCCTGCGACACGCCGCTTTTCCCGCTGGATTTGGCCACGCGCATGGCTAAAGCCTTAGCCAACGACCAGGCAGACGTTGCCATGGCGAGCGCGCCTGAAACGGACGACAAGGGCATCAGCAAAACCCGCTCGCAACCCGTGTTTTGCCTGCTGCAAACCAGCCTCAAACCCAGCCTGCAAGCGTTTATGCAAGCTGGTGGCCGCAAGATTGACGCATGGACGGCGCAGCACCGCTGCGTGCTAGTGCCGTTTGACCAAAGCGGCGACGACCCGCGCGCTTTTGCCAACGCCAATACCCTGGCAGAGCTACAGGCGCTGCAAACTTTGCCATTAAAAACAAGCCATTCGCTACAAAATATATAGCTGCTTGCGCAGTATCCACGCTGGCTTTTAGGTCAAAATACTCCTAAATTCATTTCTTGAACAGTTTTATGGGCTTAAAGCTTTTCCGCCATACGGGTCACAGCAGTTTGCTAGACACGCAAACTGCCGTTCTGGCCTGGAAGCGCCAGTCTTCCGCTGCATTAGGCTGGAACCCGCTGGGCTTGCTGATGGTGATCAGCCTGTGGCTAGCCACCGTGTGCAACTACGCCCTGTGGCGCGAACTGTCCAGGCTAGGGCAGTTGCAGTCATTGGGTCACATCGTTTTTGCCATCGGCTTTGCAGTGATGATAGCTGCGGCCACCACGGCTGTTTTTGCCCTGCTGGCCTGGCGCTGGTCGATCAAGCCACTGCTGATCTTTTTGCTGTTTGCCGCCGCGCTGGGCGCACACTTTATGACGAGTTACAGCGTGGTGATCGACACCACGATGATGGCCAACGTCATGCAAACCGACCCACGTGAGTCACGCGATTTACTGAACCTGAAAATGCTGGGCACCGTGCTGGTACTGGCCGGTTTGCCCACCTGGTGGTTGCTGCGCCAGCGCGTACGGCACGTGGGCGCAGTGCGTCAGGGCTTGCTGAATGCTCTGTATTTGATAGCTGCTTGCGCATTATTGGCGCTGACATTGGGCGTTTTTTATCAAACTTTTGCATCTCTCATGCGCAACCAGACGCATGTGCGCTTTCTCATCAACCCGCTCAACTCGGTCTATGCGCTGGTTGACCTGGCCAGCCAACCTTTGCAACGCGGGCCGCAAGCTTTGACGCCGCTGGGTACCGATGCCAAGCTGGGTGCCAGCTATGCTGCTGCTTCCAACAAGCCGCCGTTGGTGGTGCTGGTGGTGGGCGAAACCGCCCGCGTGGGCAACTTCAGTATCAACGGCTACACCCGCCCCACCACGCCAGAACTGGCCAAACTGCAGACTACCGAACGCATGGCTACAGCGCGTAACGTGTGGAGCTGCGGCACCAGCACGGCAACTTCTTTGCCCTGCATGTTCAGCCACCTGGGCAAAGACGCTTTTGAGAGCAGTAACGCCCGTTTTGAAAACCTGCTGGACGTGCTGCAACATGCGGGGCTAGCGGTTGTGTGGATAGACAACCAGTCGGGCTGCAAAGGCCTGTGCGACCGCGTGGCCAGTGCCGACACCACCAGTTTGCGTGACACCGAGCTGTGCAAGGGCGGCGAATGCTTTGACGCCATCATGCTTAAAGACTTGGATGAGCGCATAGCCGCCCTGCCCGCAGCTAAACGCGCCAAGGGCGTGGTCATCGTCATGCACCAGATGGGCAGCCACGGCCCGGCATATTACAAACGCGTGCCCGAGGCGTTCAAAAAATTCAAACCCGAATGCGCCACCAATGCGCTGCAAGACTGCACGCGCGACCAGGTGGTCAACAGTTATGACAACACCATTGCGTATACTGATTATTTTGTCGCTTCGACCATCAATTGGTTAAAAAACAAGGCAGATACTGCGCAAGCAGCTATGGTTTATGTAGCAGACCATGGTGAATCGCTAGGCGAAAATAATCTGTACCTGCACGGCTTGCCTTATGCGGTGGCACCCGATGTGCAAAAACGTGTGCCGTGGATCACGTGGTTGTCAGCAGGCTATGCGCAGCGCAGCCGCATCAACCTGCCGTGCCTGCAAGGCCGTGCCGACGAGCGGGTGACGCATGACAGCTATTTCCATTCAGTGCTGGGTTTATTGGATGTTCGAACCAGCGTGTACAAGCCGGAGCTTGACGTGTATTCAGGCTGCGTCAAGTAGCTCAAAACAGGTCTTCGCCGATGGGCAAGGCGTTTATGGTGAACGCGATTTAGGGTACTCCCTCATGAGCGGGCGCCGTAAACGCCTTGCCCGTCGGCGAAGACCTGGGCGCTCTGGTCACTTCGGTATTCCACGGGATTACCCTAGGAGCAACGATAATGGGGTATGACCAACGACTTCGCTACCCTCCCCCTGCCGCCCAACGTTATCGCCAACCTCACCCAGTTGGGCTACACGCAGATGACGCCCATTCAGGCCGTCAGTCTGCCTGTGGCCCTGGCAGGCAAAGACCTGATCGCGCAAGCCAAAACCGGTAGTGGCAAAACCGCCGCCTTCGCCATTCCCCTGCTGGCTAATCTGAATGCCCGCCGCTTTGCCGTGCAAGCCATGGTGCTGTGCCCCACGCGCGAACTGGCCGACCAGGTGAGCACAGAAATCCGCCGCCTGGCACGCGCTGAAGAAAACATCAAGGTCGTGACCCTGTGCGGTGGCGTCGCCTTGCGTGGGCAAACAGCCAGTCTGGAACACGGCGCGCACATTGTGGTGGGCACGCCGGGCCGCATCATGGACCACCTGGAACGCGGCAACCTGCAACTGAACGCCATGAACACCCTGGTGCTGGACGAAGCTGACCGTATGCTGGACATGGGCTTTTTTGACGACATCGTGACGGTCGCCAAACAGTGCCCCAAAGAGCGGCAAACCCTGCTGTTTTCGGCCACCTACCCCGAAGGCATTGCCAAGCTCAGCCAACAGTTCATGAAAGCGCCGCAAACTATTACTGTGGCCGCGCAGCACGCACAAACCAAGATTCGCCAGCGCTGGTACCAAGTAGACCGCAGCGAACGGTTGGGTGTTGTTGCCAAAATTTTGAACCACTATCGGCCTGTGAGCACCCTGGCCTTTTGCAACACCAAGGTGCAGTGCAAAAACCTGGTCGATGCATTGCAGTCACAAGGCTTCTATGCCCTAGCCCTGTACGGCGAGCTGGAGCAACGCGAACGCGACCAGGTGCTGGTGCAGTTTGCCAACCGCAGCTGTTCCGTACTGGTAGCCACCGACGTAGCTGCACGCGGGCTAGACATTGCGCAACTGGAAATGGTCATCAACGTAGACGTAACGCTAGATGCCGAAGTGCACATCCACCGCATAGGCCGCACGGGCCGTGCGGACGAAGAAGGCTGGGCGATCAGCCTGGCGTCGATGAATGAGATGGGCTATGTCGGCAAAATAGAAGTACTGCAAAAATTTGAGACCGTGTGGCACAAACTGGATGAGCTGACACCCACCGGCAAAGGCAAACTGCTGCCCCCTATGGCCACGCTGCAAATCACCGGCGGTCGTAAAGAGAAAATTCGCGCAGGCGATGTACTGGGCGCATTGACTGCCCCCGCATTCAACAACACTAACGTACCCGCCTTCACCCGCGAGCAAATCGGCAAGATCAACGTCAACGAATATTCCACCTATGTGGCAGTGGAGCGCAGCGTTGCGAACAAGGCGCTAGAAAAACTGTCAAATGGGCCGGTCAAGGGGAAGATGGTGCGGGTGCGGTTGATGGATGGTGAGGCTTAGGTGCAAGTAGCGCACCATCAAAGTATTTGAGAAAACAACAGATAGCTGGCAGATGTGATCAATACACCCAGCGTCAAACGCATTCCCCAGAGCCTCCAGCGCATGTTTTCATGTATCTGACTCACTCCTCGCGCGTGAAGTATGCGACCTAATATGAGCGCGATACCCAAAGCGTGTAGCAACAGAGGGGCTGCGCCGCGCAGCTCCATCAGCAACATGAGAAGTAAACACATAGGCACATACTCTGCAAAGTTAGCGTGCACGCGAATGGCACGTAACATCTGTGGGTTGTCGCCATCACTCATCGGGATTTTTAAGCTGCCCCGCAAGCGCAAAGTGCGAAAGCTCAAATAGACGAATACGAATGCTAGTAAGGCTGCGTAGCTAGAAGTAACCAATAGCTGTGTTGTCATGATTTTTTAGGCTGTTTAACAAGTTTATTGCGTAGCTTTTACTTTAGCCTGGTCCAGATTTGGTTTCTAAAAAATAGGCCTATAAAACTGTACCTGTATTTTTTTCCATCCTCAACCATGCTTAGCTGCTCGGTATATATTTTCCCCTTATCAGGATCCAAGATTTCGCTACCACGATCAATGTCGTTGGGCGTGCGTCACGTTTAGCAAACTCCCCTGCATCTACTAAAAATCACACCACAAATAAGTTGCAAACAGTAGAAAGCACGCCAGGATATCGTTTTTGAAAATGTGTCCATACAAAAAAGTACTGGAACGCCAGCGCCTATCACCATCATCAGCGCATAAATCCATGGATAAGTTGGAGGCGTTAGTGCAACCAAATTAAACGTCTGAACTGTTATTTGGCGCTTGCAATTCCAAACCTGAGCTTGAGTAGCGCAAGCAGTTCAGGCACCCTTTGTCTTGCCGTAGACTCCCCTTTTTCAATGCACATATCGAAAAAAGCACGCCGAGGACTGGCTGTGTAACCCAGGTCTGGGTGGATTAGAAAATCGGCAACTGCAAGCTCTGGAAGAATTTTTGCCCGGCGTTTAGCATCGCTTTCAAGCCAAGCTACGGGCGTTTCTGGCGGTGCAGTACCTTCATGGGCCGACACATCTATCGCTATGACAAACTGGGCACCTGCTGCTCTGGCAGCTCTGACTGCAAGAGGCAAGCTTACGTCTCCGTCTTCATATTCCACTCCATTAATTCCCACTGGTGAAATTACCTTGGGGATGGCACTGGACGCACGCACAGCAACCCCGACGTTACCAGTGCTAAAAAAAACAGGTGCTTTGTCCGCACGGCGTGTAGCGTTCACAATCATTGGTCTTGGCAACTTCTCTAGCGATGTAACACCCAACTCAGTATTGACATAGTCTTGTAAGCGCTGGCCGCGTATCCAGCCACGGTCTGCAAACAAGGATAGGTCAAACAGCGTTAGAGGTCCGCCTTCACGTGATTTGACTTCTATAGCGGTGGCAGTCATGCCGCTTGCCCAAAAAGAGCCTATAAGTGCGCCTACGCTTGTCCCCACAATCAGGTCAGGAACGATGCCAGCCTCTTCAAGGACTTTGATGATGCCAATGTGTGCGTAGCCGCGCGGCCCACCACTACCCAAAACCACAGCGATTTTGGGACGCGGATTCAGTGGTGCTAGGGAGTTTAACGGCGCAGGGGCATCAGCTTCTGAATAGTTAAATGCTGCACAGCTGCTTAGCAACATAGCAAAGCTACAGCACACGCTTAAAAAAGACAATCGCAGAACTTTCATAATTTTATTCCTATCAAGCATCCGGCACTGCTTTGACGCGACGTAACTGCACAAACAGTACATAGTGCGCCATTATCAACAATGGTACAAAAAATCCTGGTATCCAGTAGGCAGCACCCAAATACGGAATACCGTTGGTGACTCTAGACAAAGTAATGGCCACAAGAAAATCCAGCGAACCAAACACGTTAAATACCCATAGCCAACGCATCATATGGGTTGTACGGTGATGAAGCTTATACAACGCGATCATGGCAAGCAGCGCGCTGATACAGTCACCGATAGCAGCGGTATAGGCAAACAGAGGAGGCAAACCGGGCAAGCTGATGCCAGGGGCCAGAAACATCAGACCAAGATGCCGCATACCATGAAATAGCAATATCGGTACGGCGACTATGTGAAGCGTCGTTGCATCTATTCTTGGCAAGATGAGCATGCGAGCACCTATGATCAAAATAATGCAGTTGAGGATTAAGTTGACGGCGAGGATATTGTTCATCGGTGACTCCAGATTAAGATCAATCTTAAGTTGGACACCATGCGCTCACAATACCTTAAGTGGTGTATAGAATACTAACCTGAGGTTAGTAATAAAACCACTCACTTTCGCTTGGAAAAACCCACAATGACAAGCTTGCACGGCATAACTAATTTCATCAAAACAGTGCGGGCGGGCAGCTTCGCAGGAGCTGCCCGCGAACTTGGCATTAGCGCAGTAGCAGTGAGTAAAAACGTCGCCGGATTGGAGCGTAGCTTGGGGGTGCGTTTACTCAACCGCTCTACCCGCGCACTGAGCCTGACCGACGAAGGCCGCGCCTTTCATGAGCGCTGTGCAGCGCCGCTGGCCGAACTGGAAGAAGCCAGCGCTTTTCCCAAACGCAGTACAAACTCATTGAGCGGTTTGCTACGGGTGACCAGTATGACGCCATTTGGCCGTGGGTATGTGATCCCAATACTACAAAAATTTTGCCGCATGTATCCGCAGATTCAGGTGGAGCTTCTGCTTGATGACAACGTCAGCGACATGGTGGCAGATGCTTTTGATGTAGGCATTCGCGCTGGTATAGTGCAACCGCCAGAAGCCATTGCCCGCAAGATTTGTGACCTGAGTTTTGTAGTCTGTGGGGCACCAGCCTACTTCTCACAATTTGGCGTTCCCAAGACGCTAGAAGACTTGGCTACACACAATTGTTTGCACTTGGGGCGAAGTAAACCACGTGGCAGTACCGAGCAGCGCAGTATGACCTGGCGCCTGGGTTCTGGGCGTTCAACTGTGCCCACGCCAGCCAATGGCAGCTTTGTTGCCAACGACTTCAATGCGCTGGAGCAGGCGACACTCAATGGCATGGGCTTGTTCAATGCGCCATTACCTCTGGTTATGCCGCACTTTCGTACTGGCGCGCTACGGCCTGTTTTGCCCATGGGCATGACGAGTGGTCTGAGCATCTATCTGCACTATCGCAGTAGACGTAATCAGCCAGTCAGAGTCAACGTGTTTATCGACTTTATGCTGGAAAACCTTCGCACACAGCCTGATTTGGCGGGCGACGCTAGAAGCCTGTGTGCGCCCTTCTGGTTGTGATCGCTGGTGGGCTGATTGAATGGCTAAAACAGACTCTCCTGCCCACCCGCGCCCAGTGGCCTGAACTGCGAAAAATCCAGTTCATGCCGAGCGCGGTTTAGCCCAAGCTTGGCGCAGGTTTTCTCAAAGCGTTGTTTCAAAAGTTCTGCCCACAGGCCAGCGCCTTTCATGCGCGTGGCCCAGTCGCTGTCGTAGTCTTTGCCGCCGCGCATCTCGCGCACACGGGCCATCACGCGGTCAGCGCGCTGGGGGTAGTGCAGTTGCAGCCATTCCTGAAAGATGGGGTTGACCTCCCACGGCAAGCGCAGCACGGTGTAAAAAGCCATTTTTGCGCCTGCGTCTCGGGCGGCTTCGAGGACTTGCTCCATGTCTTCGTTGATGAAGGGAATTTGCGGCGCCACGCTCACACCCACGGGTATGCCCGCGTCTGCCAATGCGCGCACGGTGCGCAGGCGGCGCTGCGGTGCAGCGGCGCGCGGCTCCATGATGCGGGCCAGCTTGGCGTCTAGCGTGGTGATGCTGATATAGACTGCAGCCCTTTTGGAATGTGCGTGGGCAGCTATCAAATCTATATCACGCTCGACGCCGCTTGATTTGGAGAGCAGCGAATACGGGTGCCGCGCCTGACCCAGCACTTCTATCACTGCGCGGGTCAGTTTCAGCTCACGTTCCACGGGTTGGTAGCAATCGGTAGCAGAGCCGATGTTGAGTAATTTGGGGTTGTACCACTTCCTGGCCAGCTCGCCTGCCAGCACGTCGGCGATGTTGCGTTTGGCGATGATCTGCGTTTCAAAATCCAGCCCTGGCGACAGGTTCAAATAGCTGTGTGTAGGCCGCGCAAAGCAATACACACAGCCGTGTTCGCAGCCACGGTAGGGGTTGATGCTGCCGTCAAAGAAAATGTCGGGCGAGTCGTTGCGAGTGATGACGGATTTAACGTCCTCAAAATGCACCTGGGTGACGATGGTTTGCCGTTCGCTCTGCTCTTGCGCGGTGAGGTCTAAACCTTCCCAGCCATCATCAAAGCCTTCGCGTTCGTCTTTGCTGAACCGGTGCGCTATGGCGCTGGCTGCACCTCGGCCTTTGATGGAATTTAGCGGGATGGAAGTGGTTTGCACATCTCAGTTTACTGTATATTTATACAGACAATCTACTTGGCTCCTTAGTTTTTATTTTCGCCAACTTTGATGTTGCAACCGCCTGTTTGCAGGTCACCGGCGCAGTGACAAGCGCTTGCTCTAATAGTTGATAGAAAAGTATGCCGCGTGATGCCGATGTGCGCCGGCGCACACGAGCCGGGCGTATAAGCTGTGGGCGCTACTGATTCCCCGAAATTGACACCGGTGCCTGCGGGTATACACACTCTGCGAGGCCGTTTTGCTGTGGCATACTTAGATTCAAGCGGTTGAAATTCCTATCCTTTATCGACCGTCTTAACCTTAACCCTTACTCTTTACAGCGCAATTCTCGGAGCATAATTTGTCAGCAGAGTTCATTCTTGAAACGCGAGGTCTAACCAAAGAATTCAAGGGTTTTGTTGCGGTCAACAATGTCAACCTCAAAGTCAAGCGCGGCCATATACATGCGCTAATCGGGCCGAACGGCGCTGGCAAGACGACATTCTTCAACCTGTTGACTAAATTTCTACGCCCGACCAAGGGCGTCATAGAGTTCAACGGCATCGACATAACGAGCGAAAGTCCGGCCCAGACGGCGCGACGCGGTATCGTCCGCTCATTTCAGATTTCGGCGGTGTTCCCGCACATGACGGTGCTTGAGAATGTGCGTGCAGCGCTGCAGCGCAACCTCGGCACCTCGTTTCACTTTTGGAAGGCCGAAGACACGCTGTTTCATCTGCATGACCGCGCCCGCGCCCTTCTGGCCGAAGTCGACTTGAGCCAGTTCGCCGATGAGCTGACTGTGAAC
>JAYVTG010000099.1:0-4467 GCA_043774625.1 Polaromonas sp. | reverse complement strand
CGCATGCAACTTGCCGCATCGATGCTGGGCGCCATCGACAAGCAAATGCAGCCCCCCACATTCTCCACAACCCGGGTCTGGACCGCGGCCTTGATGCATGCCTTGGGCCTACGTGACTGCAGCTACATTCTGCCGGTCCTGCAAACCTACCAGCGCCATCACTGCATCGCCAAGACCGGTCGCTCGGCACCTCGGCAGGGACCGCCCACGATCGGTGTCGCAGGCTTGGTCAGCGGTCCTTCAACATCAACGCATGCAGGAAATACTTGGTCGCCCAGTTCGGGGAAACGCAAGTAGCCGCCGCATACCGGGAACGAACCAGCAATTGCACACACCGCGGAAGGATCGACGGTCTGGCAAAGCTGCAGAGCATTCAGGTAATCGGCAAGCCAGTTGGCCGCCGCAGTGATCTCGCTTGTCGCCAGTCCACTGCGCAAAACGGTCGTCAACGATGGCAATTTGCGCCGAACTGGTCAAGCAGGACGAAAAGCCGGCGGGCTCCCAGTCGGCATGGAACCGCCCCGGCAAAAAGCCGCTCGCCATGGTCGGAAGCATGGCATCCAGCGTACCGCGTCGATGGACGAGACCACGCCGATGATCAGGGTCGCGTAGCGACCAGGAACGAAAAAAATAAAACTCGCGAGTGGTCGGTCATCTATTCAACAAATGCTGAAATAACGCGACCAAGGCTTGGGATCTGCCCTGCCTTGATGCCTGCGCCACGGCTGACGATCTCGGCAACACCGCTTCGTCGGCACGCAACTGGCCTACCAACATGGACAGCAACCGGGCAATGTCGTCCGCTGAATCAAGGCTGGCGATAGCATTCAGGCCAGCGCCGCGCATGACACCTGCGGTGTCGCCGATAGGGTCCGTCAGCCCGATGATGGGACGACCTGCACGTAAATATTCGTATATTTTGGCTGGGATTTGCGCGTTGCAGTTGCTGGCCTGCATGACCAGCAAGGCATCCACCACCATCATCTCTACCAGTGCATCACGGTAAGAGATGGCCGGGCATAACTCTATGAAATCTTTCACACCATGCTCAGCGGCCAGTGCCTGCAACAGGTCTTCATGCACCGACGCGCGAAAGCGAATGTGCAAGTCGGCTGGCTTGATGGATCCGGCGTCTCTCAAGCGCCGCAGCGCTGCAAATAGCTGCGTCGGGTCTCGCTCGGACGGATAAACGATGCCGCTATGCAGCAAGATCAAAGGCGCATCGGGCATTGTGGGGCGCCTCATAACGCCGACACTGGCCGCCACAAAGCTTTCTTCGTCGTAGCCGTTTTCCAGCACCACCATGCGGCGGCTGGCGGCTGGGTAACGTTGTTGATAGTCTTGTGCGGCCCCCGGAGTCGTAAAGACGCATTGGGCCGCGTGGGTTGCAGCTTCATTTTCTATGCGCAAGTAGTACTGCCGTGTGATGGGGTCGGACGGGTAATCTATTTGCGCCATGGGGTCGCGAAAGTCTGCTACCCAGGGTATGCCAGTGCGTTTGTGTAAAGCTGCAGCAATGACGTGGGCGGTGGCGATGGGGTAGGTGGACCAGATGATGTCTGGCTTGAATTCCTCAATCAGCTTGCGACCGTTTCGAATGGCGTCCAACTTCCAACTGATCCAGCGATCGGGCCGTGCCATCCAGCCAAGATAGCGGCCCGCAACGGCAAGGTGGCGTGCCGTATCCAGCGCAAAAGCACGGCGAACCACGGTGTCAGGCGGCACATCGGCCAACAGGTCATCGCTGATATTTTCATAGGCCCGCGAGGACGCGGTCAGCACAAACGGCTGCCAGCCTAGCGCGGGCAAATGCTGGACAAAGCGCAAGGTACGTTGAATACCACTGCTGCCAGCCATTGGCGGGAAGTGGTATGCAATCATCAATACTCTTTTCAAACGGACTCCCAGTGGCCGGCTCAACACGTCTGCTGAGGATTCTATGGCTATCATGCAACGGTACCATTTGCTGCCCATGCCTGAGTTTCTACGCTTCGACCCGACCCATTGCCACTTTCCGCGCCCGCGTGTCCCGGTGCTTCCTACTTTGCGTTGGTGCGACTTCACTCTTGGCACAGACGATGTCACACCCATCGAAGCTCTCACTGGGCCAAGTGTGCGGCATTTTGCACGTGGCCGCTATGCAATGCATGCCGCCTACGCAGCGGCGGGCGTCGGGCCGGTCGGCAGCCTGCTTGCACCCGCCTACCATTGCCGCACTATGCTGGACCCGGCCTTGGCCCTTGGTGCCGAAGTTCTTTTGTATGCACTCAACAGTGACCTGACGCCCAAGTTGGACAGCATAAATGCCTTGGTGACGAAGAGAAAACCTGAAGTCAAAGCACTCGTAGTCACGCACTATTTTGGAATTGAGCAACCGCGGGCGCTTATGAAGAAAATGGCACAGTTGTGTGAACAGCAATGCATCACTCTGGTGGAAGACTGTTCCCATGCCTGGCCGATTGCCGTCCTTCGCGCATCGACTGTGCGGGCGACAACCCACCATGTTGTGATTGCAAGCCCCTACAAGTTTTTCGCGTTTCAAGACGGCGGCACGCTGTGGGGCCCGGCTGCGATGCTAGCGGGGATCAATCCCACCAGCCCCAAGTGGGTGGCCGAACTCAAGGCTCTACGGCATGCGGTGAGCCGAGCCTGGGCCAACAGCCGACCAATGGAATCCATTATTTCGGCAGGGCCAGGCCACTGCGACGATGCACTCGCCAGCCAAGACCTGCGAGAAACCAGCAATCGCCCTTCTGCCTTTTACGAAGACCGCTACGAAAATATGAGCAGCTTGGCAATTTCGCGGTGGGCCGTCCGCCACACCAGGGTGAGCCTTGTCGCAAGGCAACGTCAACAAAATTACCGCCAGTGGGCACAGGCAGTAGCAAGCTTGCGCCATTGCAAAGCTTTGTTTCCTGAATTGCCACCCACCAGTGTGCCTTATATGTTCGCTTTGCAAATTGAAGACCCAGAGCAGCACTTTCACCAGCTCAAGCGCCTGGGCTTGCCGATGTGGCGGTGGGATGAAATGGCAGTCTCTGACTGCCCCGTGTCAGCCCGATACCGCCTGCACCTATTGCACCTGCCATGCCACCAAAGCCTCACCCGGGAGCAAATGCAATGGATGACCACTGCCGCGGCCAAGGTGCTTGCATGAGCGACTGGACGATCGTGCCCCTGCAAGGCAGCTTGGGCAAAAATGCCCAAGATTGGGATGCGCTTAATGAGAGCGCGTTTGGCAGCAATCCCATGTTGTCAAGCTTGTTTGTTAACGGCTTGTTAAGCCACTTTGGAGACGGCACGGAGCGTTTATGTTCGCTTATGGCCGGCGGCAAAGTGCAGGCGATGTGCATCGTCATACCGCGCGGAAAATTTATCTGGGCAAGCTTCCTGCCCAGTCAGGCTCAGTTGGGCCCGACATTGATTCCGGATGCTGCGAAGTTGGCTGGTTTGATCCGTCAACTACCTTACTCTGCACTTCAACTGGACTTGCTCTGCAATGACCCTGCATTCGGTGGCGTGCTCAGCAACACGGCACCGCCAACGAATAGGCTGAACCATGCCCTGACAATGAACCTGTCGTTGGCAGGTTCATTTGATCTCTTTTGGGCCGGCCGCTCAAAAAAAATCCAGTCAAATATCAGGCGCTATTTTCAACGTGTCCAAGCCGACAAAATCGCCTTGCGCATGGAGGTCGTCAGGAAACCAAACGACATCGCCGACGCTGTCAGGCGTTATGGTCAACTGGAAGCGGGTGGATGGAAGGGTGTCCAAGGTACGGCGTTGCCTAGCGATTTACGGCAAGAGTCGTTCTACCTGACATTGCTGGCCAATGCCGCGCAATTGGACCAGGCCCGCGTATTTGAACTTTGGCTTGATAACAAGTTGGCGGCATCGCGCCTTGCTCTGGTACAGGGCAACATGTTGGTCATGCTCAAAACAACCTACAAGGAATCGATGGCAGGCTACTCTCCAGGACGCCTGTTGCTGCGACTGGTCATTGAGCATGCATTTGATGTGCTGCCAGGAGGCATGATCGAGTTTTACACGGATGCCAATCCTGACCAACTCGCCTGGGCGACCAGTTCCCGGTGGATTCAGCACAGCACGATTTTCCGGTGGCATTGGGGAATCTTGCCACTCACGTTAATGCGACTAGCACGTATCAGACCCAATTTGCCTGACGTAGGCGTGGACGTGGACGGGGCGAATGTACCCAGAATTGAGGCATTCGAGCACCCAGACCAATTACCGGCGGCTGTGGAAAAGCTTATGGCCCAAGCTGAGTACCGTAATGTTGAGTTGGGCGTGACCTGGTACCGCAACTTTGTAAATTCTGTGTACCCCAATTGCCCCACCCTCCGCTTCTATGTGTTGTGGCATGGCCAACAAGCTGTGGCGGTACTTCCCTTGCGCGCCGAGAAAGTGCGTGCGGGCTGGCGATTGCACTCATTGGCCAACTACTAC
>JAYVTG010000098.1:0-56471 GCA_043774625.1 Polaromonas sp. | reverse complement strand
ATAAATCAACTACTTACATCAACCCCTGCGAATTTCAATCGGGATTTGGCGGCTAAACAGCTGCCTCTCCTGTGAAGAACGTTGGGACACTACTAATATTCAATAGATAATTCTTATGGTGAAGCTGTTGGGAGACAGTTTAGAAACCCAAAGCCTGCCCATCGCGGCGCGCATCGCTGGCGGCGACATAACCCAACCTGCTAGCATCGCCCTCTCCCGCATCCGCCCGCCAAATAAACTGCCCTGCACCAAAGTCCTGGTACGAGTCGTTGATGACTTCTGTCTGGTGGCCACGTGCTTGCAGACCAGCAACAGTGGCTGCGTTCATCGCGGCTTCCACATTGATCTCTAGCCCTGCGTTATAGCGCCAGCGTGGTGCGTCGCAGGCCGCTTGCGGGTTTTGCTTGTAGTCCAGCATGCGCACCAGGGTTTGCATATGGCCCTGGGGCTGCATGTTGGCACCCATCACACCATAGCTCATCACGGGTTTGCCGTTTTTACTGAGGAAAGCTGGAATGATGGTGTGAAACGGGCGCTTGCCCGGCGCCACCACATTGGGGCTAGTCGCATCCAGACTAAAAGCATGCCCCCGGTTTTGCAGGCTGATGCCAAATGTCGGCTCCACACATCCCGAGCCAAAGCCCATGTAGTTGCTCTGGATAAAGCTGACCATCATGCCGGACTCGTCGGCCGTGCTCAGGTAAATGGTGCCACCTTTCACCGGGTTGCCAGCTTTGAAGTCTTGCGCCTTTTTCATGTCGATGAGTTTTGCACGGCTTGCCAGGTAGGCATCGTCCAGCATGTGCTCAACCGTCACCGCCATCGACGATGGTTCGGCAACAAATTTATACACGTCAGCAAAAGCCAGTTTCATCGCTTCAATTTGCAAATGCTGCGAATCGACGCCATCTACGGGCAAACTTGCCAGGTCAAACTTGTCCAAAATACCCAGCGCAATTAACGCGGCAATGCCTTGGCCATTGGGCCCAATTTCATGCAAGGTGTAGCCACGGTAGTTTTTGGCAATCGGTTCCACCCATTCAGCGGTGTAGGCCGCAAAGTCTTGCGCGGTAATGCTGCCGCCGTTGGCAGTGCTAAACTTTTCAATCGCCTGCGCAATCTCGCCACCATAAAACGCTGCACCTTTGCTAGCGCCTATCGCACGCAAGGCGCGGGCTGCAGCCTTGAACTGGAACAATTCACCCACCTGCGGCGCACGGCCCCAAGGCAAAAAGCTTTGCGCAAAACCGGGCTTGTCTTTCATCTCATTCGTTGCAGCAGCCCATTTTTGTTGCACCACCACGGGCAGCAAATAGCCACGTTCAGCAATCTGGGCAGCGGGTTCCATCAGGTCGGCAAAAGGCAGTTTGCCATAGCGCTCGCTCATCATCGCCCAGGCGCTCACGGCACCAGGCACGGTCACCGAGTCAAAGCCGCGCTTGGGCGGCGCTGTCGCGTTGTCACCGTACTTTTTATGGAAGTACGCGGGCGTCCAGCTTTGCGGGGCACGGCCAGAGGCGTTCAGGCCTTGCAGCTTTTTGCCATCCCAAATCAGCGCAAATGCATCACTGCCCAGGCCATTGCTAACCGGCTCGCAAATGGTCATGGCGGCTGCCGCTGCAATGGCGGCGTCTACCGCGTTGCCACCGTTGTACAGCATGCGCAGGCCCGCTTGGGCAGCCAGGGGGTGGGAGGTAGAGACGACGTTGCGCGCAAACACGGGCAGGCGTGTGCTGGTGTAGGGGTTATGAAAGTCGAAGTGCATAGGTCATTATCGGGCAGGTTCGGTTGGCGTTTTGGTCATGGGTCTTTTTACTGCTTGTACCGTCCGTACCCCAAGGTAGAGCGACATGCGGCTTTTTGTACGGGCTTTGCGAGGTGTTTGCGGTTCCGCTCATGATGCGGCATACGCATAAATCGCGGAGCCCGCAAACACCTCGCAAAGCCTTGAGATACTGGAGCGCAACTGTTTGAAAACCCACAGTTTCTGAGAGCGTGACTATCCGAATATTCACCGCAATCGCAGCAGGGCGAGCGTATGCTATTGACCCGATTTTAGGTACTCCTACATGAGGGGCTGCAGCATACGCTCACCCTGCGTACACAAGCCAAAGCGCGTGCATCTAGCGATTCAAAAAACCACTAGACACCAATGCCGAGTCCAAGCAGTGGACAATAGAGGGTTAAGGACAGAAATTCAATGGCAGTTATTACCCTCTTAAACGCGCAACTGGCTTTCGGCCACGTCGCCCTACTCGACCACGCAGACTTTTCACTGGAAATTAGCGAACGCGTCGGCCTGATTGGCCGCAACGGCGCAGGCAAATCGTCCATGCTCAAAATATTGGCAGGCATGGAAAAGCCCGACGATGGCACACTGCAACTGCTGGGCGGAAGCAGCGGCGCCGTGCGCGTGGTGTACGTGGCGCAAGAACCCGTGCTAGACCCTGACGCTACTATTTCAGTAGCTGTTGGCGCTGGTTTGGCGGGCGTTATCGCCTTGATTGACCAGTACATGACAGGCGAAGGCGACCTGGACGCTTTGCAAACGCAGATTGAAGCACTGGACGGCTGGAACGTGGAACAGCGGGTGACAGAAACCCTGCAACGCCTCGATTTAGACGGCAACGCCCGCGTGGGTAGCCTGTCGGGTGGCATGAAAAAGCGCGTGGCTTTGGCGCAGGCTTTGGTAGCCAAGCCCGACGTGCTGCTGCTGGACGAACCCACCAACCACCTGGATTTAGACGCCATACAGTGGCTGCAAGAGCTACTGGTCGCCTTCGCAGGCTCCATTGTCACCATCAGCCATGACCGCGCTTTTTTGGATGCAGTGTGCACCCGCATTGTCGAGCTGGACCGAGGCAACTTGCTGTCCTACCCCGGTAACTTTGCGGCTTATGTGTCGCAAAAGGCCGAGCAGTTGGCGCAAGAAGCCACGCTTTTTGCACGCGCCGACAAACTGCTGGCGCAAGAAGAAGTGTGGATTCGCAAAGGCGTAGAAGCGCGGCGCACCCGCGCTACAGCACGCATCAACCGCCTGCAAGACCTGCGCCAAAAACATGCCGAGCGGCGCAACGTGCAGGGCCGCGTCAAGCTGGAGCTGGACGCAGGCGAGCGCAGCGGCAAGCTGGTGGCCGAGCTGGAAGACGCATGCAAATCCTTCAAGCGGCCAGACGGCAGCACGAGACAGATCGTGCAAGACTTTACGACCACCATTTTGCGCGGCGACAAGGTGGGCCTGGTGGGTGCGAACGGTGCGGGCAAAACCACTCTTTTAAAAATGATTTTGGGTGAACTGGCCGTAGACAGCGGCAAAGTCAAGATGGGCAGCAATATACAGGTGGCGTATTTTGACCAGATGCGCGATGCTCTCAATTTGGATGCAACACTCGAAGACTTTATAAGCCCTGGCAGCGAATGGATTGAAATTAACGGGCAGAAAAAGCATGTCAAAAGCTACCTGTCTGACTTTTTGTTCAGCCCCGCGCGTGGCAACAGCCCTGTGCGATCTTTAAGCGGCGGCGAACGAAACCGCCTGCTGCTGGCGCGCCTGTTCGCCCGCCCCGCCAACGTGCTGGTGCTGGACGAACCCACCAACGACTTGGACATCGACACCCTAGAACTGCTGGAAGAACTGCTGCAAGACTACCCTGGCACCGTCTTCCTCGTCAGCCACGACCGCGCGTTTTTGGACAATGTGGTCACCAGCATCATTGCGCACGAGCCATCGCCCGACAAACCCGCGTTTTGGCGCGAGTATGAAGGAAGCATCAGCGACTGGCTGGTGCAGCGTGACCGCGCGGCGGCCATCAACGCCAAGAACGCGTCCAAAAATGCTTCCGCAAACAAGTTTGGTAGTAAAAATAGCCAAATGCCAGCGTCAAATATGCGTGAGAAGCTATCAAATACAGAGCAAAAGTCTTCTGTAACACCCGCAGCGCCACGCAAGAAACTCAGCTACAAAGAGCAACGCGAGCTAGACGACATCCCCACCCGCACGTCTGCACTGGAAGCCGAACAAGCCAAAATCCGCCGCCAATTGGAAGACGGCAAACTCTACGCCACCGACAACGCCAAAGCCCTGCAACTGACCCAGCGCGACACAGCGATTGAGGACGAGTTGATGCAGTTGCTGGAGCGGATGGAAGCGTTGGGGTAACGAGAACTTATTTCCAGCTCAAATTTAAACTTCGATTCGACGCCGCACAATCGCGCAAATATAAGTTAATCAAACTCTGGTACGGAATACCCACACCTTTTGAAATCGTTTTGAAGTAGCCAATCGACTCTTCATCTAACCGAATCGTGATCTGCTTTTTCAACTGCTTGGCGTAAGGGTTTTTCTTGGCTTTGGAAAAATCATATTCTTTTCGCATAGTCATCACCTTTATCTATAAAACTTCGATTCAAATTTTGTAGCCTTGCGCGCCGAAATGATTCGCACAACATTGTCATCACCGCGATAACAATGGCATACCACCAACACGCGCAGATGAAAACTTAAACCCAGCAACACAAAGCGGTCTTCATCTTCTGAATGGTCAGGGTCGTCAATCAGTTTTGCGTTTTCGTCTGAAAACACCGTTTGCGCCTCTTCAAAAGAAATTCCGTGCTTCCTTAGATTCGCTCTGGCTTTCGGTGGGTCAGACTCAAATTCTATTTTGTGCATCTCAGTATTGTAGTTACATCGTACGTACGCGGCAAGACTATCGCTACATGCCAGTTTGGCCTTCTATTTTTGCCCTTCCTCCATAATGACAATTGATCACTCAAAGTTTGGAGACATGAATGAAAAAAATCGGCATCGTCGGCGTTGGCCTCATGGGCCACGGCATCGCGAGCAACTTGCTCAAACACGGTTACCCGTTGACCGTGCTGGAACACCCCGGTAACCAGCCGCTGGATGCACTGCTGCAAGCGGGTGCGCGTACAGCTACCAGTTGCAAGTCGCTGGCTGCGCAGGTGGATGTGGTGATTTTGGTGGTGACCGGCACGCCGCAGGTGGAGGCGGTGTTGTTGGGTGAAAACGGCAAGGACGACGGCATTGTGCATGGCCTGCAGGCGGGCAGCATCGTCATTGACTGTTCGACCACGGTGCCTGAGTCCACCGAGCGCATGGCGCGGGCTGTGCAGGCGGTGGGCAGCGACTTTTTGGACGCGCCCATGACCCGCACTGCCATAGAAGCTGCTCAGGGCCGCCTGAACCTGCTGGTGGGCGGCAGCGCGGCGCTATTGGCCCAGTGCCGGCCCATCTTGCAGTGCTTTGCCGAAAACATCCAGCATGCAGGCCCCGTGGGCGCGGGCCACCGCATGAAGTTGCTGCACAACTACGTGTCGCTGGGTTTTGCCACGCTGCTGGCCGAAGCCGCTGCCAGTGCGCAGAACGCGGGCATTGACCCGCAGGTGTTGGTCGATGTACTGGCTCAAGGCGGCGGTGGCGGCGTGGCCCTAGAACGGCTCAAACCGTTCATCACCAGTGGCGACGCGTCAAGATTGAAGTTCAGCATAGCCAACGCGTACAAAGACCTGAGCTACTACAACACCATGGTGCAAGGTGCAGGCACCGACCACACTGTGGCCGATGCTGTGCTGCAAACTCTGCAGCAAGCTTGCAAGGCGGGGCATGGGCAAGATTGGGTGCCGATGCTGGTCAAAGCGATTGCAGACAGGAAAACCTGAGTAAGTGTAGTTGTCTATTTACTATCAATTTAGTAGCTGCTCGCGCATATTACACGCTGGCGTTGGGCAGTTTTGATCAGTAAATAACTGCTTTCTGATCAATTCTTGCTCTCTTGGTGCTTTTGTGAGGTGGCGTACCTGGTTGGTATTGGGCTTGCTTGGTTGGCGGGCTGTGGCTTTTAGCTTGCTTCGTTGGTTGGCAGGCTTCGGACTCGGGGTATACGCTGCAAAAAGTTTTTAGAAAACACGCGCGAATGGTGTTTTGCAGCGCTCGACCTTGAACAACGCGCGCCTTCCTAAAAATTTTTCATCGCACACCCGCTCCCCCAAAGCTTTCAAAGTCTGGTCGGTGCGCCTTTGAATACCAATACCGAAAACCGAAGACCAGATACCCAAGATGAAATACCAAAGTCCCGAGATCAAGCACCGGCAGCCAGCAATTCGACATGGGTAACGCTGCATAAGCGTTTTGACGCGTTTCAGCAATCAAATATGTCTGTTGCCAGCGTAGAATGTGCGCGAGCAGCTATCAAATGCATAGTAAGTGCAAGATTACAAGACGGTAAATTCACCCAGTTGTAAAGTCACAGGCCACTGAACTGCAAGTCACCAGTCACAGAACGGCCAAGCTGCCCAACTACCTGGCCGCACAACTACAAAAGCCAAACCCCACGGGTTTGCGGTATTTGGTATTCACAAGCAAGCCAGCCACCCTTGCAGGCGAGGGGTGAGCGGGTGTGCTTAGACAAAATTTTTAGGAAGGCGCGCGTTGTTCAAGGTCGAGTTCTACAAAACACCATCCGCGCGTGTTTTCTAAAAACTTTTTGCAGCGCATACCCCGAGCGCGGCGCTCGCCACCAAGCTGGGCTTATTCCCCTGAGTACAGCCCACTCCCAAGCAAGCTACTTGCGTCCCACAGCCGTCAGTAAATCACCCATGGTCACCATGCGCCCATGCAACGGCAAGATGCGGTCCACCGCCAGCTTGTTTTGCTCGATGTTCTGCACCAGCACCACGTTGTTGCCGTTGGGCTGCGCAGGTGCCGGGGCGTTGGGGGCACCGGGGGTGTAGGCGTCGGCCTGGATCAAGATCTTTTCTGCTGGCAGGAATACCATCAAAAAGCCCTGCGCATGCACGCTGCTGGTGATTTCGGCAATTTCCAGAGTGCGCGCACCGTCGGTCAACACGCGCTTGCCACTCACGCCTTCTACCGTGGCGCTCTTGCCAGACTTGGCCAGCGCGTCGGGGTTGATGCTGTTTGGATTCGCCATCACCTTGTCAAACCAGGGCTTGGCGCTGGCACTGGTGACAAGGGTAATGCCTTCGGCCACCGCCGTGCGCAGGCCGCCTGCATGGTCAAAGTGGTGGTGCGAATTGATGACGTAGCGCAGCGGTTTGCCGGGCACCAGGCGGCGCGCTTCGGCTATAGCGGCAGCCGTGCGGCCGTCGTACAGCGGGGCTTCTACCAGCACGGTGTAGTCTTTCATTTCAATCAGCACGCTGTTGTGCGAGCCACCAGCCAAGAACCAAACACCCTGCCCTTCTTTGTCCACAGCCTTCTCGCTGGCTACACGTTCGGCAAACTGGCGCACCAGCTCGGGCGCAGGCATGCCTGCGGGCGCATTAGGTTCTACTTCTGTGACATTGATGTCCAAAATGTCTGACCCGCCCATGGACTGGCGAATGCGGGTGGGAAACTTGACGCCCGCAAAATCTTTGTAGCCCGAATAAGTGGTGACCGTATCGGTGTCGCCCATCACTGGGCTGGGCTGGCGTGAATCCACGCGTTCGACCAGTCCGTCTGCGTTCACATAGGCGGTGGCAACAAAGCGGCCAGGCTCGGTGAAGGACAAAGCGGTGTAGGTTTTGCCGTCCAATGCGCGTGCGGTAGCGGTCGCTTTATTCTTCTGCGCCGCTTTGAGCACGCCGTGTGGCGACGTCCACAAATCATGCACACGCCCGTCCAGCGCTACCGGGGAGGCTGCTGGCGCGGGGCCGACCATGTTCCACGCAAAGTTGCCTTGCAGCATGGCCGTGGCACGCTGCTCACCTGTGCCCATCAGCGGGGCAGCACCGCCGCCGTTGGGCTCTGCGCGCGACAGGGCAAAGTCTTGCCGCAAAGCCGCCGTTTCGTAGTCCAGGCTACGAGAAAAGCTGGAGTAGTTGATCTTGGGCCAGGGCATGCCCGCCACATAGGCCTGGCCAAAAATGCCGCCTGTGCCGCTGCCTGCAAAGCGAATGGTTTTGAGGTTTGATCCTCCCATCGCCGCTTCGGCGCGGGCGATGGTGGCAGCTGCGTCAGCGGGGGCGTTGGTGGCACAACTGGTGAGCAAGATGGCTCCACCCATAGCAAGGCAAGCTACGATGGGTAAGGCGTGGCGACGCTTAGGCATGATTGACTCCTGTTATGGGCTAGACAGCTTTACAGCATCGTCCTGCAACCACAGCGCTTCAATCGGTAAAACCCCAACAGATTAGGGCGTTTTGGCGGGAACTTTTTGCTTTAAGCCAGCTACAAATCAAAATCACTAAGTGGACGGCTTATCCATGGCCTTGCGCTGCCGTTCTACAAACTCGTCAAAGGTATTGATACCGCGAAATTGCAAAATAGTGTTGCGTACCGCAGCTTCTACCAGCACGGCGATGTTGCGGCCCGCTTCTACCTGGACGACCACCTTGCGAATGGGAATGCCCAACACGTCTTGCTTAAGCGGCTCATAGGGAATGCGTTCGTATTCGCGCTCCATGGTTTGGCGCCGTACCAGATGCACGATCAGCTTGAGGCGCATTTTGCGGCGCACTGCCGTTTCACCAAAAATGGCGCGAATGTCCAGCAGGCCAATGCCGCGCAGTTCCAGCAAATTTTGCAGCAACTCAGGGCATCGGCCTTCGATGGTGGTCTGGTTGACGCGAAACAGGTCTACTGCGTCGTCGGCCACCAGGCCGTTGCCACGCGAAATCAATTCCAGGCCCAATTCGCTTTTGCCCAAGCCCGATTCGCCAGTGATCATCACCCCCATACCCAAGATGTCCATGAACACGCCATGCATGGTCGTACGGTCTGCAAAATGCCGCGACAGGTACGCGCGCAGCACATCAATGACGGAGGCTGCTGATTCGCTGGTGCGAAAGGCGGGGATGGCGGCACGCTCACACAGGTTAAGCAGCGCGTCTGGCGGCTGCTGGTTGTCTGCAATCACCAGCAGCGGGGGTTCCAGTGTGACGATGCGCGAAACGCGCCGCGCACAGTCTTCGGGGGTGGCATTGCTCAGGTAGGCAATTTCACGTTCGCCCAGCACTTGCAGGCGGTAGGGGTGTATGTAGTTGAGGTAACCCACCAAGTCTGCGCCCGAGCGGGCCGCGCGCACGGCCACTTCGTCAAACCGGCGCTCTGATGCCCCCAGGCCAGCCACCCATTCCCACTTGAGGTGGGCGCGATGGTCTTCAAACAAAACGTCGGCACTGATAACTGATGGCTTCATAGTGCCGACAGTTTATGCCAAACAAGCGTGAGAAAGCAGGGGTGTTGTGCTTTAAGCCGCAGCGGTTGCCAAGCCGGTGGCAGACTGCCAATGTGCAATCAAGCCATGCAATTGGTCTGCCTGCTCGCTGGCCTTGATCTTTTCGCGCAGGGTGGCATCACTCAATAGCTCAGCAATTTCAGACAGAATTTCCAGATGTTTTTGCGTGGCCGCTTCTGGCACCAGTAAAAAGATCAGCAGGTTGACTGCCTGCTCGTCAGGCGCGTCGAAACCGATGGGTTGTGACAACCGAAAGACAGCTGCCATAGGCGCTTTGAGCCCCTTGATACGCCCATGAGGGATGGCTACACCGTGCCCCAGGCCGGTAGAGCCCAAACGCTCGCGTGCAAACAGGCTGTCAGTCACCGTGGCGCGTGACAGGCCGTGCAGGTTTTCAAACAGCAGGCCCGCTTCTTCAAAAGCACGCTTCTTGCTGGTGGCATCAATAGCTACCAGCACTTGGCTGGGAGGCAAAATCGCAGACAAACGGTTCATAGATGACGTGTCAAACAGGCTTTTAGCCCGGGAAGTGAATTATGCACCCGTATAAACCCGAATGTCGCCATTTGTGATTTTTCTCAGGTTTTAAGAGGTTTTACCCACTTTTTGCATAGCTTTGCGGGGCAAACAACGTCAGATTGATTCAGGTATGAAAATCATACAGGTCAGGCGTTAAAAAGGCCGCATGAGCGGCCTTGGTATGGTGTAGCGCCTGTATCTATTGCAGTGTGCGCTTGTTAGCTTCGCAATGGTGGCTTTGCAGCTTGGTTTTGTGGCGATAGACCTGACGGTCCAGCTTGTCTACCAGTTCGTCTACAGCAGCGTACAAGTCTGCGTGGCTGCTTTCGGCAAACAGGTCGCCGCCTTTGACGTGGATGTTGCATTCCGCTCGTTGTCGCAATTCCTTTTCTCTTTGTTTTTCAATACTGAGTAACACTTTAATGTCTACCACTTGATCAAAGTGTCGGGATATTCGATCAAGCTTGTTGGTCACATAGGAACGTAGGGCTGGGGTAACTTCGAGGTGGTGACCGCTGATCGTCAGGTTCATAAGGAGACTCCTTCTTCTCTACCGTTGCACAAACCCCAGGTGGCTGTGAGTGGCCGCCCGAGGCACAAAAAACACCTACATTTATCTCTTAAACTTACTATGCCCCTAAACTTTTGACTACGCAATAGTGCAGCGCAGCAAAAGACAAGTGAAACTGCAAATTTCTTCTGCAAGCTATTGATTTGTATGAATAATATTTTTTTAAATTAATTTGTCACAGATTTTGCAGGGGCTCCGTACAGCGTCAATTTGCCTACCAGCCAGATACTCAGCAGACTCGCCAGCACGCCCACAACCGCGTTAGCCCCATAGTGCTGCACCAAGCCCTGCGCGTCACGGCTGATGATGTGTCCGCCCACAAACGCTGCCAAGCCCATGGCAGCAGACTGCACAGCAGAATTGAGTGCCATAAACGTGCCGCGCAGTTGCGGTTTGCAAGCCGAGGTGATGGTGGCCATGCCTGGCACCATGCGTCCACTCATGCAGATGAACATGGCGGTAGTCACGCACAAAATACCCCACAGCGGCAAGCCCGCTGTTTGCGTGACTGCTATCAGTGTAATAGCAGCTGCACCAGCCATATACCGGAATATGGTGGGTTTGCCATATTGGTCTGTCCACCTGCCAACCCAGCGCGCGGTCAGCAGTGTAGCCGCACCACCCACCAGGTAGATGTAGGGAATCTCGGTCACGCTCATGCCTGCGTTGGCGGTGTTATAGATGGTGATGTAGGGTATGACGGTAAAGCCCGAAAACATCAGCAATGCAGAAAAGGCAAATACCTTCAAGTGGTTTTGGTCGCGCAGCACCTGTAGGATGCCTTCTATGGGTGATGGCCGTGCGCGCTGCAAATGGTCGGTCAGCGCCGGCATGGTGCGCCAGGCAAACAGGGTGAAGACACCGCACACTACAGCAATAGCGATGAAGGGAGCGTGCCAGCTCATATGCGCGGCCAAGAACAAACTGATGGGTACGCCCGCCACAGTAGCCGCAGAAAACGACGACATCACAATCGCCATGGCGTGCCCTCGCCTCTCAAACGGGATCACGTCGGCCACAATGGTTTGCGACAACGATGACAGCACCCCTCCAAATACACCCGCCGCTATGCGCGCGGCCATCAGCGCTTCGTAAGTGGGTGCCAAGCCACAAGCCAGCGTGGCCAAACCAAACAGTACATACAAAACCAGCAATAGTTTTTTGCGCCCAAAGCGGTCTACATACAAAGAGGCCAGCAAACCAGATGCTCCTGCAGCAAAGGTATAGGCAGACACCAGCAGGCCAAACTGTGCGTCACTGATATTGAATAATGTGGTGAACTGTGGGCCTAAGGGCATCATCACCATAAAGTCAACAATGTGAGTGAACTGAATGCCTGCAAGGGTAATAAGCAACCAGAGTTCACGGCGGGCTGAATAGGTGGTGACCGTGGTAGACAGGGGAGATGTGGGCATAAGGTTCGTTTGCGGTGGCGTTATTTGCGGTTAACCTTACACTGTATCAGCCGTGCCATTTACTTGCCCGCCATGTCACTTTCAACCCTTATCAACTCCAGTCTCGCACGCCAAAGCGAACCGCGCACAGCCCTGGTGCTGATGGGTGGCGGCGCGCGCACAGCCTACCAGGCAGGTGTGTTACGGGCGATCAGCGCCATGCTGCGATTAAACGAAGGCGCTTCATCAGACAGTGCAAACAATGCAATACCGTTTCCATTTCAAATTTTGGTAGGCACCTCAGCAGGGGCACTCAACGCGGGCTTTTTGGCTGCGCGCGCCACGCAAGGGCTGCACGCGCTGGATGCGCTGGCGCAATTTTGGCAAGATCTTCGTTCGCACCACGTATACCGGCTGGACGTGTCGCCCTGGGTACGTGCCAGCAAAATTGCCGCCGCCTGGAGCCTGTCCAAGCAAGTGCGCGCCCACGGTGCGGTGCTGGACAACATGCCCCTGGTAGACACGCTGCACCATGCCATTTCGCTTACCGGCATTGAAGATGCCTTAAGCAGCAAGGCGCTGCATGCGTTGGCCGTTACTACGTCCAGCTACAGCAGTGGCACGCACTGGACCTTTTGCCACTCTGGCCGCGATGCAAACAGCAAGCCCTGGGTGCGGCCTGGCAGGCGCGCAGAGTTTGGTCCGATCAATATTGAACATCTGGTGGCATCCAGCGCCATTCCGCTGATTTTTCCGGCCATGCCGTTGTGGGTGGATGGGCATAAAGAATATTTTGGCGATGGGTCGATGCGACAAATATCGCCACTATCTCCGGCCATGCATCTGGGCGCGCACAAAGTTCTGGTGCTGGGTGTAGGGCAACCACAGCGATCGACTTTTTCAGGCGGCTACCCAGGTACTGTGCATGACTCTCCCACGGTAGGCAGCATCATGGGCCACGCCATGGCCAGTGTGTTTCACGACACGCTACAAAGCGACGTAGAACAAGCCCAGCGGATGAACGCCACCCTGCGCGAACTACCGCGCGAAGTTGCTGCCGTGTTGCCCTACCGCAGCGTAGACGTGATGAGCCTGCAACCAAGCGAATCGCTGGATGATATTGCCCAAGCGCATGTGGCCGAACTGCCTGAATCAGCACGCAATGCGCTGGCGGGCCTGGGCGCGCTGTCCAACGGCAGCAAAACGGGCCAAGCGGGGCGCAATGGCAGTGGGGCAGCTGCGCTGGCCAGCTACCTGCTGTTTGAACCCGGCTTTGTCAACGCCCTGATGGCGCTGGGCGCGCGTGATGCTTTTGCGCAAAAGGCGCAAATACAGGCCTTTTTCGGCGGATAATTCAGTCATCTTCATTTCGGAGTGAACCTTGGACGCCTACCCTAGTTGGTAGCTTCCCCACACCGCCGCAGCGGACGTTGAGGAAGCCACCCCATCGCAACCGTTGCGAGCACTTGCCACTCGGCAGCTCGCCCCTGACACACATTTTTGTTTGGAGTGAGCCATGCTCAACATCTTCACACTGGCCAATGGCCGCTTGTTCCAGGAAGAGATTGAATCTCTGGAAGAGCTGGCTAAGTTTCAGCCCATCTGGGTTGATCTGGAAGCCCCCACGCCCGAAGAAAAAGCCTGGGTCAAGCAGCATTACGGGCTGTCTATTCCCGACGACGCGATGGACGAAGACATCGAAGAGTCTGCACGTTTTTATGAAGCCGATAACGGCGACTTGCACATCCGGTCTGACTTTTTGATTGACGACAGCACAGAAAAACTGGCCGAATCGCGCACGGAGCGTGTGGCCTTTATTCTGAACCTGCACAACGCCGAACTGAAAAGTAAAGGTGTGCTCTTTTCTATCCACGATGAAGATGTGCCCGTGTTTCGCTTGCTGCGCATGCGTGCACGCCGCATGCCAGGCCTGATTGAAGATGCCCGTGAAGTGCTGCTCAAGCTGTATGACGCTGACGCTGAATATTCTGCTGACGCGCTGGAAGGCATTCACGTCGCTCTGGAAAGCGTGAGCGGCAGGGTGCTCAACGCCGAGGTGACGGACGTTATAGCTGCTGAAGTGTTGGCCACTATCGCGCGCCAGGAAGATTTGAATGGCCGCATTCGCCGCAACATCATGGACACCCGCCGCGCCTTGAGCTTTATGATGCGTAGCCGCATGCTGTCACAAGAGCAGTCCAACGAAGCGCGGCAGATTTTGCGCGACATTGACTCGCTAGACAGCCACACGGGTTTCTTGTTTGACAAGATCAACTTTTTAATGGATGCGACGGTCGGTTTTATCAATATCAACCAGAACAAGATTATCAAAATCTTCTCGGTGGCCAGTGTGGCACTGCTGCCACCCACCTTGATCGCCAGCGTTTACGGCATGAATCTGAAATTTCCAGAACTGGAGTTTTTGGGAGCGGCCGCTTACCCTTACACCGTGGGATTGATGATTGCCAGTGCGCTTGTGCCCATGCTGTATTTTCGCAAGCGGGGTTGGCTCAAATAAACGTATTTTGCTAAGCCAGCTTTGAGGTAAGCTCCCAGCCACATAACTGGATCGAGCCTGTGCCCGATACTGCCTTACTTATAGACGTACTCAAGCAAGAACTAAAAGCGCAGGACAAAACCTATGCCCATGTGGCAGGTGCACTGGAAATGAGTGAGTCCAGTGTGAAGCGGATGTTCAGCAAAAAAGAAATGCCGCTGACCCGCGTGGACGATATTTGTCGCATGCTGAATACCGACTTTGCAGAGCTATCGCGCCGCGTCGTGCATTCCACACCGCTCATGACCGAGCTGACCTACTAGCAAGAAACGACAGTCAGCAAAGACCCGCACCTCATGTTGCTGGCCATCTGCGTGCTGAGCTACTGGACATTTGAGCAAATTATCAGCACCTGCCAAATCACCGAAGCGCAAACTACGACGGGCCTGTTGCTTTTGGACAAACTGGGCGTGATTGATTTAAAGCCGCTGAACCGTTACCGGCTGAAGGTAGCCAAGACCTTCAAATGGCGCAGTGACGGGCCGATTCGGCAGTTCTTTTTGACCAATATCGTGGGTGAGTATTTTGGTGGTCGCTTTGACCGCGAGGGCGAAACGCTGACGATAGTACATGGCAACATCAACCGCGCAGTGGCACCCATGTTTGTAGAACGTCTGGCACGCATTGGGCAAGACTTTTCAGCGCAGCATCTGGCAGATCAAAAAGTCGACAAAAAACACCGCGACGGTTACACGATGATTGTCGGGTTCAGGCACTGGGAATTTTCTGCTTTTACGGGGTTACAGCGCAAAGGCTGAGGGTGGTACACCGGGCTGTAACTGCTACATATTTTATAGCTGATTGCGCATATTCTACGCTGGCAATCGGTGGTTTTTTCTCTCAAGGTGCACGTTGAACGGTGTTTCTCGCCCACAGACTTGCGCGCAACCGCATGTACAAGGACCGGGTCGCCGTGTTGCTCTGCTACGCGACTGTCACCCGCCCTTCGGGCCCCTTCTTTATGTCGCTTCGCAAAGCAACCCATCGACCCAATCCTGCGAGCGTGATTGAACTGCAGAGGTCAAGATTTTTTGCCAAATTTTGGGCAGAGTGATTTGTACTCTTTAGTGACGAAAAGTTCGGCTAGGCATTGTGGAATATGCGCGAGCAGCTATGAAGTTAATAGTGACATAGAAGTCATAGACGCTGCACGGCTTCATCGCGCAGCATCCGTGTGGATTGCCAGTGCGGGCGTTTGACAAGTGAATTTAAATCGTGGCAGAACACAATTAATGCAAAGCTACACATGGCAGGTTTTCATCTCAAGCCAGTCACCAAACTAGCCGGATCGGGTCGATGGGTTGCTTTGCGTAGCGACATAAAGAAGGAGCCCGAAGGGCGGGTGACAGTCGCGTAGCAGAGCAACACGGCGGCCCGATCCTTGTACATGCGGTCGCGCGCAAGTCTGTAGGCGAGAAACACTGCCCAACATGCACTTTGAGAGAGAAAACCATCAATAGCCAGCGTAGAATATGCGCAAGCAGCTATTAAATAGATAGCGAAAATACAGTTTACTCAACCACAATCTTGCGCTGTGCAATGATCATCTTCCACTTGGTGGCATCGGCGCGAACCATGTCTGCAAATGCTTTCGGGTTGCCGCCGGTGGGTTCAGCACCCAGGCGGGCAAAGCGTTCCTTTACATCGGGGTCGGCCAGCGCTGCATTTAGCGCCTCGTTCACACGCTGCGCCACGTCAAGCGGTATACCCTTGGGGCCATACAGGCCAAACCAGGTGGTGGACTCAAAGCCCGGTAGCACTTCGGCGGCAGCCGGCAAGTCGGGTGCCAAGGGCGTGCGCAAGGACGAGGTAACCGCCAGGGCGCGCAGCTTGCCGTCTTTCACGTGCGGCAAACCGGTAACCAGTGAATCAAACATCACATCCACTTTGCCACTGACCAGGTCTGGAATAGCCAGCGCCGTGCCCCGGTAAGGGATATGTACCATGTAAGTGTTTGACTGCGATTTAAACAGCTCGGTCGTCAGGTGCACGATGGTGCCATTGCCGCTTGACGCGTAGTTGAGCTTGCCAGGGTTTGCGCGGGCATAGTCGATAAATTCGCGTATGGTTTTGGCAGGGGACGAGGTGGGCACCAATACCAGGTTGGGCGAACTGGCCACATAGCCTAGCGGGGTAAAGTCAGACTGTGCATCGTAGGGAATTTTGGGGTTGACTGCCGGGCCAATGCTGTGTGTGCTGGATGTTCCCAATAACAGCGTGTAGCCATCGGGTACTGCTTTGGCAGCGGCGTCTGACCCTATGGTGCCGCCAGCGCCGGGCCGGTTCTCGACCACCACGGGCTGACCCATCTTGTCGCCCAGCTTTTGCGACAGAGCGCGGGCCAGAATGTCGGTAGCACCACCTGCCGGAAAAGGCACCAGTAGCTTGATGGGTTTGTTGGGATAGGTTTGCGCCCAGGCACTGGGCGACACAAGGCTGCCAATAGCCATGCTTGCAGCAATTTGAGAGATAAGGGTTCTGCGTTTCATGCCACATTAAAGCAAAAAGAGCGCCGAAGCGCCCTTTTTTCTCACTGCAATTGCAAAAATTTACTCTTCCACAAAAGCCTCTTCTCGTTTTTTCTTGATGGACGGCAACAACACAATCGTCAGCATCAAGGCAGCGGCAGCCAGCAAACCCGCAGACAACGGACGTGTCACAAACACGCTCCAGTCACCGCGTGACAGTAACAACGCACGGCGCAGGTTTTCTTCCATCATGGGGCCCAGAATGAAGCCCAGCAGCAGCGGTGCGGGTTCGCAACCCAGCTTGGTAAACATGTAGCCGATAAAGCCAAAGACTGCCACCAGCCAGATGTCAAATGTATTGTTGTTGGTGGAATACACGCCAATCGCGCAGAACAACACAATCGCCGGAAACAAGAATTTGTAGGGCACAGTGAGCAGTTTGATCCACATGCCAATCAGTGGCAGGTTCAAAATAATCAGCATCAGGTTACCGATCCACATGGATGCAATCAAACCCCAGAACAACTCGGGGTTGCTGGTCATTACCTGGGGGCCGGGCTGAATGTTGTGGATCGTCATCGCACCGACCATCAAGGCCATCACGGCATTGGGTGGAATGCCCAATGTGAGCAAGGGAATGAACGAGGTTTGTGCACCAGCGTTATTGGCTGACTCAGGAGCGGCCACACCGCGGATATTGCCTTTGCCGAATGGGATTTCGCCAGGTTTACTGGGGATTTTTTTCTCTAGTGCATACGAAGCAAACGAGGCCAGCAAAGCGCCGCCGCCCGGCAAGATGCCCAACAAGGAACCCAACGCCGTGCCACGCAAAACCGCAGGCGCCATATCTTTAAAGTCTTGTTTGGTAGGCCACAAGCCAGTCACCTTGGCGGTAAACACTTCGCGGTCTTCCTCAGGTTGTGCCAGGTTGGTAATGATCTCACCGTAGCCAAACACGCCCATGGCAATGACCACGAAGCCAATGCCGTCAGTCAACTCAGGAATATCAAAGCTAAAGCGTGCAACGCCCGAGTTCACGTCGGTACCGACCAAGCCCAGAAGCAAGCCCAAGACGATCATGGCAATAGCTTTGATCAAAGATCCCGATGCCAACACCACAGCGCCAATCAAGCCCAAAGTCATCAAGGCAAAGTATTCTGCCGGACCAAACTTGAAAGCCAGCTCGGTCAAGGGCGGTGCAAATGCGGCCAAGATCAAGGTGCCTACGCAACCCGCAAAGAAGGAGCCCAAGCCAGCAGCCGCCAGTGCTGGGCCCGCTCGCCCCTGTCTGGCCATTTGGTAACCGTCAATACAGGTAACGACCGAGGACGATTCTCCCGGCAGGTTCACCAAAATAGCGGTGGTAGAACCGCCGTATTGCGCCCCGTAATAAATACCAGCCAGCATGATAAGCGCGGCAATGGGGGGCAGTGCATAGGTGGCAGGCAGCAGCATGGCAATAGTCGCCACAGGGCCAATGCCGGGCAACACACCAATCAGTGTGCCCAAAATACAGCCGATAAAACAGTACAGCAGGTTTTGCAGCGTAAACGCTGCGCCAAAACCGATAGCCAGGTTATTGATCAAGTCCATGTTGTTGTTCTCCGCTTAACCAATGAAAGTGGGCCACACCGGGATCTGCAATTTGAGCAGCATGATGAAGGCAAGGTAGCTGCCAACAGCCAGAATAGATGCCAAAACCAGGACGCTCTTGATATTGAAGTGGCTATCAGCCAGGCTAGAAATAATCGTCAAGGCAAAGATTGCAGCAACCATGCCCATAGCTGGCAAACCAATGCTGGGCAAACCGCCCAACAACACACCAAACGCCAGGTTGGCTGCCAAAATAAAGAACACCGGCTTCCACGCCCATGTACCAATTTTGTCGCCGTCCGCTGTAGCAACCGTGAGCGATTTGAACAAAATGACACCTCCCAAGATGGCCATCAAAACGCCCAGCAGGCGCGGGAAGTAACCCGGCCCCATGCGCGCACCATCGCCCATGCTGTAACTGTAAGCACCAATCGCAAAAGCGCCGCCCACAATTAAAAACATCAGGCCAGAGAAAAAGTCTTTTTGACTTTTGATACCCATACTCGTACTCCTCGTTTAGTAATACTGTGATTGTGCGCAAACTACACCGCACGCCGTATGTGGGTTCCACCTATGGATAGCTGATTTGTCACCATGACAATGCGCAATCCTAGGGTTAACACCGAACTACATAGGTGGTGTAGCCGTCAGCACTTCTTCTAGAGTGGTCATGCCCTCGGCCACCCGCAGCGCGCCCGCCAGACGCAAGGGGCGCATGCCGTCGGTGGTGGCCTGTTTGCGCAAAGCCTCGATACTGGGCGCCTGGTTGACCTGGGTCTTGAAAGTCTCGCTGACCGTGAGCAGTTCATACAGGCCCATACGGCCTCTGAAACCCGTCATCCGGCAATCTTCGCAGCCTACGGGTTTAAAGGGTTTGTAACCACCATTGATCTGCCAGGGCTTGATAACCTCGGCTATTGCTTCGCGTGTCGCGGCTTCATCGGGTTGTTTGCATTGCTTGCACAGGGTACGCACCAGCCGCTGGGCCAGCACACCCAACACGGTAGCGTTAATGAGGTACGGCGGTACGCCAAGCTCCATCAAGCGGGTAATGGCGCTGGGTGCATCGTTGGTGTGCAGGGTGCTAAACACCAGGTGGCCGGTCAACGCAGCCTGCACGGCCATTTCGGCGGTCGCCAAATCACGTATCTCGCCCACCATGATGATGTCCGGGTCTTGCCGCATCAGCGCGCGCAGACCTTCAGCAAAACCAAAGTCCAGTTGCGGTTGCGCCTGGGTTTGGTTGAACGCGGGTTCGATCATCTCGATAGGGTCTTCGATGGTGCTGACATTGACCTCTTCAGTTGCCACACGCTTGAGCGTGGAATACAGGGTTGTTGTTTTGCCCGAACCTGTAGGCCCTGTGACCAAAATAATGCCATAGGGCCGCTTGACCAAGTCTTCCCAGCGGTTGGAGTCATGCTGGCTAAAACCCAGTGCGTCCAGGTCTTTCACCGCCGTGTCAGGGTCAAAAATCCGCATCACCATTTTTTCGCCAAAGGCGGTGGGCAGTGTGGACAAACGCATTTCTACCTCGTCACCACGCGGGTTACGGGTTTTGATGCGGCCGTCTTGTGGCCTGCGCTTTTCCACCACGTCCATGCGGCCCAGCAGCTTGATGCGCGCCGTCATGGCGTTGTGCACGCCCATAGGCAATTGATAAACCGTGTGCAATTTGCCGTCAATACGAAAGCGAATCACGCCCTGCTCTCTTCGCGGCTCCAGGTGAATGTCGCTGGCACGCTGGTCAAAGGCGTATTGCCACAGCCAGTCCACCACCTGCACCACGCCCTGGTCGTTCGCATCTAGCTGCTTGGCGGTTTTACCCAGTTCCACCAGTTGTTCAAAGCTGGCCGGGCTAGCGCCACCACCGCTTTTGACCGCATTGCGCACCGACTTGGCGAGTGCAAAAAACTCGGCCGTGTAACGATGAATATCCAGCGGACTGGCCACCACCATACGCACACCACGGCGAGCCTGACGCTCTACCTCGCCCATCCAGTCGTTGATAAAGGGTTGTGACGTAGCCACCACCACTTCAGTGGGTGTCACCTGTACAGGCAACACCTTGTGCCGCTCCGCGTACACGGCGCTCATGGTGTCGGCTACCTTGCCCACATCGACCTTGAGGGGGTCGATGCGTAAATATTCCAGCCCGGCTTTTTGCGCCAAATATTGTGTCAGTGCTTCAATGTCCAGCGGCCTGCCATCGCTGGCACGCGACATGGACACAGACGCCAACCGCACCAGCGGGTGCTGCGCGCTTTCGGCCTGCGAACAACGCGCTATCGTGCGCTGCGCTTCTTCAGTCGTGATCACACCATCGGTTTTGAGCCAGTCCACCAAACGTCGCCAGTCCACCATGCCGACAAAGGGCGCAGGTGTGCGGGTAGAGGCGTGCTTGGTGGTGGGTTTGTGGACGACGTTCATAAGAAAATCAGTTTACACCACGGGCTTGAAAATCCGCAGCCATTTGTGTGCAGGCAGATCAAAGCGCGCGTAGATGGCTTCGGCATGCCTTGCCATGTCGTCGCGCGAACGTGGTGGCACGCTTTTCATGTTACGGTGCGCCAATACGATGCTATTGCCTTCGCGCGTGGGTTTAAAAGCCCATACATTGCCCGCACCAAAAGCCTGGCTGATCTTTTGCACGCTGTGCTCGTAACTGGACATGCGGCCAAACAGGTTCACCGTCATGCAGCCTTGCTCGGTCAGCATGTTGCGACAGTGCTTGTAAAAAGCAGCGCTGTCCAGCACCGGGCCTGCGGCTTCGTGGTCGTACAGGTCTACCTGCAATGCGTCTACGCTGCCCATGCGCTCTGACTTGGCTACCTCTTTGCCCGCATCGGCCAGCAGCACCGACAAACGCGCATCGTCAGCAGGCAACTTGAACCAGCCTGTGCAAGCGGCTATTACCTGCGGGTTGATCTCAATCGCCGTCACCTTGCATTTGAGTTGCTTGTAGCAAAACTTGGTGAGCGACGCTGCCCCCAGGCCCAGTTGCATCACATGCAAAGTCTTGAGCTTGTCCAGGTCTGCAAACAGCAGCCAGGCCATCATGCGCTGCACATAGTCCAGTTCTAGCTCAAACGGTTTTTTGACAATCATGCTGCCCTGCACCCAAGGCGTGCCCAAGTGTAAATAACGAATACCGCCCTCTTCAGAAAAGCTGACTTCAGGGTGTTCTGGGTACAGAGTTTTAGACATATAGCAGGTTAAATTACTATTTATTTTATAGCTGCTTACGCAATATTTGTAAGGGTTTCAAGCCTATTTAACGAATTATATGCATGCTGCAGCGATAACGGTGCGCCACACCTGCAGTTTGCGTTCAAAACTCCAGCTAGCGTTAGCGGGACTGCTGGACGGCAATTTGTGCACGGGCAGGCCCAGCGCCATGGAGTGTTTGGCGTGCTTGTAACTCTCGCCTCCGTTGTGGGCAATTGCCACCAGGCCTGGGCAGTGCGCTTTCAATGCCGCAAAGTCATTGACTACGGGATTGCGAATGGCACTGTCAAGCGAGCCTTCACGCTCGCATGCACCGTACACGTCCCACACACCGACACCCAGTTCAAGAAGTATTTTGCTACGTTTTTCATAGCTGCTTACGCATATTTGACGCTGGCAACCGGGTGATTTATGCTCTAAAAGCGCTGTGAAGACCAGTTTCCAGAACTGGTTGTGCGGATGCGCGTAGTACTGCTGTAGTTGCAAAGACTTGACGCTTGGAAAGCTGCCCAAGATCAAGAGCCGCGTATTGCTGGCTACCTGTGGTGCCAGGCCTTGCAGCATCATGGCAGGGCCTGTAGTAACGCAGCCAGTTTGGGTAGTACACGCTGTGCGTTGTGTGTAGTGGCTGCGCGCAGCTCGTCTACAGAAATACTGCGTAGCTGGGCGACTATTTCGCCAATACGCGGCAGCTGTGCAGAACTATTGATACCCTGCGCCACGCCTGTAGCGCGCTGCTCGGCAGTCACATAGAGCCACTGCGGGGGAATGTCTGGCGCATCGGTTTCGATGACGATGGCTGTGAGTGGCAGCGTGGTTGCCAAATGCCGCAATTGCGTGGCGCGCTCATACGTCAGTGCACCGCCAAAACCCAAGGCAAAGCCGCGCTCTACAAATTGCTGGGCTTGCTGGTCGGAGCCATTGAATGCGTGCGCAATGCCACCAGATACCGCAATGTCGCGCAGGCCCTTCAGCAACTGGTCTGCACTGCGGCGCACATGCAAGATAACGGGCAGACCGTGCTTGCGCGCAAGTTTTAGCTGGGCACGGTAAAAACGTTCTTGCTTCTCACGCATGGGGCCGGTGCACAGCTCGGCCACCCAGTAATCCAGGCCAATTTCACCCACAGCCACCAGGCGTTCATCGTCTTGGTGCGCTGCAAGGGCCGTGTCCAGGCGATCCAAGTCTTCATCCATGGCCTGCGGCACATACAGGGGGTGAATGCCAAGTGCGTAGCTGTCGCCCAATTGATGGGCCAGGCCGCGCACTGTATCCCAGTTGGCCAGTTCTACCGCCGGATAAATGCAATGCGCTACATTTTTAATAGCTGCTTGCGCACGAATGGCGTTGGCATTGCGGCCAAACTCAGGTGCATCCAGGTGGCAATGGGTGTCTATCCACATGGCTGCAACCCTGGTGCTCAGGCGGAGCGAAAGATGAAATGTACCGCCCCAACCAAGCACAGCCCTGCGCACAAAAAGTTCAACGGGAGAAATTGCATGGTGTAACGGGATGGTTATAGCTTTTCAATACGCTGGCCTGCAACTTGGGCCAAAGCCTGCTTGCTAACCAATTGCGGCGCAATTTCAAATAAGGGGTGCAATACAAAGGCGCGTTGCCACATTCTGGGGTGCGGCAGGGCTAAACCGGGGCTGTCGATGCGCGCATCGCCGTACAGCACAATGTCCAGGTCTAGCGTGCGTGGCGCGTTCTTGTAGACTCTCTCACGGCCTGCATCTTGCTCTAGTTTTTGTAGCTGCTCAAGCAATAGGGGCGCTGGCAATCGGGTAAAAACCTGCACTACTGCGTTGATATAGTCAGGGCCTGAACTGTCAATGGGGGCACTGCGGTACAGGCTGGACACTTTGCCCAAAGTGGTGCTGCCCATCAAGGACAGGCTTTGGATGGCTAGCTCTAGCGTATGCGCGGGGTTGCCCAGGTTCGCACCCAGGGCGATGTAGGCAGGGACTTGTGTGGCGTGCATCTGCTTATAGATTCTGTAGAGGCGTTATAAATGGGGTCAGAGCACAATTTCGTTCAGCATTTTGAGTCCCCGTTAAGGCTGTCGTCCTGAATTGTGATCTGACCCCATTTATTACTTGTAGTCGCCGGTAAGTAATAAACTTTTATTGTTCGACGCCTGAGCTGCCCTCGCTGCCACCACTGCGCCTGCGGCGGCGGCGCTTGCGGGCCGGGGCTGTGCCATCAGGGGGCAGTTCGGCTTGGTCAGCGTTTTGGTCAGCACTTTGGTCAGCACTTTGATCGTCGGTGGGCGCAATGGTGTGTGTACGCGGGGCACGGGGTGGGCGCGGCGCTCTTGCTTCATTGGCGGGGCGGGGCTCTGCAGATTTAGCTGCGTGGGCTTTGGGCTGTGCTCGTTGCAACTCACGCGCCTGGTGCACAAGGTCTTCACGCGTCGCGTCGTCTGCCGTACTGAATTCTTGCCACCAGTCGGCCAGGGTCACGTCTACCTCGCCCACCTCGGCGCGCAAACGCAAAAAGTCATACCCGGCTCTAAAGCGCAGGTGTTCAACCAGGCTGAAAGGTGTAGCACCCACACGCTTTTCAAAGCGCGGCTGCATCATCCAGATCTCGCGCATGTCTGCGGCCAGCTTGCCGCGTCCGCTCACGTCGCCAATGCGGGTGTCAAACACCGTGTCGATGGCTTCTTGCAGCGCAGGGAACGGGTGCGCGCCCTTCTTGAGCAAGGCAGCCCAACCATCACGCACATCGTTCCACAGCACACAGGCCAGCAAAAAGCTGGGCGCTACGGGCTTGCCTTCGCCTACGCGGCGGTCGGTGTCCATCAGGGCAGACTTGATAAACGGCTGGTCTGCACGCTCTACCACCACGTCCAGCAGCGGATAAATGCCTGTGGACAGGCCCAGCAATTTCAGTTGCGCAATGCTGGCCATCGAATGCCCGGTTTGTAGCAGCTTGAGCATTTCATCAAACATGCGGCTTTGTGGCACGTCGGCCAGCAAGGCTTTGCATTCTTGCAGCGGTTTGGCGGTTTTGGCGTCCAGCGTAAAACCCAGGTGAGACAGCTTGGCGCTGAAACGGATGGCGCGGATGATGCGCACCGGGTCTTCGCGGTAACGCGTGGCGGGGTCACCAATCAATTTGAGCGTGCGCTTTTTGCTGTCTTGCATGCCCTTGTGGTAATCGACCACGACCTGCGTTTCTGGGTCGTAGTACATGGCGTTCACCGTAAAGTCGCGCCGCGCAGCGTCTTCGTCTTGCGGGCCCCACACGTTGTCGCGCAGCACGCGGCCACTGGCGTCTACGGCGTGCTTCATACCTGCCAACTCGGCTTTGGACGTTTTTTCGTTACCGCCCACCTGCTCTGCGTCGGCGCTTTCCAGGTACGCGCGAAAGGTAGACACTTCAATCACTTCATGCTCTCGGCCACGGCCAAACACCACGTGCACAATGCGAAAACGCCGGCCAATGATGAAGGCGCGGCGAAACAAAGCCTTGACCTGCTCTGGCGTAGCATTGGTAGCCACGTCAAAATCTTTGGGCCGCAGGCTCAGAAGCAGGTCGCGCACGGCACCACCGACGATATAGGCTTCAAACCCCGCATCTTTGAGTGTAGTGACCACTTCCCAGGCGCGCGTGTCTACCAGCGTGCGGTCAATGCCGTGCTCGCTTTGCGGTACGTCTACACGTTTGCCAAATTTGTTTTTGACCGCTGCTGCAGGCTTGGTGCCCAAGAGCTTGCCAATGAGGTTTTTTATCATGTCCAGAGATCCAAAATTCGCCAGCCACGCTGCGCGGCCAGGGTGCGCAAACGCGCGTCGGGGTTGGTAGCCACGGGAGTGTGCACTTTTTCTAACAGCGGCAGGTCGTTCATGCTGTCGCTGTAGAAGGTGCTATTGCTGACATCATCCCACGTCTTGCCTTGGGCTGCCAGCCATTCCAGCAGGCGCGTGACTTTGCCTTCGCGAAAGCTCAGCGTGCTGCGGGTGGCGCCGGTGTACCAGCCCGCGTCGTCTTTTTCCAACTCCACCGCAATCAAATGTTCAAAGCCCAGGCGCTGGGCAATGGGGCGGGTAACAAACTCGTTGGTCGCGGTGATCAGCACCAGGGTGTCGCCCGCTGCGCGATGTTGCTCCAGCAGCTTCAAGGCCGAGTTTTTGATATGTTTTTCAATGGTAGCCAGCATGAAATCTGCGTGAGCAGCTATTGATTTAGTAGCGCCCTGCTGCCGAATGGCCTCCGTCGCAAAGCGCAGATACGCCGCTGCATCCAGCGTGCCAGCTTGGTATTCTGCATAAAACTGGTCGTTGGTACGCTTGAAAGCTTGTGCATCGCGCCAGCCAATGGAGATGGTGTATTCACCCCAGGCGTGGTCGCTATCTATCGGCAACAGGGTGTGGTCTAAGTCGAAAAGAGCGAGTTTCATGGGCAAAAAATTAGGCAGCAGTCAGGCAGCATCCAGCATGCTTTTAATCAGCGGGATCGTGATCGCACGCTTGGTGGTGAGCGCATAACCGTCTAGGTGTTGCAGCAATTGCATCAGCGAGCCCAAATCACGCGAAAAGCGGGTGAGCATAAAGTCCATCACGTCGTCACTTAAAAACACGCCGCGTGCGTCGGCCTCCTGGCGCAGCACGGCGCGCCGCTCAGGCTCGGTCAGTACCTGCAGGGCAAACACATGGCCCCAACCTAGGCGGGTGCGCAGGTCTTCACGCAGGGCCAGATCGGCGGGTGGCAGGCTGCCCGCAGCTAACAGCCAGCGGTGTTCGGTTTGCGCGTTCACAAACCAGTTGAAGGCAGCGTGCTGCTGCACCGCTGTGTACAGGTGTACGTCGTCCATCAGCACTGCCGACCACGCGGTGTTAAAAGGTGGTGGCTCGTGCATGGACGCGTCTAGCCAGCCGACCGTGCTGCCTTGGTCGCGCAGCGCTTCACGCACGGCTTTGAGCAAATGGGTTTTGCCGCTGGCGCTGTGCCCCCACACATAGGTGGGCACGGGCGAACGCATGGCATTGCCCACCCATAAGCGCACATGCGCCAGCACAGCTTCGTTGGGGCCAGCTAAAAAGCTGTCCAGCGTGGCCACGGGGCTCATGCCGATGTCTAAAGCGATTTGTTGCACGGTGCTATTCTTTGTAAAGCGCAGACGCGAGATAACGCGCACGCAAGCGGCGCATGCCTACCAATAGCACCGCACTGGCAGGCAAGGCAACCAGCACCCCCACCAAACCAAATAGCTGGCCAAACGCCAACAACGCAAAAATAACAGCCAGCGGGTGCAAACCAATGCGCTCGCCCACCAAACGCGGTGTGAGGAAGAAGCCTTCCAGCAACTGGCCCGAACCGTACACGGCCGCTACCATCACCAGCACTTTGACAGATGCAAATTGCAAAATACCTGCCAAAACGGCCAAAATCAGCCCCAGGCCAAAACCCACATAGGGCACGATCATGGCCAGCCCGGTAAATACGCCAATGGGCAATGCCAAGTCTAGCCCAAACAGTGCCAAACCAAGGCTGTAGAAAATCGCCATGATCACCATCACCAGCAGCTGGCCACGCAGGTACTGGCCAAGCACGCTGTCGGCCTCGTCCGCAAAACTGTCTACGTCTTTGAGCTGGCTACGTGGAATGAATTCTTTGGCACGCAGCACAAAACGGTCCCAGTCCATCAGCAAGTAAAACAAAACCACGGGTATCAAAATAGCATTGCCCACAATGGCCAGCGCCACACTGCCGCCCAGCTTGATGGACGACAGGACAGAAGCCACGCCCTCTTCAAAATTGGTGGTCAGGTATTTAAGCGCAAAGCCTTTGATGCTGTCTACATTGAGCGACACCTGCAAGCCCCAAGACTTGAGCAGCGGCGCAAGCCATGCATTCATCTTGTCGGCTAGCACGGGTAACTGGTCGCGCATCAGCGGAATTTCTTTGGCCAAGATGGGCACAATCAGCAGCAGCACGGTCAGCACCACAACAATAAAGAGCAGTTCCACCAAGGCCACCGCCACGGCGCGGGGCAGCCGCTTGCCACCCAGGCGTTGCAGGCGGCCAACTACCGGGTTGAGTGCATAGGCTAGCACGGCGGCCACTACAAACGGGGTCAGCACGGGGGCTAGCAACCACATCAACACACCCGTGCTAGAAGCGATTGCAATCCAGGCTGCGGTGGTTTTTTGGGTAGAGGTAAATTGCATGGGCTGGCAAACTCAATGGGCTGCTAATGTGCTGCTAAATTGGCTATGGGTGCGTTGAAATTATGGCGCTGGGCAAGGCAGGGGCGATAAAGCCCTAAAATTGGAATGATTTTACGTGGCAAAGCTTCGGTTTCATGACCCAAAATGCCCCGGATAACCCTCTAAATAAGCCCTTTTGGGCGATTTACTTGCGCAAAGCGCTACCAAAACATGAGCAATACCCCTAATTCAAGTGGCGCCGCACTGTCTTACAAAGACGCAGGTGTAGACATAGTCGCTGGCGACGCCCTGGTCGAACGCATCAAACCCCTGGCCAAAAAGACCATGCGCGAAGGCGTTTTGGCCGGAATTGGCGGTTTTGGCGCCCTGTTTGAGGTGCCCAAGCGTTACAAAGAGCCCGTTTTGGTCAGCGGCACCGATGGCGTGGGCACCAAGCTGAAACTGGCTTTTGAATGGAATATGCACGACACCGTGGGCATTGACCTGGTGGCCATGAGCGTGAACGACGTGCTGGTGCAAGGCGCTGAGCCTTTGTTCTTTTTGGACTATTTTGCCTGTGGCAAGCTGGATGTAGACACCGCCGCTGCTGTCATTGGCGGTATTGCCACGGGTTGCGAGCTGAGCGGCTGCGCATTGATTGGCGGCGAAACCGCTGAAATGCCGGGCATGTACCCCGCAGGCGAATACGACTTAGCCGGTTTTTGCGTAGGAGCGGTAGAAAAATCCAAAATCTTGACGGGCAAGGGCATCAAACCGGGCGACGTGGTGCTGGGCTTGGCCAGCAGCGGCGTGCATAGCAATGGCTTTAGCCTGGTGCGCAAATGCATTGAGCGCGCAGGTGCGTCTGCCCCAGCCACTTTGGACGGTAAACCATTCAAGCAAGCCCTAATGGAGCCGACCCGCCTGTATGTGAAAAACGTGCTGGCCGCGTTGGCAGTACACCCGTTGTCGCAAGACGCTACCTCCCCCGGCGGCATCAAGGCTCTGGCCCACATCACCGGGGGCGGCTTGCTAGAGAACATTCCCCGCGTGCTGCCTGAAGGCACCGCTGCGCATTTGAAAAAAGGCGCGTGGCCGCAAACTGAACTGTTCGCCTGGCTGCAAAAAACCGCTGCTATTGATGATATGGAAATGAACCGCACGTTCAACAACGGCATCGGCATGGTCGTAGTCGTTGACGCTGCAAGCTCTGCAGCTTGCGCCGCAACCTTGCGCGGCCTGGGCGAGCAGGTGTACGAAATTGGCGTGATTGGTGCTTTGGGCGCTGGCCCGGCTGTCACCGTTACCTGATACGGCAGTCATGTCCTGAAATGATCGAGATTGGTCTGCCTATGAGCGGACAGCAGCAGGTATTTAGCAGAAGATATAGGCTCATGTTACAAAGGAGTTTGAATCATGAAAACCTGTCTGATAGTGATCGACGCGCAAGAGTCATTTCGCCAGCGCCCCTACTTTATCGAACGTGATGTGCCCGCCTATCTGGCCGCACAAAACGCCTTGATTGCGGGTAGTGTGGCGCGTAGCATTCCTGTCGTTCGCGTTTACCATGTCGATGAACCGAAAGAGGCAAGCAATGCTTTCGCCATGGAGTCGGGTTTCATCAAACCCTTCAAAGGCCTGGCCGACTTCAGCGCCGCCGCCACCTTCCACAAAAGCCGCCACAGCGCCTTGGTCGGTACGGGCCTTCAAGTTTGGCTGACGCAAAACAGCATCGACAAAATCATCATCAGTGGCATTCGCACCGAGCAATGCTGCGAAACAACAACGCGCCATGCCTCTGACCTGGGCTGGAAGGTGGACTATGTGCTGGACGCGACGCTGACGTTTGATATGCAACAGCCAAATGGTGAACCGCTGAGTGCACAAGACATCAAGGCGCGTACTGCCACCGTGCTGCAAGATAGATTTGCCAATATGGTGACGGTAGCGCAAGCTTTATCCGACGCTTAAAGGAAATTTCGTCATGCTGCAACTACGACCCAACTGCGAATGCTGTAACACCGACTTGCCTCCCGCCTCCACACAAGCCCGCATTTGTAGCTTTGAATGTACTTTTTGCGCGGCATGCGCGGACAACAAGCTGCAGGGTATCTGCCCCAACTGTGGGGGCCAGCTTGTGCCGCGTCCGATTCGACCAACGAGCAAACTGGACAAATATCCTCCCTCGACAGAGCGCGTCTTCAAACCTGTGGGTTGCGCGTGAATGCTATTTATTTAGTAGCTGGTTGCGCATATTCCACGCTGGCATCAGCGGTTTTTAGTCGCTAAGGCCGTTTCAATGCTGCGCTGTAGCTCTACGTAGCGGGTCTGTCGCGCACCACCTAGCGCCACCGCGCGTGCGATGGCACTGGACGCATGCGTTAGCTGCCCCGCGTCCAGCAAAGCCTGCGCCAGGTTGTTCCACGCGTCGGCAAAGTCGGCGTGCTGGGCTGTGGTTTGCCGGTAGGCTTCAATCGCCACATCAAGTTGCCCCAAAGCATAGGCTGTGTTGCCAGCGCCCAGCATGGCCGTGCGGTGCGCGGGCCAGGCCGCCAGTGCACGGACGTAGGCGGTTTGCGCTGCGCCAGGGTTGATGCGCTCCAGCGCAGCGGCGGCACCCGTGTAAGCGTCGGCATCGGCCGTGGCGGGCAAGCGGCTGGGCTGCAGAGCCAGCATGGCCCAGTAGTTGCCGCGTGCCCAGGTGCGTTCAAAGGTAAAAAGCGACATCGTCAGCCCCTGGGTGCGGCCTGAATGCAGTGTGATGGTGTTGGTAGGAATATCGTAGCCAATCACCACGGCGTAATGCCAGACCGGTGCGAAGGAGAACGACAGGTTTTGCAGCACGACGACCGGGTTGCCTGCCGCCACCTCACGTAGCACAGCATCTACCTGCGCCTTGAGGGGGTAGGCCAGCAAGCCCTGGCGGCGTGTGGCCACCATCATTTCTACCTGCAACGCTCCCTGGCGGCCGGGCACATACACCTGGTGCACCAGTGCTTCGGGGTCTGGCTGTGCACCGGCTGCTGTGGCCGCCATGTACAGCGCGGCGGGGCCGCACTGGTAGGCCTCTTGGGGGTAGAAGGGAACGTTTTTTAACAGCGCAGTTTGCGGTGCATTCTGCACCCATTGCTGCTGTAGCTGCGCTACTTGTGGCGTGGCACAACCAGACAAACCCAGTACGGCCAGGCTAGCCATAACCGCCAAAAACCACAGGCGCAACAGAGTGTCATTACGTACGTCAGTAAGTACGTCAGTACGGTCGCCGCTACAGTCGATACTGCGGGCGATGCCCTCGCCCGCCAGACTCATCGTACCGATCGGGTGAACGGGAATATTTTGGTCAGACCCAAAATGTCGGTGATGAGCAAAACAATAAAGATGGTGAACAAAACACCCAGCACATCACCACCCGCCGGGGCCTGGTCAATGCGACCGGCCAACTGGGCCACTTCTGCGTCTGACATGGCTTTAACGCGGTCTTGGGCAGCCTGGCTGTTCACGCCCTGCTCTTGCAGACCGCGTTGCACGTCTTCGCGCAAAAAGAAGGACTCCACCTTGTCACGGTTGGCACTGGACGCCTGAGCGGTAATAGCCTCGTCTGTGGTCACCATGCCTGTTGCCCATGCGCCACTGGGCATGCCTAGCAGGGCTGTGGATGCGATCAGTACTGACGCCAGAATTTTCTTGAGTTGGATCATTTTCTTACCTTCTTTGTAGTTGATGTGCACTGCTTGTGAATGTCACTCACCATTATGTTCGCGCCGCGCGAATTTCGTCTATGCGGGTTACATTTCGATACGCGCAAACTCTGGATACTATAAAAATCATAGCTGCTCACGCATATTCTACGCTGGCAAACGCACATTTATGAGTCAAAAGTTTAACTCAACGCTCTGCGCAGGTCTGCTACGCGCTCTGCAATGGCGTCCAGGTCCATGCCTTCGTCAGCTCGGGCCAAATACATTTCTAGGTCGGGCACGGCCAGGTTAATGTGGCCCATCTCGGCGTGGGCCAGGCCCCGGTCGCGCCAATCGCTCCAGTGGTCGGGCACCAGCACGATCAAACGGTCCAGCACGGCCACCAGGCGCGGCCAGTCTTCCTGGGTGGAATGGATTTCTTTGAGGTTGCGTAGCATGCGCGCCACAATGTCGCGTGGCTTGGCACCTTGCAGATACAGGCCCAGCGGCACGTCAAAGTCGTCTACCAAACCGCTGCGGCGTTTGTAAGGCTCCAGCCGTTCGCTCAGGTCTTCGCGGCTGAGTGACTGGCCGTCCAGCGGGTTGATCACCACCTGGCCCTTGGGCAAATTCACCTTGAGCATGAAATGCCCCGGAAAACTCACGCCACGGGCGTTCAAACCCAGCGCCTGCGCCACCTCTAGCCACAGCACGGCCAGGCTGATAGGAATGCCTTTGCGCGTTTTGAGCACGGCATGGAGGTAACTGTTGTCAGGGTCGTAGTAATTGTTGACGTTGGCGGCAAAGCTCAGGTCGCGGTAGAAAAACTGGTTTAAGGCCCGCAGGCGCTGAATGGGCGGTGCGTCCGACGGAATGCGGCGCTTGAGGCGGGCAATAAGCTGGTCTACATCGCCCAGCACCTGCTGTATGTCCAACGCGGGGTATTCGTCCAGCGCCAGACTGGCGGCGGCTTCCAGCAAGGGAAAGTGCTCGTCGCTGGCTACCAGCGAGCTGAAGTACTGCAGCGGCGAAGGGGTGTCGTAGTTCAGTTGCACGGCGATATGGTGACAGATTTTGCAGGTTTGGGGAACTGGTGCAGGGCAAAAAACCTGCTTGCTGATATTTTACCTGTCAAAACCACATAAAAAAAACGTAATACCAGCGTGGAATATGCGCAAGCAGCTACTAAATGTATAGCACCCGGTTATCGCTTGAGCAAAGATCGCAGTTTCAGCCCAGAAGCCCACAACGCTATAAAATAAATAGCTGCCGCCGCAATAACGGCGCTGGAAAGCAGGCCAATACGTTGCCAAATATGGCTTCGCAACTCGATCCAGCCCACTGCCGTGCTGGCCCACATCAAAAACACGGCCATCAGGGCGCTGGCGGCCAGCACCTGCAGTGCAAAACGGCCCCAGCCGGGCTGGGGTAGGTAGGTTTTATTTTTGAGCAAACCACTCAGCAGCCAGCCCGCATTGAGCAACGCACCCAGCCCGATGGAAAGTGCCAGCGCGGCGTGGCTTAAATACGGCACCAGCAGCACATTGAGCAATTGGGTGAAGATCAGTACAACCACGGCAATCTTCACTGGCGTGCGCGTGTCTTGCCGCGCAAAATAGGCCGAGGCCAGCACCTTGATGGCCACCAGGCCCAGCAAGCCAGCGCCATAGCCCATCAGCGCCACGGCCACTTGTGGCACGTCGCTGTCTTTGAACGCGCCGTAGTGGTACAGCGCAGACACCAGCGGCTGCGAAAAGGTCACCAAGGCCACCGCACTGGGCACCGCCAGTAGCAACACCAGGCGCAGGCCCCAGTCGATCATGTCCGAATATTTTTGATGGTCGCTTACCGCTTTGGCCGCGGCCAGTTGCGGCATCAGCACCACCCCCAGGGCCACGCCCAGCATGGCGGTTGGAAACTCCATCAGCAAGCTGGCGCTGTTGAGCCAGCTGACAGAACCGGTGGCCAAGTGCGAGGCAATTTGGGTGTTGATTAGCAGCGAGATTTGCGCCACGCTCACACCCAGCAAGGCGGGCAGCATCAGATTGATGACGTTTTTGGTGCCAGGGTCAGTCCAGGCAGCTTTGAATGCTGACCAGCGAAGCGAAAAACGGGGTAACAAACCCAGTTTGTACAAGGCCGGAATTTGTATGCCTACCTGTAGCATGCCGCCCACCATCACCCCCACAGCCATGGCGTAAATGGGTTCTAGCCCCATGCTTTTGAACCACGGCGCACCTAACCAGGCAGCCAATATCATCGCCACGTTCAGCAGCACGGGCGTGGCCGCTGGAACGGCAAACTTCTTCCAGGTGTTCAAAATGCCTGCAGACAGCACCACCAGGGACATGCAGGCGATGTAGGGAAACATGAAGCGCGTCATCCACACGGCCGCTTCAAACCCGCGCGGATTTTGCTGCAAGCCACTGGCCATGGCGTATACAAACAGCGGCGCTGTGGCCACGCCCACAATGCTGGTGCCCACCAGCACCCAGGCCAGCACGGTCGCTACTTTGTCAACCAGAATTTTGGTGGCATCTACCCCGTCTTGCTCTTTACTGGTGGCCAGCACGGGTACAAAAGCCTGGCTAAAAGCGCCCTCACCAAACATGCGGCGCAGCATGTTGGGAATGCGAAACGCCACCCAAAACGCATCAGTCATGGCGCTCACACCAAAGGTGTACGACATGAGCAGGTCACGCACCAGCCCGGTAATGCGGGATGCAAGGGTGAACAGAGAGACGGTGGAAGCGGATTTAAAAAGGCTCATGGGCTGGGGCTTGTTTGGGCCTTAGTGTACTGGTGGTAGACAATCACCCCATGTTCAACATCGTTCTCGTCCACCCCGAAATCCCGCCCAATACCGGCAACGTCATCCGCCTGGCCGCCAACACCGGCTGCAAGCTGCATTTGATCGAACCGCTGGGCTTTAGCATGGAAGACCGCTACATGCGCCGCGCCGGGCTGGACTATCACGAATACACCGACGTGCAACGCCACGCTAGCTGGGCGACGTTCATGTCCACCTGCCAGCCCGCGCAAGAGCGCATGTTCGCCATGACCACCAAGGGCAGCCACAGCACGTTTGATCAAACCTATGCGCCTGGCGACTGGCTGGTGTTTGGCTCAGAAACGGCAGGCCTGCCACCCGCTATTCGTGAGACTTTCCCACCCTCGCAACGCCTGCGGCTGCCGATGATCGAAGGTCAGCGCAGTTTGAATTTGTCCAACGCCGTAGCGGTGACGGTGTATGAGGCTTGGCGGCAGTGTGGGTTGAAAAGCAATAATGCTACAAAATAAATAGCTGCTCGCGCATATTCCACGCTGGCTAACGCACTTTATTACGCCGTTCTTCGCGCAGCATAAACAAATACAGGCCTTCCACCTTCTCGCGCGCCCAGGGTGTTTTGCGCAGAAATTTCAGGCTGGATGTAACGCTGGGTTCAAATGCGAAGCAACGCACCGGTATGAGGTGAGCCAATTCTTCCCAACCGTAGTGGTCTACCAAAGTGCAAACGATGTTCTCCAGCGTAAGGCCGTGTAGCGGGTTGCGCGGCTGCCCAGTAGCAGCGGGTGTCGCCGCCGGATCTGTTGGCATAGTAGCGTTCGATGCTGTAGGGTGGGACATATTCTGTATTTTGACACCAACCTGATGGCTTCAGTCCCTTGCGCAGACGGTAATCAGAAAATGGCGGCCATTTCTTCCGGGCAATTCTTTTATAGACATCATAGAATATGTATGCAAAGCTATACATTTTGTAGTGTCTGTCTTTTCTTTTTTCATCACCCATTTTGCTTGCAGGTAAGCCCATGACCGAACCCCTAGCTAACGAATGGATGCTTCCGCCTGACGATGCGCAGCGCAGCGAGTTGCACAACGAGCTTCATGCTCGGCCTGCAGCGCGCATACGATTGCCCGCTTTGGTGGTGTACGTGGCCTTGCTAAATGATGGCGTTACGCGCGCGCAGGAGTGTGCGCACCTGCGCTTGTTGCCCGGCCAACAGGATTTGCCAACGGAGAGTTTGAACGCCAACTTTTTGCGGCTGCGCTTTGACGGTTACACCGTAAAGTGGGAGCGCCACACTGAATTTACCCGGTACTCCATCGTGCAGCCCCTGCCGCATGGCGCAACCCTGGGTGCGACAGATCCTGATTTGATGACCTCACCCGTGGTGCCTGCTGGTTGGCTACGTGGCTTGCCAGGGCGTACCGTTGCTGCCATTCAAATGGCCATGGTCGAGGGCGATTTGCAGGACGAAAAAGCACTCAGCGCGCTTGCGCAGCAGTGGTTTGGCGAGCACACCGTTCTGGCATCGCAAATTGGTAACGGCCATTCATGGGCCGTTACCCGCTTTCATATTGGGCCAGACGGCTTTGAGCGTTTGCTGGTTGTTGCGCCAGCAGGCACCAGCGAGGCTCGCTCGGGGCGCACCTCACACCGCTTGCTAGAAATGGAGACTTATCGCCTCATGGCGCTGCGCGGCCTGCCTGTGGCCAAAGAACTGGGCCCTATGCTGGCCGAATGCGAGGATACACTGGCGACCATCACTGCGCAAATGGTCGGAGATAGCCTGTCTGACCAGGCGCTACTAGATGCCATGATTTCTCTTGCGTCGCGTGTAGAAGGGGCCACTGCTGCGCACGGTTTTCGCTTCTCTGCCACGCGAGCCTATGCCACACTGGTAGACCAGCGTATTGCCGAGTTGCGTGAAAAGGCTATACCCGGCACACAGCAACTGGGCGTATATTTACGCCACCGACTATCGCCGGCTATGGCCACGGTCGCGGCCACAGAGCGCAGGCTGGGTTCGCTGTCGGAACGCATTTCGCGCGCCAGTGCCTTGCTGCGCACCAGAGTGGAAATTGTCAACGAGCAGCAAAACCAACAGTTGCTAGAAGAACTTACCAAGGGCCAGGCGCTGCAGTTGCGCCTGCAAAGCACCGTGGAGGGCCTATCCATTGCTGCCATTTGTTATTACGTGGTGAGCTTGCTGCTGTACGCAGGTAAGGCGCTCAAGGGCGCAGGCGTGCCGCTAAACCCAGAGATTGCCGCTGGCGCTTTGATCCCGCTAGTGTTGTGGGCGGTGTGGCGCGGCACGCGAAAAATTCAACAAACAATGTACCGCCAATCCTGATTGACCATAAAAAAAGCCCGTCGGCTTGCTGCTGACGGGCTTTGTCTGGTGCCGAAGGCCGGAATCGAACCGGCACGATCTCTCAATCGGCAGATTTTGAGTCTGCTGCGTCTACCAATTTCGCCACTTCGGCTATGAAGTTTGTGCACATAGACGTAGTGTGCCAAGCCCATAATTATGGCACAGTATGGGTATGAATTTGAAACAAAGCTCCCCCCTTGCCGCTACTTTTGCCTACCCGACGATTGAAGACGCTATCGGCAAAACGCCCTTGGCACGCTTGCAACGTATTGGCGCAGACGACAACGCCCAACGAAATAACGTAATTTTGGGCAAGCTGGAAGGCAATAACCCCGCTGGCTCGGTCAAAGACCGCCCCGCGCTGTCGATGATTCAGCGTGCGCAAGAGCGTGGTGACATCCAACCCGGTGACACGTTGATCGAGGCGACGTCTGGCAACACGGGTATTGCGCTGGCCATGGCAGCGGCCATCAAGGGCTATCGCATGGTGCTGGTCATGCCCGAAGACCTGAGCATTGAGCGGGCGCAGACGATGAAGGCGTTTGGCGCGCAATTGATCCTCACGCCCAAGAGCGGCGGTATGGAATATGCCCGCGATTTGGCAGAAAAAATGCAAAAAGAGGGCAAAGGCCGTGTATTGGACCAATTTGCCAACCAGGACAATCCGCGCGCGCATTACGAGGCAACAGGCCCCGAGATTTGGGAGCAAACCGGCGGCAAGATCACGCATTTTGTGAGTGCCATGGGCACGACGGGCACGATCACCGGGGTGTCGAAGTTTTTAAAAGAGAAGAACCCGGCCATCAAGATTATTGGTGCGCAGCCCAGCGAGGGTTCTCGCATTCCGGGCATTCGCAAGTGGCCACAAGAATATTTGCCCAAAATTTATGACCCGCAGCATGTGGACGAGCTGGTGTACGTCAGCCAGGCAGATGCTGAGGACATGTGCCGCGAACTGGCGCGCGCAGAAGGCATTTTTGCGGGGCCGTCTGCAGCCGGTGCTTGCTGGGTGGCACAGCAAATTGCCGCACGTGAGCGTGATGCCGTGATTGTTTTTATCGTTTGTGACCGTGGCGACCGCTATTTGTCTACCGGCGTTTTTCCAGCGTGATATTCTCGCTTTTTTCCTGTCATTTAGGCCTATTGCCAGCGTAGCATATGCGCGAGCAGCTATTATTTTTATAGCATAAAAAGATAAAAACTATGAACCACGGATTTAAATTTTGCCCACAGTGCGCGACTGAGCTGTCCATCGTCACGGCTATGGAAGACGGTGGCGCAAAACAACGCCTGCGCTGCACGGCCTGCAACTGGACGCACTGGAACAACCCCACCCCCGTGCTGGCTGCCGTAGTGCAATACCGGGGCCAATTGCTGCTGGCACGCAACGCCGCCTGGCCCGGCAAAATGTTTGCGCTGATCACCGGTTTTATGGAAGCAGGCGAAACGCCGCAAGACGGCATAACCCGCGAGGTAAAAGAAGAAACCAACCTCAACTGCAGCGCAGTGAACCTGATTGGCGTGTATGAGTTTTTGCGCATGAACCAGGTCATCATCGCCTACCACGTGGTGGCCGATGGCGAGGTAGCTTTGTCACCCGAGCTGGCAGAATACAAACTGTATGACTACGACAAGGTGAAATGCTGGCCAGCAGGCACAGGCTATGCACTGGCCGACTGGCTGCGCAGTATCGGGCTAGAACCCCTATTTGTAGAGTGGGAAAAGCGATAATATGAAAACTTGGCCGACAATAACCAGATGAATTGTGTTCTAACCCTAATTATGTTTATGGAATCTGCGTATGGAAATCAGTAAAGAACTTGACACCCGTGGCCTCAATTGCCCGCTGCCGATCTTGAAGGCCAAGAAAGCACTGAGCGAGCTGACCAGTGGCCAGCTGCTTAAAGTGGTAGCGACCGACGCAGGCTCAATGCGCGACTTTCAGGCTTTTGCCAGACAAACAGGCAATGAACTAGTGCAGCAGGAAACTGTGGGCAGCGAGTTTTTCCATATCTTGCGCCGGCGTTAATTCAGCGTTGATTCGGTGTTAACTCGACGTTAACCCGGCGTTGTTCTACACGCGTTACTTGCCACGGTTGGCAAGATACTGCGCAAACTCTGCACCTTCCTCGGGGTGCTGCAAGGCCAGCTCTACTGTGGCCTGCAAAAAGCCTGACTTGCTACCACAATCATAGCGCCTACCGCTGTATTGATAAGCGTAAACGGGTTGTTCTGCCATCAGTGCAGCAATGCCATCGGTCAATTGAATCTCGCCACCCACACCACGCGGTTGCGCACGAATGGCAGTAAAAACCTGGGGGCTCAGCACATAACGTCCGGCTACTCCCCAGTGTGAAGGAGCGTCCTGCGGAGCAGGTTTTTCTACAAATTTGTCCAGGCGCATCAAGCGGTCTGCCACCATCTGCCCGCCCACCATACCGTAGCGGCGGGTAAGCTCGCGCGGCACTTGCTGCACCGCGACGATGCAACCGCGTCTAGTAGCGTCCAGCGCAGCGTATTGGGCCACCATTTGGGCCAATATGCTTAAGCCACCCGGTTCGCCAACCATCAAATCATCGGCCAGCAACACGGCAAAAGGCTCATCACCCACCAGATGCTCGGCGCACAATACCGCATGGCCCAAACCCAGTGAACGGGGCTGGCGCACGTAAGAGCACACCATGTCGTCTGGTTGAACGCTGCGCACTGCCGCGAGCAAGGCGTGCTTGTTGGCGGCTAGCAGTTCGGTTTCCAGCTCGTAGGCGGTGTCAAAGTGGTCTTCAATCGCCCGCTTATTGCGTCCCGTCACAAAAATCATGTGGCGGATGCCCGCAGCGTAGGCCTCTTCTACGGCGTACTGGATGAGCGGCTTGTCCACCACCGGTAGCATTTCTTTGGGTTGGGCCTTGGTTGCAGGCAAGAAACGGGTGCCCAAGCCAGCGACGGGGAACACGGCTTTATGAACCAAGGCAGATGGAAGTGTGACATTTTGCATAGACAAGGATGGCGTGTACCGCTAAAGTGTTGTCACTTTAACCGAGATTGTCCATTAGAACTTACCGAGCAGGCTGAACTGGGATATTGCACGCATTGGCGTTAGCCCAAAGCCCCTCAAACCACGCTCGCCTTTTTCGTGCAATCGCCAGTTTGAGTATCGATGGTTTGTCTTTTGGAGACTCGCTCCAAAAAGCACCCACAGCCAGCACCTTGTGATGCAGCGTAGCCAGCGTATGCTGCGTCTTCTCGCGCATCACCAGATGGCGAAACACACTCATCAAGTTGTAGGACAGCATCGCCACCCCCATTGCTGCCTCAGTCGCCCAGAAGTCTTTGAGCACGAAGCTGCCCAAGCCAAAGTCTTGCTTGAGCTCCTTGATCCGGTTCTCGCAGTCTGCTCTGCCCCGATACAGCCGCCATACCTCAAGCGCTGGAAGTGTCATATCGGTGAGCATCGCACCATAGCGCCAGCCGTGCAGGTCAGGATCGTCAGCAAACAGCGACAGCGTCTTGCCCGCAGCATTCTTGCGCTTGATATGCTGGCGCACCACCACGATACGCTGCGCTTGCGGCCAATCCTTGGGCGTGTACTCCAGCTCGGAGACTTGCAGCCCAGTTTCAATCTCTTGCCAGACGCATTTGTCCACAATCGCTTGCTGCAAACCCGTCGTCAGGCGAGCACTGATGATGTGGTTGATGTCTTTGTCCCTGAGCAGGGCAACAATTTTTTGATCGTAAAAGCCGCTGTCTGCGCGAAACAGGCCGACCTTCGTGCCCCCTAAATTCTGGATGCTTTGCTCAATGAAAGACAGTGCATTGTTGGCGCTGTGCGCGTTGCCTGGGCGCAGCCAGAAATTGGCCACCAAGCGCCAGTCGGCTACAAAGGCCATCAAGGGGTGATGGCTCATGCGCCCGTGGTTTCTCGGGTTGTAGCCCTTGACTGCGCCCTGGCAGGTTTGCCCCCAGCGGGTCAGCACGGTGGAGTCGACATCTAACGTGACGTTCTTCAAGGCCAGTTTGCCAAAGAGCCATTCGTAGCTTTGCGTTTGCACGCGGGAGCTGCAAGCCATGTCAAAGCGCTCAAACAGCCGGATGATGGCTTTGTGGCCTGCAACCCGCTTCCAACCAAACAGGCGAGCCAGGGTGCTGTCCAGGCGCGTGATCTCGGCGTGGGCAAAGCGAGCTGCACCACACCAAATGCTGACCATCATTTGTTCGATCAATTGAGCAGGTGCATAGCCGCGGTTAGACCCAGGCGGGGGCAGACTCCAGCGGGCAAGCTCATCGGTAAAGCCTAATTGATCGAGCATGCGCTTCAAAAGCGCAAGGCCGCCCCAGGCGCTGACTTCTTTGTTGGTGAATTTGATCTTGAAATCTGCTGGCATGATCGGTCAATCCATCCTACATCGTTGATTTCATTGAGGATTCTCTAATGGATTCCATTAGAAATCGTGTATCTTGAGTATGCGGCAAAAGCGCGGGAAGTTCTAATGGACAATCTCGGTTAATACGTGCTGCTAGTAGTGCCGCAGTCGGAGTTATCCGCAACAATACGAGTGCGTCCGGTAAAATTAACACACACCCCTTTTTTAATTGTAGAGCCGCTATCCCAGTTAAAATTGAGACCCTGTGCACCGGTGCCGTTTTGTAATAAACCAAACGGCGTGAAAGCCAGCGAAGCATTGGTATTGGCTGTAATGTCACTGAAGTTTGAAAACTGCGCTTGCTTTAGTATGATTGCGTCTCCGGTAGTGACAGGTGTACCACTGGCATCGTTATCTACAAATACTATCCACCCAGTAGCCCAACCAGTTGTACTACTGATAGTGGCGCAAGATGTGCCGTTATCGCTTCTACACATTCTCACTAAACGGCCTCTTTTTATTGCTTCGGATCGCGCCAGTTGAACACTTCCTGTAAAAGAGTTGACAGCGTTGCTGACCTGCCAGCTACCAAAAAACTGGCGCATTGATGGCAAAGCGAGTGTTGCGAGTATTCCAACTATTGCAATTACGACTAATAATTCAATAAGTGTGAAGCCACTAATCGTACGATTTTTTGAATTGTATTCATGTCTTTGCATTGCGCTAATGTAGGTTGAATTGGCTAAGTCTTCTAGCCAGTCAGATAAACGGTATTTTGTGATCGACTAACGGGTTGCTTTCGCGTAAGTTAGCAAGTAACCCGTTAGTCTTATCTATTTCCGCACCTCGTCCACCAACGCTCGAAACTCGTCAATATCCTCAAAATTGCGGTAAACACTGGCAAAGCGTACGTAGGCTACTTTGTCCAGCTTTTTCAGTTCGCGCATGACGAGTTCGCCTATGCGGGGGCTTTGGACTTCTCGCAAGCCCAGGTTGAGGAGCTTTTCTTCTATGCGTTCAATGGCGCTATCCAACTGCTCGGTGCTGACGGGGCGTTTGCGCAGGGCTAGCTTCATGCTGGCTTGCAGTTTGCTGCGTTCGTATTCGATACGGCGGCCGTCTTTTTTGACTATGGTTGGGAAGTTGACCTCGGGTCGTTCGTAGGTGGTGAAGCGCTTTTCGCAGGCGCTGCACTGGCGGCGGCGGCGGATGAAGTCGGCGTCTTCCGAGATGCGGGTTTCAACGACCTGGGTGTCCAGGTTGGCGCAGAAGGGGCATTTCATGGTGGGTTACCTGCTTTTAGGTGTTTTTTAGCCAGTTTCCAGCGTGGAATATGCGCGAGCAGCTATGAATAGTATAGCAGACAGATAAAACAAAAACGCCCAGCCTGGGTGGGCTGGGCGCTCGTTTTGGCATGGCTGGCAATTAACCGTAGACCGGGAAGCGGCTAGTCAACGCCACTACCTTGGCGCGCACGGTTTCGATGGTGGCGCCGTCACGCGGGTTGTCCAGCACGTCGGCCACCAGGTGGGCCGTGGCGCGGGCCTCGTTCTCTTTAAAGCCACGCGTGGTCATGGCCGGTGTGCCAATGCGCACGCCGCTGGTGACCATCGGTTTTTCGGGGTCGTTGGGTATGCCGTTTTTGTTGATGGTCATATAAGCGTCGCCCAAAACGGCTTCGGCTTCTTTGCCGGTGATATTTTTATTGCGCAAATCAACCAGCATCACATGGCTTTCGGTGCGGCCACTGACAATGCGCAAGCCGCGTTGCACCAAAGTCTGCGCAACCACCTCGGCGTTTTTTATCACTTGTTGCTGATAGTCTTTGAAGCTTGGCTCCAGTGCTTCTTTGAATGCTATGGCTTTGGCAGCAATTACATGCATCAGTGGGCCGCCTTGCAGGCCGGGGAAGACGGCGCTGTTAATCGCTTTTTCGTGCTCAGCTTTCATCAAGATGATGCCACCGCGCGGGCCGCGCAGGCTCTTGTGGGTAGTCGATGTCACTACGTCGGCATGCGGCACGGGGTTGGGGTACACGCCAGCGGCAATCAAACCTGCGTAATGCGCCATGTCCACCATAAAGATAGCGCCTACGGCTTTGGCCACCTTGGCAAAGCGTTCAAAGTCAATGCGCAGGGAATAGGCCGATGCGCCCGCAATGATGAGCTTGGGTTTTTTCTCGTGCGCTAGCTTTTCCATAGCGTCGTAGTCAATCTCTTCGCTGGCATTCAGGCCATACGACACTACGTTGAACCATTTTCCACTCATGTTCAGCGGCATGCCGTGCGTGAGGTGCCCGCCTTCAGCCAGGCTCATGCCCATGATGGTATCGCCGGGCTTCAAAAAGGCCAAAAATACCGCCTGGTTGGCAGAAGCGCCGCAATGGGGCTGCACGTTGGCGCAGTCAGCGCCAAAAAGCTGCTTGACGCGGTTGATGGCTAAAGTCTCGGCCACGTCCACGTTCACGCAGCCACCGTAATAGCGCTTGCCTGGGTAGCCCTCGGCGTATTTGTTGGTCAGTTGGGTGCCTTGCGCGGCCATCACGGCGGGGCTGGCGTAGTTTTCGGACGCAATCAGCTCAATGTGGTGCTCTTGGCGGGCGTTCTCAAGCTGGATGGCGGCAAACAGCTCGGGGTCGGTTTGTTCGATGAGGATATGGCGGTTAAACATGCTGGCAGTCCTGGTGTCGGAGGATGTCCCTGGGCAAGCATGCAAAGTCACACAAGAAAGTGCACACAGTCAGGGCTGCCCAGGCGAACGGCTAAACGCAAAATCTAAGGGAGATTGCGGTACGCTTCCCAGTGGTGGCCCACGTCAGCGTTTTTGAGAAAAACGCCTATCGCCAGTTGCGTACCAGCTTAGTTTAGCGCAAAGCCAGCTTCAAGAATTGGCGAAGGCCGCGATTTTGTCTTGTACGTCGTTTTTACTGGTGGCGGGAGCCACAGCAGGGCCAGTTTGAGGCAAAGCGCTGGGCAGGCTGGCTGGAATGCTGTGCACGACTGCCGCCGGTGGGGTGAAAATTGGCACATTTTTGCCGCCGGCTACCAGGCGCAGGCGGGCATGCTCGGCCATCACCTTGACGGCATAACCGCCTTCGGTAGCATCGCTGGTGGCACCTACATACTGGCGCAAACCGCCTTCAATCGAGCCAGCACGGGTAATGCATTCTTGCAGCACCTTCACGCCCACGCGCAGGTTGGTCACCGGGTCAAAAGCGGCCAGATTACCGCCAAAACCTTCGTATTTGTCGCCATGCACGGTGGTCATCACCTGCATCAGGCCTTGCGCGCCCACGGGGCTTTGGGCAAATGGGTTAAAACTGGACTCAATGGCCATCACAGCCAAAATCAGCGTCGGGTCAATCTTGGTTTTGCCGCCCACTTCAAAGGCTTCCACCACCAAGGCGCTGATAGGCTCGGGCGCCACGCGGTATTTTTTGCTCAACCAATAGGCCAGGGCAGCTTGCTGTTTGGGCAGGTCTTTGGGGTTGGTGGCGGTGGCGCGGTCGATAGCGTCTGGCTCGTTGGGTACATCTGGCTCAGCCACTACCGGTTGGCGCGACTGCAACCAGCCAATGAGCTGGGTTTCGCTTTGTTTTTGTAGTTCGGGGCGGGCCAACATGGCCAAAGCCACAAATGCCAGCGCCAAGCCCAGCATGGCAAAGCCATTGTGGGCAATCTCAAAGAATCCACTGGCCACATCCCCTGCGAAGGTTCGCAAACTTTGGCCAAATTTTGTAATCACTGTCATAGCACGCCTTTCTACGCGCGAGGTTTTCTCTGAGATTCGCCTGTCCAGCTTTGCTAGCTGGCGAACGGCTCAGAGCCTCGTTTGGATTGGTTACACAGGTTGTTGTGGTGAGCGCTTATGGCAAAACTTGCCTGCACTGGTTGCTTCCAACAACACCCTTGCCGGTATTGGCAACAGGAAACGGGTGCTTGGGTCGCTCTGGGATCCAAGGGTTAGCCCGATGTTTATCAACTTGAAACCTATTTTAGGTGGGCGCTTAATGCCAGGTCAAGTATTTAGAAGCTGTTCAATATATTGAAAATGGGTTGAAACTGGGGTTTTGTGCAGTTTTTCTCTGTTTGGGGGCATAAATAGGTGAAGCTGTCTACCTCGGTTTGGTGAGAAGACTGAAACTTGGGAGTGTGAGCGTTGGGCTTATGGGGCTGTCTGCCTACTTGGTTTACTGGCTGTGGGTTTTGGGCTGACATGGTTGCGGGTTGTGGGTTTGGGGCTTAGTTGGTTGGCAGGCTTTGGACTCGGGGTAGGCGCTGCAAAAAGTTTTTGGAAAACTCGCGCGAACCGTGTTTTGTAGCACTCGACCTTCAACAACGCGCGCCTTCCCAAAAATTTTTCATCTCCTACCCGCTCCCCCAAAGCTTGCAGGTGTGGTTGGTGCGCCTTTGAATACCAAATACCAAATACCAAATACCAAATACCAAATACCAAATACCAAATACCAAATACCGAAAACCCAAGATCGGATACCGAAAATCGAGAGCCGAGAACAGGACGCCGAAACCGCGAGCCACTGGTGCGGCGTAAGCACGGCTAGCGAACTGCTTTGACTGTTTTTAGCAATGAAATATGCCACTAGCCAGCGTGGAATGTGCGCAAGCAGCTATTAAATAAATAGCAAATACATCGTGCACGCAAAGTGCACGCAGTGTGAATACAACGCCGCACAGCCGCCTGTAGCCTGCCACCAGCCAACCGGTCTGCAACGCTACAAAACCAAGCCCCACGGGTTTGCGGCATTCTGTATTCACAAGCAAACCAGCAACCTATGCTGGCGACGGGTGAGCGGGTGTGCGATGAAAATTTTTTGGGAAGGCGCGCGTTGTTCAAGGTCGAGCGTTACAAGACACAGTTCGCGCGTGATTTCCAAAAACATTTTGCAGCGCATACCCCGAGCGCGACGCTAGCCCACCAAGCTGTGGCAATTAACCTGCGAACGATACCAACTCACCAACCGCGCGCATCCCCTGGAAACGGCACCAACTAACCGACCGGGCACATTCCCCAAGAGCACAATACCAACTCCCAAAATATGTAACGCAAACCATGCCCAATATTGTGTGCAATTGCAATCAAGCCTTGAATATTGGCAAGCCTTGGCCTATATTAAATATGTCAGATGTTCTCTGACAAATTCATGCTAGCAATAGCTTGCTAGCTACGCGGCGCGGACATGAAACCTCCGTTGTCGTGACCCCAGGTGGCACGCAGCTTAGCTGAGCCGCCGAGCCCGGTGGATACGGTCAGCAGACTGTCCTCCGGGCTTTCTTTTTGGGGGGCTTCAAAACCGGCCAAAACCAGCGAAAATACTTGCTTGCGTCTTTCGGGCGCCCATTACTTATTTGCGCCATGCTGAGCTTTCTTAAAAAAACCAACGAATCTGCTGTGTCTGATACCTCTACTCCCAAAGCCCCCGCCAAGGCACCCGCCGCAGCGCATCCACTGGACGCTTTAACCGGTGGGGCCTTTTCAGCACCCACCTCGGGCGACCGCGCTGCCAAAGTGCGCGAATGGTTGGCTAGCAACCCCAAGGTAGAACAAATGCAGGAGGTGTTTAAAGAACTGAGCAGCAAAGACAAAGGCGCAGCCAAACCCCTGCGCGAGAAGCTGGACGAAATCAAACGCGCTGGTGCACAAGAACATATCGGCCAGGAATGGGCCGAGAAGGCGCAAGCACTGCTGGCGCAAACCAAACTGAATATTGCCGACGCTTTGGCTTGGCAGCGCGACGCAGCCAAAGCGGGCGCGCCGCTGTCCAAAGAGCCCTTGGCCAGCGCGCGCGTGCAACTGAACGAGCGCATCAAACTGATTGAAGACCTACAGCACCGCGCCCAGGTGCAGCGCGAAGCGGCCATGATGATGGCCCAGCGCATTGAAGTGCTGTCCACCAAACCCTGGGCCGAGGCGCAAGCCGTGCAGGGCGTGCTGCTGGCCGACGTGACCCAGTGGCAAACTTTGGCAACCAACATGGCCCAAGATGCCCAATGGCCCAGTGTGGACGGCAAGTTTGCCCCCCAGGTTGAAGCTGCCAAGGCGCAACTGTTGACCTTGTGGGACGCCTTCCAGGCTGCCTTGTCGCAGGCTGTGGCTGCCAGCGCAGACGCCACTGCCCCGCTGCCCGCCGTGCCCGTGTGGGCCGAGGCGATTCGCGCCGCGCGCGGCGAGGCCAGCCCCAAGCTAGACAAGCCTGCCAAACCCAAGATTGACCCCGAAATACGTGCAAAGTCAGCGTCAATAGTGCGCGAGCAGCTATCAAAATTAGAGCATGAATTGGCTGAAGGCCACGGCAAAGCCAGCGTAGCGGCAGCCAACGCAGTGCGCGCAGCACTGAAAGAACACGGTGCGAATATTGGCGAAAAGCTCGACTCTGCCGCCCAGCACGCCTTGGGCGCTGCGGGCGAACTGGAAGGCTGGCAGCGCTGGCGTGCCAACCAGATTCGCGAAGACCTGACGAACAAAGCCATCCAGCTAGTTAAAGAACCGCTGGGGGGGCGTAAACAGCAAGAAGCGGTGCGCAACTTGCGCGACGCCTGGAAGCAAACCGACCAGGGTGGCGTGCCCAACCACAGCATGTGGAAGCGTTTTGACGACGCCTGCAACGAAGCCTATAAATTGGTAGAAGCGTGGCTGGAAAAGACCAAGGCGGAAGAGGGCGAACACAAGGCGCAGCGCCTGCAGATTATTGAAAACATCAAAATCTGGACGACTGAGAACGACCAGCGCATGGCCGCGCCCATGGTGGACTGGAAAGACATCAACCGCGTGCTGCACCAGATGAGCGAAGACTGGCGCAACGGCGGCCATGTGGGCGAAAAAACCTTTGCCGAGCTGCAGCCGCTGTACAAAGACGCCATCAAAGCCGCGCACGGCCCGCTGGAAGCAGCGCAGGCCGCCAGCCTGGCCCGCCGCAGCGCGATGATTGAAGAAGCCAAAGACTTGGGTGCCCAGCCCATGATGCGCATCGACGCAGTGAAACACCTGCAGCAGCGCTGGCAGCAAGAGGCGCAAAGCGTGCCGATTGAGCGCAAACACGAGCAAAAACTGTGGGATGCCTTCCGCAAACCCATCGACGATGCTTTTAACCGCAAGAGCGCAGAACGCGAGCAAGTTGCCGCCGCCATGAGCGCGCACGACAAAGCTGTGCTGGACGCCGTGAAATCCTTGGATGAAGCCAACGCGAGTGCCGATGGCCAGCGAATCCGCACAGCCATTGCCGCGCTGGAGGCGGCTGGTCGCGGTCAATCGCCTGCTGCATCTGCTGCGTCTGTGCAGGCTGTTGTAGCACCTCAATCGGAAGAAAAAAAGCCTGATGCCAGCGTCGATACTGCGCAAGCAGCTACTGAAACTGTAGCAGAAGCTGTAGCCGATACAGCAGCTGAAGTCACTTCTGAAACCAAACCGGATGATTCCACTCAGGCCCCAGAGCAGTCTGCGCTAGATGACGCTTCATCCTTAGGATCAGCAGCCGCTGCCGTGACTCCAGCCAAGCCCGCAAAACCTGTCGTCGCCATGCGTGGCGATGACCGCCCCGGTGCCAAAAAGACCGAATCTGCACCCGCAGGCCGCTTTGGCGACAAAGCCGGGACAAACAAAGGCGGTAACAGGTTTGGTGACCGCAATGACCGTGGTGCCCCAGGAGGCGGTCGTCCTGCAGGCCCCGGTGGCCGTGACGGCGCAGGCAGTGGCCGCTTTGGCGACCGCAGTAGTGACCGTGGAAGTGACCGTGGCTTGGGCGGCATGCGCGGCGAAGACCGTTTCGAAGACCGTGGCCCACGCCTGTCCAACACCGCTTACTACGCCCAGCGCGACGCTCTGGAGCGCGGCCAAGCCGCTCTCAAAAAGCTGGCCGCTCAGGCCCATGGCGAATCGCTTACCCAGTTGTTGACTGCCTGGGAACAACGCAGCCATGAGGCCGTGCCCAGCGCCCAAGAACTGGGCCGCGCCGTCAACGCCAACACCCGTACAGCCTGGGTGCAAACCCTGTCCCAACCGCCTGCTGCCAAGGTAGATGTAGCCACAGCCCTGCTGCGCCTGGAGATGGCCTGCGAAGCCCCCACGCCCGCAGAACACCTGAATGCGCGGCGCATGTTGCAACTGCAACTGCTGACCAAACGCAATGATCCACCGCCCACGCAGACCTGGGGGCAAGACGCTGCAACGGTCATGGCCTCAAGCTATGACGCTGCCAACGCCAAGCGTTTGCAGACCGTGCTCAAGGCGCTGCTGCGCTAAGTCTTTGTGGGTTAGCCTGGCTTATCGGTCAAAGCCTTGGCTAATAGCCGCAACTAGCCAGTAGTGCTACGAGGCCAGCAGCGGCAAGCGAGCAACACCTTGCCGCGTGATCCGCAGCAGCTCCAGGCGTGGGGGGTGTGCATCGGCTTCCCAGTCGCTCAGCACATAGCGTCTTGCACCAGTCTGTGTAGCATCAACATCATGGTCAAAAGGACGGTGGGTGTGGCCGTGGACCATGTGGTTCGCGCCGCTCTCTTGCAGCCATTGCGCCACGGCCTCGCTGTCTACATCGCTGTAACCTAACCCCATACTTGCGCGCTGGGCCTGTGCCAGCTGACTTTGCTCGCGTAGCTGGCGGGCAATGTGTTCGCGTTCTTGCAGAGGTTTTTTCAGAAAGACGGTTTGCCAGGCTGGGTTACGCACCATGGTGCGAAAGCTTTGGTAATCCACATCGTCCAGGCACAGGGCGTCGCCATGGGTGAGCAGGTAGCTTTGGCCGTTCAACGGGTGCAGGTTGAGCACCGTGGGGTCTTGCAAACCCTGCATGTGGCTGCGTTTGAGGCCATCTGCACCTAGCAAAAAGTCGCGGTTGCCTTGCATGTAAAAGACGGGAATGTGCTGCGCTGTGGCCTGCAGAATCTGGACGCAATGTGCTTCAAAAGCAAAGGGTTGGGCTGCTGCGGCTTGTGCGGTCGTATTGTCGCCAAGTTGCAGAACATCGTCACCCAGCCACACTTCAAACAAATCGCCCAGAATGAACAGGGCGCTTGCGGGCGTGCTTTGCATATAGTGCTGCCACGCAGCAAAGGTGCCCGGTTCACTGGCCTGCAGGTGCAGGTCGGATATGAAATCTACCGTGTGCCAGTCTTTGCCACCCTCTAACGCAACAAACTGCGGCGGGGCAGGAAGGTGGGCTGGCGTTGGGGCAGTGGACATGGCTGGTCAGGTCGCGTGCTGGGGCCAGCCGAGAATGTCTTACAGTGCGACGGCTTTCAACAGCACGAGGTCTTCGTTGGGCACGTCGTCATGAAAGCCCTTACGACCCGTTTTAACCTTGGACATTTTGTCTACCACGTCCATACCGGCAACAGCTTTGCCAAACACGGCGTAGCCCCAGCCCTGGGCACTGGGCGCCGTGTGGTTCAAAAAGTCGTTCTTGGCGCCGTTGATGAAGAACTGCGCCGTGGCGGAGTGTGGGTCGCCCGTGCGGGCCATGGCGACGGTGTATTTGTCGTTTTTCAGGCCGTTGTTGGCTTCGTTTTGAATTGGGGCGTCCACGGCTTTTTGTTTCATGCCCACTTCAAAGCCGCCGCCTTGCACCATAAAGCCGTCTATGACGCGGTGGAACACCGTGCCGTCGTAATGGCCTTTGGCTACATAGGCCAAAAAGTTGGCAGCGCACTTGGGTGCTTTCACATCGTCCAGTTCAATGGTAATGTTGCCCATGCTGGTTTGGAGTTCGACTTGTTTCATGGTGGTGTCCTGTTTATGTCAAGAAGGGTGGTTGTATAAGCTGGCTTATTTGAGCAAGGTGGCAGACTGGAGGATGATGGCCGTTTTAGGCACATCGGTAGGAAAGGGGCCACCTGGGCCGGTGGGCGTGGCCTTCATTTTGTTGACCACGTCCATACCTGTAGACACTTTGCCGAACACGGTATAGCCCCATAGTTGGGGCGCGTTTTCCAGATTGGCGCGGGGCGTGTTTTCGTAGGTGCGGCCCTGGTATTCAAACTTGGGCACCGGGTCGCCCGGCGGGATGATGGTGGGGTCTAAAAACGCGTTGTCTTTGACGTTGATGAAAAACTGCGAGCTGGCCGAATGCGGGTCATTGGTGCGGGCCATGGCCACGGTGCCAATCACATTGCGCGGGCCGCCCTTGGCCAATGCATCGCGGCCTTCGTGGCGAATGGTTTCACGGGTTTTGCGCTGCTCGTACTTGGCATCGTAGCCACCACCTTGCACCATAAAAGTTTCAATCACGCGGTGAAAAATCAGGCCGTCGTAATGCTTGTCTTTGACATATTGCAAAAAATTGTCTACGGTTTTGGGCGCTACCTGGGGCAGCAGCTCAATGGTGAAGTCGCCAGCGGAGGTGACGAATTTAACTTTTGGATTGGCAGCAGTCGCAACCGAAGTGGTGGTTTGCGCCCAGCCAGAGGCTACAACGGTACTCAAAGCAAGGGTAGCCAAAGCCTGTATCGCTGTGCGGCGCTGCGCAAAAAACGTTTTCAAAATCATCCGATCACTCCTTCAAAAAATATCTTCCATTCATTGCCTGTGCCGGTGGGAGAACGCAGCCAATATTGCCGCTTAGTCGCCCCCGTGGTTTTGCCCGCTACCACCTCAGCAAAAGTAACTACCATTGTCGCAGTTTGGGCAGATTCAGCCCATTGCAACACCGATAAGTCCTTGATTTGCACCTCACGCCCACGTGCAGCGGTGATCTCGCTGCTGATAAGGGCGGTCCAGTCTTTCAGGTTCTTGCCGTAGCTGTTGAAGTCAGGCGTGTAAAAGCTCACGGTGCGGGTAATGTCACCAGCAGATTTTGCGCGGTGCCATTGTGTCCACACGGCATCAAAATTTTTATATTCAGCCGCAGTTTGTGTCGGAGCTACCCATTGCAGGCTGGGGGCAATCACTACGGGAGTCGTGCGGATTTCAGTCGAAGCCAAAATGCGCTGCAGGTCGTGGTTAGACAGCACAACGCAGCCGTCGGTGGATTTAGGCGCACGTGAAAACTGGCTGGACGGCGTGCCATGCAGCCAAATGCCACCGCCGGTTTTGCCGCGTCGCAGGTCGTACGGGTTGGGGTAGTTGATGGGCAAGGCACCCGCACCATAAAAGTCTTTCAGCGTTTTGCGGCTCAGTGTATTGGTGATGAAGTACACCCCGAGCGGGGTGCGCAAGTCGCCTTCAACGGCTTTCTCTATCCCCAGCTTGCCTACAGAAATGTAATAGTCTTGCACCAGTTTTACGCCAGAGGGGGTGTTTTCAAACACATACAGGCGTGCGCGTGAACTGTCGATGGCAATGGCGTGTTTGTTGCGCTGTGCCAATTGCAAAAACTGTGCGGGCACCATGCCTGCGGGTGGCCGCTCGCGCAGGGCTTTGATGCGCAATAAAGACTCTTCACGCAATTCGCCCAATACGCCAGGTGCTGAACGTGCCGTGGCTTCAGGCATGTCGCCCATGGCCTTGAGAGGGCGGGTTTGCGCTATCAACAAGTCACCATGCACAAGCTGGGCGAGTTGAAAGTTGGGATAGTCGGCCACCAGTTTGTCGGCCAAGGACAAAGCTTCACGGGTTTGGCCAAGACCGATGCGTTGGTAGATTTGTATCAGGCGTGCTTCTGCGTCAAAGCCGTTGGCTTTTTGCTTGACAAGTTTGGCTGCTGCGCTGGAACCAGCGCGCGTATTTTGCCTGGCATGCGCTGTCTGCCCAAGGCTGAAACACAGCATGGACACTAGCAGCGCAGCCCGCAGGATGCGCACATTCATCATCACGTTAAAAATCAGCCTTTGCCAGTTACACCCTAGATGCCAAATGCCTTAGGCACCTGTCGATTCTTTCACAATCATCCATTTGTCGCCAGACTTGACCATGTCCAGAGTTTTGCGGCTGGTAACAGACAGGCTGTCAGCGTTGTAGTCTTGCTTGAAGCTGGCTTTAGCCGTGCTACCGCTAATTTTAATAGCCAGCTCATTGACTTTGACGCTGATACTGTTCTTGCCCAGGATACGCTTTTTACGCTCTTCTTCCCAGGTTTTGCGGCCACCGGGAGCTGCAAAATCCGAACCATAGGCTGCCAGATAGCTGCTTACGTTTTTACTGCTCCAGGCAGAGGCCCAAGCTTGCACGGCTGTAGCGATTTCTTGTTCTGCGTTACCGCTGCTGGCGGCTGCAGGTGCAGATGCAACTGGCGGTGCAGCAGGTTTGCTGGCAGTAGCGGCAGGTGCGGGCGCAGCAGGGGCAGGTGTGGGTGCTGGCGGTGTTGGTTTGGCGGCGGCCACCACAGCAGGGGGTGCAGTAGCAGGTGTTGGCGCGGCAGCAGGTGCTGCGGCTGCCGCGCGTGCGCCTTTGCTGCCTGGGGCAAACAAATCACGAATCAAGGCCAGCTTGGGCTGCACGCCGGTGTTGCTGTTGTCCAGTTGCAAAGCTTTGCTGTAGGCTTGGCTGGCCAGCTTGGCGTATACATCGCCCAGATTTTCATGCGCAGTGGCATAGCTGGGGTTGGTGCGAATAGCCATCTCCAAAGCAGCGCGCGCCTTGTCAAACTGGCTTTGGCCCGCGTAAAGCACGGCCAGGTTGTTGTACGGCTCAGGCAACTCAGGAAAATCTTCTGTCAATTTTGTAAAAGTGCTGATTGCGTCGTTGGGTTTGCCCTGCTCAGTGAGGATCACTCCTTTGAGAAAACGCATTTGCGCGTCTTTGGGCTTGGTGCTCAGGTACTTGTCAGCCAGGGCGCCGGCTTCTGCTGCTTGCCCTGCACGCAGCAGGCGGTTCACATCGGAATAGTCATCCGCCCAGGCTGGGTTGGCAAGCAACATGCTGGCCAAAACTACAGAGCCTAAAGTACTGCCTATAGCCGTGCTAAGGTTGCTGCGAGTCGGGGCAGACGGTGTCTTGTGCAGACAAGCAAAAGTAAAACGGGTCACTGAATGCATAGAACCTCGAAAAGATAAAAAGCCAAGGACAAGCCCAAGATTAGAGCTATATACTGCATACATTGTAGCGGCAGGACACCCTCTCCTGGCCCGGTTGCATTAGACATAATTAGACCTCTATTTCCCCATGAGCCTTCGCATCTACAACACGCTATCGCGTGCGCTGGAAGAGTTTTCTCCGATTGATCCCCAAAACGTCCGCATGTACGTCTGCGGCATCACCGTATACGACATGTTGCACGTGGGGCATGCGCGTTCCATGGTGGGTTTTGACATCATCCAGCGCTGGCTACGCGCCAGTGGTTATCCGCTGACGTATGTGCGCAACATTACTGACATTGACGACAAAATCATCGCCCGGGCAGTCAAGAACGGCGAAACCATTAAAAGCCTGACCACCCGCATGATCGCCGAGATGTACCGGGACACGGACACGCTGGGCATTGCCCGGCCCGACTATGACCCCCGGGCCACCGACTATGTGCCGCAAATGCTGTCTATAGTCAAAAAACTGCAAGGCAAGGGTCTGGCCTACCAGGTGCCCAGTGGCGATGTGAACTACGCGGTGCGCAAGTTTTCCGGTTACGGCAAGCTCAGCGGCAAGTCGATTGACGAGTTGCACGCGGGTGAGCGCGTGGCCGTACCGGATGGCAAGGACGATCCGCTGGACTTTGTACTGTGGAAGTCGGCCAAACCCACAGAGCCAGCAGACGCGAAATGGGAGTCTGACTACGGAGCCGGCCGGCCCGGCTGGCATATTGAATGCTCGGCGATGAGCTGCGCCTTACTGGGCGAAAACTTTGACATCCACGGTGGCGGGGCCGACTTGCAGTTTCCACACCATGAGAACGAAATTGCCCAAAGCGAGGGCGCGTTTGGCAAGCCGATGGCCAAGTACTGGGTACATAACGGTTTTTTGAACATCGACAACGAAAAAATGTCCAAAAGCCTGGGCAACTTTTTCACCATCCGCGACGTGCTGCAAAAATTCGACGCGCAAACCTTGCGCTTTTTTGTCGTGCGTTCGCATTACCGCAGCCCGCTGAACTACAGCGATGTGCATCTGGACGACGCACGTAGCGCGCTCAAGCGTTTGTACACTGCTCTTCATTTGGTAGCTGCTCGCGCAGGTTCTATCGACTGGAACAACCCATTTGCTGCCAAATTCAAAGCGGCGATGGACAATGATTTTGGTACGCCCGAGGCGGTGGCCGTCTTGTTCGACTTGGCTGCCGAGGTCAACCGCAGCAAGTCTGCCGAACTGGCGGGTTTGCTCAAAGCATTGGGTGGCGTACTGGGTATTTTGCAGGGTGAACCCACGGTTTTCTTGCAAGCCGGTGCTGGGCTGGACGACGCGGCCATTCAAACCCTGATTGCACAGCGCGCCACAGCCAAGGCCGTCAAAGACTTCGCACGTGCAGACCAGATTCGCAAAGACTTGCTGGCCCAGGGCATCGTGCTCAAAGACTCGCCCACCAGCACTACCTGGGAGGCAGCAGCATGAAGCGTTTGGGATGTATTTTGGTCATTTGCCAGCGTCGAATATGCGATGGCAGCTACTAAAACTATAGCATCTACATTGCTGGCTGCACCCCACTATTGGGCTGACGCCTGCCAGCACTTGGTCAAAAAAGACCGTGTCATGAAGCGCTTGATTCCGCAGCATGGCGATACCTGTTTGCAAAGCCGTGGCGAACCGTTTATCACCTTGGCGCGTTCTATTGTGGGCCAGCAAATCAGCGTCAAGGCCGCGCAAACCGTGTGGGACCGCTTTGTGCTTTTGTCCAAAAAGCTCACGCCCGCAGCGGTGCTCAGGCTGAAGATGGACGACATGCGCGCCGCCGGTTTAAGCGCCCGCAAAATTGAGTATCTGGTGGACTTGGCCTTGCATTTTGACAGTGGTGCGCTCAGCGACAAAGGCTGGGAGGGCATGGACGATGAAGTCATCATTACCGAGCTGGTAGCCATTCGTGGCGTTGGCCGCTGGACAGCGGAAATGTTCCTCATCTTTCACATGATGCGACCCAATGTGCTGCCGCTGGACGATATTGGCCTGATTAACGGCATCAGCAAAAGCTATTTCTCTGGCGAAGCCGTGAGCCGCAGCGAAATCCGCGAAGTGGCAGCTGCCTGGGCACCTTACTGCAGCGTTGCTACCTGGTACATCTGGCGCTCACTGGACCCATTACCAGTGGCATATTAGTACTTTATACGGACATTGAAATCCATCTAAACGGGTTTACACTCTGCGCGAGAAGAACAACAAGGAGCCACGAATGGGTAAGAAAGTATTTTTGGACTTTGAGCAGCCGATTGCCGATCTGGAAACCAAAATCGACGAATTACGCTATGTGCAGACCGAAAGCGCCGTCGATATCAGCGAAGAAATCGAACAGTTGGCCAAAAAGAGCCAACAACTTACCAAAGACATCTACAGCAACCTAACGCCCTGGCAGATCACCAAGATCGCCCGCCACACCGAGCGCCCCTACACACTGGACTACATCGGCGAGTGCTTTACTGACTATGTAGAACTGCACGGCGACCGCCACTTTTCTGACGACCAGTCCATTGTGGGCGGCTTGGCCCGTTTTAACGGCAACGCCTGCATGGTGCTGGGCCACCAAAAAGGCCGCGACACCAAAGAGCGCACGGCCCGCAACTTTGG
>JAYVTG010000097.1:0-148308 GCA_043774625.1 Polaromonas sp. | reverse complement strand
AAAATTAAAAAATTAAAAAATTAAAAAATTAAAAAATTAAAAAATTAAAAAATTAAAAAATTAAAAAATTAAAACACCTACCCCAGCGATGCATATTTTTTTATTCTTTGGTATTTTTTAGCGATTTTCGCGTAACTTTCGCGTCTTTCGCGTTCAAATTCTTTTTCCTTTCTTTTTAAAACCTCGTTCCTCAACATGACAGAAGTAAAATACGAAAACCAGGTAGCCCTGGTCACCGGTGCCACCCGCGGCATTGGTGCGGCTATTGCGCAAGAACTGAAAGCCAAGGGCTGCAAAGTCGTTGGCACCGCCACCACAGCCGACGGTGCAGCCAAAATCACCTCTACCGGCATTCAAGGCGTGGTATTGAATGTGACCGACGGCGCTGCGGTAGACGCTCTGGTAGACAGCATTACCAAGGAACACGGTGGTCTGCATATTTTGGTGAACAACGCCGGCATTACCCGCGACATGCTGGCCATGCGTCTGAAAGACGACGACTGGGACGCTGTGGTAGACACCAATCTGAAAGCTGTTTTCAGAACCAGCCGGGCCGTCATGCGCACCATGATGAAGCAGCGCTATGGCCGCATTGTCAACATCACCAGTGTGGTGGGCGCGTCGGGTAACCCTGGCCAGGCCAATTACGCGGCGGCCAAGGCGGGCGTGGCGGGCATGACGCGGGCGCTGGCGCGCGAGCTGGGCAGCCGCAACATCACCGTCAATTGCATTGCACCGGGTTTTATAGAGACCGACATGACGGCTGGATTGGCTGAAGAACAGCAAAAAACGCTGCTTTTACAGATTCCGCTGGGTCATTTGGGCAAGCCTGCCGACATTGCGCACGCCGTGGCATTTGTAGCCAGTCCGCAGGCCAGTTACATCACGGGGCAAGAAATCCACGTGAATGGCGGCATGTATATGTAAAGTATTCAAACAAAAAATGTTTTCATCCTGCATTAACAGGCTGTAAACTGCACATTCAGCTGCCTGACCAGGACGTTTCAGAGAACGAAATCTAAACAGGTAAAATAAACAAGTTTTTAACAACCCTCAGAGGGACTATATGAGCGATATCGAAGCACGTGTCAAAAAAATCATTGCAGAGCAGCTGGGCGTAGAAGAAGCCCAGGTTACCCACGAGAAGGCTTTTGTGGCCGACTTGGGTGCTGACTCGCTAGACACGGTGGAACTAGTGATGGCGTTGGAAGATGAGTTTGGAATTGAAATTCCAGACGAAGACGCCGAGAAAATCACTACGGTGCAAAATGCCATTGACTACGCCAATACGCACAAAAAGGCATAAACGCCTTGATAAAAAGGCATAAACGCTTTTAGTGGAATTGCAAGTAGCTAGCAGGGCTGGGCGCGTAAAGGCCTCAGCCCTGTACTTTTTGGCGGATGGGCTTTGTGAATGAGCTTCAGGTTCCGCGCTTTTTTGGATGTGAGATAAACAACATGGCAAAACGCAGAGTCGTCGTCACGGGCCTGGGCTGTATCAGCCCGGTAGGCAACACGGTGCAAACCGCCTGGCAAGCGCTGCTGGCTGGCACCAGTGGCATTGGCAATATCACCAAATTTGATGCCAGTGCCTTCGCCTGCAAATTTGCAGGCGAGGTCAAAGACTTTAACGTGGAAGAGTACATGACCACGAAAGAAGCCCGTTCGATGGACACCTTCATCCACTACGGATTTGCTGCGGCCATGCAGGCGGTGGCAGATTCTGGCTTGCCCACGGGCGATGCCTTGAGCGACGAGCAATCGGTGCGCATTGGCTGCAATATCGGTTCGGGCATTGGCGGTTTGCCGCTGATTGAAGACACCAAGACTGAATTGACTAGCCGTGGCCCACGCCGCATCACCCCATTTTTCATTCCTGCGTCCATCATCAACATGATTTCGGGCCATGTGTCGATCAAGTTTGGCTTCAAGGGCCCCAACATTTCAGTGGTAACAGCCTGCACCACCGGCTTGCACGCCATTGGCCTGTCGGCCCGCATGATCGAATATGGCGACGCCGACGTGATGGTCGCAGGCGGGGCTGAGTCCAGCATTTCTCCACTGGGTGTCGGTGGTTTTGCGGCCATGCGCGCCCTGAGTACCCGCAATGACGACCCGTTAACCGCCAGCCGCCCCTGGGACAAAGACCGCGATGGTTTTGTGCTGGGTGAAGGCGCGGGCGTGCTGGTGCTGGAAGAATACGAACACGCCAAGGCGCGCGGTGCCAAAATTTACTGCGAACTGGCCGGTTTTGGCATGAGCGGTGACGCGGGCCACATGACCGCGCCCAATATGGACGGCCCGCGCCGCGCCATGTTGAACGCGTTCAACAATGCGGGGCTGAATGTAGACAGCGCCCACTACGTGAACGCACACGGCACGTCCACTCCGCTGGGCGACATCAACGAATGCAACGCTATCAAGGTCACGTTTGGTGACCATGCCAGCAAACTCCTTGTCAATTCCACCAAGAGCATGACTGGCCACTTGCTGGGCGGAGCGGGCGGAATCGAGAGCGTGTACACCGTGATGGCTCTGCACACGCAAAAAAGCCCACCCACCATCAACATCTTTAACCAGGACCCTGAATGCGACCTGGACTTTTGTGCCAACACTGCGCGGGACGTGAAGATCGACGTGGCGGTAAAGAACAATTTTGGCTTTGGCGGCACCAACGGAACGCTGGTTTTCAAACGGGTATGACAACCGCATGAAACCCACGGCTTGCCAGCACTTGAACGCCGATAACCGCGTGGCTATGCTGGTTGTAAAACCCGCCTAGCGAACCGGGGCTGCACTATGCAAACCGCCCCTGCCGTCAGCACGCCCTTGGACGCGTCGTGGGTTTACCGTGGGTTTGCTGTTCTAATTGCTATTATTTTGATAGCTGCTTGCGCATATTTCACGCTGACATCCGGCAGTTTTACTGTTAAAAACGGTCTAATGTGCGCGCTGACACTGGTGTGCAGCGCGTGGCTGCTGTGGGACGCGTTTCGCCCGGTGCGCGGGGCTTTGCACTTTGCCGCTGGGCAGTGGGTGCTGGCGCAAGGCGACATTGAATATGCCGGAACTATTACCCCGCGCCTTGATCTACAGCATTACTTGCTCGTGTATTTCGAGACTACTACGGGTAAACAGGGAACTCAAAAGAACACATGGCTCCACCTGGAACGCAGACGATCACACAAGATATCAGGCCATGCCCAAGACTGGTTTGCCATTCGCCGCGCTGTGTTTGCGCGCCCGTCCCAGCAGCTATCTGCGACGACCAACACCGCAGTTACGTCTGCATCCGCCGCAGGCGCACATGAGCACTGAGCCAGACACCCTCAGTGCAACCAGCCCTGTGCCCAGCGCAGAACTGGTGATGGACGCCGATTCTCCTTTGGTAGAGCTGGCACGGGCGGGTGACAAACGGGCTTTTGACATGCTAGTCATCAAGTACCAGCGGCGCATAGAGCGTTTGCTGGGCCGTATGGTGCGGGACACAGATTCGATCCAGGACATCACGCAAGAGGCGTTTATTCGTGCCTGGCGGGCGATTGGCAATTTTCGGGGCGACGCGCAGTTTTACACCTGGTTGTACCGCATTGCCGTCAATTCCGCCAAAAAGCATTTGATGGACTTGAAACGTAACCCGATCATCAATGAATCTTCTTTGCGCAGTGCTCAAGATGAAGATGATGAAACTTCTTACGCCGATCACCCTCTAAATAATCGAAGCGCTGAATCTGACACCCCCGAGACAGCCTATGCAGCCAAAGAAATTGCCCAAGCCGTCAACGCTGCCATGGACGCCTTGCCCGAAGAACTGCGCCAGGCGATTACGCTGCGAGAAATTGAGGGTTTGAGTTATGAAGAGATCAGTACGATGATGAACTGCCCTATAGGAACGGTGCGGTCACGGATTTTCAGGGCGCGTGAGGCTATTTCTGCGCGCATCAAGCCCATGCTGGACAAACAGACGGCAAAACGCTGGTGAAGACGATATTGAGATAATGAGCTAGTGAAACAATGGAAAAACCTGTGATGAATCAAACGGCCAGTAATTACGAAGCACTGTCTGCCCTGGCGGACGGTGAAATGGGTGTGCAAGAGGCCGCACACCTGGTGCAAGCCACGGCGGGCGACGAGAGTTTGCGCGCGGCTTGGCAGCACTACCATGTGATTGGCGATGCGCTGCGGTCTGCGTCACGCGACACGCACGACACACGAGCCGCCGGGCCTGCAAGCACCGCACCCGTGCAACCAATGCCCCTATCGCCCCCCGCGCATATCACTGAAACTGTGGCTGCCAACGACAGCGTGTGGCGCTGGAAGCTGGTGGCTGGTTTTGCCGCAGTGGCGGCGGTGGGGTCCATCGTATGGTCGCTCGCCGCAGGTATGGGCGGTGGTATGGGCGGTGGTATGGGCGGTGGTGCCAGCCAGCCCATAGCCAGCACGTCGCAGTCCAACGTAGCCGTGGCAACTGCTGCCAGTAGCCCTGGTGCCAAAGAAGAAGCAGAGCTCATGATCCGCGACCCACGCCTGGACGAATTGCTGGCCGCACATAAACAGTTTGGCGGTGCTTCGGCCCTACAGCCTGCAGGCTTTTTGCGCAATGCCACTTTTCAAGCTCCGCAACGCTGAAATTGCCATACGGACCACCATGGCACTATTTTTAATGCGATTTAAGCCTGTAGCCAGCGTAAACAGTGCGCGAGCAGCTATTAATATAGTAGCAAAAATTATTTTGCTGCCTAGTGTTTTTGCAGGCTTGTTTGCTGTGCACAACGCGGCCCAGGCGCAGACTGCACCAGCCGTACTACCTGTGCCATTGGCCACGCCAGCCCAACCAGGTGCTGACAGTGCGCTCAGCATCAACGACTGGCTGATGCGCATGCACGACGCCGCGATGAAAAAGCGCTCCTATATCGGTACCCTGGTGCAGTCGTCTTCGCAAGGCATGGGCAGCGCACGTATTTGGCATGCCTGCGATGGTGCGCAGCAAATCGAACGGGTTGAAACGCTGACTGGCGCACCGCGTTCCACCTTCAGGCATAACGACAAGCTGGTCACTTTTTTACCCGAAGCCAAACTGGTGCGCATAGAAAAGCGCGAGTATGCCAGTGGCTTTCCAGACGTGCTGCAGCCAGGTGCTAGCAGCATTCCCGAGTTTTATGGTGTCAAGACTTTGGGTATGGAACGCATTGCCGGTCTGGAGGCCGATGTGGTGCAGCTTTTGCCGAAAGACGCATTGCGCTATGGCTACCGCATCTGGACCGAGAAAAAATCGGGTCTGGTCGTCAAGCTGCAAACACAGGACGCCACAGGCAGTGTGCTGGAGCAGGCCGCTTTTTCTGAGCTGCAACTGGACGCGCCCGTCAAAATGGAAAAGCTCCTTCAAATGATGGCTGCCACCGATGGTTATAAGTTGGAAAAACCCGAGTTGTCCAAAACCACAGCCGCTGCCGAGGGTTGGGCGCTCAAGTCAGCGGTGCCAGGCTTTAAGCCACTCAGTTGCTTCAAGCGCGGTGCCAATGCCGAGAACACGATGCAATGGATTTTCTCGGATGGTTTGGCTACCGTGTCTCTGTTTGTAGAAAATTACGACAAAACCCGGCATACCCAAGAAGGTGTGATGGCCCAGGGCGCGACACATACTCTGTTCAGACGCCTAGACAATTATTGGCTCACCGCTGTAGGCGAAGTGCCACCCCAGACGTTAAAGACATTTGCTGCAGGTCTTGAACGCAAGTAAATAGACTTGAAGCTGCTACAGCTATTTTTGATTTTTTTCTTATTGCCAGGACCTCTATGAAGCATTTGACCCCCTCGACTTTGACCGCCTCGACCTTAACCCCACGCCCCCGTATTCTTTCTGCCTTGCTGGCCACTGTATTTGCCAGCACACTGGCCAGCACGGCGCTGTGGGCTCCCAGCGCTTACGCCCAAAATCCAGCACCCACAACCGCACGCGGTCTGCCTGACTTTGCGGATTTGGCCGAAGCTATCAGCCCCAGTGTGGTCAACATCCGTACGCTGGAAAAAACAAAACCCAGCGCCGGTGGCGGCGGCGGCGGCGGTGGCACTGACGAAGAAATGCAAGAGTTCTTTCGTCGCTTTTTTGGTGACCGGGTACCCGTGCCTCCACGCCAGGCTCCACGCCCTCCGCGTGCCCAAGAGCCTGAAGAAACACCCCGTGGCGTGGGCTCAGGTTTTGTGCTGACGCAAGACGGATACATCATGACCAATGCCCACGTGGTCGATGGCGCAGACGAAGTCATCGTCACACTGACCGACAAACGCGAATTCAGGGCCAAGATCATTGGTGCAGACAAACGCACCGATGTAGCCGTTGTCAAAATTGAAGCAACAGGTCTACCTGCAGTCAAGATCGGCGACACCAGCCGTATTCGCGCAGGCGAATGGGTTATGGCTATTGGCTCACCCTTTGGACTGGAAAACACCGTGACTGCTGGCATCGTCAGTGCCAAGCAACGCGACACGGGTGACTATTTGCCCTTCATTCAAACCGATGTGGCCATCAATCCTGGCAACTCGGGCGGCCCACTGATCAATATGCGTGGCGAAGTCATTGGCATCAACAGCCAAATCTATTCCCGCTCAGGCGGCTCCATGGGTATTTCGTTTGCCATTCCCATCGACGAAGCCACGCGGGTGAGCGACCAACTGCGCACCAGCGGCCGCGTGTCGCGTGGACGCATTGGTGTACAGATAGACAACGTCACCAAAGAAATTGCTGAATCTATCGGCTTGGGCAAGGCTCAGGGTGCTTTGGTGCGTAGCGTGGAACCTGGCGCGCCTGCAGAAAAAGCAGGTGTGGAGGCTGGCGACATCATTACCAAGTTTGATGGCAAAGCGATTGAGAAATCGTCCGACCTGCCGCGCATGGTGGGTAGCATCAAACCTGGCACTAAAAGTATGGTGACCGTGTTTCGCCGTGGCGCGTCCAAAGACCTGGGCGTCACCATTGCCGAGATTGAGCCTGAAAAACCTAAAGTTAAAGTTGTTGACAAAGTGCCAGAGCCTGCCAAACCCAGCGGTGCTGGCCAGGTCATCGGTTTGTCGGTAGCAGAGCTGAATAGCGAGCAGAAAAAAGAACTCAAACTTAAAGGTGGTGTGCGTGTCACTGCCACTGCAGACGCAGGTGCAAGAGCGGGTCTGCGTGAAGGCGACGTCATCGTGGCCATAGCCAACGCAGAAGTCAACACCGTGCCCGAGTTTGAAGCCGCTCTGGCCAAAGCCGACAAAAGCAAGGCCATCAACGTCTTGCTGCGCCGAGGTGAAATGGCTCAGTTTGTACTGATCCGGCCAGCCCGCTAAACCACCCTGTGAATCAGCGATAATCTTTGCTTCGGGTCGTTAGCTCAGTTGGTTAGAGCAGAGGACTCATAATCCTTTGGTCCACAGTTCAAGTCTGTGACGACCCACCAATTATTTGTCAATGAAATAAAAGGCTTGCGCGAAGGTGCAAGCCTTTTTGTTTTTTACTGTTTACATAAAACCCATGAACGGGTTGCAATGGTGACAGTCATAGTATATATTCTATATATACATAATAAGGTGTTGTAATGGCTGTTGCAAGCGAAAATTTGTTGGTGAAGTTTCGATCAAGGAATACACACTTTGGCGTGACTCGTGGGACGGTGAAGGCGTTGGCCGATGAGTTGGATGTGAACGAAACTCAGGTCATTCACTTGGCCTTGTCAAGGCTCGCACAGGATGTTTTGCCAGCCTATGAGCCCGATGATGGCCCATTAACTACAAAGCAGGTCGCAGCGCTTCGTAAGGATGCAAACAAGCACTTGCCTAAAGGGCGAGTTCTCTCTAGTGAAGCTTTGTTTGCATGAGCCAAAATTGGCAGCTCCCAGCACCCGGCGATATAGTTTGGTGCTTGTTCCCAGAAGTTCCCGATATTGAACCAGGTCAAAAACCTCGCCCAGCGCTTGTTATCCATGTTGAGCGCCGAGAGGATGGTGATTTGGTTGGTGTGGTTTATGGGACATCCAAAAATGTGACGCGGCTAAAAACTGGTGAGGTAGCCATCACGAAAGCCAAGCACCCAGCGGCATACGCGCTGGCTAGACTTGCCTATGATACGAAGTTTGACTTCAAGGTGATTGTGGAACTGCCGTGGTCTGAGAGGTATTTCAAGGTGCCCACTGGAAGCCCGCATGGAAAATCGCCAAAGCTTGGGACGCTGCACGTTACTGTTCTACACGCTGTTGAGTCAGCTTATCGCGCTACAGCGTCACGATAATTTTTAATGGCGGCTAAGCGCAGAAAGAGGCAATGGCAGGCCAAGTTCAAAGAAGCGGTTTAGCAATAGAAATCACGATGCGCCCCGCGTTACACACGGTGTGCCGAATTCGTTGTTTCCAATGTCGCACCTGAGTGGTGCGGCTTTTCAGCCCGGGCTTGCATCATGGACCGTGCTACGGTATGGTCACTCAACATGCAACCGCCATCTTTTCCTGAAAGTGGTGACGCGCTATTTTTTGATTTTGATGGCACGCTCGCTGATATTGCCGCGCAACCTGACGCCGTATGGGTAGACGCGGTAGTGCCGCAGTGTCTGGCGCTTTTGTCGCAGGCACTGGGCGGGGCGGTAGCCGTGGTAACAGGTCGTCCGGTATTCGAGATTGATACATTACTGCGCCCGCTGCGCCTACCCGTGGCAGGCGTTCATGGTGCAGAGCGGCGTGGGCCGGATGGTTTTTTGCGCCGCATTGCCACGCCTGATTTGACCCCCGCACGCCATTTGGCAGAAACCCTGGTGGTGCGCTATCCGGCTTTGCTGCTGGAAGTTAAGCAAGGCGCTCTAGCCTTGCATTATCGACAAGCACCCGAATTGGAAGATATATGCATGGCGACCATGGCGGACGCGCAGCACCTGGTACAAGGTATGGCGCTGCTGCGTGGCAAGATGGTGGTCGAACTGAAGCCATGTCGTGCCAGCAAGGGCATGGCGGTAAGTGCATTTCTGGCAGAACGGCCTTTTCGCCTGCGGCGTGCCTGGATGTTTGGTGATGATGTGACCGACGAGGTGGCGTTTGAGACTGTGCTTAGTTTAGGGGGGGTAGCAGTGAAGGTGGGTGTGGGCGAAACCTTGGCTCCTTATCGTCTGGACGATCCGGCGGCATTGCGCGCATGGCTGCAGCGTGCGGTACTATCTCTGGGTGCAATGCAAAATAATGAGGCCATCACTTGAACACCTCCACTAATCCCAAGCCCCTTCCTACCCAACAAAGCAGACCACGCTTGGAGCAATCGTTATCCATGGGCGCTATTGGTAACTGCGCTGCCAGTGCGCTGATTGATGCCAATGGCCGAATTGTCTGGAGTTGTTGGCCACGTTTTGACGGCGACCCGGTTTTCCATGCACTGCTGGGCTCAGCAGAGCCAGCCGATGGCGCTTTTGCCATTGAGATGGAAGATTTTGACCGTAGCGAACAGCACTATGTGCCCAACACTGCGGTTTTGCGCACTACGCTGCATGACAAGCGCGGCCAAGCCGTGGAGATTACCGACTTTGCGCCACGCTTTATACAGCGTGGCCGCATGTTTTACCCTGTACAACTGGTACGCAGGCTGCGTGTGGTCAGCGGTGCGCCCCGCATTCGCATTGTGCTTAAACCCCGTTTTGACTGGGGCCAGGTGGCACCGCGCATGACACAGGGTAGCCATCACATTCGCTACGAAGGCCCAGACCAGGTCCTGCGCCTGACAACCACGGCACCCTTAAGCTATGTGCTGCATGAACAAGCTTTTGTGCTGCTGGAAACCATGAGCCTGATCTTGGGGCCAGACGAGTCGTTGTCGGAAGGTATCGAAGACATGGCAGAAAAATGGGAGCGCGAGACCATTGAGTATTGGCGCGAATGGACACGGCGCCTTGCGCTGCCACTAGAATGGCAAGAAGCCGTGATACGCGCTGCCATTACGCTCAAGCTGTGCGTGTTTGAAGACACAGGAGCCATTGTCGCGGCACTGACCACCAGCATACCTGAAGCACCGGGTAGCCAGCGCAATTGGGACTACCGCTACTGCTGGCTACGTGACGCTTTCTTTGTGGTGCGTGCACTCAACAGTTTATCTGAAGTGGGCACGATGGAGGGGTACCTGCGCTGGTTGACCAATGCGGTAGCCGATTCGGTAGGGGGCAAGGTACAACCGCTCTATGGTATTGGGCTGGAATGTGACCTGGTTGAGAACATGGTGCCGCATTTGCCAGGCTACCGTGGCCATGCACCCGTGCGCCGCGGTAACCAGGCGTATGAACATTTTCAGCACGACGTATACGGCAATATTGTGTTGGGTGCGGCGCAAGCATTTCACGACCAGCGTTTGCTGCGCCCAGCCGCGCACGCCGAGTTCAAGCTGCTCGAAGCGGTGGGCGAGCAGGCCGTTCGTGTACACAATTTGCCAGATGCAGGCATGTGGGAGCTGCGCACCCGGGCGCGCGTGCATACATCTTCGCTATTGATGTGCTGGGCTGCATGCGACCGCCTGGCAAAAATTGCTGTGCGCCTGGAGTTGCCAGCGCGCGCAGATTATTGGCAAAGCCATGCAAACAACATGCGTGAGTTGCTGCTGACCAAAGCCTGGAGCGAGAAACGCCAAGCCTTTACGGAGAGTCTGGGTGGCGAATATCTGGACGCCAGTGTGTTGCTGATGGCCGAGGTTGGCTTTATTGACCCGATGGACCCACGCTTTATTTCCACGGTTGATGCTCTGGAGGCAACCCTGGCGGATGGCCCCTTTATGCGCCGCTATGAAGAGCCTGATGATTTTGGTAAGCCAGAGACGGCTTTCAACATCTGCAGCTTTTGGCGTTTGGACGCTCTGGCACGTATTGGCCGTCGCAAGCAGGCACGTGAAATATTTGAAGCCATGCTGGCCGCACGCAACCCCTTGGGCCTGCTGAGTGAAGACACCCACCCTGCCACTGGCGAAATGTGGGGCAACTTTCCCCAAACCTATTCCATGGTGGGTTTGATCAACGGTGCAGTGCGACTTTCAGCGCCGTGGGATACCGTTATATAAAGGCGATCTGATATGTCTCGTCTTGTTGTGGTCTCCAATCGAGTGGCAGACCCGCGCAAGACAGCGGCAGGCGGCTTGGCCGTAGCGTTGGGCGACGCATTGGCATCGTCTGGGGGCTTGTGGTTTGGTTGGAGTGGGCTGGTCACAGAGCCTGGCAGCGCAAGCAATGCTCCACCTAAGATACAGCGTGCAGGTGACGTAACGCTGGCTACAGTGGACTTGACCCAGCCCGACCATGACGCCTATTACCTGGGTTATGCCAACGGCGTGCTCTGGCCCGTGTTTCATAACCGGCTTGACCTGGCGGTGCTGGACCGCTCAGATATTGATGGCTATCGCCGCGTGAACCGCATGTTTGCGCAGCGTCTTGCACCACTTTTGCGGCCCGACGACCTGGTGTGGATCCATGACTACCACCTGATCCCATTGGCTGCCGAGTTGCGGGCCATGGGTTGCGAGCAGCGCATGGGTTTTTTCTTGCATATCCCATTGCCACCTGCGCAAATCATGGCGGCCATTCCGCAGCACGAGTGGTTGATGCGTTCTATCTTTGCATACGACCTGGTGGGTTTTCAAAGCGAAATTGATCTGGCGCACTTTGCCGGATATGTACACAACGAGGCGCGTGCCGAGCGCCGTGACAATGATGTGTTTGAGGCCTTTGGACGTACTGTGCGTGCGCAGGCAATACCCATTGGCATAGACGTTGACGAATTTCAGCGCTTGGGCAAGGGCCGTGACGCGCAAGAAATGTTGACGACGCTGCGCGAGCAGTACGCACATCGCCGCCTGCTGGTGGGTGTTGACAGACTGGACTACACCAAGGGCTTGCCACAGCGGCTCCAGGCTTTTCAGCGCCTGCTACAAACCTACCCCGAGAACCGCCATAGCGCTGTGCTGGTGCAAGTGGCTGCCCCCTCGCGCGAGAGTGTGTTGGCTTATGCCGACTTGCGCCGCGAGCTTGAAAGCATAAGCGGTTCCATCAACGGTGAATACGGTGGGCTGGAATGGATGCCAATACGCTACATGCACCGTGCAGTGGCTCGCAAGCGCTTGCCAGGGCTCTACCAGGCATCGCGCGTGGCACTGGTGACGCCGCTGCGAGACGGTATGAATTTGGTAGCCAAAGAGTTTGTGGCTGCGCAAGACCCTGCTGACCCAGGCGTGCTGGTGCTGTCGCGCTTTGCGGGCGCGGCGGAGCAAATGACGGACGCTTTGCTGGTGAATCCATACGACACGCAAGCCGTAGCCGAAGCCACCCAACGTGCCCTGCACATGCCGCTACACGAGCGCCAGGCCCGACACGAAAAATTGCTGGCAGGCATTCGGTTGCAAGACGTACACTGGTGGCACCAGCACTTCATCAGCAACCTGAACATGCGTGCTGCATAAGCAAGCGCCGGTTACTGCCCAAAGGGTTTCTTCACGGCCTCGGCCCAATTGTCGACGCGCCGCTGCATCAACACCTTGTTTTTGAGTCCCATTTTCTTGTGCATTTCTGCTGTCATTTGCATGGGCGCTTCTTCTTCCAGCGCAGCCACTGCAGGCAGTTTGTCTTCTTCCTCCTTTGCAATGCGCAGCGCGTTACCGGCATCTGCATTGCGGCGTAGCGTAATGGCCAGCGACGAGAAAACGTCATTTCGGTTATTCAAATCCCCCGTGGTTCTGACAAAGAAAGGCACAAAGATCGGCCCGATGCTGTTCAAGCCCTGGTAGTCGCCCAAGAACAGCCCACGTGCAACGGGGGCGGTAGACAGGTCAAACGGGCCGCTGACCTTACTTTCTTTCCAGCTCTTGCCGCCGTCATTGGATCGCGTAAGCCAGTATTCAGTTGGAAGGGTGGCCGGGTCGGGCGTGTTGCTGCGCAGGTCGTAATAGGTAACGCCCACGGTGCCGTCAAAACGCACATGCACGGTGGGTGTAAAGGCTTGCACCTTGGGCACGCGGTTGATTTGCTTGGGCTTGGACCACGTCAAACCGCCATCTTTCGAACTGGTAAACGCGATGCCGTCACGCTTGCCGTTCGAAAACCGGGAGTCTGCCCACACTGCATACACGTCGCCGTTTTGGCCCACTGCAATAGAGCCAATGCCTGCGCCGTCGCGAATCGGTGCTCCGGTTTCAGGGTCTTGCGTGCCAATGCCTCGGTCGTCCGCTACCTTGATGGGTTGCGACCAGGTTTGGCCTTTGTCGGTCGAGCGGATGATGGCGTAAAAAGATGCGCCAGTGATTTGGTCAATCTGCGTGAAGAAGTTAATGACAACGCCATCGGGCAACACCACGACCAAATTGCCAATGGTTTGCGTATCTGGGCCCGGGTCATAAATTGCACGGGTGGGCTCCCAGCTCACGCCATTGTCCACACTGCGCGCCATCAATGTAGGGCCACCGCCATTAATGCCCAAGCGATCCCACACGGCGTACACAAAGCGCGAGTCGGTGGGGTCTGCGGTAATGGCGTTCTTGTCGTTGAAGAGGTCAGCCCCGGCATCACGTATCAAAGTGATGGGCTGGCTCCACGTTCTTCCACCGTCTGTTGAGCGGGTGGCCAACATGGCGCTGATGCCGCTAGGTTCGAAAGATGCTCCACTAAAAGACAACGCCATCTGGTGCGCAACACCGTTCGGTGAAATACTGATCCACGGGTCGGAGGCGCGTTCGTAGTCGCCATTATTGCTGCTGTTGCCACCGGCACAGCGTGTAAAGGGCTGGAATACGCGCTGCCAGGTGACGCCGCCGTTAAACGAATAACCGGTAGCCAAACCCTGCGAACCACCGTTGGACCAGCGGTCTTGCTGCCACACCCCAATCAAGTTCAGCGGATTGCGCGGATTGACTGAAATGGTGGGCTCTACTTCAGAGTTGGTAAACAGGTTGCCAGTTTGTGGGGCCCCGTTGCAATTGGCGGCAAAAACGGAAGGCGCGGATGCCGGAAACTCAAACGTTTGCGCGTAGGCGTGTAGACCGCCCACCATCAGGGCGACTGCTGCGCTGGACGATGTTAAAGCCCGTTGAAAATTCAAAACCATGATCTTCTCCAGTAGTTAAGGGAAGAACAAATCGTAGAAATTAGTGCGTGTCAGCACCACACTTGACGGGTAAGTGTTGTAAGCGTGCGTGTGTAGATACACCGCATACCCACCAGGTCTGAACAAGGCGTGCAGTCTAGGTGCGTAACAGCTTTTTACGCACCAGGTGAATGTTGTTACGCAAGGCGTATAACTCGTCCGCGTAGGAAAGTGGAATCGTGATCCGTTCCACCTTGTGTTCCAGCATATTGAGTTCATTGACCAGCTCTTTATTGAGCTGGGTATCGCCGCTTTCGCGGGTTTCAATCTCGCGCAATTGCGCATACCACCTGAATATGCGTGAACGCACGCGAAACTGGTACAGCGGAGGCAAGATGCGACTGAGCGGCAGCAAGATGGCGATGATGATACCGAGCGCCACCCACATGCGCTCGATCAGGTTGGCTATCCAGAACGACAAGTAGCGCTGCAGCAAGGGCGGGCCGTTTTTCATCTGACGCTCGGCTTCTTTGGCCAGTGGCAGTTCGTCCCGGCGCGCATTCGGGTAGTCACGCGCTTTGTTGAACCAGCCTGCTGCGCTGTGCACCTGAAATGCTGCATCGGTAAACAGTTGCAGCAATGCCGGATGCGTGGTATTACGCGTAATCAGTGATGCCGTAGGCCCAGCCAGGCGCACGTCTTGTGCAGGGCTGTCCAGCGCCAGGTCCACTACGCCACGGGGTAACACCACGGGCGACAAGAACGGAAAGCGGCGTGAATAGGCTTCGGCCTGTACAAAGTCCATCAGCTTGATGCCAGGGGTTTGCAGCAGCATTTGCACCATTTGCGACTCGGGTGCCGAGGCAAACACAATCGCATCTGTCTCGCTACCGAGCAACGCAACAGTGGCGGGCGTTTGGTCGAGTTTGGTCAACTTAAGGCTGCTTGCTTCTACCCGGTTGCTAGCCAACAATTTGGCCATAAGCTGAGGCACACCACTGCCATCCGTACCAACGTTCAAGCGCCAGCCTGATAATTGGGTGAGTGAGGTCAGCGGCACGCCTTTGGACAGGCGCTGCGCGGAGTCTTCGCGGTAAAAAAGCCAGATGGGTTCCAAAAAAAGGCTGCCCAGCGTTTCCAGATTGACCTCGTCTTCAGGCCGCACGTCACTGGTGCCGCCTTGCACAAAACCAATGTCGGCCTTGCCGTCGCGCAGCATTTGCAGATTGGCCGATGAGCCTTCGGTTTGAATGACCTGCACCGTAATGCCGTTGCGTTTGAGCTGCTCAACATATTTTTTGCTGAACTCGTCGTACGCACTTTGCGCAGGGCCAGTAGCCAAAATGACGGTTTTGGGAGGGTTGGGGTCTAGCCACCAATAGGCAAGAGCCAACAAAAGGGCACCAAGGGCGATGAACGGGCCAAACGAGACCATCAGATCGCGGATGGAGACAAGGGTGTAACGGATGGCTTGAGGCATATCGGCTACTGTAACCATAAATCTGACCCTAGCCTACATAGAAGCTGCGCAATCAGCTACCAAATACGTAGCAGATTGCGCAGGAAACGGCAGTTTAGTCCATGAGCAGTGGCGCGATAAATGCAAACCACCCACCCACAGCATACAACGCCACACTGGCCAAATACACCCAAAACGAAGTTTTACGCGTTCGCAAACAGGCTGTGCGCAAGGCGGGGTCGGTAGGGCAAGGGGCAAAACGGGCGTTCCATTGCAATACGCCGCTTACCGCCAGCATGGCTCCCGCAAAGACGAACAAGCCCACCTTATGCTCTGACAACCACACCAGTTGCGGAAACACACTCACCAGGCTGGACAGCGCCGCCCCCGCGCCCAGCGCCACCAGCAAGGCAGGCAGGGCGCAGCACACCAGAGTAGACGAGCTGGCAAACAGCGACGCGATGGAAGACCACAGACTGCTGCGGTTTTCCACCTGGCCATCAGTGGAGGTAGTCATCAAGCTCATTTCTTCGCTTTCAAATCGGCCTTGATCTCGTCCACGGTTTTGGTGCTGGCTTCCAGCTTTACCACGTCGTAGCCGGCATCGGTAATTTCAGCGGTGATGGATTTGCCGTCCAGCTTTTGTCCGTCTTTGGCTTCTACTGCGACGATTCTTTGCCGCAGATCGACAAACACGGCCTTGGTGCTGGCCATACTGGTGAGGCGTTTTTCAATGCCCTGCGCGCAAAACGCACAGACCATGCCGTTGACCGTTACTTTCATGGTTTCTGCTGCCATTGCAGAGGTAAATATGCCGGTAGCCAGCGTAGATAATGCGCAAGCAGCTACCAATTTAGTAGTGAATGGTTTTACAAAAATAGTTTTCATGGTAAGTCCTTGTCTAAAAAATATACATCAAATTAAAACGCCCTTGTTTGGCCTGGTTAACGCCCAGCTCCAAAAAATAGCGTTTGTGTACCAGGCGCAGCATGGGCGTGATTTCGGTCGTGTCCGACAGCTCGCGCATGCGCCGTGCTTCCAAAACAAACCAGGGCTGCACTTCGTCATAGTCCACCTCGTAAAACGAAAACCCCAGGCGCACAGAGCCAAAGTCGTGCTTGAGGCCATTGGCGCGGTAGAGCCTGGCAGCTGCAGCCGTGTACAGACGGGTGGTTTCCCAGTCAACGGCCAGACCCGGCGCCAGCATGGTCTTGCTGCCGCCAAAGTCGTTGCCAGTCACCGCGCCCACACCGCCTACAAACCACACATTGGCCTGCGAATGCTCGCCGTTCCAGCGTTTTACCAGTCGGGTGTAAGTCGCCTCGGTAAACAGGCGGGTGCGTAGCTTGTCGTCAGAACGCATCCAGGTCAGGCCACCGCCCAAGGCATCGCGCGGCGTCAAGGCGTAGTTGACAAAACCCTCACGCCAGTTGCCGCCAAAGTCGCCCATAGTCATGGTGCTGTCTTTAAAACCCATGGGGCCAGCTTGCGCCTGCGCTACCGCAAAAAGTAACCCTGTGGCCAGCAGGGGCCATTTCAAAATATGCATCAAAGTCTCCAGTAAGAACAGCCTGTTGTAGGCCGAAGAATAACGGTCTTAGGAGAGAGGTGCGATGGGTACGGGTTGCGGAACCGCCGTGTCAATGGAAATGGCAAACACTGAACGCCAGGCGGCGTGCACAGGTTGCGCATGGGGCAGCACCTTGGCGGGTGCGTTCAACAAAATGGGAGTGATGGTACAGGCTTTTTGCAACTGGCACGCACCGCCGGTGGCAGACATTTCAGGGCAGTCGTCCATAGCGCCTGCCATGCTGGTGTTTGCTGCAGACGGATCAGCTTGCAGTTGCATTTGCATCTGAATTTCTTGCGCGGCCATCCACGGGCAAAATTGCACGGCGGCCAACCCGCTGCGCAGTGGCAGTGCAATCATCAAGACAATGGCGATCCAGTGAAACATAGGCTTGTTTGGACTCAGTGGCTCACATTTGGTTCAGAAAAACGGCCATGCGGAGTATCAAGCCTCTGGCCGTAGTATTTCCAGCAAAACCAGCTGCTCGCGCATCCGGCCCAGGGAATAGCCAGCCACCAAGGCAACAGCTATCGACCCCAGTATCCACAACGAGGCGTACCAGCAGGGAAGCCAGTACTCCATGAATTCGGACATCATTTTGTTTCCACCTTTTCAACATCGGTCACTACAAAGGCTCCCTGTTGTTGTTCAGCGCTGAATTTAATTTTTTCGCCAGCTACCAGCTTGTCTAAAACCGCAGGGTCACGCACCTGAAAAACCATGGTCATGCCGGGCATGTCCAGGTTTTTAATCGGGCCATGCTTGAGCGTAACTTTTTTAGTGTCTTTGTCAACCTTGCGCACTTCAGCCTCGGTCATGTCTTTGGCCGTGGTTGAGCCGGCGACTGGTGCCTTGTCTGTCATGGCCGATGGGCCGGTGGCGGAGTTTTGTGCAAAAGATGCGCTGAAGCCTAGGACCAGAGCGATGGTGGTGAGAGCTTTTTTCATACAAATTCCTTTTTAAATAAACAAACACATAGCCTATAAACGCGCTACCGGCTATGAGAGTAGACAAATTTCGCGTGACAAAAATCAGTGTTTATGGGTAGAGTGGCCACCATCGTTGGCAGCCAGTACCTTGATCTTTCCAACCATGCCCGCCTGATAATGTCCTGCGATCAGGCAAGCAAAATCAAAATCACCGGGTTTGTTGAACGTCCAGATAATTTCGCCCGTCTTTTGGGGGCCGACGTGTGCCATGTACGGCTCCGAATGCTCCATGGTGGGAAACTTCAGCATCAATGCGGCGTGTTCGTCCAGATCTTGCTTGGTACCGATGACAAATTCATGCATGACAGCGCCATCATTGCGAAGCACAAACTTCAGGGTATCGCCTTGCTTAACTTCCAGGTGGTCTGGGGTAAAGCGCATGGCATCGGTCATTTTAAATTCCACTGTTCTTTTTACGGACTTCAGGTCGCCCGCAATACCCCAGGCCTTTTGTTCTTTCTTGACAGGGCCAGCGGGTGTTGCATGGTCTTCGTTGCCGTGTGCAAATACAGTGATAGAAAGGCCCATCAAGGCGGTGGCAAGCAGAGTTTTTATGGTGTTCATCGAGAGTTTCCTTTTAAAGATAATGACTAAGAAAAAATGACTAATACGTTGTAAATCGTTACACATATTGCGCAAGCAGCTATGCTATTGATAGTGTTTTGGTGTGATCTCCAGAGGTTGATAGTGCCCGAACGCAAGATAGGTCAACCCCATGTGGTAGGTGCGCTGCACTTTCAGGTCTGGGCAATATGGCAGTAACGGTGCCCAGGGTTGCATGAGCCCGCGTGTAGTGGTGAAGTAGCTTTTACTGCGCAGTAGCGCCCACATATTGACGGGCCAAGCGTACAGCCAGGGTTGCAGGCGTACACCGGTGACAGCCAGAGCGGCACCAGGTTTTACATGGCTAAAAATCTTTTCCAGTGCTTGTGGGTTTTGCAATACGTCTTGTGTAAAACACATCAGTACGGCATCTGCCTGCACATTGGTATGAAATTCTTCAGCAGATGTGATGTGCAATTGAATCGCTGCCTTGAGCGCGTGGCTGTTGATACGCTGGTGTGCAAGCGCTGCCATGGCGGGCGATTGTTCTACGCCCAAGACCTTGCCCCTTGCTCCTACCCGGTCGACCAATTCCAGTAGCGTGGCGCCAGTGCCGCATGCAATGTCCAGCACCACTTGTCCACGCTTTAAATGCAACTGATCAATAGCATGTAAGCGTACATGGGTAACGTGTCCGCAGGTCGCGTCATAACCATCAGCCAGATCCTGGTAATCAGTAAGCGATTGCTGTCTGGAGGGATTGCATCGCTTTGGAATGGGCTTTAAAGTACGGGTGAGCATCATGGAAGTCCCGATCCTTTCAATTCACTTTTATGTTCAGAAATTATTGGACAACTGGTAAGGCAGCGACGCTTTTACTTTCTTGCCGTCTCAATGTCCGTTACGGTGAACTGACCGTTCACTTTTTCAGCTCTGAAATCAACCGTATCGCCTACCTTGACCAGGTCAAGGAGCTTAGGGTCGCTTACCTTGAATGCCATCGTCATGGCGGGCATATCCAGATTTTTAATGTCGCCATGTTTGAGAGTGATCTTTCCGGAGTCCTTGTCTATTTTGCGAACCTCACCATTGGTCATCTCCAGCTTAGGTGAAGTAGCGTTGTTGGCGGGTGAAGTTTTAACGGGCGTTGGCACGGCAGCAGCCACCGCGGTTTGGGGCGGTACCAATGCAGGTGACGGATTTGCAGCGGTTTTTGCTGTAGTTGCCATCGCTTTGTTGGCCGCAACTTTTACAGCACCTTTCATGCCTGCATCGTAATGATCAGGCTGAAGACAAGCGAAGTTGACTTTGCCTGCCTGGGTGAATTGCCAAACGATGTCTCCAGATTTGCCAGGCGCCAGGGTAATCATGTTGTTGTCTGCATGTTCCATAACCGGATTTTTCTTCATCACTTCGTTATGTTCTTTTAGTTCCTTTTCGGTGCCCAGCACCATTTCGTGTTTTATCTGCCCGGCGTTGGTGACGACAAAACGGATGGTTTCGCCTTGTTTAACACTAATGCTGGCTGGTGTAAAACGCATGGAGTCTGTCATCTTGACTTTGACGGTACGACTTACGTTTTCGGCCTTGCCAGCTTGCCCTACGTTGGCTTCTTCATGCCCGCCCGCGTGCGATCCGGCAGCATAAGTGCTGAAATAAGCCGCAGATATTGCGCAAGCAGCTATTAATTTTATAGCAAATTTGAATGGTGTCATTTGAAAGTCTTTCTAAATAAAGTGAGTTAGGGGGATTAATGCGAGTCTGGGAAAGGGGTAATCAATTTCAATGCTGCATGGGGCCAGTGGGTTTGCGCACAGTCACTGGCTCTTTCTGCATGGGTTTTTCCATCGTAGGCATGATGCCGGTGCCTTCGGCCTTGAAGCGCGCCGGGTCGGGCAGCGCGCCCGTCCATTCAAAGGCCTGTGTGCCGGGCGGCTGCTTGTACCAGCCCGGGTCTTTGTAGTCGCCCGCTTTCTGGTCTTTGCGCACCTTGACCATGGTGAACATGCCGCCCATTTCGACCGAACCATAAGGGCCGGTGCCTGTCATCATGGGCGTTGTGTTTTCTGGAATTTCCATCTCCATCTCGCCCATGTCGGCCATGCCGCGCTCGCCCATCACCATGTATTCGGGCACCACCTTGCGCAGCTTTTTGACCAAGCCCTTGTGGTCTACCCCAATCATGGTGGGAATGTTGTGACCCATGGCGTTCATGGTGTGGTGGCTCTTGTGGCAATGAAAAGCCCAGTCGCCTTCTTCGTCTGCCAAAAACTCGATTTGCCGCATTTGCCCAACGGCTACATCGGTGGTTACTTCGGGCCAGCGCGATGTTTTAGGAGTGGGGCCACCATCTGTGCCCGTTACCAAAAATTCATGGCCATGCAGGTGGATCGGGTGGTTGGTCATGGTCAGGTTGCCAAAGCGGATGCGCACTTTGTCGTTGTGGCGCACGTTGAGCGTGTCGATACCCGGAAAAATTCGGCTGTTCCAAGTCCACAGGTTTTGATCCAGCATGGTCATCACCTTGGGAGTCTTGCTGCCGGGGTCGATGTCGTAGCTGGAGAGCAAAAAACAAAAATCGCGGTTAACCTCGTCAATCAACGGGTGCTTGTTTTTAGGATGTGTAATCCAAAAACCCATCATGCCCATGGCCATTTGCGTCATCTCGTCCGCATGCGGGTGGTACATGAAAGTGCCAGGGCGGCGGGCTTCAAACTCGTACACAAAGGTTTTACCCACAGGTATTTGCGGCTGGTTCAGGCCGCCCACACCGTCCATGCCGTTGGGTAGGCGCTGGCCGTGCCAATGTACGGTGGTGTGTTCGGGCAATTTGTTGGTGACGAAAATACGCACGCGGTCACCTTCCACCACCTCAATGGTGGGGCCCGGGCTTTGGCCGTTGTAGCCCCACATATTGGCTTTGAAGCCCGGGCTCATTTCGCGCACCACGGGTTCGGCTACCAGGTGAAACTCTTTCACGCCGTTGTTCATGCGCCAGGGCAGTGTCCAGCCGTTCAATGTGACGACCGGGTTATACGGTCTGCCCGTATTGGGCACTAGCGGGGGCATGGTGTCGGGCTTGGCCATCATCACCGGCTCGGGTAACGCAGCCATGGCCACGCGGCTGACGCTGCTTGCGGCTACTGCAGTGGCTATGGCGGTGCCAGCGCCTGCAAAAAACTGTCTGCGGCTGTTCGGCGCGCTTTGGTGGTTCATATTTTTGGTATCCATAAAATTTCAGTGTCCCTTGGCTTCGCCGCCGCTGGCAGCACTGGCCTTCATCATCACGGAGCCACCGGCTGACGTGCCCGTCAAGGTGGTTTGCAGGTCGGCATCTGCCAGCCAGAAGTCGCGTTGCGCTTCTATGGCAGAGTTGACGGCAGCAATATTGGTGCGTGTGTCGCCCAGCAGATCAAACACGCTATCGAGCATGCCGTTGTAGCGCAGCAAAATCTCGTCGTTGATAAATTTGCGCAGTGGCACTATCTCGTCCTGGTAATGGCGTGCCAGGTCATACGCGGTGCGGTAAGCGTGGTAGCTCTCGCGCGCCTCGCTGCGCGCCTTGATGGCCGTTTCGCGCACCCTGGCTACCGACTGCATGTACACGGCCTGCGCCTTGGCATTGGCCGCGCCGCCCCAGTCAAAAATGGGGATGGGCAGCTCCAGCTCCCAGCCGCGCTTGGTGTCCTTCGTGCCAGCGGCATTGTCAAACAGCGTATTGCGGCGGTACGTGACATCTAACGCATTGATAAAACCGCTGGCTTTCACCAAGCCCAGCGAATTAGCGACATAACCAGATTCAGCCACGCTGCTGCGCACGTCTAGCCGCTCGCCCAGCGCGCGCGCTTCTACGTTTTCAATCTCCATCACGGCTTTGGGCAAGTTGGGCAAACGCTCGCTCAAACTGAACTGCGTTTGCACGCCCCACAAGCCCATCAGGCGGATGAGCTTTTCGCGTTCGGCAAAGGCGTTTTGCTGCGCGCGCGCCAGTTGCGCAACAGCATCTGCCAGAAAGACCTGTTCACGCGCCTGCTGCAACTTACTCCAGTTGCCTACGCGGGTCAGGCGTCGCGCCAGCTCGCCGCTGGCCTCTGCAGCCAGTTTGGCGTCTGCCATGTAGGCAGCGGTTTGCTGCGCAGCCACGGCGTTGATCCAGGCCTTGCGGGTGTCTGTTGCCAGCTTAATGACGTCTTGCGCGGCGTTCAGCTTGGCCAGTTCGTGCTGCTGGCCTTGCCACTTGGCGCGCCAAGGCAGGGTAACCAGGCCAATGATATTAAAGCGCAGTGCGCGCTCGATCTCCAATTTGTCGCCTTCGACAAAACGCCCAATGGAGAAATGCGGATTGGGCAAGCGGCCTGCCGCTACACGCTCAGCGTCGCTAACACCCAGCGTGGCCATGGAGGCATGCAGGCCGGGGTTGTTGAGCAAGGCAATGCGCACGGCAGACTCGGCCGTGACGGGGCCTTGCAGCAGCTGGGCGACCGCCTCGCGCGTGGCAGCGGTGTCGGCCACGGCTATGGGCGCGCTGATGCCAGCGGTTTTGCCGGTAGTGAGCTGCGTAATGTCGGCCTGGTTACCGTTGGGCGACAGGCTGGCGCAGCCAGACAGTACCGCCATGGCAATGGCACCAAGAGCCAGTTTTGAATGCGTTGTTGTGAATGAAAACATGCTTGAGCCTAATGTTTATGTGCGGGAGCAGCTATGGGTTTAGTAGCGCCTTTTATTGGTTCGCTTGTCGTGGGTGCTTTCATGCTGTCTTTGTCCGCAGGCTTGGCTGGCATATTGGCCTTGTCCTGCATTTCTTTTTGTTCTTCAAACTTCAAAATGTCTACATGCCCGCGCGTGAACTTGCCTACATCGTCGTTGGCTTTGCGCCAGTCGGTGGTTTCGGTCTCTACACCCAGTGATGTTTCCTTGAAGACCGAGCGGTAGGCTACTGCGGGCACGGGTGCGCTCGGGTCCGCTGCGTTTTGCGTCGTGGCAGTAGCCATTGGCATGGCTGGCATGGCATTATTTTGAGAAAAACTGCTGGTTGCCAGCGTAGATATTGCGCAAGAAGCTATTAAATGTATAGCAAAGATGGTTTTCATAAGTTTTTGAAGCGGTGAGCAATCCAGGTGCAATGACCTGTAAGCTGCCAAGCAATGCTGTTACAAGAAAAGCAGCGATGGCAGAGCTGTGCATGCCATAAGTAGCGGTGCTGCACACGCCAGACGCGCGCAGACCCACTACGGGCATGTAAACCTCAAAGAACGGGTGGTTTTGTAAGCTGGGACAGTTCGGCACTGACCCAGTATTGCGGCGCAAAGGCCAGTGGGGCCTGCGCTAGAACTACAGCAACGCTTGCCACGCGGTCTACCGTGACGGCAGACAAGTGGCACACCTGGCAGGAGGTGCAGGTGGTGTTTTGGGTGGATGAAGCTTTTTGCGGTGCAGCATCGTCCACGGTTTGCACGTCCAGCCCAGCCACGGTGTGACAGGGCTTGGTTGCAGCCTTGGATGCAACTGTTTTTTGGTTAAACTGGCCAGATGCCAGCGTGGAATATTCGAGAGCAGCTACTAAATGTGTAGCACTGGCAGACGCAGCAGCCTGTGCCAGATGCGCCGTGCCCATCTGCACCGCCATGGCATCACCCATTAATCCGCGCAGAGGCAACATGATGATCATGATGGCTACGAGGATGATGGAAGAAAAGCGACGCATTTGCATATGATAGCCCAGGCGTTTAGAAAGTTCCAGTGGGGTTGTTGGTATTCAAATGTTCGGCGGGCTCAGGCAAACGCCAGCATCCATGCCGCCATCAGCACCATGCCCACGTCTTCCACGATGGTGACGGTGCTCATGGGCAGGTTAAACACACTGCCCAGGCACGCACAGCGGATTTTGGTTTTGTTTAACACCGCTTGAATGACGCCAATGGCAGAAAACCCCATGACGACAATGGTGACCCAGTGGGTGAACGTGGGCGCAAAGTGCGCCAGGTAAGCGATGCCCAGCCCCAGTTCTACAAATGGATACACCAGGCCCCAGCCGTGCCAGCGGGCGGCCAGCAGGTCGTAACCCGCGTAGGCGTCGGCAAAGGCGCGCACGTCCAGCAGTTTGAAGAAAGCAAAGACGATGAAAAACCCCGCCATAAAGTAACGCATGGTCTCGCTGCCAGACAGCGCCATCAACCCCATGCCATGCCCCGCGTGCTGGCCCAGTTGCACCAGCACGCTCGCGCCCAGAATAAAACTGATGATGAGCAAGAGCGGGTAATAGGTGGTTAACCAACTTTTACTTTCTTCAGCTGGACTTGCAGATGCTACATTTTTAGTAGCTGCTTGCGCATATTCCACGCTGGCATTCGGTGTTTTTTCTTCCAAAACAGGTGCGCTGGCAGCTTGCAGCGTGTAGTTACCAGCTTGCGCCACGGCGGCTTGCAGTTGTGCCACGCTGGCGTGCGCTTGCGTCACAGTGGCTTGCATCGGGTCTAGCGTCACCGTCACGCTGTTCGCCAGCGGTTTGAGCGCATCCGTCACGCGTTTGATACACGCGCCGCAGTGCAGGCCCGTCAGGTTGTAGGTTGCTGTTGTCATTTTTTATTCTCCAGAAGCTAATCGTAATTCGCCACGCGCCTGGCGCAAAACCGTCCATGCGCCTTGCAAAGCCAAGCTGCCCATCACGGCGGCTACCAACAGGTCGGGCCAGGCGCTGTGGGTGCCCAACACGCCCAGCGCAGCCAGCATCACGGCAACGTTACCAATCGCGTCGTTGCGGGTGCAAATCCACACACTGCGCATATTGGCGTCGCCATCGCGATATTGGTACAGCAAGAAGGCAACCGTCAGATTGGCTACCAGGGCCAGCAGGCCGACCAGGCCCATCGTCAAGGCTACGGGCGGCATGCCGGTGTAAGCGCCCCAGGCGGCCTTGCCCAATACAAAAATGCCAAAACCCAGCATGGTTGCGGCCTTGAAGATTGCTGCACGGCTGCGCCATTGCAAAGCCATCGACAGCACTAACAGGGAGACGCCGTAGTTCACCGCATCGCTAAAAAAGTCCAGCGCATCGGCCAGCAAAGACACCGAGCCCGCGCTCACGCCCGCTGCAATCTCAATGATGACCATCGCCGCGTTGATGACCAGCGCCGCCCACAGCACGCGGCGATAAGCCGGACTGGCATTGGCGACCGAGCCGTGGCTGTGGTCGTGGGCATGGTCATGATTGCAATGTGCGGACATGGTCGATTTTCTTAAAATTTAATTCAATGGCATGATTGGAAAGCTTAAAGTCACTTGAAGGTCAAATCGTGTCTAGTGTAAATCCTTACAACTCGCAGGGCTACCAGATTGGGCAGGCGGCCAAATTGAGCGGCGTGAGCGCGGCCAATATACGCTTTTACGAGAAAGAAAAGCTCATAAGCCAGCGTGGAACGGGCGCGAACAGCTATCGAATATATAGCGAACCAGACATCCACCAGTTGCGCTTTATTCGCCTGTTGCGCAGCATGGACATGAGCCTAGACGAGGTGCGCGCCCTGTTGAACCTGGACTTGCGCAAAAAGACCGACTGCCAGGCCGCCCGCAGCACGCTGGACGCACACATTGGCCACGTGCGCGAGCGCCTGGCCGAGCTGCGCCGCCTGGAAAAAGACCTGACCGCCCTGCGCGCGCGCTGCGATGGCAGCGATGCGCAGTGCCACATTATCGAAGCGCTGCACCAGCAGGCCGATGCGCCTGTGCCAAAGGCAGCCACCAAAAAGAGCAAGGGCCATGCCCATGTCTGAACCCGCCACGGCAAAAGCGCGCTTGCCGGCAGGCATTTGGATTTTGGGCTTTGTCAGCATGCTGATGGACATATCGTCCGAGATGATCCACAGCCTGTTGCCGCTGTTTTTGGTGACTACTTTGGGTGCCAGCGCACTGGTGATTGGCCTGATTGAAGGCGTGGCGGAATCAACTGCGCTCATAGTCAAGGTGTTCTCGGGCGTGCTGAGCGACTGGCTGGGCAAACGCAAAGGTTTGGCCGTGTTGGGTTACGCGATGGGCGCGCTGAGCAAACCGCTGTTTGCCATGGCCAGCAGTTCTGGTATGGTGCTGGGCGCGCGCTTTATCGACCGCATTGGCAAAGGTATTCGCGGTGCCCCGCGCGACGCCTTGGTGGCTGACCTGGCTCCGCCAGGGCAACGCGGCGAGGCCTTTGGCCTGCGCCAGTCGCTGGACACTGTGGGTGCGTTTGTGGGCCCCCTGCTGGCGGTGGCCTTGATGCTGCTGTGGGCGAACGATTTTCGCGCCGTGTTTTGGGCGGCCGTGGTGCCTGGGCTGCTGGCCGTACTGCTGCTGTGCTGGGGCGTGAAGGAGCCTGCACGCACCGCAGGCGCGGTGCGCACCAATCCCATCACGCGCAGCAATTTGAAACGTTTAAGCGTGGCCTACTGGTGGGTAGTGGCCATAGGCGCGGTGTTCACGCTGGCGCGTTTCAGCGAAGCGTTTTTGGTGCTACGCGCCCACCAGGCCGGTATTGCCCTGGCCCTGGTGCCGCTGGTGATGGTGGCCATGAACGTCGTCTATGCCCTGAGTGCTTACCCCTTTGGCACACTGTCAGACCGCGTGTCGCACGCCTCGCTGCTGGCGGTTGGGCTGGTGGTGTTAATCACTGCAGACCTGGTCTTGGCCAGCAGCACGCATTGGGCGGTCTTGCTGGCAGGCGCAGCGCTGTGGGGCGTCCACATGGGCATGACGCAAGGCCTGCTGGCGGCGATGGTGGCCGACACCGCGCCCGCAGATTTGCGCGGCACGGCGTATGGGTTCTTTAATTTGATGAGCGGCCTGGCTTTGCTGGTAGCCAGCGTGCTGGCGGGCTGGCTGTGGGACAGTCTGGGCGCAGAGTTTACTTTTTACGCGGGGGCGGGGTTGAGCGCAGTGGCGCTGGGTGGTTTGCTGTGGCGGGCAAAGTACCTTGCCTGCAATAAACAATAGCACTTTTAAGCTGATGTTTGGTAGCGCGTTCGTTTGTCTGCTAAAGCCTTTTCGGCCAAGGGTAAAAGTCTGGCTTTTAGTCGCTTGCCAAATACAAACATGGCCAACATGCCCGCGCAAAGCAGAGCTACGCCGACGTAGGCCGCCCATTCTGGGTTCATGGCCTTGCCAATACTGCCCAGTAAAAAACCCATGTTGACCATGGTGCTGGCCCACAGCAGCGCGCCCACGAGGTCTCTGGCTGAAAACTGTTGCCAGCTCAGCGCAGAGGCTCCCGCGCCCAAGCCCACCAACGTAAACGTGCCCTTGGAGCAGCGATAAAACGGAAACACCCAGTGGCCGTATTGCTCCACTCCAGCGCTGCCCAACGCCATCCACAGGGCTAATTTAGGAAAGCTGCGGTACAGCCAGGGAGAAAAGCGTCGACCCAACGCAAAGCGCAGTTGCGCACCCAGCACTGTGCCGACCAAGACGGTTACCAATACCCAACTCAATTGCAGCGCCCCAGAAGCGCTAGCGTAGCCTGCCACCATGGGCAAAGGCCCCGTTTTGGCCAGGCAATAGCCCAGCAACAGGGCGTACACGCCTGTTTGGTATTCGGCGATCCAGTGTAAAAGTTCGGCGACGGTCATGGCAGCTTGTGCAGGTAAAAGGATAACTGCCAGGTTGACGAGGCGATACCCTGATAGAGGGCCTCGGTTTAGTGACGGTTTCTAATGACGATCTGTAGGCGCTTCCAGCCGCTTGGCGGCCCAGGCCAGCAAGCCCGTCATGACCAAATAGATGAGCGAGATAGCCAGGTACGGCTCCCAATAACGCGAATACGCGCCTGCTACTGTGCGCGCCGCCATGGCCAGTTCTGCCAGGCCGATGGCGGACACCAGGGATGAATCTTTCAGCAAGGTAATAGCCTCGTTCACCAGGGGCGGCACCATGCGGCGCAGCGCTTGGGGCAGCACAATGTAGCGCATGGTGTACTTGTCGTTCAGCCCCAAACTGTGGGCAGCCTGTACCTGGCCGCGCGAAATGGACTGGATGCCCGCCCGCACAATTTCAGAAATATAAGCTGCCGCGTTCATCGTGAGTGCCACTGCACCCGATAAAAATGCACCGTAGTTCTGGCGCAAATTGCCCGCCATTTCACCCGACAGCAACCAGCCATCTTCCGGGTGAATAAGCGCAGGCATGAGTGCAAAGTGCACCAGCAAAATTTGCACAAATAGCGGTGTGCCGCGAAAGAAACCCACATAGCCCACACACAAACCGCGCAGCAGTTTGCGCCAGCCCTGCGCAGGGCGCGCAGTGACCAAACCAACCATCAAACCGAATAGCAGGCCCAGTGTGAGCGCGATACCGGTCAGCGCCAGCGTCATCCACACGCCGTTGACAAACAGCGGCGCGTAAGGGGTAAGAATGTCCCAGCGCAGATCCATCATTCGGACCTGCTGCGCGGGACTAAACGCAAGGGCATAGGCTTACTTGGCTGCGGGTTTGCCACCAAAATATTTGGCCATGATGCCGTCATACGTGCCGTCGGTTTTGATAGCGGCCAGGCCTTCGTTCATTTTCTTTTGCAGTTCAGCGTTGCCCTTTTTAAAGGCGATGCCGTATTGCTCAGGCGCAAACGATGCGTCTTTGATACTGTTGAACTTGGCGTTCGGGTTGTTCTGGATGTAGTGCTGAATTACACCGTTGTCGGCCACCACAGCAGCGACGCCGCCTGCTTCCAGCTCTTTCAGTGCCAGGGGTGTGGACTCAAAACGCTTGGTGTTCTCGCTGGTTTTGCCTTGCAGTTTTTGCACGACCTCGTCACCCGTGGTGCCGGTTTGCACGCCTACTTTCTGCGTTTTCAAATCGTCCAGTTTGGCGACTTTAGAGCCTTCTTTCACGGCGATCAACTGGTAGGCGTCAAAGTACGGGTTAGAAAAGTCCATGGTTTGCTTGCGCTCGTCGGTGATGGTGACGGCAGACACCACCATGTCACGCTCGCCCGTGTCCAGCGTTTTGAAGATGCCTTCCCAGGGGGTGTTGACAAACTTCAGTTCGATGCCAGCCTTGGCTGCAGCCGCTTTCACCACGTCCACGTCAAAGCCTTCCACCGCGCCAGCGGGTGTCATGGACTCAAACGGGGCGTACGCAGCGTCGCTGCCCACCACATAGACTTTGGCCGCAGCGGGTGCAGCAGCGGCTGGTGCCGCCGCTGCGGGGGCGGGTGCGGATGCCGGAGGCGTCTGCTTGCCGCAGCCTGCCAGCAGGGCAGCACAGAAAAGGCCAGACAAAGCCAGACGGCGTGATGCATTAGGGTGAGTAGTGTGTGTAAACATGGGTTTCATCCTTTAAAAAGAAAATAAGAAACTGTTTTGTAGCTTTTTGTAGAAGGTAAATTCTATGCCATCGGCACCTCGAACAAGTTGCAGATTTTTTACAGTTGGTGATTAATACCTCAGCGTTGTTGGTTATTGATTGTTGGTTATGGGCGCTGCATATTGCCATTTACTGCGCGGGTGCAGGCAGTTTTGTCCCCTTGGTCAGCAGCACTCTGCGCGCGCGGTCTGGGTAGTCGCTAATCAATCCGTCTACGCCCATACTCAAAACTTTTTGCAAGTCCTGCTCGGTATTGACCGTCCAGGGCACCACCTGCAAGCCCAGCCACTGCGCTTTTTTTACCAGTTCGGGCGTTATGTCACCAAAGTACGGCGACCAGATATTACCGCCTGCGGCCTTGACCATGCTGGGCACGTCGCTATGGTCCTGGTAGCGCACTGCGCCTGTCCATACGGCGTCGGTGGGTGATTGGGGTTTGATATTGTCAGTCCACGGCTGCTGCGCCGTCAGATAGGCGGTGCGCACGGCAGGAGCTGTTTTTTGCACCAGGGCCAAGCTGCGCCAGTCAAAGCTTTGCACCACCACACGCTTTTGCATGCCGTGTTGGTTGATGACCTGGAGCAGCTTTTCGGTGAAGACTTCGGGGCTTACCGTCTCATTGGGCTTTTCGGGCGAAATTTTGGTTTCAATATTGAACTGCACCTCGGACTTGAGCGCCTTGACCTTTTCAAACAACTGCGCCAGCGTAGGCATGCGCGTACCGTCGATGGCAGTTTGGGTGCCAAAGCGCTTGAAATATTCACTTGCCGGGTTGATGCGGCCCACGTCATGCGCCTGTACCTGGGCGATGGTGAGCGCGTTGACCAGCACGGGTGCCGCCAGCCACTGGCCTTGTGCGTCGCGGGTGATTTCGGGGTTCAACGCCCGGTCATGGCTGATAACGACCACGCCGTCGCTCGAAATACCGACATCCAGCTCCAGCGTGGCCACGCCAATTTGAATGGCGCGCTCAAACGCGGGCAGGGTGTTCTCGGGCAGCAGGCCGCGCGCACCGCGGTGACCCTGCAAGTCAAAATAATGGGCGCAACCGGTAGTCATCATCAGAATTGGTAATAAAAAGAGCCCAATGCCAGCATGGAATATGCGCGAGCAGCTATGAAATTGATAGCACATGCGGATATGCATTACAGGGCAGGATCTTACTGTAGGGCAAACCGATGCATCAGTCCAGCTTGGCACCCAAAAACGCCGGATCTGCGCCCCGGGGGATCATGGGGTGACGCACTTTGGGCAAGGCCGGGTTGCGTTCACGGCTGATCAGCGCCAGCGCCCGCACCTTGCCTTGCTTGCGGTACTGCCTGGCGGGCCAAAAACCGAGTCCAACAAGCGACAAAAGCAGCAGCGATTTGAGGGTTTTCATACAGTTCTACCGGGTTCAGATGTCGCATGATGAGGGGAGCAACCTGTTTTGAAATCAGGATTTTCGTTAAGTAACGCCATGAACACCACTACACCTTCTGCAGACCAAGCACACTTCAAATTCTGGCCCAAGCGTCTGCCGCGCAGCATCACGCCGCCCGCCACGTCGTTGTGGCACAACCTGGCCATCAGCGCGCTGCGCTACCCCGACAAGACGGCGCTGGTCTTTTTTGACACGCAGTTGACTTATCTGCAGTTGCTACAAAAATCAGAGCTGCTTGCGCAGTATCTACGAGGGTTAGGGGTTAAAAAAGGCGACAGAGTGGCAGTGGGCATGCAAAATTGCCCGCAGCTCATCATTGCGCACTTTGCGGTGCTGCGGTTGGACGCGGTGGTGGTTCCTGTCAACCCGATGAACCGGTCTGAAGAGCTCAAGCACTACATCACCGACCCAGACGCAACCGTGGCCATTACCACGGCCGACCTGGCCAAAGACTGGGCCGCTGCGTCCAACGCGCTGCCTGTTGAGCAGCGCCTGAAACACCTGGTAACCACCCACTTTGCCGATGCCTTTGGCGACAAAGCCCAAGAGGACATGCCGCCCGCCTGGCGTGACTGGCTGTTGGCTCAACACGCCGCGCCAACCCTTGAGGGCGCACAGGTGCATACCTGGGCGCAGGCGCTGCGTGAAGTCCCGTTGAACCTGCCCCCCGTCACCGCCACGGCGCAAGACCTGGCCATCCTGCCCTACACCAGCGGCACCACGGGCCTGCCCAAGGGCTGCATGCACACGCACGGCTCGGTCATGCACAACGCGGTGGCGGGCAATTTGTGGAGCAATGCATCTGCCGAAGGCGTGGCCTTGGTTGTGGTGCCCATGTTTCATATTACGGGTTTGGTCAGCGTTATGCAGTCGGCCATTTACACGGGCGCTACCCTGGTCATCATGCCGCGCTGGGACCGTGATTTGGCGGGTAGCCTGATCTCGCGCCACAAGGTCACCAGTTGGGGCAATATTCCCACCATGGTGATTGACCTTTTGGCCAGCCCCAAGTTTGACCAATACGATTTGAGCAGCATGCAGTACATCGGCGGTGGCGGTGCGGCCATGCCGCAAGCGGTGGCGCAGCGTCTGTTGGAGCAATACGGCCTGAAGTACGTAGAAGGCTACGGCTTGACCGAAACTGCCGCCCCCAGCCACAGCAACCCACCCGACCGCCCCAAGCAACAGTGCCTGGGTGTGCCGTACATCAGTTGCGATTCGCGCGTGATCGACCCAGACACTTTGCTCGAAGTGCCGCAAGGTGAGCAAGGCGAAATTGTGATGCACGGACCGATGGTTTTTCAGGGTTACTGGAAGCGGCCTGATGCCACGGCAGCGGCGTTTATGGAACTGGACGGCAAGCCATTTTTTCGCTCTGGCGACTTGGGCCGCGTTGATGAGGATGGGTATTTCTTCATCACCGACCGCCTAAAGCGCATGATCAACGCCAGCGGCTTCAAGGTCTGGCCTGCGGAGGTGGAAGCGCTGATGTTTCGTCACCCTGCCATTCAAGAGGCCTGCATCATTGCCACACACGACGACTACCGCGGCGAGAGCGTGAAGGCTGTGGTGGTGCTGCGCGCCACGCACAAGGCTACGACGGAGCAAGAAATTTTGACCTGGTGCCGCGAAAACATGGCCGTGTACAAAGCCCCACGCACGGTGCAGTTTGTAGATGCATTGCCCAAGAGCGGCAGTGGCAAGGTGATGTGGCGGGCGTTGCAGGAAGCAGAAAAGCCTGTACGAGTGTAGGCGCTACCCCAGCGTCAAGCCCCTGGCATCAAGGTCATCAATGATTTGCGCGCCTGTTCACGAGTGGCCGCATCGCCGCGCTGCATGGCCTGCTCATAAATGTTGACGGCTTCTTCCCAATGGCCCATTTTTTCATATTCTTTGGCCATCTGCAAAGGGGCATCCCAAGAGGTAATGGCCTCCAAGTCGATATGCGCTACCTGGTGCGAGACATCGCCCATCCAACTGCTTTGCATGTCCAGCAAGGCTTGTTCGGTATCTACGGCGTTTTCTGTCTGCGCAGTCACAGGGGCTGGATTATTTGTTTGCGGCTTGGGCAGTTCCAGGCCCATGGCATCCGTGTTTTCAGAACTGGTCATCTGTGCCGAAGGATCAGGCTCGATCAGCAGGTCGGGCGCAGCAGGTATGCGTGGTGGCATGCTGTTTGCAGCACTGCGCATGGGTGCGTATTTGCGCCCACCCCAACGCAGCCAGCCAAAAAGCAGCACTGCAACCACAACAAAAACTCCCAAACCAATCTGTACCAGAGGCCAGTCAGATGATTTTGGTGCAGATGGAGACAAGGATAGCTCGGAGCGCAACTGCGTCATGCCATCGTCTACCGATTTTTGTTGCTGGCGCTGCGTTGCCAGTAACTGCTCTACGCTGTCGATAGACTTTGCGTCCTCGCCAGCGGCAATCAGCAGATCAGAGCTTTTATATGCGGCGGTAGACGCATCTGTTGACACTAAGAAACACTCCCGGCAGGTACGTTAAAACTTGTCACTATTGAAAAACGAATGACTTGAAACAAATAATAACCTAAATGTCACGCTTGGCGATAGCCTGAAAGCCTGCAATACAAGCGCGATAATTGATAAATTACATTGGAATATCTATGACAACCCACCTCCAAATCGACTTTGTATCTGACATTGCCTGCCCCTGGTGCGTTGTTGGCCTGCGTTCACTGGACCTGGCCTTGGCCAGCGTGGCGGGTGATATTACGGCAGACATTCACTTTCAGCCCTTTGAATTGAACCCCAACATGGAGCCGCAAGGGCAAGATATTACGGAGCACATTACCGAAAAATATGGCATCAGCGTAGAGCAGGCGCATGCCAACCGCGAGAATATTCGCAAGCGCGGGGCAGAACTGGGCTTTACATTTACCAAGCAGGACGAGGGCAGCGGTGGCCGTAACCGGGTGTACAACACGTTTGACGCGCACCGTTTGCTGCACTGGGCTGACTTAGAAGACGCCGAAGCGCGTGCCGAAGGCTCGTTAGGTGCCGGTGACGTAGGCCAGACTCAAAAAGCCTTGAAAGAAGCGCTATTCAAAGCCTACTTTACCGATGGCAAAAACCTGTCTGCGCATGATGAACTGGTCAAGGTGGCCGCTGAAGTGGGGTTAGACCCAGAGCGTGCAGCAGACATTTTGGCGAGCGATACCTTTGTGCACGAAGTGCGCGAACGCGAACAGTTCTTCCAGCGCCATGGCATCAACTCAGTGCCTGCCATCATCATCAACCAGAAGCATTTGATATCGGGCGGCCAGCCGCCCGAAGTTTTTGAGCAGGCGCTGCGGCAAATTGCGGCTAGTCCAGTTTAAAAGCAGGGTGACCTTGCGCTTACTTGCAGCGCTGTTCTTCAGCGCCTGCCTGGCCTGTTTGACGGCGTTTTCGCCATCGCAAGTCCAGGCCCAAACCTTAAGCGCAGCCAGTGACAGCATGGCCAAGCGCATGCAAGCCTGCACTACCTGCCACGGCGCTGGTGTGACTGCCAGCGTAGGCCGCACTGCCAATGAGACGTACTTTCCGCGCATTGCAGGCAAGCCAGCGGGTTATTTGTATAACCAGTTGCGCAACTTTCGCGATGGTCGCCGCCACTACGGACTGATGGTGGGCATGGTTGAGCATTTGTCAGACGCCTATTTGCTGGAGATGGCACAGTATTTTGCAAATCTGGACTTGCCTTATCCACCACCACCCGCAGTCAAAACTGGCACCAGCGCAGACACTATGGCGCGCGGGCGGTCACTGGTAATGCGGGGCGATGCGGCGCGCGGCATTCCTGCGTGTGTTGCCTGCCACGGCGCAGCGCTGATGGGTGTGGCTCCTGCTATTCCCGCGCTGCTGGGCTTGCCGCGCGACTATGTTGCAGGGCAGTTGGGTTCGTGGAAGACGGGGCTGCGCCGTGCCCAGTCGCCAGACTGCATGGCGCACGTGGTGCAAAGTTTGCAGGCACCAGACATTGATGCACTGACGACCTGGCTGGCTGCGCAACCCGTGCCCACATTGTCCAAACCCGCTGGCAGCTTGCCTGCACCGCTGCCCTTGCCATGCGGAGGGCTGCCGTGAATGGTGTGTTGACACAGCAAACCGGGCGCTTTGTTCGTATGGCACTGTGGATTTTGCTGCTACTGGTGCTATGGGTTGTAGGTACAATTGCTATTGAATTAATAGCTGCTCGCGCATATTCCACGCTGGTAACTGGCAAAAATACCTCTCAAAAACCCGCACAGTCTGTGATAGACCAGGGTGCGTACCTCGCCCGTGCAGGCAACTGTGCGGCCTGCCATACGGCTCGCGGTGGCGCAGCCTTTGCAGGTGGCAAGGCCATCCACACCCCTTTTGGTGCGGTGTACACCAGCAACATTACACCCGACGCGGCCACAGGCATTGGTAACTGGACAGCCGATGCGTTTTACCGCGCCATGCACGAAGGCATCAATGCGGATGGCCGCTTGCTGGTTCCTGCATTTCCGTACACCAACTACACGCATGTGACACGTGCTGACAGCGACGCGCTGTACGCCTATTTCATGCATGGCGTACAGCCTGTGCTGCAGGCCAACAAAGGGCATGAATTACCGTTTCCGTTCAACACACAGGTGGCTCTGGCCGCCTGGCGCGTCCTGTTTTTTGACAAGGCAGATTCTACCGACACTACAAAATTAATAGCTGCTCGCGCATATTCCACGCTGGAAAGCGGCAAAAATCAGGCTGAAAATACGTTTAAAACCGATGAAATTGCGCGCGGAGCCTATCTGGTGCAAGGCCTGGCCCACTGTAGCGCCTGCCATGCCAACCGCAACGCACTGGGCGCTGCTACCAACCCGCAATTGCTCAGCGGTGCGCTCATGCCCATGCAAGACTGGTACGCGCCGTCGCTGTTATCTGCCAGCGAAGCAGGTGTCATGCACTGGAAGCGCGAAGACATTGTTGCCCTGTTGCGCACGGGCGTGTCACCCAGTGCCAGCGCACTGGGCCCCATGGCCGAGGTGGTGGCGCTTAGCACCCAGCACCTCACCACGCAAGACCTGAACGCCATGGCCAGTTATCTGCAAAGTCTGCCCGAAACACTGGGCTCTGCAACCCGGGCCCAGAAGCCAACCAAAAGTCGTTTTCAAGACAGCAGCGAGCACCAGCGCGGCAGCGACTTATTTACCCAGCACTGCGCCACCTGCCACGGCGCACAGGGCCAGGGCCTGCTGCTGGAAGGCACGGTGGCGCTGCCTGCCTTTGCGGGCAACCGCGCCATCACCATGGCTAACAGCACAAACCTGGTGCGCATGATTGTGGCGGGTGGCTACGCGCCCAGCACTGCAGGCAACCCGCGCCCCTACGGCATGCCGCCCTTTGTGCACCAGTTGAATGACGACGACATTGCAGCGGTGGCCAGTTACATCCGCAATTCGTGGGGCAACCAGGCAGACGCTGTGACTGCTACCGATGTGGTGCGCCAGCGCCGGGGCTTGTTGCGTTGACGGCGTACTATTGTTTGGGCCCGATCAATAGGGGTTAAGCGGGGCTAAACAACCGCTCCATCTCGCGCCGCAAGTCATACGCACGCGAAGCAGGCATGTCTACGTCTGCCCAGCTCAACGATTGCCCTTTTTTGACGGGGCGCACCACCTTCACGTTATGCGCCAAACCTAGAGGCAATCCGCCCAGTTTGAATGACGTGCTTGAGGGCAGCAGCTTGCCCCACACCGTGTAGCCGCCTTCGCCGTCCAGCATGTCACCCGGTTGCAGGTCGCGTTTGGCGGTGGCTACTACGTCGGCGTTCCAGGCGGTGGCAACGCCGGTAGGCTCGCCGCGCAGGGCTACGCTGGCCACGCTGACGCCCACTTCCAGGCCTATCAAATGCCAGCGCTTGTACAGCGTGAAGTAACGGCCACTCGGGTCGGTGTGGGCGTTGTATTCTTCAAAACAGTTTTTGATGTAGTCCGTCTCGGCTTCTACCGTCACCCACACGCCCATACGAATGTCGTACGGAATCACGCGGCCATCTTTTTCCAGGCTGGAGATGACTTCGACCATGCCTTTTTTCTCAAGCACGCCGCCTTCGCTGATGGGGCGGGTGACAAACGGAATGTCTTCGACGCTGGCGGGCGGGTACAGCAGGCCGTTGCTGGGCACACTCAAACCTGTGGCGTTGGACACGGCGGTGCTTTCTATCGACGGTTTAGAGCCGTCCAAAAAGCTGTTGAACATTTTGGGGTTCAGGCCGCCGCGCTCGGCTTGTTCGGGCGTTAAACCGTAATAACCCCACACGGTATCGGGCGTGGAGTCTGCAAAATGTGGCAACCATTTATGGCCACGGCCTGCCGCCACTACAGGGAAGCCGCAGGTGCGTGCCCAGTCCACCAGGTCGCAAATCAGCGCAGGCTGGTCGCCAAAGGCCAGGGAATAGATAACGCCTTTCTCATGCGCGCGCCGTGCCAGTAGCGGCCCACAAAACGCGTCGGCCTCTACCGTCACGTTCACCACATGCTTGCCGTGTTCTATGGCTTTCAAAATGTGGTCTACCGCATGCACGGGCGAGCCGGTGCATTCCACCAACACGTCAATCTGTGGGCAAGTGGCTACGGCTTCCCAGTTGTCGGTGATCCAGGTTGCTCCTGTTTTAATAGCTGCCTGCGCAGATTCTGCGCTGGTTAGCTCAGATTTCCAGCCTACTCGGGCCAGATTGGCGCGGGCTGCGGCGGGGTTCAGGTCGGCAATGGCTACCAGGTGCACACCCGGTGTGCGCGGTATTTGCGCGAGGTACATGGAGCCAAATTTGCCGGCGCCAATCAGGCCGATGCGCACTGGTTTGCCATCAGCGGCGCGTTGTTGGAGTTTGGAATAGAGGTTCATGGGAGGGTAAAGAAGATTTTGAACGCAGAGGACACGAAGGATTCGCAGAGGACGCAAAAGAAGAAAAAAATTGAATTTCTTTTCTGCGCTCTCTGCGAATCCTTTGCGTCCTCTGCGTTTAAATGGTTTTAAATGGTTTTAGAAAATCAAGCCGCCAGCTTCAACTCGTTCATCGAAGTTTGCAACGCGCTGGCGGGCACACCGTCTTTCCAAGGCAGGTCAACGGGGTAATTTTTAGTCAAACAATCATCAGGCAGGCATTCAATCGGCGTGAAGTCTCGGTGGGCGATGTATTCAGGCCGTTTGTGGCGGCGAATGTGGTTGCTTACCGTACACAGGCTTAGGTAAACACTCACGCGGTTGAAAGGTGACAGGTTGGACGACGATGCGTGCACCAGGCAACTGTGAAAGAGAATCATCGACCCCGCAGGCCCTTTGGGCGAGACGATGCCGCCCTGTTTGCCGCCCGCGCGGTCTACCAGTTGGGCAATCAAATTATTGTCTACCGTCCACAGCGGGTAGCTGGTGGTCGTCAAGTCATGCTTGGCGTTAACCACGCCCTTTTTGTGGCTGCCAGGAATGAACATCAACGGGCCGTTGTATTCGTTCACGTCGTCCAGAAAAATCGCCACGTTCATCGCGCGTTCGGTGGGCATCATGTCGTCGTTCAGCCAGGTGCCGTAGTCCTGGTGCCACTGCCACACGTCGCCTTCAAAAGCCATCTTGCCGTTGATCTTGAACTGGTGCATGTACAGCTTTTCGCCAAACAGGTCTTCTACGGGCTGGATCATGCGTGGGTGGCGGGACAGCTTGGCAAAAGGCTCGCTGTACAGGTGGGCGGCAAAGTTGGTACGCACTGCGTCTTTGCCTTTTTCGCGCACGTTGTAGTCTTCACGCCGAGCGTATAGCTCGGGCACAGCGTCGGTCATGACCTTGGTTTCCTCGGCGCTAAAGTGACCGGGAAAGAAAAGATAACCGTCTCGGTCAAATTGGACGAGTTGTTCGGGCGAAAGGCGCATGCTGGTCTCCTACGGGTTGTCCTGTTGCAATTAGTTTACCGCAACGGTTACTATAAGCAAGCATTTGCACTATAGCTTAACAGTTATGCCAAAACTATCTTCCCCCCAACAGACCGACGCCGCGTACCTGGATGCGCAATACAACAACCGCTTGCGCGTACCCGATTTTTTAACGCGCCACGTGCAAGACTGGCAAAGTGCGTCGCAGCAGGTGCGTACGCGGCAGGCCTGCATGCTGGATGTGCCTTATGGTGAGTCTGTCGCCGAACGGCTGGATGTTTTTCCAGCGGGGGGCACTGGCCAGCCTGTGCTGGTTTTTGTACATGGCGGCTACTGGCGCAGCCTGGACAAGGCCGACCACAGCTTCATCGCCCCCGCCTTTACCCAGCAGGGCGTGTGTGTGGTGGTGCCTAACTATGCGCTGTGCGGTGCGCAAAGCACTATCTCCATAGAAGACATTACCGTCCAAATGCTGCGTTGCCTGGCCTGGGTGTACAAGAATATTGACCAATACGGCGGCGACGCGTCGCGCATTACCGTGGTTGGCCACTCGGCAGGCGGGCATCTGGCTGCCATGCTGGCGGCCTGTGAATGGGAGCGCTTTGACCCTAGCTTGCCCCACCATGTGGTGCGAAATGCATTGAGTATTTCGGGTCTGTATGACCTGGCACCGCTCATGCACGCGCCGTATGTGCAAACCGATTTAAAGCTCACCGCACGCGTGGTGCAGCGCTGTAGCCCGGCCTATCTTGCCAGGCCCCGCGCGCCGCTGTACGCTGTATGTGGCGCAGACGAAAGCGAAGAATTCTTGCGCCACAACGCGTTGATAGAAACTGCCTGGGGCAGCGCCCACGTGCCCGTGTGTGAGGCACTGCTGGGGTTGAACCACTTCAACATTTTGGAGGCAATGGTCTCTCCTGCGCATCATTTGCATGCCTTGGTGTATCAATTATTGAAAGTGTAACGATCCACCACATGCAGCAGAAAAATAAACAAGCCTGTGTAGTGACTGCGCTAGTAGCGCTGCTTAGCGCTTGTGGAGGAGGAGGTGGTGGCAACTCGGGCAGCAACGCCAGCGGCTATCCGCAGGCACCAGCCAGTTGCGAAGTCTCAGGTCAGCGTGCATGGTTGCGCGACTACATGAACGACCAGTACTTTTGGTATGACAAACAGGGGGCACCCAACGAAGCTGCCACGTCCATGGCAGAGTATCTGAACTCCTTGCTCTTCAAACCTGTTGACCGATACAGCGGTGCGTTGAGCACGGCGCAGTTCACACAGGTGATTGTCGAAGGCAGGCGCACAGGATACGGCTACACGCAAATTTGGACGGATGATGTAAAGACCACGCTCAAGGTGGTGACCGTAGAACCGCGAAGTCCGGTTGGTTTGGCAGGTCTGCAGCGTGGTGATTCCATCATCAGCGTGAACGGATTGACCCCCCTGCAGATTGCCAATGGCGCACTGCAATCGGTGAGTACTGCGGGTGTCGCGCGTGACTTTGTAGTGAAAAAACTGAATGGCACGCAAATTAGTTTTACCGTCAACTCGGCCGATTACCCGCTGACCCCGGTGCTGGAGTCAAAAGTACTGACGGCACCCAATGGTGCCAAGGTGGGCTATGTTCTTTATCAGGAATTCGTCACTTCCAGCAACGCCGCACTGGGCGGCGTGATTGACAACTTTCGCTCAGCAGGCGTGGGTGAGGTGGTGTTAGACCTGCGCTACAACCCTGGCGGGGACGTCAACGTGGCACGCAACCTGGCCAGTATGCTGGGTGGTTCGTCACTCAATGGCAAGGTGTTTGCCAACTTCAAGTTCAACAATAAAAAGTCTGCCAATAATTTTGCTCAAACCTTTACGTCCAGCACCGCGACGCTGCCCACGGCGCCGCTGGACAATTTGAGCCGTATCGTCATCATCACCGCCGGTGGCACCGCATCGGCCAGCGAGCTTGTGCTCAACAGCCTAAAGCCGTTTAAAGAGGTCGTAACCATTGGAAGCACCAGCTACGGCAAGCCCTACGCATTCCAGCCGCGCGAAGCTTGCGGTATTACTTATGCCACGGTCAACGCCGAACTTTCCAACGCCAATGGCATTGCCGTACCCACCACAGGAGTACCCGCCACCTGTGCCGTAAGCGACGATTTAACGCACTTGCTGGGTGACCCCGCAGAACTGCGCACTGCTGCAGCGCTGAACTACATCAGCACGGGGGTTTGCCCGGCCGTGTCAGCAGTTACGCAAGGAAATAGTGCCAATACCAGCGTAGATAGTGCGCAAGCAGCTACTAAAAATATAGCGTCTGAGCAGCTACTTGGAGAAGATGCGAGGCTGCTGCCCGCGCCGCGCGCTCTGCTGTGGGACTGAGCCCACCTGCATCTCCACCTGCATTTACTCACCTTACCAGTTCGCCTCGCGCTCCGGTGTAGCGCTGATCTTGTGGATGGACAGGTCAGCGCCGTCAAACTCTTCTTCCTGGCTCATCCGCAAGCCCATCGCAGCCTTCAAAACGCCGTAGACAATCACGCCACCTACCAGTGCCCAAGCCACGCCCATGGCCGTGCCAATGAGTTGCGCGCTAAACGACACACCACCCAAGCCGCCCAAGGCCTTGGTACCAAAAATGCCCGCTGCAATGCCGCCCCAGGTACCGCACAGGCCATGCAAGGGCCACACACCCAGTACATCATCAATCTTCCATTTGTTTTGGGTGAGGGTGAACATCACTACAAAAATAGCAGCAGCAATACCGCCCACAGCCAGCGCGCCCAGCGGGTGCATGATGTCTGAGCCAGCGCACACCGCCACCAGACCAGCCAGCGGGCCGTTGTGCACAAAGCCGGGGTCGTTCTTGCCCAACACCAGCGCCACGATTGTGCCGCCCACCATCGCCATGAGCGAATTCACGGCCACCAGGCCAGACACTTTGTCCAGAGTTTGCGCGCTCATCACGTTAAAGCCAAACCAGCCGACGCACAAAATCCACGCGCCCAGTGCAAGAAAGGGAATGGAAGAGGGTGGGTGTGCAGAGATGGCGCCGTCTTTTTTGTAGCGGTTATAGCGCGCGCCCAGTAAGATCACGGCGGGCAAGGCAATCCAGCCACCCACGGCGTGCACCACCACGCTGCCTGCAAAGTCTCTAAAGTTCTCACCGGTGACGGCCTTGATCCAGTCCTGCACGCCAAAGGCGTTGTTCCAGGCAATGCCTTCGAAAAACGGGTACACCAAGCCGACGATGACTGCTGTGGCAATCAACTGCGGCCAAAACTTGGCGCGTTCGGCAATGCCGCCAGAGATGATGGCCGGAATAGCCGCTGCAAAGGTCAGCAGAAAGAAAAACTTGACCAGCTCGTAACCGTTTTTGGCAGCCAGCGTTTCGGCACCCACAAAGAAGCTGGTGCTATAAGCCACGCCGTAGCCCACGACGAAATACGCCACGGTAGACACTGAAAAGTCCACCAAAATTTTGACCAGTGCGTTGACCTGGTTCTTTTTGCGCACGGTGCCCAGCTCTAAAAAAGCAAAGCCTGCATGCATGGCCAGCACCATGATGGCGCCCAGTAAGATAAAAAGTGTGTCGGCGCCCGCAGGCACGCCTTGTTTTAGTGCTTCCATATGTCTCTTTTGGATGGTTGAATGATTAGTATGCTTATATTTGGTGCATGAATAGATATTTTTCTATTTCGCACCGAAATAAAGCAAGAAATAAGCCAATTTGGTGCGCTACCGTGTATCTGATCGTACTTGCTGGCTTTAGTTTTTTTGCGTCGGTTCGGCGGCGCTATTGAATATATAGCAAACTCAACCCGCCATCAGCTTATGTATCAAATCCGCTGTCGTGCTGGCTTTGTATTTGTGTATCAGACGCGAGCGGTAAATCTCCACCGTGCGGTGGCTGATGCTCAGCACCTTGCCGATCTGCTTGCTGGTCAAACCGCCCAGCATGCAGGCGGCTACTTCGCGCTCTCTGGGTGTCAGTTCGGCCTTCACCACTCGGCTCGCAGACAAGTCTTCAAAGCTCCAGATGCCCGCCTCGTGCGGCTGCGCGGGGTTGAGTGCGCGGCCTGTCACGTGGCACCAAAATACTTCGCCTGCAAGCTGGCCCATGGCGTTTCCCACGCGCTTCATCAACCGGTCGTCCGCGTAGCGGCCTTTGTTGCCGTCTTGCCCCAAGATGGGCGCTATGCGCGCGCCCGTGCGCTCGTATTCCACCAGGCTGGGGTACAAAATGGCAAAGCTTTGGCCAATCAATTGGTCGCGCGTGGCGCCAAACATGTCGCACAGCGCGGCGTTGCAGTCCAGCATTTGCCGGTGGCGTGACAGGGCCAGGCCGATGGGTGCAAAATCGAAGGCGGATTGGTAGTCTATGTGTGGGGTCATATATTACGTGACACTACGTATGCAACTACGTAGTATCGTACTGCAACATTTAAGGAGACAGTTCTGTGAACAAGATTTATCCCTCGGCCAGCGCCGCGCTCAAAGGCGTGGTGCAAGATGGCCAACTGATTGCCGTGGGCGGCTTTGGCCTGTGCGGCATTCCCGAAGCGCTGATTGACGCCTTGAAAGACAGCGGCGTCAAAAACCTCACCGCTATATCCAACAACGCAGGCGTAGACGACTTTGGCCTGGGCAAGCTCTTGCAAACCCGCCAGATCAAAAAAATGATCTCGTCCTATGTAGGCGAAAACAAGGAGTTTGAACGCCAATACCTGGCCAACGAACTGGAACTGGAATTTACGCCCCAGGGCACGCTGGCCGAAAAGCTGCGCGCAGGCGGTGCGGGCATTCCGGCCTTTTTTACCAAGACCGGCGTGGGCACCATGGTTGCCGATGGCAAAGAGCTGCGCGAATTTGACGGCGAAACCTATGTGATGGAACGCGCTTTGGTGCCCGAAGTGTCCTTCGTCAAAGCGCACCGTGCAGACAAGTCTGGCAACCTGCAGTTTCGCCTGACGGCGCGCAACTTCAACCCCGCTGTGGCCATGGCGGGCAAGGTGTGCATTGTGGAAGTAGAAGAGATCGTAGAAACCGGCGACATCGCGCCCGACCAGGTGCACCTGCCCGGCATTTACGTGCACCGCATTGTGCTGAACGCGACGCCCGAAAAGCGGATCGAGAAGCGAACCATCACCGAGAAAGCAGGAGTTTGATCATGGCATGGACACAAGACCAAATGGCCGCCAAGGCCGCAAGCGAACTGCAAGACGGTTTCTACGTCAACCTGGGCATAGGCATTCCCACTCTGGTGGCCAACTTTGTACCGGCTGACAAAGAAGTTTGGCTGCAAAGTGAAAACGGCATGCTGGGCATTGGCCCTTTTCCGATTGAGGAAGAAGTAGACGCCGACCTGATCAACGCAGGCAAACAAACGGTAACCACCATCAAGGGAAGCAGCATTTTTGGCAGCCACGACAGCTTTGCCATGATTCGCGGCGGCAAGATCAATCTGTCGATTTTGGGTGCGATGCAGGTGAGCGAACACGGCGACCTGGCCAACTGGATGATCCCCGGCAAAATGGTCAAAGGCATGGGCGGCGCGATGGATTTGGTCGCGGGCGTCAAGCGCGTTATTGTGCTGATGGAGCACGTCGCACGTAAGAAAGACGGCACCGAAGACATGAAGATTTTGCCTAGCTGCACGCTGCCATTAACGGGCGTGGGCGCGGTGGACCGCATCATCACCGACTTGGGCGTTTTTGATGTGACCCTGCAAGGCCTGAAAGTGATGGAACTGGCCAGTGGCGTGACGCTGGAGTTTGCGCAGAGCAAGACGGGTGTGAAGTTGCTGGCCTGATTCAGTCCGCGCTGTTTTGGATGTATTTTTGCAGTTAGGGTTTAGGTAGTCTGAACTGTCTTTGGAAACGGGGTAACTCCAACCCCAGGCTTGAAAAACGTTAACGACTTATCCATAACGCTTATGCCCCTGCATGCGCTTGCCAATATAGCGTTAGAGAGGAGGTTTTTTACAACCTTAACATAGTGGTAACTGGCGTTGCGCGGCTTTGTTGCGTAGCATCCGGTGAACGACCGCGCCATGTCATGCCACGCTAGATACCTCAGGCGACTCAAGCAACATGTATTGGACTTGGTTTTCTTCGCGCCGCAGGATTGAGGTTGTCGTGAAGTTGGTAACCAATGCTTCAATTACAGGATTTCTATTCTCTTCTTTTCCGCCAACATGATAAAAATGCTCTCGCGTAAGAATATGATGTTTCGACCATAGACATTTCACATATTCATTTTCTCGATAATCATTGTGATGCCACGTGGACAGAATGAATTTGCCTTGAAAATCGGAAAGCTCGCTAAAGAGCCCTTGTTCATGAACATCACCCCACCCATTGTAGTAATCGACATGCCGATCAATATACGGGGGATCGCAATAAATTATGTCGTTCGGTGAAGCGTCCTGTATCGTTTTCTTGAAATCTTGGCATTTGAAAGTAAATTCTTTTGCCTTAATTATTTTTCCAACCCATGCAACCTGATTGACAATTTTGGTTACATAAGCCTGCGCAAATCGTTGAGGTTTTCTACAAAACGGAATATTAAACCCACCTTTTCTATTGAAGCGGATCATCCCATTGAATCCAGCACGATTAACAAATAGAAAATCGAGGGGGGAGTGTTCTGCATTAAATCGGTCTCTGACGTAGTAATAATGATCGTCGCCTTTGGACAGCAGCGTTTCCCCTTCGCGCGTAAGAAATTCCTTGACCAATTCCGGTGTTATTTCACCTGACGCTATACCTGTGTAGAAACTAACAAGGTGAGGGTTTGTATCGCACAAGATTGCACGACGCGGGGCTACATTAAATGCCACAGCCCCCGTGCCCATAAATGGTTCAATCCATGTTCCGTTAAAGCCTTCAGGCACGATGCTTTGTATCCAGGGGACAAGCTTCGTTTTAATGCCCTGTGACTTAATCGGAGGCACGCCAACTTTTGCGCTCATGTTTTGCCGTTCTTTTTATCAACCACCATAGAAACGTCACCGTTTTTGTACTGAACAAATTCGCGTAGTGTGGAAATTTTCTTCGTCCCGCCTTTTCCGTCTTGGATAGTTATTTTTTATAATTCATCCAATATTCATCAAACTAATCTTCTCCCAGCTTAGAGAACATGCCCTTGCCAGCGATGATGTCAGCGATGTAGTTGATGCTCCCGATGTTGGCTGTGTTACCGCTCCCGCCTTTGTCACTAGCAATTTTCCATTTTTCTGTGACGAAAAAATGAAAACCTCTTGCCACAGAAGTAATTGAATGCAATTCATCAACGCCATGAGATTTTGTCTCGTCGATTGTTGCTCCCTCTGCCCTGTCATAAATGATTCCAAGACAGAAATGCCCCGAGTAGCTGCCGTAGGGAAACTGAATATTTTTGGTGCTGGTTCTATTCTCGAAATATTCACCGTGTGATCCCAGCGTAAAACCATTGCATAGATGCGGTTTCTTGGGATTTCTGTACGTCGTTTTGAAGTCAACGGCGAACCTTACGGACTCATCGTTTGCTTTGACAAATGAAATGTCAGGGTAGTAATTCTGATGCTCAGCGAGAACAATTTTGTACCCGCTGGCCTGAGCAAATGCGAGAATTTTCGGAAAGAGGTGTATCTCAAGAATTTTTGATACGATCTTTGTATCTGACGAAATCGTGTAAACATTCTTGAAAATGTCGATAAATCCTTTGACGGTCCATTGACCATCCTCACTGCTGACGTGATCTCGTAGTTCAGTGACGAATTGTTCCAGTCTTCGTGCAAATTTTGCTTTGTCAGTCATATATTAGTGACCATAGAAATAGGTAGGCAGCCATGTTGCAGGCTCCCTCATTGGACAAGGTGTCGGCGTGGCCGACTACGTGGCATGACGAAAAACGTTTATCTGGCGTGAGACCAAGCTGTAAGAAACCAAGAGCATCTCCTGCTGCATATAAATTATGTTGGACTGAGCCGCTTATCTGGCTTTTCGATTAAAGGCGATTGTAAGCTTTAGGAGGGTAAATAGTGTTGGGATTTACTGCCCAAGCCCACATGTAGTCTGCGGACACGGCCATCATGCCTGCTCTTGTTCTTCATCGCGGTTCTGTGCTTCGCGGCGGGATACATTCATGCTGCAGCCTAATGTGGCTGCCTTTCCAAGCCAGACTAACCCAAATGCTTTTTCAGCGCCAGTGCCGCATCTTTTACCAATACCGGGCCACGGTAGATCAAGCCGGTGTAGATCTGCACCAAATCCGCCCCTGCTTGCATTTTTGATACTGCGTCATCCGCACTAAGCACACCGCCTACGCCGATGATGGGATAGCCTTTGCCTAGCGCCGTGCGCAGTTGGCGGATGACCGCGTTACTGGCCTCCAGTACCGGGCCGCCGCTCAGGCCGCCAGCCTCATTCGCATGGGCCAGGCCTAGGACGGCTTCGCGGCTGATGGTGGTGTTGGTGGCTATGACGCCGTCGATCTTGTGGTGTTGCAAGGTTGCGGCGATGACTTTGATTTGGCTTTCATCCAGGTCGGGCGCGATTTTCAGGAAGATGGGTTTACTGGTGCCGTGTTCGCTTGCCAACTCGGCGCGGCGCGCGGCTATTGCGCCCAGCAAACCGTCCAGCGCCTCGTCGCTTTGCAGGGCGCGCAGGTTTTTGGTGTTGGGCGAGCTGATGTTGACGGTGATGTAGTCGGCATACGGGTACACGCCGCTCAGGCAGGTCAGGTAATCGTCGGTGGCGCATTCGATGGGTGTGGCGGCGTTTTTACCGATGTTTAAACCTAAAATCATCGGTGTTTTAGTGCTCTGGCCAGCGCCAGTATTGCGCGAACAGCTATAAAATTGAGAGCGTTTGACGTTGGCAACAAAAGCGTCCAACCCGCCGTTGTTAAAACCCAAACGGTTGATGAGCGCCTGCTTTTCTGCAAGGCGAAACATGCGCGGCTTGGGGTTGCCGCTTTGCGCCTGAGGCGTGACGGTGCCCACTTCTACAAAGCCAAAACCCATGGCTTGCAAACCGTCGATGCAGCGGGCGTTTTTGTCCAGGCCAGCGGCCAGGCCAAGGCGGTTGGGAAAGGTCAAGCCTGCAATGGTGACCGGGTCGTCCACCCGGCGCTGGGTGTAGGCCAGCGCCAGCGGGGTGTTTTGCGTTTTGGCCAGGCTGGCCATGGTCAGGTCGTGCGCGGCTTCGGGGTCCAGGCCAAATAAAAACGGGCGGGCGAGGGCGTAGGGCAAGAGGGACATTGGATAATTGGGAATAAGGAAAAACGGACATGACACAAGACGAACTCAAAACCCTGGTAGGCCAGGCCGCATTGCAGTATGTGGTCAAAGGTGAAATTGTAGGCGTGGGCACGGGCTCCACGGTCAATAAATTTATCGACGCGCTGGCCAGCATCAAAAACGACATCAAGGGCGCGGTCAGCTCGTCGCAGGCGTCTACCGCCAGGCTTAAGGCGCTGGGCATACCCGTGTTGGACTGCAATGACGTGACCGAGCTGTCGGTGTACATCGACGGGGCCGACGAGATCGACCACGCGGGCAACATGGTGAAGGGCGGTGGCGCGGCCTTGACGCGCGAGAAGATCGTGGCTGCCATTGCCAAGCGCTTTGTCTGCATTGCGGACGAAAGCAAGCTGGTAGACGTGCTGGGAGTCTTTCCGTTGCCGGTAGAGGTGATTCCTATGGCTGCCCGACAGGTGATCGGGCAATTTGCAGCCATGGGTGGTACAGGAAAAGTCCGCATGAAAGACGGCGCGCCCCTGGTCACCGACAACGGCCAGCACATCATCGACATCACGGGCCTGCGCATCACAAATCCGCTGGCTTTTGAAACACAGGTGAGCCAGTGGCCGGGCGTGGTGACTGTGGGCGTATTCGCTCACCAAAAAGCGCAGGTGTGCTTGCTGGGCACAGCCGATGGCGTGAAGACGCTGAATTTTGGTTATTGATCCAGCCTTGTGAAGGCTGAACTTCTTTATCCGTTCGCCCTGAGCTCGTCGAAGGGCTTTCTAAAACCGTGAACCCAAGCGGTGTGGCTGGCTCCAAGTAAAAATGCCTTTGACAGAGGAAACTACCATGACGCCCGTTACCCCATTGCGCAACCAACCACTCAAGCGCCGCCAAATCGTCAGCCTGGGTGGCCAGCTAGCCGCTGCCATCGCCCTGCCCACCATCTGGCGCAACGCTGCGGCCCAAAAGCCCGCTGCCGTGCGCCTCACGCCCTCGCAAACCGAAGGGCCTTTTTACCCCGACCGTATGCCCGCAGACACCGACTTTGACCTGCTGAAAAACGGCACACGCAGTTACGCCAAGGGCCAGGCTGCCTGGTTGACGGGCGATGTGACCGACCTGCGCGGCAAACCTGTGGCTGGCGCGGTGGTAGAAATTTGGCAATGCGATGCCGACGGCCACTACATCCACAGTGCCGACGGGGGCCAGGCCGACCCGGCGTTTCAGGGTTTTGGCCAGGTGCAGGTGGGTGCGGACGGCAGCTACCGCTTTCGCACCCTGCGCCCGGTGGCATACAGTGGCCGAACACCGCATATTCATATGAAGGTAAAGCTGGGACAAAAAGACTTGCTCACCACCCAGATGTATGTGGAAGGCGACCCCGGCAATGCGCGTGATGGCTTGTGGCGCTCTCTCAATCAGGACGCCAAAGCCGCACTGACGGTGCCTTTTGCTCAGGGCAGTGACGGTTTGCAGGCGAAGTTTGGCCTGGTGGTGAATGCTTAATGGTTGGGACCGATGAAGTCTTTATTTCTGTTCAGGCCGAGCTGGTCGAAGCCCTTCGACCAGCTCAGGGTGAACGGTTTATAAATTAAAACTTGATACCCGCCGGATTAGCAGGTGCTGGCGCGGGCGCGGCAGCTCGTGGTGCAGGGGCTTCTGGCTTGGGTGCAGCGGCAACAGGGGCCTCCACTACCGCAACCAGGGGGCTAGGGGCGGGGCGGCGGTAATTGGCGGGCAATAGCGACGTTTTGGGGTAGCCTGCCGCATCCAGATACTGGCCCCACTCCTGGTCAGAATAGCCCTTGAGTTGCTGGCCGCCTACCGTGGCCATGGGCAGAGAATTTTCACCGCTCAGGCGCTTGAACGCATCTACGTCTTGGGTGGTTTCCACCGTTTTTTCGGTAAACGGAATGCCACGTGCCTGCAACATGCTGCGGCCGCTGTTGCAAGGCGCACATTCTTTGCTGGTGTACAGCGTGACAGGGTATTTGCTGGCGGCGCTGCGCAATTCCAGTGGCAAGCTGGCACTGCCGCCTGCGTCGTCACCTGGAACGCGGCCACCGCGACCCGCAGTTACCTTAGCATTGGCCGCTGCAGCCGGTGGCGTGTCAGAAAAAGTCACCTTGCCGTCTGGCCCAACGATGCGGTACATCTGCTGCGCACCTGCCTGGAACGAAAAAGTACCCCATAAAACAGCTATAGCCAGCGTAGATAATGCGTGAGCAGCTATAAATTTAGTAGCGGTCATGGTGTAACTCCAAATACGTGCAGGTGACTGTTGAGAGCAACTTTAGCCCCGTTCAGGCCATGCCTTGGTGGCGCAACAGCGCGTCGATTTGCGGGGCACGCCCTCTAAACGCCGCAAAGCTCTCGGCGGCTGACCGGCTGCCGCCTACTTCCAAAATTTCTTGGCGGTAGCGTTGTCCCATGGCAATATTAGCCGATGGTGAGGGTGTAGCTGTAGCCGTACCTGTGCCTGTGCCTGTGCCTGTAGGGCTTTCTTCAAATGCGGCGTAGGCATCGGCAGACAGCAGTTCAGCCCACTTGTAACTGTAATAGCCAGCTGCGTAGCCGCCTGCAAAAATATGGCTAAAGGTGTTGGCTGTGCGGGTGTAGGCGGGCGGTTGCAGCACCGACACCTCAGCGCGTACGGTTTGCAATACCTGCATGGCCGTCTGGTTATGCTTAGCTGCGTTTTGGTGCATCAGCATGTCAAACAGCGAAAACTCCACCTGGCGCAGGGTTTGCAGGCCGGTCTGGTAGTTTTTGGCGGCCAGCATTTTGTCAAACAGCGCGCGGGGCAAGGGTTCGCCGGTGTCTACATGGGCCGTCATGTGTTTGAGCACGTCCCATTCCCAGCAAAAGTTTTCCATAAACTGGCTGGGCAGCTCCACGGCGTCCCATTCCACACCGCTAATGCCGCTCACGTCTCGCTCGTTCACGCGGGTCAGCATATGGTGCAGGCCGTGGCCAAATTCGTGAAACAGGGTGGTCACGTCGTCGTGCGTTAACAGCGCGGGCTTGCCCACCCCGTCTATCACCACGCCATCGGCAAAATTGCAGACCAGATGCGCGACAGGGGTTTGCAGCGCTTTGGTATCGGGGCGCAGCCAGCGGGCACGCACGTCGTCCATCCATGCGCCGCCACGCTTGCCGGTGCGGGCGGGCTGGTCCAGGTAAAACTGGGCGATTTTGTTTGGGCCGCGGTAAATGGCATAAAACTCCACCTTCTCGTTCCACACTGGGGCGCTGTCTTTGCGGATCTGCACTTCAAACAAGGTTTCCACAATTTTGAACAAGCCTGCCAGCACCTTGGGCGCGGTAAAGTACTGTTTAACTTCTTGCTCGCTATAGCTGTAGCGTGCTTCTTTCAGCTTTTCGCTGATGTAGGGCCAGTCCCAGGCTTGCGGATGGTCCAATTTCAGTTCTTTGGCGGCAAATGCACGCATATCGGCCAGGTCTTTTTCGGCAAACGGGCGGGCACGCCTGGCCAAGTCGCGCAAAAAGCTAATGACTTGCTCGGGCGAATCGGCCATCTTGGGCACCAGGGACACCTGGGCAAAGTTTGCGTAGCCCAGCAGTTCAGACTCTTCTTGTCGCAGCGCCAATATTTCGGCAATCAGGGCGCTGTTGTCAAACTCGGCGCGCGGTTTGCCGTCTACTTCAAACAATTCTGACGCACGGGTGCTATTGGCCTTGTACAGCTTTTCGCGCAGCGCACTGCTGTGTGCAAACTGCATCACGGGCAGGTAAGACGGCATTTTGAGCGTGAGCTTGTAGCCTTCTTTCTCGTCTTTGCGGGCGGCTTCGCGTGCGGTGTGCACCACGTCATCGGGCACGCCGTCCAGTTCGCCTTGGGTCGCAAAATAGGCAAACGCCTCGGTGCTGTCCAGCGCGTTTTCGCTGAATTTTTGGCTCAGCTCGGCCATGCGTTCCTGTATCTTGGCAAAGCGTTCTTTGGCTGCGCCTTGCAGGTCTGCGCCACCCAAAACAAAGCTGCGCATGGCGTTGCTGTGCGCTTTTTTCTGTTCGCTGTTCAGCGTGGCGATGTCGATGGCTTTGTACTTGGCAAACAGGCGTTCGTCCGACCCCAGGCGGGTATAAAACTCGGTCACTTTGGGCAAGGCTTCGTTGTAAGCGGCGCGCAGCTCGGGCGTGTCGCACACGGCGTTCAGGTGGCTCACAGCACCCCAGGCACAGCCCAACTTTTCATTGGCTACGTCTAGCGTGGCAGACAAGCTTGTCCAGTCGCTGGGAAAGGCGGGCACGGTGACCGTTTCTAGCGCCGTACTGGCCCGGCTGAGCAGCTCGTCCATGGCGGGTGCAACATGCTGGGGCAGGATGCTGGCAAACTGCGGCAGGTCAGAAAAGTCCAGGAGGGGGTTTTGTGTTGTCATGGTTCAGTATCTATGTCCAAAAGCGCGGGAGACAAGTGGGCGGGATCACGCAACCCTAGCGCATGCCCTGGTTGGCTTTTTTGACCGATTTTTGCTTGACCTTGGCGCGCTTGACCGTGCCGCCCCGCGTCAAACGCTCATTACCCAGCACACGCAGCATTTTTACCTCGGGCCGCTGGCCGCCACGCGAGCTGTATTTCAAGATTTTTACGTCCTTGGGGCCGGGCATGCGGTCTTCGTCATGCGCACGCTGCGCCTCGGGTTTGGGCCGCCACAGCACCAAAAGCTTGCCAATATGCTGGATTTGCGCGGCTTTCAGCGTGTCGGCCAGGGTGTCGTACACGGCTATACGGGCATCGCGGTCGTCGCCCAGCACGCGGATTTTGATGAGCCCGTGCGCTTTCAGGGCAGCATCAGCCTCTTTGGTCACCGCAGGGGTGAGCCCGTCGCCACCGATCATGACGACCGGGTCGAGGTGGTGCGCGTCTGCGCGGATAGCTTTACGCTCTTGGATGGTTAATATCAGTCTGGTCATGGGACAATTATCCCAGTTAAAGAAGAAATGCTGTGAAAGTTAAAACCCAATCCAAAAAAGTCAATAAAGCGTGGCTGAACGACCACGCCAACGACACCTACGTCAAACTGGCCAAACACGAGGGTTATCGGGCGCGGGCGGCTTACAAATTGAAGGAAATTGACGAGACTTTTGGCCTCATCAAACCCGGCCAGGTGGTGGTGGACCTGGGTTCTACCCCCGGCGCCTGGAGCCAGTACGTGCGCCGCCGCATGTCGCCCGGTGGCGCGGCGGCAGGCACGCTCAACGGTACGATCATCGCTTTAGATTTGCTGCACATGGAGCCGATAGAGGGCGTGCATTTCATTCAGGGCGACTTTACGACGGATGAAGTGTTGCAGCAGTTGCTATCAAAAATAGAGCTGCTCGCGCATATTCCACGGGGGCCAGAGGCAGATTTTACTGTTAAAAACGCTGAAACGGTGGTAAATAAGCGGTTGGTCGATGTGGTGGTGAGCGACATGGCACCCAACCTGTCGGGCATTGCGTCCACCGACGCGGCGCGCATCAGCAATTTGATTGAAACGGCGGTAGATTTTGCCCAAACGCACCTGAAACCCGAAGGAGCCTTGGTGGTCAAGCTGTTCAACGGGGGCGGCTATGCGGAACTGGTGAAACTGTTTCGCGATACGTTCAAGGTGGTGAAACCGATCAAACCCAAGGCCAGCCGGGACAAGTCTTCGGAGACGTTTTTGGTGGGGATTGGGTTGAAAACCACTGGTTAAGGGGTGTGGCTAGTTGGCTGGTTGGCCGATGGCACGCGCCAGGTTTTGTACGTGATCGGGCCACTGGCTTGCTCTGCTACGCGACTGTCCCCCGCCCTTCGGGCTCCGCCTTTATGTCGCTACGCAAAGCAAACCAGCGACCCGATCCGGCAAATGTGATTGATCGCTGAGGCAAGATTGGTTGCTAAATTTTTGCAGAGTCATTCGCACGATTTAGTGACAAAAAGTGCTGATAGACAGCGTGTAATATGCGCGAGCAGCTAAGAAGTTAATAGTGACTGTTGAGTTGAGACGACAGTGGGCCTTGCCGGAGCGGGTCGGCTCGAACGAAGGGGTAGGCCTATTTCTGGCCAACAGGAAGGTCCTTGTATTTGAGCGATAGATGCTCGGTGCTAATGACGAGTACGCTTTCGCGATCGCCGGTCGTTCTAACGTAGTAGAACTCTGGAGTACGCAAGAGTAGTCTGCCAGTGAAGAGGGCCATTGGCTTGCCATCTTTCGATTGAAGAGGATCGAATAGCTCAACCGTCATGCCACCCACTCGCATTTGAGAAAGAGCACTCTCAGTGAATGTTGTTGCGGGGCCATAGAAGAGCATAGGAAGAAAAAGCAGTACGCCTGAGGTCACGAGAGGTATCCACCACAGATTCGCCTTTGCGTCGAATCCGTGCGACACCCAGAAACACAGGTACAAACCAAGAACAGTGCAGAAGACGATGATTGAGGCAAAGAGTTCATAGCGACCGCTTGAGATGGCGACAGCTAAGAAAAGCACAACAATGAAGAGTGATAAGACGAAGCCGAGGAGGATTGCTATCTTTCCAGCGTTCACACTCCAGAGGAGTGCCACTGCAAAAAAATACAGAGAGACAACAAGCAGATTGAAAAAGACATTGAGGCTTAAAACCTGAAACGCGTGCTGACGTTCGCCAAACAATTCAAACGCAAAAAAGCCATTGTTGCGCATGTATATGGACAGTAATACTCCTGGTAAAGAAGAGAGTGCAACTGACAGCACCGCTGCTGAGCCAAAGTACTTGATCACCCCAGATGGATTCGTACCGATCGCTCGGCGCAAGTCATCTTTAAGCCTGCCGCCGTATTGGACAAAGAGAACGAGCAGGAGAAGGGTTATGAGGGGTAGTTCCATCGGCCTAACGAATGAAAGGGACTTCCCCGTCCCAAGCGAGCCGCACCCTGTTGGGGTTGCGGTTTACGGCAACAAAGTGCCAAGATATAGATCATTTGACTGGCCCATTGCTAAGCAAGGTTTCGTTTACCCAACCCTTTTGAGACTGAAACTCAACTTTCTTCCACGTAGTCTCGTGCCCATCCGCTTGTTTGTAAAACTGAGTTTGACGGGATACTTTGACGACACTACCTTTTGGGATTATGAGCAACGCTGGACACTTTGCATCTTTAGGTATCGGGCATATTCTTAGCTTTACATCAAGTGACGAGCTAACAAGCATTTGTTTCGTACGAAAGTATTGGAATTCTATCCAGCCTGAAATCGCGAAAAGTAAAATCACAGCAATGGTCCCCAGCATAGTCTGGTTGTCAAAGCTTCCTCCCGGCTTTTGCAAAACCTTTCAAAGTTTCAATCAAGCCGGTTGACTGAGAAAAATAAAGTGCAATTAATACGCCATACAAAACTATGATTGTGAAAATTGCAAAAACATAGGAGTCAAGATATTTGATGGCGCCAAATCCGACTGCGATTGGGAAACACCACGCAAAAAGGATTAGTGGCCTACTATTGAACAGTTCGACCCTTGATTGGTCCTTCGCAATTTCGTGATCAATAATTTTTATTCGGCTGTTTACTTCGGCAAGAAAAGCGGCATCTACTAGACTCTGATGCTCGCTAACTGATTCGATGCATTTTTGCAGTAATTTTGCTTTCACCGTGTTATCAGTGACGCTTTCAATCGCTGCGATTAGCTTGTGGTCGTGAGCAAGGGGTTGCCCCGCAGACTGGCGAAGTGCAATCTGCCTTTCTATTTCGTTAGCAACCGCATTTTGGTCAAGTGTGACTAAAGGATTGTTCATAAGGTTTTCCTGATTTATCGTTGCTGAATACAACTATGGTCGCATGATCTATAACATGGAGCTAAGGGGCCGGCTGAAAACCAGTCCCACTTGAGCGCAGGGTTATGAGTCTGGTGCTACCACTCAAGGTTTTGTCCCTGCTGGATAATTTCATTCGTCCAAGCCAATACAAGACATAGTCCTGACTTCTCAACGCCCCATTTTCTGCGCTCATTACCAGCAGACCCGCCATAGATATTTTCAAGCTGGGTTTCATAGTAAGACTCGAAGCCATTGTAAGCATTGCTATCCAGGTGGATGCTAAGGTCAATATCTCTCGCTCGTTCTTTTAGGAAGCGTAAAACACGTTTTCCTTCAATTGCCTTGTGAATGTCGTCAATGGTGATGTCCGCATATTTTCCTGAATCAATGAGACTGTTGAGGTTCAAAATTAGCAATGTAAGTGCAGATACTTTCATGGGAACACCTTGCGATTAAGACTAATAACGTAATGCATACAGCAGACGCTGCAACATAATCTGGCGGCTGCCGTATATATTGATTTTTAAAGACGTAACAACCCTCTTGCACACTGGTTTTGCAGCGATGCACTATGAATAATATCAGGTATAAATAAAGCATGAAACCCGGCAAGCCTTGGTTACTGTCGCCGGGCCTTCTGAGCCAGTTGCGCGAACGAATTTGTTGCCTGTACTATAGCCCAAACCCTTGAAAACTAGAAGTGCTCTGGCCTAGTCGCTAGGCTACGCGTGCCCACAGTTCATGATGCGCTAACGCAATGTGCGTAGTCTGTTGCTCAGTATGTATGCGGACTTTAGAGGCAAAATAGGCGTATTGCCAGCGCAGAATATGCGCAAGCAGCTATAAAGTTAATAGCAACGTTGACGGTGACCCGCGAAAGTTGGGTCGATCAACCAGTTAAAGTCGAGCCATCCAATACCCTGGCTGGCGACGATGATGGGCGATGGCCAGCACTTGGACTGAGCCATCGACTTCGCGGTAGACAAGGTCAAAGTGAAAAACCTTAAACATTGCACGTCGAATATCCGGGGCAAAAACAATACGTGAGCGATCAGGCGAAGCACAAACCCAAGCCACGACATTTTGAAATTCAGTGTGGTACCGCTTTCCCAGCCCGACTTGAAGCCCTTCATAGTGCGCGACCTGGTTTTTGTGTTCTTCAGCGGCCTCGGGATGGAGCCAATAGATCACTTAAAAAGCGCCTGAACTTGTCGCTCAAGCTGCTCGCCACTCACAAGTTCGACTCTGCCTGCGTCAATATCCTGCGCGCGGCGCTGCGCCTCATTCAGCCAGGTTTCCTGTATATCAGACTCCGACGGTGCATCGAGGCTATCGAGCAACAAATGCAGCAAATGCGCGCGTTCAGACTTGGGCAAGCCGAGTACAGATTGTTCGATTGCTGTTGGAGTCATGGCAAGATCGTACACTGAACTGAGACGGTTTCAACTCTGGAGCTACACGGCGGCGCGTTTACGCGGTGTCCGACTTGAGCGACCTGAGCGACTTGTTAAACCTTGCGTCTCCTGAGCGAAAGCCAGCATGCTTGCTAAAGCCTTATTGACAGCCTCAGAAGTCGGAAATACCTTCAAAATTTCGGGCTGCAAAACGATGACGTTGCTACCTTGATTGAAGTGTTTGAGGTACTTGCCACGCACCCCTTTTCCTAGCTGATCGCGCTTTAATTCAGGAATGTCTTGATCAGCCATTTCGGTAGATACCTTTTTCATATCGAGTTGCGCGAACGAATGTGTTGCCTGCACTATAGCCCAAACCCTTGAAAACTCGAAGCGCACAGGCCTACCCGCCATGCTACGCGTGCCCACAGCCTATGGTGCGCGAGCGCGATGTGCGCAGTCTGTGGCTCTGTATGTATGCGGATTTTGGAGGCAAAACAGGGGATTGCCAGCGCAGAATATGCGCAAGCAGCTATGAAGTTAATAGCAACATCGAAGTTAAGCCACAACGCGCTTTCGCGTTGACGGGCTTGGACGGCTAGTTATACCTTTCGGTCCGTCCACAAGACGACCCGAAATATATTTATGAAGCACACTGGCCATCAATGTTTGATAGGGCAACCCCTCTGCTGCTGCTCTGGCTTGTAGCCCCTCAAGATCAATTGCCGAAATACGGATGTTTACACGTTTATTCTTCAGCAATGTTTCGGCCGCCGCTTCGCGATAGCGATCCATTTCTTTTTTCAAATTTTTTATGGGTTCCCACTCGCCTTTTTCAAACGAACGCAGGATATCCATTTCGTAGTCTTTATCACTCTTCATCGCTAACCTCGCTTAGAAACTGCTTCGTCGCTTTGCGACTAGGCTTAATTGTTTTAAGGAATATTTCATCTTCTGACTCGACCAGCGGAACCAGGTGAGCGTAGCCTCGGACTTTCACCACCCAAATTCTCTGGCCCGGATACTTTTGCTGATTTGGATGGTCTAAAACAGTCAGCAGGCCACCCTGTTCAATGCAGGAGAGGATCTCTTCAAACGAAATACTTCGCTCTTGCATGAGCTCTATATTTTTTTCGGGACTCCAGCGGATCGGTTTTTTAAGCATCTAAACAGGATTATACCGTTGTGTGCCGTATGTGCTCAAATGTATGCATTGACTTTGAAAAGGCGTGACAAGCCGCTTGCACACTAGCTTTGCTAGCCACTACACTGTAAATAGTATCAGGTATAAATTAAGCGTGAAATCCGGCAAGCCTTTGTTACTATCGCCGCGCCTTCTGAGCAAGTTGCGTGTGCGTACAGTCCATGATGCGCTAGCGCAGTGTGAGCGGTGTGCGCAGTCTGTTGCGCTGTGTTTATGCGGATGTTAGAGAAAAATGCCAGTTGCCAGCGCAGAATATGCGCAAGCAGCTATTATTTTCATAGTGACCACAATACCACCACTACAAAAGATAGGCCAGAAACCACAGAGCGCAACCCCCCATGCAGCGCGGATGGAGGCATGGCGAGTGGGCGATTTCAGGTACTCCTGCATGAGCACACTCGACGTGCACCCATCAGCAGCCAGTGGCCAAAGTAGAGCGGCGAAGCAGACCCACCCAGCCACGGCACCCACCCGCAGCCAGAGACCAAGCATGAGCGGCGAAGCAAACCAATGCCAGCAAAGCAAATAAAGCCCATAAAGCCACGAATAGCCCTGCAAAACCCCCAGTTACCGCCCAAACCACCAAAACAGTGCTTGAAAAGCCTAAAATAGCCTCATATTTGTAGTCATCGGGCACCATGCCCTTGGAGTGTTTGCTTTGAACAATAACCAGTGGTTTTCTAAAGTCGCCGTGTGGCTCGTCATCGCCCTCGTGCTGTTCACCGTTTTCAAACAGTTTGAGACCAAAGGCGGGGCTGGCGGCAACGGCTACATGGGGTATTCGGACTTTCTGGAAGAAGTGCGGGCCAAGCGCATTAAAACCGCCACCATCGCCGAAGGCCAGGGCGGCACCGAAATTGTTGCCACCACCAATGATGACCGCAAAATCCGCACCAATGCAACGTACCTGGACCGTGGCCTGGTCGGCGACCTGATTGCCAACGGCGTGAAGTTTGACGTCAAAGGCCGCGAAGAAACCTCGCTGCTCATGACCATTTTGATCAGCTGGGGCCCCATGCTGCTGTTGATTGGCGTGTGGGTGTACTTTATGCGCCAAATGCAGGGCGGCGGCAAGGGCGGTGCGTTCAGCTTTGGCAAGTCCAAGGCGCGCCTGCTGGACGAAAACACCAATACCGTGACCTTTGCCGACGTGGCGGGCTGCGACGAAGCGAAAGAAGAAGTCAAAGAAGTCGTGGACTTTTTGAAAGACCCTTCGAAGTTTCAAAAACTGGGTGGTCGCATTCCTCGCGGCCTCTTGTTGGTCGGCCCTCCGGGCACCGGCAAAACCTTGTTGGCCAAGTCGATTGCGGGCGAGGCCAAAGTGCCTTTTTTCTCAATCAGCGGTTCTGACTTTGTGGAAATGTTTGTGGGCGTGGGCGCGTCCCGCGTGCGCGACATGTTTGACAACGCCAAGAAAAACGCGCCGTGCATCATCTTCATCGACGAGATCGACGCCGTGGGCCGCCAGCGCGGCGCGGGCCTGGGCGGTGGTAACGACGAGCGTGAGCAAACGCTGAACCAGATGCTGGTGGAGATGGACGGTTTTGAAACCAATGTCGGCGTGATTGTGGTGGCCGCTACCAACCGCCCCGACATTCTGGACTCCGCCTTGCTGCGCCCAGGCCGTTTTGACCGCCAGGTGTATGTCACCTTGCCCGACATTCGTGGCCGCGAACAAATTTTGAACGTGCATATGCGCAAAGTGCCCGTGAGCCAAGACGTCAACCCCTTGACGATTGCCCGTGGCACCCCCGGCATGAGCGGCGCTGACCTGGCTAACCTGTGTAACGAGGCAGCGCTGATGGCCGCACGCCGCAACGCCCGCGTGGTGGAAATGCAGGACTTTGAAAAGGCCAAAGACAAAATCTTGATGGGCCCCGAGCGCAAGAGCATGGTCATGCCCGAAGAAGAGCGCCGCAACACGGCCTACCACGAGTCTGGCCACGCCATGATCGGCAAGCTGCTGCCTAGGTGCGACCCGGTGCACAAAGTGACCATCATCCCCCGTGGCCGCGCTCTGGGTGTGACGATGAGCCTGCCCGCGCAAGACCGCTACAGCTACGACAAGGAATTTATGCTCAGCCAAATCGCCATGCTGTTTGGTGGCCGCATTGCCGAAGAAGTGTTCATGGGGCAAATGACCACGGGTGCCAGCAACGACTTTGAACGCGCGACCTCGTTGGCCCGTGACATGGTGATGAAGTACGGCATGTCGGAGTCTTTGGGCCCGATGGTGTATGCCGAGAACGAAGGCGAAGTGTTTCTGGGCCGCAGTGTCACCAAAACCACCAGCATGAGCGAGCAGACGATGCAAAAGGTGGACGTAGAAGTGCGCAACATTATCGACACGCAGTATGCGCGTGCGCGCAAGCTGATTGAAGACAACCGTGACAAGATGCACGCCATGGCCAAGGCCTTGCTGGAATGGGAAACGATTGACATGACGCAGCTGGACGACATCATGGCGGGCAAAGAGCCCAGCGCACCCAAAGACTGGTCGCCGCGTGTGCCTCCCTCGGGTGGTGGCGGCTCCGGTGGCACGCCAGTCGCGGTGCAGCCTGAGCCTACTGCGGCTTAGGTCCCTTGTACTTCTTGTAAGAACGGGGCTTCGGCTCCGTTTTGCGTTTTGCACGGGCTTGGTGAGTCTTTGGCGCAGTGTGCGCGGTTCCGCTCATGATGCGGCATACGCATAAATCGCGGAGCCCGCGCACACTGCGCCAAAGACTCACCAAGCAGCAAAAATGGTGGGCGAGCAACGGTTAAATATCCACAACCCCCGAGGCCGTGACTGTCTGAACGCCAACCCCAATCGCAGCAGGGTGAGCGTATGCTGTTGACCCGATTTTAGGTACTCCTACATGAGGGGCTGCAGGATACGCTCACCCTGCGTACAAGATTAAGCCGTATGCATACACGCCCACAAGAAAACAAGCTTTGTTACCATCCAGAAATGCATTGGCAAACCACCCGCTTCCAGATCGAACTGACAACTCCCAAGATCATGGGCATTGTCAACGTCACGCCCGACTCGTTTTCAGACGGCGGGCTACATGCCAACACGCGTGATGCCTTGGCGCATTGCGAGCAATTGATCAAGGACGGGGCGCATATTTTGGACATAGGCGGCGAGTCGTCACGCCCCGGGGCTGCGCCGCTGCCGCTGGCTGACGAACTGGCGCGGGTGTTGCCACTGGTGCGGGCGGCGGTCAAGCTGGGCGTGCCGGTGTCGGTGGACACCTACAAGCCAGAAGTGATGCTGGCCGCGCTGGACCTGGGCGTAGACATCATTAACGATATTTGGGCTTTTCGCCAAAGCGGCGCGGCGCAAGTGGTAGCGCAGCATGGCCAGTGCGGCGTGGTGCTGATGCACATGCACCGTGACCCGCAGACCATGCAGGTAGAGCCGATGCATGGTGCTGATACCGTGGCAGAAGTGAAAAACCAGTTGCTATCTTTTTGTGAGCTGCTCGCGCATATTCCGCGCTGGCAACAGGCTGATTTGATAGGTAAAAACGCTGCTGAATCGTTTAAAAACCGTATCGTCATCGACCCCGGTATTGGTTTTGGCAAAAGTGTGGAACAAAACTTTGCGCTGCTGGCGCGCCAGGCAGAACTGCTGAGCCTGGGTTACCCCATGTTGGCGGGCTGGTCGCGCAAGTCTTCTTTGGGCGCAGTGACGGGGCTGGACGCAGCAGACCGCATGCTGCCCAGCGTGGCCGCAGCGTTGTTGGCCGTAGAACGCGGTGCCAGCATTGTGCGGGTACATGATGTACGCGAAACTGCGCAGGCACTGGCGGTGTGGAATGCTATGAAAAAAGTAGCTACTCACGCATAATCTACGCTGGCTAGAGGCGTAAAATACGTTTAATTCTAAAAAACAGGAGGCAACGAGCATGGCAAGACAATATTTTGGCACCGACGGCATTCGCGGCACCGTAGGCGTAGCGCCCATCACCCCAGACTTTGTGCTGCGTTTGGCCCATGCGGTGGGCCACGTGCTGCGCAAAACCGAAGCACGCCCCACCGTGATGATTGGCAAAGACACGCGCATCAGCGGCTATATGCTCGAATCCGCGCTGGAGTCTGGCTTTAACTCTGCCGGTGTGGACGTGATCTTGCTTGGCCCCCTGCCCACACCCGGCGTAGCCTACCTGACGCGGGCCTTGAGAGCCAGTCTGGGCGTAGTCATCAGCGCCAGCCACAACCCGTTTGAAGACAACGGCATTAAGTTTTTCAGCGCACAGGGTGCCAAGTTGCCGGATGCGTGGGAAGAGGCTGTCGAAGCCGCATTAAAGCAAGAGCCCGTGTGGGCAGAATCCGCCAAATTGGGCAAAAGCCGCCGCCTGGACGACGCCGCAGGTCGTTATATTGAATTTGCCAAGTCCACTTTTGCCAATGACCTGTCGCTCAAGGGCCTCAAAATTGTCGTCGATGCGGCTCACGGCGCGGGTTACCACATCGCACCCAAGGCTCTGCACGAACTCGGTGCAGAAGTCATTTCCATCGGCTGTGCACCAGACGGTTTGAATATCAACAAAGACGTGGGTGCCACGCACCCCGCAGCTTTGGTGGCTGCAGTCAAAGCCAACCACGCCCACTACGGCGTTGCGCTGGACGGCGATGCCGACCGCCTGCAGGTGGTGGACGCAACGGGGCGGTTGTTCAACGGCGACGAAGTGCTGTACCTGATGGTGACCGAGCGATTGCAGCGCGGCGAAGCAGTACCCGGTGCGGTGGGCACGTTAATGACCAATATGGCCGTAGAAGTGGCCCTGAAAGAAAAAGGCGTGCAGTTTGTGCGCGCCAAAGTGGGCGACCGCTACGTGCTGGAAGCACTGGAAAAACACGGCTGGCTGCTGGGTGGCGAAGGCTCGGGCCACCTGCTGGCGCTAGACAAGCACACCACGGGTGATGGCCTGATTAGCGCGCTGCAAGTGCTACAAGCCGTACAACGCAGCGGTAAAAGCATGGCGCAACTTCTGGAAGGTTTGACGCTGTTCCCGCAGGTGCTGCTCAATGTGCGCCTAAAGCCTGGCCAGGAAAACTGGGAAACCAATGCCCTGCTGGAGAAAACCACGCAGGATGTGACTCAAGAACTGGGCCAGACGGGCCGCGTGCTCATTCGCGCCAGTGGCACCGAGCCATTGTTGCGCGTGATGGTGGAAGCGCGCAACGCCGCGCAAGCCCAAAGCTGTGCGCAGCGCTTGGTAGATGCTGTGACCGCCTGAACGGCTGCATCATCTGGTGCACTGGCCTGCCGAATGTACCAGCTGCACCTACACGACGCCCAGCCAGCTTACCTAGGCTTGGTATTTGCGCCCCACCAAGTACGTGGCGCCCTGCGGGCCGTACTGCTCCACATGGTCGCAACCCGCAGCCATGCTGAAGGTGTCGCCAGGCCCTAGGGTTTTCGATTGGCCGTTCCAGCTGAGTGTGAATCCGCCTTGCAGCACCATGGCGTGGGCGTCAAAGGGGTGGCTGTGGGTGGCGACCTGCTGGTTCGGCTCCCAGGTACGGGTCAGCGTTTCGGTATAGCCGTCGCGGGCCAGTTGCTGGGAAAACTCTTCGCTCATTTGCTCGATATTCATAGTGGCTCCTTTTTTGGGCATTTTACGCCGTCACTGGCGCGCAGGTGCTGCAAACGCCTTCGATGCCCACACCCCCGCCACGGCACCCACACATTGCGCCAGTACAAAACCCCAAGCACTGGCCGGTGCGATACCTGCAAAACTGTCGCTCAGCATGCGGCCCATCACGGCAGCGGGGTTGGCGAACGACGTGCTGGCGGTAAACCAATAGGCCGCGCCAATGTAACAAGCTACCAGCGCACTGGCTTTGGCGTGCACCCCCGCTGCACCCGCACGTGCGATGACGAAAATCAAGCCCGCAGTGGCCACGGCTTCTGCCAGCCACTGCCCCCAGCCGCCACGCAGCTTGGCACTGGTGTGCAGCACCGGCAAGTCAAACATGGCGTTGGCAAGCCATGCGCCCAACACAGCACCTGCCAATTGCGCTGCTATATAAATAGTAGCTGCTTGCGCATATTCTACGCTGGCTGCAGGTTGTTTTGGCAGGTAAATAATGCTAACCAGCGGGTTAAAGTGCGCTCCGCTGATCGGCCCCAGAATTTCAATCAAAACAAACAATGCAAACACCGTTGCCAAGGTATTGGCCAGCAGTGCGACGCCGTTATTGCCACCACTCAAGCGTTCAGCCATGATGCCTGAGCCAATGACGGCGCACAGCAACATGGCCGTGCCCAGGCATTCGGCCAGGGCGCGTTGTGTCAGGCTGTAACTTGCGGTTTTGTCTAGGGGTGTGTGGTGATTGACGGCACTCATGATGCAGACAAATCACGGGCAGCAGTTTGTAGTTCTAGCTTGTGCAGCTTGTCGGCAGGTAAGCTGATGAGCAGTTCTATGCGCTTGCGCATGGTGTGCAGGGTATTTTTGAAGGCCAGCAGCTTCTGGTTATCAGTTGCGTCGCCTGCGCTGGGGTCTGGGTAGCCCCAGTGCGCGGTGGCGGGCTGGCCGGGCCAATAGGGGCACACCTCGCCAGCGGCGTTGTCGCACACGGTGATGACCAAGTCCATGTGGGGTGCCGTGGGCAGGGCAAACTCGTCCCAACTTTTGCTGCGCAAACCTTCAGTAGAAATGCCTGCATCTCGCAGCACCTGCAAGCCCAGCGGGTTGGGTTGCTGGTTGTCTCGCGGGCTGCTGCCAGCAGAAAACCCTTTGAAGCGGTCTTTACCGTAATGGTTTAGCAGTGCCTCGGCCAGAATACTGCGGGCCGAGTTATGGGTACACAGAAACAGGACGTTCAGAGATGTAGTCATGATGTTGACAAGGTGATAAATTAATTTGAAGAGCGCGTGTTTAGCAGCAGCTACTGCCTGTCGAAGGGCTTGTACCGCAGCTGGTGGCAACTGCAATTTGCCCAAGTTTGACGCGCGGTTTGCTGGTGCTTGCCACTGCATCAACAGCTACAGCCTGCGGCGCACAGCAAGCGCTTTCGATCTGGTTGTTGGCAGCGGTATCGGTTCCGTAGGTAGTTGACGACCCTGTTGTCACAAAACTTTCCCAAGCAATGCCTTGCGGGTCATGCACCCAGCCTTTGTCGCTTTGGGCATAACAACAGGTGGCAGCGCCTTGGCCAAACACGGCAAGATCGGCTTTTTGCAGTTGCGCCGTCATGTCGTCCAACTCTTCTTTGCTGTCTAGCTGAAAACCCAAATGGTCTAGGCCCGTGGTCTGGCTGCGTGTAGAAATAGCAAAATTCACGCGCGGGTCATCCAGCATCCATTTGGCGTAGTCACCGTGCTGCACCGACGGTGCCTGGCCAAATAGTTTGCTGTAAAAGTTGACGGAGTTGTCAATGCTGTCAACAGCGATATGGACGTGAAAGCGTTTCATACTGTGCCTTTCTGGGTGGGTTAAATAAAGCAGTTAAAAACCTTGGGCGCGCAGACTGCTCAACAACAATCTGTTTTTTCGGTTGCTGCAGCGCAGCAGTGTTCGGTCAAATACGCCAACAACGCGGTCATCTGGCCGTAGTTGGCGCGGTAAATCAGGTTGCGGCCACGCTGCTCGGCGCTACACAGGCCGCTGTGCACCAGTTCTTTCAAATGAAAGGACAGTGCGCTGGGGGCGATGTCCAGCAAGGCCGCCATTGCGCTGGGTGTCAGACCATCGGCACCCGCCACCACCAGGGCGCGAAAAGCCCGTAGGCGCTGTGTTTGCGCTAAAGCGGTAAGCGACGCCAAAACACGCGGTTCGTCGATGGCTGAAGTCGAAGTTAATATTTCCATAATTCAATAATAATTGAATTATGGAAATATTGCAAGCCCTGATGTCACACGGTCGCCATCAAACTGACATGCCTGCGTCACGCGCAACTGCAAAACTCCTTGCAAAAGGAGTAAGCCATGAAAGAACTACCAGTACCCACATTTGCCTTGTCTCCCGCAGCCTTACCTCGGGGGTCACTTCATCCACGCTCTAATGCGCAAAATGCAGTCCGTGATGCAACAGTGGTCAACCAGAAAGGCAACGCAATCCAAGTCGTATGGGCAAGGCATTTAGACGAAGTGCGTGAGGCCCAGCGCCTGCGTTACGCGGTTTTTGCAGGGGAAATGGGTGCGCGGCTCAATTGCCCGGTTGCAGACCACGACATTGACCACTTTGACGACTTTTGCGAGCACCTGATTGTGCGCGATGCTGATACGGCTGAAGTGATTGGCACTTACCGGGTACTCACACCCACCCAGGCCTGCCGCGCAGGTGGTTTTTATAGCGACACAGAATTTGATCTGTCTAGTCTGAGCGCCTTGCGCCACAACATGGTCGAGCTGGGCCGTAGTTGCGTGCACCCAGATCACCGCCACGGGGGTGTGATATTGGCGCTGTGGGGTGCGCTGTATGAATTTATGCAGCGTAACCAGCTGGACTGCCTGGTGGGCAGTGCCAGCATTCCCCTGCTGCATAACGGTGTCATCAGTGGCCACGCTGCTGCGAGTATTTGGCGCCAGGTCAAGCAAAACTATATGGCTGCGGATGAATATTCAGCACAGCCGCATTTGCCCTTACCCGTAGAAAAACTCAATGATGTTGTGGATGTAGACCCTCCCGCCTTGATTAAAGGCATGTTGCGCATGGGTGCACGGGTGATGGGCCCGCCAGCGTGGGACCCAGACTTCAATAGCGCAGACTTGCCAATGCTGATGCACACTGACGATATCGCACCGCGTTATCGCAGGCACTTTGCGATGTTATAAGTTGTTGTGCAGGTGTATGCTGTGTGGTTAAAAATGGCTCGTCACAAAATTGACATTTATTTGTCATGAAATCTTCATACTTCAAATGCAACATGCTGTTAAAAACACAGTGAGACAACCATTTGAAGCCCACACCCATTTCTCAAACGGACCATTTTTTAGACCGCGACGACAGCATTTTGCAATTTAACCGCAGAGTGCTCAGTTGGGCGCAGCGTGGTGATGTCCCTATTTTGGAACGCTTGCGTTACCTGTGCATCGTCACCTCCAATCTGGATGAATTTTTTGAGGTGCGAGCAGAACCCCTGCTCAGCGCGGCGCTTTTGCAAGACCCCAAGGGTCTTTACAACTCTGCCTCGTTTGAATCCCTGGCCGTAGCGGTGCATGCCCTGGTCAAAGACAAATACCAAATTTTCAATGATGAAGTCATGCCAGCACTGGCCGAGCGGGGCATACGTGTCATCTCGCACGGTGACCGCAACCCCGCCCAACGTAAATGGGTGCACGAATATTTTGAGCGTGAAGTGCGGCCGTTGCTTACGCCCGTAGGCCTGGACCCGGCGCACCCGTTTCCTTTGGTGGCCAATAAATCGCTCAACTTCATAGTGCGCCGCGACGGCAAAGACGCGTTTGGCATACGCAATGAAATCGCCATTGTCAAGGTGCCGCGTGCCTTGCCGCGTTTGATACGGTTGCCCCCTAAAGTGGCTGGCACCGGCATTGCGCTGGTGTCACTCACCAGCATCATGCGTTCGCACTTGCATGACCTGTTTTCAGACCGTGTCGTGACCGAATTTTCGCAATTTCGCGTTACCCGCCATTCCGACTTGTCGGTAGACGAAGACGAGGTGCTCAATCTGCGCAAAGCACTGCGCCAGGGGCTGGAACACCGGCACTATGGCCAGGCAGTGCGGTTGGAAGTTTCGTCAGGGTGTTCAGACTATTTGGCCCAGTTTTTATGCAAACAGTTTGACTTGCCGCAACAGGCTTTGTACAAAGTGCATGGCCCCGTAAATTTGGTGCGCTTTAGCCAGTTGATTGACCTGGTCAATATGCCAGATTTACTTTTTCCGGCGCATCGGCCCGTGCCACCCATTGGTTTGCAGCCGCATGTGCCGATTTTTGAACAGGTACGCGCCAAAGACATTCTTATCCACCAGCCCTTTGAAAGCTTTGGCGGCGTGCTAGCCTTTTTGCGCGAAGCCGTGCGCGACCCTAACGTACTGGCTATTCGGCAAACCATTTACCGCACCGGGGCTGATTCTGAAATGATGGAACTGCTGCGCGAAGCCGTGCGCCAGGGCAAAGAAGTGACTGTGGTGATGGAGCTGAAGGCCCGCTTTGACGAAGAGGCCAATATAAACTGGGCAGAAATGCTCGAGTCCATTGGCGCGCAGGTGGTCTACGGCGTAGTGGGCCTTAAAACCCACGCCAAGATGCTGCTAATTACCCGACGCGAAGGCCGTGTGCTGCGCCGGTATGGCCATCTGTCTACGGGTAATTACAACCCGCGTACTGCCAAGCTGTACACCGACATCAGCTACCTCACCGCCGATGCTGAAATGACGGCCGATATGGACGCCATCTTCATGAACCTGGCGAGCCAGACCCAGTTGCCCAAGCTGAAAAAACTGTGGCTGGCCCCCTTCAATCTGCACACCCAATTGGTAGAAACCATCAACGCCATCGCACTAGCCGCAAGCCAAGGCAAAGACGCGCGGATCATCGCCAAAATGAATGCATTGACCGACCCTGTGCTGACTATGGCTTTGCTGGACGCGGCGCGCAAAGGCGTAAAAATCGACTTGATCGTGCGGGGTGCCTGCATATTGCCCCTGTCTGACAAGCAGGTGCATAAAAATGTGACTGTGCGCTCCATTGTTGGAAGGTTTTTAGAGCATTCACGGGTGTTTTATTTCCGCCAAGACGGGGATGAGGCGGTGTATTTGTCTAGTGCCGACTGGATGAGCCGCAACATGATGCGCCGTATTGAAATCGCCTGGCCTATCACAGACCCCGCCCTAAAACGCCGTGTGATTGATGAGTGTCTGGTTCCCTATTTGCACGATGGCAAAGACGTCTGGTTCTTGCAGCAAGATGGCACTTACACCCAGATGCCTGTTACAACCCAATCGCTCAGTGCGCAAACAGAATTGGCCCAGTATTTTTCCAGGTTGAATCAAATTTCTGCATCCAACGACTAAGGAGGCTTTGGCCATGGACCTGATTTTGTGGCGGCACGCAGAAGCAATAGAACTGCCAGAAGGCAAAATGCATGACCTTGCTGCTGACATGGCCCGCGAGCTGACCAGCCGAGGTGAAAAGCAGGCTACCCGCATGGCCGTCTGGCTAGACCGCCAGTTGCCCGAATCTGCCAAGATATGGACGAGCCCTGCAGTGCGTACGCTGGCTACGGTACGTGCTCTGGGCCGCAAACACAAAGTTTTGCATACCTTGGGGCCGCTTGCCACCCCGGCTGATTTGCTGGCCGCTTCACAGTGGCCTGACGGCAAGGCTACTGTGGTGTTGGTAGGCCACCAGCCTGGCCTGGGCCAACTGGCAGCACATTTGCTGGGCCTGAAAGACACTGAGTGCAGTATCAAAAAAGGCTCTATCTGGTGGCTGCGCTCACGTGTGCGCGAAGGCGTGCAGCAAACTTTGCTGGTGACGGTGCAATCGCCCGAATTTGTTTAGCGGCAGGCAGCTTATTTGCCAACGATTGTGATTACAAAGTCCCATCCCATTTTTTGCCAGGCTGCACATTCTTCTTGCAATAGGTAGATGGACTGTGGATACGCAGTTGTCCATGTTTGAGCCAGAGTCAACACAAAACCGTCAGCGCTGGCGCGCAGTTCCAGGCCTTTGAGGGCAGGGTCTTTTCTGGCGTGACACAAAATAACGGCCAGGCGCAAGGCTAAAAGCTGGGCTGCAAAGTCAGGCTCGCAGAGCTGGACGCCGAGTTTTTTCAATTTGCCGCGCTGTCCCAGTACCAGCAAGCTTAAGCGGTGCAGCTCACTTTGCGCAAAGCCTGCTGCGTCGGCGTTATCCAGTATGTAAGCACCGTGCTTGTGGTAGTCGCTGTGCGATATTTTGATACCTATCTCATGCAACTGCGCAGCCCACAGTGTTTTGCGCAATAGCCGTGCTGTGGGCATGGTCACGCTTTGTGATTTGATATTTGCCATCAAATGCGCCACCGTGTCACGCACACGCGTGCTGTGCCGGGCATCGACGTTGAACTTAGTTGTCAGCCGGTTCACAGTTTCTTGTCGTACGTCGGCGCTACCCTCTTCGTCTGCAATCAGGTCAAACAACAGCCCATGCCGCAACGCCCCCTGGGCTGCATGCAAGGTTTTGATGTTCAACAGGTCAAACAGCGCCCGCATGATGCTGACACCCCCTGCAATCACGGCGCGACGGTCGTCTCGCATGCCGTCCAGCTTGAGGTTGTCTATGTGTTTGGCGTCCAGCAGGCGCTGGTACAACCAGTCCAGCCCATTGGGTTCAATGCCAGCAAAACCGGCTGCCTGCAATATGTCTGCCACAGCACCGACCGTTCCTGAAGACCCGTAGGCGGTGTCCCACGCTGCTGCCGAAAACTCGGTGATAGCTTCATCCAGCACGGCTTTGGCAGCCACTTCTGCCTTGGCAAAAGCAGACGCTGTTAACTGCCCTTCACCAAAATAGCGCATAGACCAGGCCACACTGCCCAGACGATACGACTCTGCTTTGCCCGACTGGTAGCCTTGCCCCAAAATCAGCTCGGTAGACCGCCCGCCAATGTCCAGCACCAGGCGCCGCTCATTCGACTGGGGCAATAAACGGGACACGCCCACATAGATCAGCCGCGCCTCTTCGTGCCCGGAAATCACTTCAATGGGAAAGCCCAATATCTGGTTGGCTTTGGTTAAAAATTCTTCGCGGTTGCGCGCTTCGCGCAGGGTCTGGGTGGCTACAGCGCGCACATGGTTAGGGTCAAAATTGGACAAACGCTCTGAAAATCGTGCCAAGCAATCCCAGCCGCGCTGCATCGCTTCTGGCGACAGGTTGCGCTCTGCATCCAGGCCATTTCCCTGGCGAACAGTCTCTTTGATATATTGGGCGCGTTGCACCTGGCCATGCTCCAGACGACCTATTTCCAGTCTGAAGCTGTTCGAACCCAAATCAATTGCGGCTAATAAACTTCCGTTTTGCATATGCCTGTTTTGTGCATGTCGTTTTTAACAGAGCAGAGCATAGCACCCGAGCCGACAGGTCTGACTGAACTTGCAGAGGGTTAGCCCAAGACGCGGTCGCCTTGAATCAAGACGCTTTGGGCAGCAAAATCTGAGTGCCGCCCACTACCTTGTCCTTGGGGCGGAGTAGTCCTCTGTGATGTGTTCAACCACACTTGACGAGTACGTTCAATAATTCTTGTTGCTATAAATAGCATAGCTGCTTGCGCATGATATACGCTGGTATTGACGGTATTTCTCATAAAATTAACGTTTAGGAGGTAACAATACGCGGTCAATCACATGCACCACGCCATTGGTGGCGATGATGTCGGCGGTTTGCACCATTGCGTCTTCTACAGTGATGAATCCACCCGCCTTGGACACCGCCAGGTTAGCGCCCTGCACTGTTTTGGCGTTGCCGTTCTTCACGTCATCTGCCATTATCTTGGCGGCCAGCACGTGGTAGGTCAGCACGTCTTTTAACTGCGCTGGATTGGCCATTAGCTCGTCCAGAGTCTTTTGCGGAACGGCTTTGAAAGCATCGTCACTGGGTGCAAACACAGTAAAAGGGCCAGTTCCTTCCAGCGTGCTTTGCAAACCAGCTTTGTCGATCAGGTTTTTCAAGGTGGAAAGCTGGCTGTTGGCAGCGATGGTCTGCGCTACGGGTTTCGGTGTCGGCTTGCTAGCACAAGCTGCCAGCACGATAGCCAGGGTGGAAATGAGTAAGAGGCGGCGAAACATGGTGGTCTTCCTTTATGTTGAATTTGCATGGGCCATGCGAGGTACCCATAGCCAAAACTGTAAAACCGGTACATGACACTGTTGTGAAGAAAAAATGACAAATTGGTGACAATAGGTACCTCTGCCCAAGTGAGAAAAATGGAGGCCAAGAAATGTGACGGTCACAAAACCGTCACAAACACTGTGTACATTGCGTTTGTCCAGTGTTTTTTTTCACCATCCATTTTTTAACCTGATGAGAAGTTTTTATGTTCAAAACTGCTTTTGCAACCGCTTTTCTCGCTGCTGGTGCCGTGATGGCGCAATCGGCTGTAGCCCAAGACATCACTGGCGCAGGTGCTACGTTTCCTGCACCGCTGTACGCCAAATGGGCGGCCGAGTACAACAAGTCCACTGGTATCAAGATCAATTACCAGTCCGTGGGTTCAGGTGCAGGTTTGCGCCAGATTGAGGCCAAGACCGTTGATTTTGGTGCGTCCGACATGCCTTTGAAAGATGAAGAGCTCAAAGCCAAGAACCTGGTGCAGTTTCCAACTGTGATTGGGGGTGTCGTGCCGGTCATCAACATCAAAGGCATCAATCCCGGCCAAATGAAGCTCAACGGCCAGGTGCTGGGCGACATCTACCTGGGCAAAATTACCAAATGGAACGACCCGGCCATCAAGGCGTTGAACCCTACATTGCCATTGCCCGATGCGGCCATTGCTCCCGTGCGCCGTGCCGATGGTTCTGGCACCAGCTTTATCTTTACCAACTACCTGAGCAAGGTCAGCGCAGACTGGAAAACCAAGGTAGGGGAGGGTACCGCAGTCAATTGGCCCACAGGCGCTGGTGGTAAAGGCAATGAAGGGGTCGCAGCCTTTGTAAACCGCCTACCCAACTCGATTGGCTACGTGGAATACTCCTACGTCAAGCAAAACAAGATGAACTACGCGCAAATGCAAAATGCAGCCGGTGCTTATGTGTCACCTGATGACACCACCTTCAAGGCAGCAGCAGCCGGTGCCGACTGGAACAAAAGCTTCTACCAAATTTTGACGAATCAGGCTGGCAAAGACGCATGGCCCATCAGTGGCGCGACGTTTATCTTGATGCAAAAGACGCAGGACAAACCAGCCAATGCCACCGCTGCGCTGAAGTTCTTTAACTGGGCGTATGCCAACGGCGGCAAGCAGGCCGAAGAGCTGGACTACGTGCCCATGCCCAGCACGGTGATTGCGTCGATTGAGAAAACCTGGAGCGAGATCAAAGATGCTGCCGGAAAATCGGTTGCTATTAAATAAATAGCTGCTTGCGCATATTCCACGCTGGCATTTGGCTAAAAGTACACTAAAAAATGAAATCAAATACCTACAGCCATTTACCCGACAGATTGTTTGCAAGCGGTGCCTTACTGGCTGCTTTGATCACACTGTCTTTGCTGTTTGGCATCATCTTTTCCCTGTTTTTAGGTGCCTGGCCTGCGATTGAAAAGTACGGACTGACTTTTTTGACGCGCAGTGTGTGGGACCCGGTGCAAAACGACTACGGCGGCCTGGTCATGATCTATGGCACGCTGGCCACGTCGTTTATTGCACTGCTTATTGCGGTGCCAGTCAGCTTTGGTATTGCGCTGTTTTTAACGGAGCTGTCACCGGCTTGGCTCAAGCGTCCGTTGGGCACGGCCATTGAACTGCTGGCAGCGGTGCCGTCCATCGTCTACGGTATGTGGGGTTTGATGGTTTTTGGGCCAATCTTGTCCACCTATGTGCAACAACCGCTGCAGGCCGTGTTCGCTGGTGTGCCCTATTTGGGTGCTCTGGTATCTGGCCCGCCAGTGGGTATTGGCATTTTGTCTGCAGGCATTATTTTGGCGATCATGGTCATTCCGTTTATTGCGTCGGTTATGCGTGATGTGTTTGAAGTGACACCGCCCCTGCTTAAAGAATCTGCCTACGGCCTGGGCAGCACCACCTGGGAGGTGATGAGCCAGGTCGTATTGCCCTATACCAAAACAGGTGTGATCGGCGGCGTCATGCTGGGCTTGGGGCGCGCATTAGGCGAGACGATGGCAATAACCTTCGTCATTGGCAATATGAACCAGTTGGATAGCTTGAGCGTATTTGAGGCAGCTAACAGTATTACGTCCGCCTTGGCCAACGAGTTTGCCGAGGCGGGTGAAGGTTTGCACCAGGCATCGCTTATTTATCTGGGGCTGATTTTGTTTTTCATCACTTTTGTGGTGCTGACCTTGTCCAAAATTTTGTTGTCACGTTTGCAAAAATCTGAAGGAGCGCGATCATGAGCGCTGTCATCAACAACGCACCAGCAAAGTCGCCAGATCATGCTGCTGCAAAACCTATAGCGCCTGCCAAAACCACCAGCGAAGACTTGGTAGCAGTTAAAGTGTCCCAGCAGTCCAAGGCTGCCAAATTTGCGCGGCGCAAACTGGTGAACCAGATGGCTCTGGTTTTGTCCTTGGCTGCCATGGTGTTTGGCGTGTTTTGGCTGGTGTGGATTTTGTGGGAGACCATCGTTCTGGGTGTAGGGGGCCTGGCCTGGGCTACATTCAGCCAGTCTACGCCCCCGCCCAATGAGGTGGGCGGTTTGGCTAACGCCATGTATGGCTCTGCTGTCATGGTGACGCTGGCTACGCTGGTGGGCGCACCGATAGGCGTGATGGCGGGCATCTACCTGGCCGAATACGGACGCGGCAACACTTTGTCGTCGGTCACGCGCTTTGTTAACGATATTTTGTTGTCTGCGCCCAGCATTGTGGTGGGATTGTTTATCTACTCTGTAGTGGTTACGCGGTTTACCAGTTTTTCCGGCTGGGCAGGGGTGCTGGCGCTGGCCTTGATTGTGATTCCCGTGGTGATTCGAACCACAGAAAACATGCTGCTCTTGATCCCCAGTGCACTGCGTGAAGCAGCTTATGCGCTAGGTTCACCCAAGTGGAAAGTCATCATGGGCATTACGCTAAAAGCTGCGCGAGCAGGGGTGGTGACCGGTGTGCTACTTGCGGTGGCGCGCATTGCCGGCGAGACGGCACCGCTGCTGTTCACAGCGCTGAGTAATCAGTTTTGGACGACAGACTTGTCCAAACCCATGGCAAGTTTGCCAGTGACGATTTTTAAATTTGCCATGAGCCCCTATGAAAATTGGCAAAAGCTGGCCTGGGCAGGTGTTTTCATCATTACGTTGACTGTGCTGGGCCTCAATATCCTGGCGCGTGTGTTGACCAGGCAAAGACATTGAATGTGCTGATTAAAAAATATTGAGACCGATAAAATCATGACAGAAGCAATTTTGGAAACCCCCAAACTCAAGGTTAACGACCTGAATTTTTACTACGGAAAATTCCACGCCCTCAAAAGCATCAACCTGGAAATTCCCGAGAAAAAAGTGACGGCCTTCATCGGGCCATCGGGTTGCGGCAAGTCTACCTTGCTGCGTTGTTTTAACCGTATGTTTGAGCTGTACCCCGAGCAACGTGCCACCGGCGAGATTTTGCTGGACAACGACAACCTGCTGACCAGCAAGGAAGATGTAGCCCTGATTCGCGCCAAGATCGGTATGGTTTTTCAAAAGCCCACCCCTTTCCCTATGTCGATTTATGACAACATTACTTTTGGTGTGAAGTTGTTTGAATCCTTAAGCAGCAGCGACATGGACGACCGCGTGGAATGGGCGCTGCGCAAGGCAGCGCTGTGGAACGAAGTAAAAGACAAGCTTAACCAAAGTGGTGCGGGTTTGTCGGGTGGACAACAGCAGCGCCTGTGCATTGCACGCGGCATTGCCATCAAGCCAGAGGTTTTGTTGCTGGACGAGCCATGCTCGGCGCTGGACCCTATTTCTACCGCCAAGATTGAAGAACTGATTGCAGAACTGAAAGCGGATTACACCGTGGTTATTGTCACCCACAACATGCAGCAAGCTGCGCGTTGCAGCGACTACACTGCATATATGTACCTGGGTGATCTGGTCGAATTTGGTAGCACAGAGCAAGTGTTTTTTAAACCCAAACGCAAAGAAACCGAAGACTACATTACAGGTCGCTTTGGTTAGACAGAAATAGGTAGCAGGAGAAAATATGTCAGACAAACACCTTTCAACCCAATTTGATTCCGACCTGAACGCCGTGTCTTCCCGTGTGATGGAAATGGCCGGTTTGGTTGAATCCCAAACCCGAGGTGCGATAGATGCATTGACACGCTTTAACAACGAAGCCGCTGACCGCGTGATAGAAACTGAAGAACGTGTCAACGCCATGGAGATTGTGATTGACCGCGAATTGACATCCATCATTGGTCGCAGACAACCCACAGCACGCGATTTGCGTTTGCTGATGGCTATCTCACGCATCACGGCCAATTTGGAGCGTGCAGGCGACGAAGCGCACAAAATTGCGCGCATGGTGAAAAACATAGTGACCAGTGGCTCAGCCCGCGCCTTGCCGGCCCATGAGCTGAATTTGGCGGTAGAAACTGCTTCGGCACTGTTGCGCAAATCGCTGGATGCATTTGCCAGGCTGGACACGCATTTGGCAGTAGAGATTTTAAAAGAAGACGATGTGATTGACCGGGAGTTTGGCGGATTTGTGCGAAAACTAGTGACCTATATGATGGAAGACCCGCGCACCATTTCTGCCAGTCTGGACTTATTGTTTATTGCCAAAGCCATCGAGCGCATTGGGGATCACGCCAAGAATATTGCCGAATCAGTCATCTACATTGTGAAGGGTGCAGACGTGCGCCACAGCTCGATGCAAGACATAGAGTCTGCGGTGGAGTCAAAGTATTAATATGAAAGCACCACGTGTACTGATTGTTGAAGACGAAGCTTCGATAGCCGAGTTGATCGCGGTGAATGTGAGGCACCACGGTTTTTTACCTGTCATTGCGAGCGATGGTGAACAGGCGCAACGTGAATTGGACGCGGTGCTGCCCGATGTGATTTTGCTCGACTGGATGCTGCCCGGTGCCAGCGGTATTAGTCTGGCACGCAAATGGCGAGCTGACCCGCGTACCAAGACTGTGCCCATTTTGATGTTGACCGCGCGTAGCGACGAGCCTGACAAAATTCAGGGGTTGGATGCCGGGGCTGATGATTACATTACCAAGCCATTTTCAACACAAGAACTACTCGCACGTATGCGCGCAGTGCTGCGCCGCCGCACGCCAGAGCAAGTGAAAGAAACACTGACGGTGGGCGCACTACAGTTAGACGGTGCCACCTACCGCGTGAGCCACCAGGGCGCAGAATTGAAGCTGGGGCCGACCGAATTTAAACTGCTGAATTTTTTGATGAACTACCCTGAGCGTGTGCACAGCAGATCGCAGTTGCTGGACAAAGTATGGGGTGACCACGTATTTATTGAAGAACGCACGGTCGATGTACACGTGAAACGTTTACGCGAGGCCTTGGGACAAGCAGGCGCCATGGTGGAAACCGTGCGAGGCGCTGGCTACCGCATTACCCGTAATGTCTCGGTTTAAAGCCTGCTCGTTGCACCAGGCTACCCCGCGCATCATATTGTGCAATAGCCGTGTGGATTAGAGTTACTACATTTTTGATAGCTGTTTGCGCAGGTGCAGCGCTGGATTTCGGCCTTTTTGGTGCTGAAACGGCGGCACTGGGTGGTTTGGTAGCCGCACTGCTGTGGTTACTATGGGATAGCTGGCGGGTTGCCCATCTGGAAGCCGCGTTGCGCGATGCGCAGGCGGGAAACGCATTGGCAACGCTACCCGGTTGGTGGGGAGCTGTGGCAGAACGCATACGCCGTTTGCAGCGCGGCAAAGACCAGCAGATAGCTGCCAGCGAACAACGCATGACAGACTTTTTAGCCGCCATTCAAGCCTCGCCCAACGGCGTACTGCTGCTCGATGCACGTAACCGCATTGAGTGGTGCAACCAGACAGCGGCCAGGCAACTGGGTCTGAACGCACAGCGGGATGTCGAACAACAAATCGGCAACCTGGTACGCGATCCAGATTTTTCTGCGTATTTGCATACGGAGAATTTTGACCACGAAGTAGTGATAGCCGCTCCGGGGGCTTCGGGTCAGCGCAATACCCAAAGCCCAGTGCGAGTATCTTTGCAATTGCACCCCTATGGCGAGGGGCGCAAGTTACTATTGACCCGCGACGTAACGGCGATAGAGCGAGCGGACGCTATGCGCCGCGACTTTGTAGCCAATGTGTCACACGAAATTCGCACACCGCTCACGGTGTTGTCGGGCTTTATTGAGACACTGCAAAACCTGCCGTTGAATGAAGACCAGCGCACCCGCTACTTGGGGCTGATGGGACAACAGTCAGAGCGCATGCAGACCCTGGTGAGTGACTTGCTTACCCTGTCGCGTTTGGAAGGTGGCCCCCAGCCCAGCATGACCGAAGCTACGTCGGTAGACGCGCTGCTGGCACAGTGCGAGCAAGAGGCACGTGCCCTGTCGCAGATGCTGTCGCCCTCAGGCACCGGCTTGCAGCAACGCCTGCACTTTGACAACGAGCTGGAAGACGAAGCTGCCGTGCTGTGTGCCCGCACCGAGCTGCTTAGCGCCATGGGCAACTTGGTGAGCAATGCCGTGCGCTATACGCCTGCGGGCGGGCGTATCAGCGTATGTTGGCGCGGTTTGCCCGGTGGAGGTGCAGAATTTGTAGTGCAAGACACAGGCCCCGGCATTGCACCCGAGCATGTGCCGCGACTGACTGAACGCTTTTACCGGGTTGACCGCAGCCGCTCACGCGAGACGGGCGGCACAGGGTTGGGCTTGGCCATTGTGAAGCATGTGGTGCAGCGCCACGGTGGCGAACTGCGGGTGGAGTCGGTCATGGGCAGAGGGTCAATCTTTGCATTTGACGTGCCCAAGGCGCGGGTGGTTATTTCCGCCCCCAAGAAGGCTGTTGCGCCTTTAGAAAGTATTGCAGGATAGCTATGAAAATAATAGCTACCGTGATCAGCGCGATGTCCGCAGCAATCCAGAATGCTTGCGGCTTTTGCATGGCCCCTAGACTGCCTACGCCTTCATACGCCAGCCAGTAGCCACCCAGCAAGCCAATACCCCAGAGCATCACGCCGTAGATCAAGAGCGGCAACAGGGTTACGCGGTAACACCGCAGCACAAAGGCGCAAATGGTCTGTACTGCATCTGCCACATGGTACAAGGCCACCCATGCCAACAGGGATGCTGCCAAGGCCACCACGGTCTGGCTATTGGAGTACAAGGACGCAATGGGCTGTGCAAATAGCCACAACAGCAGCGCCATGGTGCTGGCTAGCAATGCGGCGCTGCCCAGGCCCAAACCGGCTACTCGCCTGGCGCGCAATGGGTCGCCGGCGCCCAACCAGTACGATACCCTGGCACTGCATGCAATGGCAAGCGACAGCGGCACCATGTACATCACAGCTGCCATGCTGGACGCAATCTGATGGCTGGCGGCGCTGGTAATGCCCTGACGCGCGATAAAAAGCGCCATCAAGGTAAATGACGTTATCTCCACCAGATACGCCAAACCGCCGGGTAGTCCCTGGCGTATAAATTGCCTGATTTGCGGCCACTGCGGCGGCTCCATGGCTTGCCACAGTTTGAGCGGTACGTACAGGGTCTGGGTACGCAACATGACGACCGCGCAGGCCAGCATGAGCCATTGCACGATGAAGCTGGCCCACGCGCAACCTGCCAGCCCCATGGCGGGTACACCCGCAGCGCCAAAGGTAAACCACACGGTCAATGGCAGCTTGAGGCACAGCGAACCCAGTTGCAGCCAGGTAACGAAGAGCGGTTTACCCAAACCCTGGTTGAGCGAGGCATACATGCGAAAGCACAGCGAAGGTATGAGCGCCCAGGCCAAAATGGCCAGGTATTCGCGAACGCTGGCTTGTAGCGTGTCTGGCACCTGTGCCCAGCGCAGTAAGGCACCCGGGCACAGCAAAACGACCATGCCGCAGACGATAAGCAGGGCACACAAATACAGCGACTGGCGAAAGGTTTGCCCCAGCTGCGCATAACGCTTGCCACCATGCAGTTCAGCGTACACAGGCAGCAAGGACTGCAGCACACCCGTAATCGACACATATACGCTGATGTAGATGGCCGCGCCAATCGACAGAGTCGCCAATGCCTCGGGCGCATAGCGGCCGGCGACTATGGTGTCTGTAATGCTAAATGCCATCACGGCCAGCTGCCCCACCAGCACGGTACCTGCATGGCGCAACAAGACGCGCAGGTCTTCTCGCAGTGAGCCAGATGAGGCCATGGCTGCGTGGATCAGGGCGCGCTGCGCTCAAACAGCAGCACGTCTTCGTTGTCGTCAGAGGGGCGGCGCATGGTGGCGCGCAGAGTCCATTGGCGCATATCGGTCAGCAAGGGAGCTTTGGATGCTGAATCATTGTCTACGATCAGCCATGGGCATTGGGCATCTTGTGTGATGGGCTTGAGGTGTAACGCAGCGTGGTAGCTGAAAGCGGCTGTTTGACCCGCTGATAAACCAACCATTTGTACACAATGTGCTTGCCCCACTCGCTGTGCCACCAGCCGCGCCAGTGGCGCGTAGCTGCGGGCAAAGTCAAGCAAGGGCATCCACAAGGTCATGAGCAAGATCCAGGAAAGCGCAGCTCCTCCAGCGGGCAACACCAGGCTCTTCCACAGCGCAGCACGGTGCCTGCCAGCACGCCACTTTACCAGCCAGGCCCACGCCAATGTTGCGCAAGCAGCTATTAAAAATGTAGTGAAAGAGAAATGATCTGCAAAACCCGGTACCAGGCGCTGCACGTTGGCGGCGGGTTTGGCTGGCATGCCGGTTTGCATGGCCACCCACACTATCCAGATCACAAGGCCGCAGCAAGAAAAAAACAGCAGGGTAAACCAGTCGATCAAGGATGCCACGCTGCGTTGCAAGGTGGGAAGCGCAAAAGCGGCCAAACAGGCCAGGGTTGGCAAAGCCAGTAATAACTCACGGTCAGCATTCGGGCGAAAGAGGCTAACGACAAAGATGAGCAGCACGATTGCCAATGGCAGCGCCATATGCAGGCTGCGCCACCACTTGCGCCACTTCCACGCTGCTATCAGCGCCAAAGGCCATGCGGGCCAGGTAAACCATAAAAACATGCGACCCAAACTGCGCCAGGCAGCAAAGTCTTGGGGCCAGTTGCCCCATTGCACTGGCCATTGCCCAAAGCCAAGGGCCAACAGGGTGGACAAAATACTCAACAATGCCAAGGCCAGGCCCCAATAGATTGCTGTGTCGTCGTCCTTTTGCATCGCCCGCGTAGCTGCGGCAACCAGTGCTAGTGCCAGGCCCAGGGCGGGTGCCCCCGACAGCGCTAAGCCCAGCGTGGCTAGTGTGGCTGCTAACAGAGGTATTACACGACGGTAAACGCTGGCCGCAGTGGCGTAAAAGAGTAGCGCGGTGCAGGCTAATTGCATCTGGGCTGGTGTTGTTTCGTGCGAAAGTTGTGCCAGCCCCAGCATGGCCACCAAGGCCAGCAAGCCGCCATCAGCCAGGCAGCGTGCGTAGTCGGTAGGCTGCGCCTCTCCACCAAAAGCAAAAGGCACAGGTTGGGCTGCGGGTCGACGCGCCAGGTAATAAATGCCATACCAGGTGGCCAGCATGGTCAGTGCAAGTAACAGGCCAAAGGGTATGCGTGCAGCGACATGCATGGGCAACCATGCAGGGCCGGCCTTGATGGCTAGCGCGCCCAGCCAGTAAGGCAGCAAGGCGGGTATATCGGCGGGCATGCCAGCCAGTGTGGGCATCATCCATTGGCTGTAACCCAGCGCGATGTCGCGCATGACGCCAAAGGCCGCCATATCGGCAGACTTCCAAGGCTCACGCCCGATATAGCCAGCCAGAACGTAAGCCACGCACAGCAGCACCAATCCCAGGCGCGGCAGTCTGCGCACAGCTTCTTGCGACACAATAGCCGGGCTGGGTGGATTGGATGGGTTGCTGGAGGTGGTATTCACAATAAAAAAGGCAGCAAGGTTGCCCATGCTGCCTGATATTTTGAACTGAGTACTTTGCTTTAGCTTTTGTTTGTCACTCGTAGTCAGTGCGTAGTGAGCCAAAATTACTTAGCGACGCCGGCTTTTGCAAACTTGTTGCGGAATTTCTCCACGCGACCGCCCATAGTGTCCACAGACTTTTGGGTGCCTGTATAGAACGGGTGGCTTTCGCTGGAAGTGTCAAGCTTGTACAGCGGCAGTTGGCGACCGTCTTCCATCTTGATCATTTCTTTGGTGTTGGCGCATGAGCGTGTCACAAATTTGAAGCCGTTGCTCAAGTCTTGGAAGCACACTTCGCGGTAATTGGGGTGAATGCCTTCTTTCATGGTCTTGTCCTCTGTAGTGCGGCAGCCGCGTAACACCGTGTCACGTACTTTCCGCGAAAAGCTTTCTATTATAAGCTTTTTCTGCCGCAGGGCGGTTTTAGAGCAATTTCTCGTTTTGCATTTGTTGGGCGGCAGTCTCGCGGGTGCGAATCACATGTGCTGCACTGCCATCTACCAAAATCTCGGTTGCACGGCCACGGGTGTTGTAATTGCTGGCCATGCTCATGCAATAGGCTCCAGCGGACAAAACAGCCAATTGGTCACCCTGCTGCACATTGAGGGCGCGGTCATGGCCGATCCAGTCGCCGCTTTCGCAGACAGGGCCCACAACTTCGTAAGTGGTTACTTCGCCCGAGCGTGGCTTTAATGGGGCGATGACGTGGAAGGCTTGGTACAGAGCCGGACGGGGAAGGTCGTTCATGGCGGCGTCGATGATGCAAAAGTTTTTTTGCTCGCCAGGTTTGAGGTACAGCACTTGCGTGACACAAACGCCCGCATTGCCAACCAGCGAACGGCCAGGTTCGATCATCAGCATGCGTTGGCCATAACCCCGTGCGTCGAGCTTGGCGAGCAGTTTTTTCCACAAATCGCCCGCGTCGGGCGGCGTATCGCCGTTGTAGTCAATACCCAAACCACCGCCAAAGTCGATGTGGTGAATGGGAATACCCGCAGCTTCTATGGATTGCACCATGTCGAGCACGCGGTCCATGGCGTCCAGATAAGGAGCTTCGGTGGTAATTTGTGAGCCAATATGGCAGTCGATGCCCACCACATGCAGCCCTGCCAAGGACGCCGCGCGCTGGTACACCTGCACTGCCCGTTCATGCGCAATGCCGAATTTGTTGCCTTTGAGACCGGTGGAAATGTAAGGATGGGTGTTGGCGTCTACATCTGGGTTGACGCGAATGCTGACAGGCGCGCGTTTGCCCATACCCAGAGCGACTTCGCTCAATACCTCCAACTCAGCTTCGCTTTCTACGTTGAAGCACTGAATGCCTGCGTCCAAAGCCATGCGCATTTCGGCACGGGTTTTACCCACGCCCGAGAAAATAATCTTGCCAGGGTCGCCAGCAGCGGCCATCACGCGTTGCAATTCTCCACCAGAAACAATGTCAAAGCCACAGCCCGCTTGCGCGAACAGCTGCAAAATTGATAGCGAAGAATTTGCCTTCATGCCGTAGCACACCTGCGCATTGCGCCCTGCAAAGCCGCGCTGGTAAGCCGCCAATGCGTTCAGCATGGAGGCTTTGGAATAGGCAAACAGCGGTGTGCCGTGGGCCTGCGCCAGCGCAGACAGAGCAACGCCCTCTACATGCAGCTCGGCTTCTTTGTAAGCAATGAAGGGCTGGCCAGGCAAGATAGTGGGTACATGGGACGGCGTAATGGACGGTGTAGAGGCGGTCATGAAGCGAGGTAGTTGGAAAGTGTTTATCGAGCAGAAGAGGCTGGTGTAGTGGGAGATGCGGGTGGCACTGAGCCGGACGCGCTGGATGCAGAAGGCCGTGGCAAGGGCAATAGCACCTGCGGCAAGGTAGCGCGGTTTTGTGCGGCTGGCTCGGTGGGTAGCACCAAATTGCCCCTTTGGCCGCAAGCACACAGAAGGCCCAGTGCCAACAGCGTTGCTAGCAGCGAGTAAACCCGACAGATGTCTACAATGGGTAGTTTGGTCATGTAGGGATTGTAAATGGCGACCAGTTCACTGGCAGCGCAACCGACCTTCAACGCATGTTTTTCAAACTATTGACCGCGCAGGCTTTAAAAGCCTGTATTTTTGCCGCTTTGCACCTTCAATTTGTATGACTGATCTTGACTACATGAACCACGCCGAAGCCTTGCTCAAGGCTGTAGAGGCACAATGCGACCGCGTGAACGACGAGACGGATGCGGATATCGACAACCAGCGCGTGGGTGGCATGGTGACGCTGACTTTTGTGAACCGCAGCCAGATTGTCATCAACCTGCAAAAGCCACTGCAAGAGGTGTGGATGGCTACCCGCGCAGGTGGTTTCCACTACAAGTTTGACGGCGAGTGGCGCAGTACGCGCGAGGGCTCAGAGTTCTTTGCGGATTTGAGCCGCCATGCCAGCGAGCAGTCAGGCGCTGCATTGGTGTTTTTAAACAATAAATAGCCGAATGCCAGCGTGGAATGTGCGTGAGCAGCTATTAAATAAATAGCATAAAGTAAGCGGTGGCATCTCTCAGCTGCGCAGCTTGCCCCCAGTTGGCTACAGCCAAATGGTTGAACCTAGCTCTTGAACAGATCGAGAATTTTCTTCTTCTCTTCCATGGGCGCCGAGTCTGGATTAGACGCATCTGCAGGGACTTCGGCAGGCTTTTGTTCCACACCCAGACTGCGTACTCCGGCACCATGGGCGTATTCGTTGTAGTACCACTCGCCACCAATATTGACAACACCTTCGGGTGCTGCTGGCTCGGACACTGGCACGCCCTGCAAAGCAGATTTCATATAACTGATCCACACCGGCAGACTCAACCCGCCGCCCGTTTCCTTGTCTCCCAGCTTGCGTGGGGTGTCATAGCCAATCCATGAAATGGCTGCCACGTTGCGCTGATAGCCCGCAAACCAGGCGTCGATTGAATCGTTGGTGGTGCCGGTTTTGCCGTAAATATCGGGTCGTTTCAGTTGTAACGATGCGGTGGCTGCCGTGCCAGACTTGGTTACTTCTTGCAGCAGGCTGGTCATCATGAAGGCATTGCGTGCGTCGATTGCACGCAATGATTCGTTCAGCACTGGAGGGGTGAATTCAGTCAGTACTTTACCTTTCTGGTCGGTAATTTTGGCGATCATCCATGGATTGACGCGGTAACCGCCATTGGCAAATACCGAATAGCCCGAGGCCATTTGAATGGGCGTGACAGAGCCAGCACCCAAAGCCAAGGTCAAGTACGGCGGGTTTTTGTCTGCATCAAAGCCGAAACGGGTCACCCAGTTCTGTGCATTTTGTGGGCCTACCGACTGCAAAATGCGAATGGAAATCATGTTTTTTGACTTGGCCAGGCCGCGCCGCAGCGTCATGGGGCCGTCGAATCTGTCGTCGTAGTTTTTGGGCTCCCAAGGCTGCCCACCTGTTGCGTTGGCATCAAAAAACAGCGGGCCATCGTTGATCACGGTGGCGGGTGTGAAACCTTTTTCCAGCGCGGCCGAATAGATAAACGGCTTAAAGCTGGATCCAGGCTGGCGCCAGGCTTGGGTGACATGGTTGAACTTGTTCTTCTCGTAGTCAAAGCCGCCCACCAAAGCGCGAATAGCTCCAGTGCGGGGGTCTACAGCAACAAAGGCCCCTTCAACCTCGGGCAACTGGGTAATCTCCCAGGTGTTTCGGGGTGTCTTGACGACCCGAATCAGCGCTCCTCGGCGGATTTTGATATTGGGCGCAGCCTTGTCAGACAAGCCAGACTGTGCTGGGCGCAGGCCATCTCCGCTAATCTCGATACGTTCGTTATTGGGGCGTACGGCTACTATTTTTCGGCTGTTGGCCTCCAAAACCACGGCTGACATGATGTCGTCGTTGTCTGGAAAATCCACCAATGCCTCTTCAATCGCGTCATCCATTTCCTGGCCGGACTTGGGCAGCTCGATATATTTTTCTGGGCCGCGATAGGCTTGGCGGTGCTCATAGTCCATGATGCCTTTGCGCAGGGCGCGGTAGGCAGCCTGCTGCTCGCCAGAACGTAATGAAGTAAAAACATTCAGGCCACGGGTGTAGGCTTCGTCGCCATACTGCGCAAAAATCAGCTGGCGAACCGTTTCGGCGACGTATTCTGCATGCACGCGCGTGCTGTCGGGCCCGGTTTTTACTTTAATGTCTTCTGCCTTGGCGATGATGGCTTGCTCTTCAGTGATAAAGCCATTGGTCAGCATGCGCTCGATGATGTACTGCTGGCGCGTGCGGGCTCGCACAGGGTTCACAATAGGGTTGTAGGCGGATGGAGCTTTGGGCAGGCCAGCCAGCATGGCTGCCTGGGCAATGGTGATGTCTTTCAGGGGTTTACCAAAATACGCATCAGAAGCTGCAGAAAAACCGTAAGCGCGGTTACCCAGAAAAATCTGGTTCATATAGATTTCGAGAATCTGGTTCTTGGTCAGCATGTGCTCCAGCTTGAAAGTCAGCAAAATCTCATAAATTTTGCGCGTGTAGGTTCTTTCGTTGGACAAATACACGTTACGCGCCACTTGCATAGTGATGGTGGAGGCACCCTGGCCCCTGGCACGGCTGAAGTTAGCCAGTACAGCACGCATCATGCCCGTATAGTCCACGCCACCGTGGGAGAAGAAGCGTGCATCTTCAATCGCCAGCACAGCGTCCTTCATCACTTGAGGGATTTCATCAATCGGCGTCATATTGCGCCGCTCTTCGCCAAATTCGCCAATCATCACACCGTCGGCAGTAAAGACGCGCAACGGAAGCTTGGGTCGGTAATCGGATAAATCGGAAATGTCCGGCAAATTGGGGTAAGCCACCGCCAGCGCGGTAGCCAGTACCATCAACGCCGCTACAACTCCCGCTAAAGTGATGGCACCCAAGCCTACAGCAAAACGTCCCAAAAGCCCCAGCCACGAAGAATTGCGTCCAGAAACGGCGCCAGCCTTGCGGCTAGCTTTGTTTGGTGAATCGGAGGGGTCTGTGCGGGAGTTATCGGGCATAAGGTGGCTGAATTAATCAGTTTGGTACAGACTTGGAACAAGGTGCCCCAGTTTGCACCCCATATTATAAGAAGCTAGACGGGTATTTGGGTTTTCAAAAAAGCGTGGGATTTTGACAACGGTGAGAACCCTGCAAAAAGGAAAAAATCGTTGCCGTTCAAAGGGCTTACTGATAACATTGAAGTACTTTCTTAAGTTTTGAAGCACAAGCTTTCAGTTTCTTAAAACCCGGTTAACCATAATCCTTGGGGATCAATTTGATACCATTTGCATCCTACTTCAGTCGGCAGCCAGCCCCCTTGATCGGGCTGGATATCAGCTCGTCCAGCGTCAAACTGGTTGAGCTGAGCCGCGCCAAAGACGGAGAACTGATCCTGGAGCGTTGCGCTGTAGAGCAGCTTGAAAAAGGCTGGATTACGGATGGTAACGTTGAAAAGTTTGACGAAGTAGCGGACGCAGTACGACGTCTGGTCAAGAAAAGCGGCACCAAAACCAAGCATGTAGCTATGTCGCTACCCGCTTCAGCCGTCATTACTAAGAAAATAGTGTTACCTGGCGGCTTGACGGATGCTGAGCTTGAGATACAAGTGGAGGCTGAAGCTAATCAATACATACCCTTCTCGCTGGATGAGGTGAGTCTGGATTTTTGTGTTGTCGGCCCAAGCGCAGCTTCTGTTGGCGATGTTGACGTGCTGATTGCTGCATCGCGCAAAGAAAAGGTACAAGATCGGCAAGGCTTGGCAGAGGCAGCGGGTCTTAAGCCCGTGGTAATAGACGTTGAATCCTATGCGTCACGATTGGCTACGGGCCGATTGATTGACAGTCTGCCCAACAAGGGCGTTGACATGATGGTGGCTTTGTTTGAAGTGGGTGGTATGACGACCAGCATGCAAGTAATTCGCAATGATGAAGTGTTGTATGACCGCGATCAGGCTTTTGGTGGTGCACAGCTTACCCAGTTGATAGTGCGGCAATATGGTTTTTCGCCCGAAGAAGCCGAAAGTAAAAAGCGCGGTGGTGACTTGCCCGAAGATTATGAAGCAAGCGTTTTGCGTCCGTTTGTAGAAAACTTGTCGCAAGAGATTGGACGTGCACTGCAGTTTTTCTTCACCAGTACGCCGCACAACCGCGTGGACTATGTCATGTTGGCTGGTGGTTCCTCGTCTCTGCCTGGCCTAACGGAAGCCGTCACTGCGCAAACCTCATTTGCCTGCCAGCTACTTAACCCTTTTGAGGGCATGAAAATGGGCGATGGCGTACGTGAGAAAAAATTACGCCGTGAAGCGCCTTCCTATTTGAGTGCTTGTGGTCTGGCCATGCGGAGGTTCTTGCAGTGATACTCATCAACCTGTTGCCGCACCGTGAGGCGGCACGCAAGCGCAGGAAAGAAATATTTTTTGCCACACTGGGTGTAGCAGCACTTTTGGGCGGACTGATTTGCGGTGGAATCTATGTCTGGTACCAGGCGCAAATTTCCAACCAACAAAACAAAAACAGTTTTTTGACGTCAAAAATCAAAGAACTGGAAGTGCAGATCAAGGATATTGCCACTTTGCAAGCTGAAATCGCGGCACTGCGGGCACGCCAGTTGGCAGTAGAAGATTTGCAAGCTGACCGCAACATGCCGGTGTATTTACTTGACGAACTCGTCAAGCAATTGCCCGACGGTGTCTATGTGAATTCCATGAAACAAGATGGATCCAATATCGCAGTCACTGGCGTAGCCCAGTCCAGCGAGCGTGTGTCTGAATTGCTGCGCAACCTCAGTAACAACAGTGTCTGGCTCACCAAGCCTGAGTTGATTGAAATTGTGGCATCCACGGTGAGCTTGACTCCTCGCGACCAACGGCGCGTAGCCAACTTCTCCATGAAGATGCAATTGCGCAAACCAGCAGACGTGCAAAAAGCCGCTACTGCAGCCAGTGCACCAGCATCAGCTTCAGGTGTAGCACCAGCTACGCCTGTTGCATCTGTAGCCAAGAAGGCATGACGCAGGACAAAACGACATGGTAACTTCTTCCAAACCCGCATCTACTACCGATTTTGCGACGCTACAAGAAAAAGTAGCTTCGCAGTTCCGTGGCCTCAATCATAACGACCCATCAACATGGCCTGCCTTGCCCCGATATGGGCTATGCATTGTGGTGACTATTGCAGTAGTGACAGCCTTATGGTTTGCCTGGTTAAACAGTTACGACGATGAGCTTAAGGCAGAGCAAGCCAAGGAACTCACGCTACGCGAAGACTATAAGAAAAAATTGGTGCAAGCAGTCAATCTGGATGCACTTAAAAAGCAGCGCGAACAGGTGCAGCAGTACGTTACACAACTTGAAAAGCAACTCCCTAGCAAAGCGGAGATGGATGCATTGCTATCAGACATCAACCAGGCTGGTTTGGGGCGCAGTCTGCAATTTGATTTTTTCAAGCCTGGCGCTGTCAGTGTGAAAGAGTATTACGCTGAATTACCCATTTCCTTAAAGGTGGTTGGCCGGTACCACGACTTGGGTTCTTTTGCATCCGATATTGCTAACCTCTCGCGCATTGTGACCCTGAATAATCTGAGCATTCTTGCTGCGCGCGATGGCGCATTAGGTATGGAAGCCACGGCTCGCACTTACCGGTATTTGGACCAGGAAGAAGTCGCTGCGCAAAAGAAAGCTACCGCGCCAGGAGCTAAAAAATGACGCTTAGCTTCCTCCAAATCTCCAAGCGCAGGGTCTTTGCAGTCCTCGCGTTGACGTCGTTGTTATCTGCTTGTGGTATCTCTGAGCAAGATGAGTTGCAGTCGTGGATGACAGAACTGCGCACCTCTACTAAACCCAATGTTCAGCCAATTGCTGAGCCTAAGCGGTTTACGCCAAAAGCCTATACGCAAGAAGCGTCCACAGAGCCGTTTAGTAATCAGAAACTGACACAAGCCCTGAAAAGAGAGTCTTCGCAGGCCACGGCAAATGCGGCCTTGGTGGCACCAGAACTCAATCGCCGTAAAGAGCCCCTGGAAGCCTTCCCTCTGGACACAATGGCCTTGGTAGGCAGTCTGTTGCCAGCGGGTAAATCCATAGCTTTGGTTAAGGTCGACAACCTGCTGTATCAAATAAAAATCGGCAATTACCTTGGTCAAAATTATGGCAAGGTTACCAAAGTTACTGAAACCGAAGTTTCACTAAGAGAAATTGTTCAAGACGCCGCAGGCGAATGGATTGAACGCCAAGCCAGCTTGCAGCTTCAAGAGAGGACAAAATGATGCACCCTATGAATATAAAAACTCCAGTTATCAAGGCGGCGGCAATCCGCAAGTTAGCTCTAGGCCTGCTGTTTACGGCTACCTCGATTCTTGCCCATGCACAAAACGCTATCGAGTCGGTAGCGGCTTCCATACAGGGTGGCGTCGAAGTAGTTCGCATTGAAATGACCCAGCCTTTATCAGCTGTACCTACTGGCTTCACCATTCAATCTCCTGCTCGCATCGCATTGGATTTTCCTGGTGTGAACAATGCGATGGGCCGCTCGTCCGTAGATATGAACCAGGGTAATCTGCGCTCAGCTAACGTTGTACAGGCTGGAGAACGTACCCGTTTGGTGCTTAATCTTAAACAAGCCACTGCGTACAAAGCTGAGATTCTTGGCAAATCGCTACTCATTACATTAGACCCTGTTGCAGTGGCTGCCCCAGCGGCCCAAGCGGTAGCGGCACAACCCGCTTTTGCCGAAAATCGTAGCCGTGACTCAGCGCCTTTGAAGGACATCGACTTTCGTCGCGGTACAGAAGGTTCAGGCAAGTTGATCATTGACCTGCCAAATAATCAAGTGGGTGTAGACATCAAACAGCAAGGTCAAAACCTGGTTGTGGAATTTCTAAAAACATCTTTGCCAGAAGGTTTGCGTCGTCGGTTGGATGTGGCCGATTTTGGTACACCCGTTCAACTGGTCACCACTTTCCAGGTGGGCGACCGCGTTCGCATGGTGGTAGAGCCCAAGGGTCAGTGGGAACACAGTGCGTATCAAAGTGACAGTCAGTTTGTATTAGAAGTACGCCAGCAAAAAATTGACCCAGACAAGCTGACCCAAGGTTCTGGCTTTAAGGGTGAAAAGCTGTCGTTAAACTTCCAGAATATCGAAGTGCGTTCACTCTTGCAGGTAATAGCTGACTTCACCAACTTCAACATCATCACTTCAGACACGGTGACAGGTGCCGTTACATTGCGCTTGAAAGATGTGCCTTGGGACCAGGCACTAGACATCATCATGCAAGCCAAGAGCTTGGGCATGCGCAAAACGGGGAATGTTCTCTTGATTGCACCTAAAGACGAACTGAATGCCAAAGACAAGCTGGAACTAGAGGCAAAAGCAGCACTACAAGGGCTTGAGCCGTTGCGTTCCCAAGCATTTCAGTTGAACTATACCAAGGCAGCAGACATCGCGAGTCAAATCAGTCAGAGTAGTGGTGGTGGCCAAGGTGGCAACAGTACACGCATCTTGTCGCCACGTGGCAGCGTAATTGCAGAAGCGCGAACCAACCAATTGTTTGTCACCGACATTCCATCCAGGCTAGAGCAAGTGCAGACGCTTATCTCCAAGCTAGACATCGCTGTGCGACAAGTGTTGATTGAGGCGCGTATCGTCGAAGCTTCGGACACATTCGGAAAGTCATTAGGCATTAAGCTGGGTGGCAACGACTTGCGCGGCGTACGCGGTGGTGACGCTGGATACAACGTGTTGGGTAACAACCGCGTAGCCGCTGGCACCAGCTATGGCAACGTGATTGGCACCAACGGCCAAGGCGGTGCTATAGATACCGGTGGCAACTTTGTCAACCTGCCAGCACCCGGCCAAAATGGCTACAACGCTGCTACTTTCGCCTTGTCTATTTTCAGTTCTGCTGCCAACCGTTTCTTGAATTTGGAAATATCTGCCCTTGAAGCCGATGGCAAAGGCAAAGTGGTCTCCAGCCCGCGCGTTGTGACTGCCGACCAAACCCGCGCCTTGATTGAGCAGGGTACTGAACTGCCGTATCAAATTGCCACATCCAGCGGTGCCACTTCTATTGCCTTTAGAAAAGCCAACCTTAAGCTGGAGGTTACGCCTCAAATCACGCCTGAGGGCAATATCATAATGGACCTGGATGTAAACAAAGACAGCGTAGGCCAGTCCACGGCTGCAGGCTTTGCCATCAACACCAAGCACATCAAAACCCAGGTACTGGTAGAAAATGGCGGAACGGTAGTGATTGGCGGTATTTTTGAACTGAACGAAACAGAATCTGAAACGCGAGTGCCTTTGTTGGGAGACATACCTTACCTGGGTAATTTGTTCAAGAGCCGCCAGCGCAGCTCAAATAAACAGGAATTGCTGGTATTTATCACGCCCAAGATGGTATCGGACAGAGCAGCGGTGCGTTAAGTAGTTACTTTGTATTTATTATTTGTACTGGTTGGCACTTTAGGTTTGTAGGTAACATCATGAAATTATTTAAGATTTTGTTAGTGAGCGTAGCTTTGGCTGCATTAGCCGCTTGTAGCGGCGGGGGCGGGAGCCCTGGTGGAAATTTGAATACGGGTACAACTGCAAACGCTAATTCAACAACTACGTCAGTCGTTTCCACGACTGGAAACTCTCAAACTACCACACTGGGTGCGATAACGGTAGATATCTTGAATGGAGTTGGTGTTCCTAGCAGTTCCATTTCAGCGCTAGAGATTGGCCAGATCAGTGCGACAGTAAAAGATGGCAGCGGCAAGCCTGTTGTTGGAGCCATTGTTGCGTTTGTTGAAAGTGTATCTAGTCTAGTCACAATTGCACCGATATCTGCTACTGCGTTGACAGATAACCTGGGGAAGGCTATTGTCGAATTTAGAGCTAAAACTTCAAGCAGTGCGGGAGCCACTCAGATTGGTGCCTCTGCTGTGGTTAATGGTAGTTTGATTAGCGCTAATAAGGCGATCTCTATTTCGAGCGCTCCTGCAGTTGTGGGTACGAGTCCTCAACTGCTTGCCAATGCACTCAATTTTCTTGATGTGGTGCCTTCAGACAAGTCTATAGTTTTGGCTGGAACGGGCGGTAATGGCCGTTCTGAATCTGCATCTTTGCGTTTCAGGGTCGTTGACAAAAATAACTCCCCAGTGAAAGGCGTTGCAGTTACATTCTCAATTGGAACAGCGCCTGTTACACTGAATATTCCCACAGCTACGAGTGACAATGATGGTGTGATCGTGACCACGATTTCCTCAGGTTCGATTGCAACTCCAGTCGTTGTATCTGCGACAGTCGATACAAGAGGAATTACTTCACAATCTGACCAGTTAGTTGTAACGACAGGATTGGCTACGCAGGGCGGATTCGATTTATCGGCAAGTAAATTTAATTTGAATTATCAATTAACTGGCGACCTCAGTGTTATTACTGTACGCGTGCTCGACTCAAACGGCAATAAAGTTGCGGATGGCCTACCCGTATTGTTTACTGCGAACTATGGTGGTGTTGCGACTTCCAGCCGAGGCGGATGCTTAACAGTAAACGGAAGTTGCAGTGTTGATTACACCGTACAGAACCCACGCCCACCAGATGGACAGCGCGCTACTGTAATTGCTTCCACACGATTGGGTAGTGGAACGGTTATCAGCAGCTCTATATCATTTCTGCAACCTGATATATTTTTAGTTGATGCGTTTAACCTGCAAACTGGTGGGTTTCCAGTCAGCAGCGTTTTTATGGGAAACTTTTGCAAACGGTCTTTTAAATTATTCGCGGGAACGCCAGCGGGATTGCCCCCAGCTGCAGGTACAACGATCGCAGTCAAGTCGCTAACGACTAATACATCGGCTGCCTTAATCGATGGTTCACCGATCTTAGATCGGTTATCCTTGCGCTCCGATTTTACAATTGAAGTCGATTTGTCGAATGCAACTTTGAGTCCACTTTGCGTTGTCGGTGGGCCTAATGCAGCTACTGCGGACATTAAACTAACATTTACTACTGGCACCAGTGTTCGATTTGTCAACTTAATTGCTGTATATCCAATTAACTAGAAGTCAATTTGATCTCTCTCGTAGGCCTCCCCGGATCGGGCAAATCTACAGTCGGGCGCCAGTTGGCGCGGCGGCTGGGTTTGCCTTTTTTTGATTCCGATCACGAAATTGAGCAGCGGCTCGGCTGCTCAATTCGGGAGTATTTTGAGCGCGAAGGAGAGGAGAGATTTCGGGATGTGGAGGAGACTAAGATTGCGGAGTTGACTCAAGCGCAAGCTAGTGATTTGGATCCTAGTGCTGGTTCCAGTCATGGTTCTCAGGTTGTTGCAAACGTGGCTCGTGTTGCGGTGCTTTCTACGGGGGGAGGTACGGTGTTGCGACCATTAAATCGCCAGCGGTTGCGGGGCAGTGGCACGGTAGTGTATTTGCGTTCCAATCCCGAAGAATTGGTCAAGCGACTGCGCCACGACCGTAACAGGCCACTTTTGCAAGGGGTTGACCCCTTACAACGTCTTAAAGACTTGTTTGATGTACGCGACCCGCTGTACCGCGAGACGGCGCATTTTGTGGTGGAGACGGGCCGTCCATCGGTGGCTACGCTGGTGAACATGATTGTGATGCAGTTGGAGCTGGCTCGCGGTTTGCCCTAAGCAGGGATAATCAACCCTGTGAACACTCAAACCCACCCAACCGACTTAGCCCACTCCTCCGTTTCTATCGCACTGGGCGATCGCGCTTACTCTATCGCCATTGGCGCGGGCTTGTTTGACAAACCCACTACGTATGCAAACTTGCCCAAGGCCACGCACGCGCTGATCGTCAGCAACACGCTGGTGGCACCTTTGTATGCGCAGCGCCTGACACAAGCTCTACAAGGCCAATACGCGCACATCCACACCGTGAGCTTGCCAGACGGCGAAGAGCATAAAACCTGGCAAACACTGAACCTGATATTTGATGCTTTGCTGTCCCAGGGCTGCGACCGCAAGACGGTGCTGTTTGCCTTGGGTGGTGGCGTGGTGGGCGACATGACGGGCTTTGCTGCATCCAGCTACATGCGCGGGGTGCCTTTTGTGCAAGTGCCCACTACGCTCTTGGCGCAGGTGGATTCTTCGGTGGGCGGCAAGACGGCTATTAACCACCCACTGGGCAAGAACATGATTGGCGCTTTCTACCAGCCCGCCCTGGTGGTGTGCGACCTGGACACGCTTAAAACTTTGCCAGCACGCGAAATGTCGGCTGGCTTGGCCGAAGTTATTAAATATGGGCCGATTGCCGACATGGCGTTTTTTGACTGGATTGAGGCCAACATGGACGGCCTGCGCAACGGTGATGCCGCCTTGCTGGCCCATGCCGTCAAGCGCAGTTGCGAGATCAAGGCCCAGGTGGTGGGCGCTGATGAGCGTGAGCAGGGTTTACGCGCCATTTTGAACTTTGGCCACACCTTTGGCCATGCTATCGAGGCAGGTATGGGCTATGGCGCCTGGCTACATGGTGAAGCGGTAGGCTGCGGCATGGTGATGGCGGCGCGCTTGTCGCAGGGGTTGGAGCTGGTAGACGCGGCTTTTGTACAGCGTTTAACTGCACTGATACAGCGTGCAGGTTTGCCCACCGTGGCTCCACGGCTGGAGCCCATGGGCGCAAAAGACAGCGTAGACCGCTACCTGCAGCTCATGCGGGTAGACAAAAAAGCCGAAGCGGGAGAGATCAAGTTTGTAACGATCGACACACCTGGCCGCGCGGGTGTGCGCACCGCGCCAGATGCGCTGGTGCGTAGTGTGATTACGCAAAGCATGGCTTAGTCTATGCATGCCAAGGTTCACAAAAGAGCGATATACGACGCGTTGGTGTGCATGCCTGATCTTGATGCCATGGGGCAATCATACGACACGCAGGTATTCATAAATGCTATTAATAGTATAGCTGCTCGCGCATATTCCACGCTGGCAATGGACTGTTTTTAATGATAATTAAAGCGTATGCATGCAATCCGGCAGCCAGCAAGGGCCGCAGGTACGATGAACCCGCGCAGCGCCACAGTGCCGAAGACCGCAACGCTTTTCAGCGTGACCGCGACCGCATTGTGCACAGCACGGCGTTTCGCCGCCTGGTCTACAAAACGCAGGTTTTCCTCAACCATGAAGGCGACCTATTTCGCACGCGCATGACCCATTCGCTGGAGGTAGCCCAACTGGGCCGCAGCATGGCGCGAGCCTTGGGGTTGCATGAAGACCTGGTAGAAGCCATTAGCCTGGCGCACGACTTGGGCCACACGCCTTTTGGCCACGCCGGGCAAGACGCGCTCAACGACAGCCTGCAGCAGCGTGCACCAGGCCACGGCGGCTTTGAACACAATCTGCAAAGCTTGCGCGTAGTGGACGCGCTGGAAGAACGCTACCCCCAGTTTGACGGCCTGAACCTGACGCTGGAAACGCGCGAAGGTATTTTGAAGCACTGCTCTGCTGCCAACGCCCAGCGCCTGGAAACCAAAGAACCTGGCGGCGTAGCGCGGCGCTTTATGGACCGCACCCAACCCAGCCTGGAGGCCCAATTGACCAATCTGGCCGACGAGATGGCTTACAACGCGCATGACATGGACGACGGCGTGCGCTCTGGCCTCATCACCATCGAACAATTGTGTGACCTGCCCTGGTTTGCGCAGCACCACCACGCTGTTCTGGCTGAATACCCACAGGTGCAAGGCCGCAGGCTGCTGCACGAGACGATTCGCCGCATGCTCAGCGCACAGGTGTATGACGTGATTACTTCGACCAAAGTGGCGATTGAAAAACACCACATACGCAGCACTGAAGACGTGAAGCACGCACCAGCTACTGTGCTGTTTTCTGAAGAAATGCGGCTACAGTCAGCGCAGATAAAGCGCTGGCTGCTATCAAACTTGTACCGGCACGAGCAAGTCATGCAAACCACAAAACATGCCAAACAGGTGGTGCAAGATTTATTTTCAGCCTACTTGGACAAGCCAGCTTTAATGCCGCAAGCGTATGCGAAGCAAAAAAACTTGCCGCGTGCTGTGGCAGATTACATAGCCGGTATGACCGACCGATTTGCCATGCGCGAGCATGACAAACTCAGCTCAAGCTAGTCACCCCACTACTCACCCAGGTAAGCAGCGCGCACCTTCGGGTCGTTCAGCATTTCTTTGGCGTCGCCGCTCATGGTGATAATGCCGCTTTCCATCACATAGCCACGGTCTGCCGCTTGCAGGGCCAGCTTGGCGTTTTGTTCAACCAGAAGTACCGTTACACCTTGAGCGGATACATCGCGCACCACCTCAAATATCTTGGCCACCATGATGGGCGAGAGGCCCATGGATGGCTCGTCCATCAACAAAACTTTGGGGCGGCTCATCAGAGCGCGGCCCATGGCCAGCATTTGCTGTTCGCCCCCACTCATGGTGCCAGCCAACTGGTCTTTGCGCTCTTTCAGGCGCGGAAAGATGCTGAACATTTTCTCCATGTCGGCAGCAATCTCTGCTTTGTCATTGCGTATGTAAGCCCCCATCATCAGGTTCTCGGTGATCGTCATGCGTGCAAACACACCGCGCCCTTCGGGCACCATGCACAAGCCCTGTGCCACCAAGTCCCAGGCACCTTGGCCAGCCACTGTTTTGCCAAGGTATTCAATACTGCCAGCCGCTGCAGGCAGCGACCCGGTAATGGCCTTCATGGTGGTAGTTTTGCCAGCCCCGTTGGAGCCGATGAGGGTCACCAATTCGCCTTCGCGCACTTCAAAGTCCGCCCCTTTGACGGCTTGAATGCCACCATAAGACACCTTGAGGCCACTGACTTTCAGAAGGACTTTTTTATTGTCGGACATGTAGGTTTCCTTCTCGCTTTAGTGGTCTGAGCCCAGATAGGCTTCGATCACTTTTTCGTTTTTCTGCACGTCGGCTGGCTTACCCTCGGCAATTTGCTTGCCGTAGTCCAGCACCGTCACGCGGTCACACAGGCCCATCACCAGCTTCACGTCATGCTCAATCAGCAAGATGGTGCGGTTGTCTTTGCGAATGCGGTCAATCAGCTCGCGCAGCAGCACTTTCTCTGTGGCGTTCATGCCTGCAGCGGGCTCGTCCAGCGCAATCAGTTGGGGGTCGGTAGCCAAGGCGCGGGCAATCTCCAGGCGGCGTTGGTCACCATACGACAGTGTGCGGGCTTTGTAGTCGGCAAACTTGCCAATGCCCACATAGTCCAACAACTCCTGCGCACGTTGGGCAATGGCTTTTTCCTCCATCTTGAAATGGGGTGTTTGAAAAATCGCACCCAACAGGCCCGAGCCCGTGCGAATGTGCCGCCCTACCATCACGTTTTCTAAAGCGGTCATGTCGGCAAACAAACGAATATTTTGAAAAGTACGCGCAATGCCCGCTTTGGCCACTTCGTGCACGGCAGACGGTGTATAGGGCTTGCCTGCCAGCTCAAACGTGCCGCTGTCTGGCGTGTACAGGCCAGTCAGCACGTTGAAGAAGGTGGTTTTACCGGCACCGTTGGGGCCGATCAGGCCATAGACCTGGCCGCGTTCAATTTTGATACCTACATCGCTTAAAGCCTGCAGGCCGCCAAAGCGTTTGGAAACACCGGCTACGTTGAGAACAATATCAGCCATGTTATTTGCCTCCTGCTTTTGCAGCCGTGCCGCGCAACGCTTCATCGCTTTGTTCCAGCGACTTGCCGTGGTCGGGCGTGGGCCACAGGCCGCGCGGTTTCATCAGCATGATGGTGATCATGGCAACGGCAATCAGGAGCTGGCGCAAGATCGACGCGTCCAGACGGCCACCGGACAAGTCTTGCAGTGGCCCGGCCACATAGCGCAGCACCTCGGGCAAGGCAGACAGCAGCAGCGCACCAATAATTACCCCCGGCAGGTGGCCCAGGCCACCCAGCACCACCATGGCCACAATCATCACTGATTCCATTAATGAGAAAGATTCTGGCGAAATAAAGCCCTGGAACGATGCAAACATGGCACCGCTCACCCCGCCAAAGGTAGCGCCCATACCAAAGGCCAGCAATTTCAGGTTGCGGGTGTTGATACCCATCGCCTTGGCAGCAATTTCGTCTTCACGAATGGCCATCCAGGCGCGGCCAATGCGCGACTTTTCCAGGCGGTAGCAAATCAGGATAGAGAAAAGGCACAGCACCAAAAAGAGGTAGTAGTACAGCGAGACGGATGCGATGGTGAAGCCAAACACCTCCAGCGGGCGGCCCAGATCCAGACCAAAGAACTTGATCGAATCAATCTGGCCCAAACCCTTGGGCCCGTTGGTAATGTTGACGGGATGGTCCATGTTGTTCATGAACACGCGGATGATTTCACCAAAGCCCAGTGTGACGATGGCCAGATAGTCGCCACGCAGCTTGAGCGTAGGCGCGCCTAGCAGCACGCCCAGGGCCCCTGCTAAAAACGCCGCCATTGGAATGACGATCCACAACGGCGAGTGCAGGCCGTTGGGCAGCAAGGCGGCAATCCACGGAAAAGTCTCTGTCAAATGCGGAGATGCCATCAGGCCAAACATGTAGGCTCCCACCGCATAAAACGCCACATAGCCCAAGTCCAGCAAACCTGCGTAGCCCACCACAATGTTCAGGCCCATGGCCAGTAACACATATAAAAGTGCCATGTCCAAAATGCGCACCCAGGCGTTACCGACTTGCTGTACGAACAGGGGCAAGACAATGGCGATCAGCGCCAACAGGATAATGCCGATAGTTTTGTTGTTGTTAAAGAGTTTTAGCATGTGGGTTCTCCTCTTTATGCGCGGTCAGCCACACGCTCACCCAACAGGCCCGATGGCCGGATGGTCAGCATGATGATCAGCACGATGAAAGCAAATATGTCGGTGTAATGGCTGCCCAAAACCCCTCCCGTTAACGCGCCGATATAGCCCGCGCCTATCGACTCAATCAGCCCCAGCAAAATGCCGCCCACCACGGCACCCGCTAGATTGCCAATGCCGCCAAACACGGCAGCGGTAAAGGCCTTGAGGCCAGGTAAAAAACCCATGGCGTGTTGCACGGTGCCGTAGTTCATGGCCCACATCACACCAGCTATGGCAGCCAAAATAGCACCAATAATGAAGGTGGCAGAAATCACCACGTCGGGTTTGACACCCATCAGGCCTGCTACGCGCGGGTTTTCTGCGGTGGCGCGCATGGCGCGGCCCAGGCGCGTTTTGTTGACGACAAACATCAGCACGGCCAGCGACAGGGCGGTAAAACCCAGAATCAGAATCTGCGTCACCGTGATGACTGCACCACCCACTTCGTAGGGGTCGGTAGGCAGCAGAGATGGGTAAGGCTTGTAATTGGGCTTCCAGATGATCATGGCCAGGGTTTGCAGCAGGATGCTCATGCCGATGGCGGTAATCAGCGGGGCCAGCTTGGGCGAATTGCGTAGCGGGCGATAGGCCACTTTTTCAATCGTGAAGTTCAGCACCGAGCAGACGATGCAGGCAATCAGCAGCGCAACGATCAAAATGACCCAGCCCGGCGTGCCCGGCATAGACTCTTTCATAACGCCGATGCTGGTCCAGCTGGTCAGAGCGCCGACCATCAGCACCTCGCCGTGGGCAAAATTGATGAGGTTAATAATGCCGTACACCATGGTGTAGCCCAAGGCGACCAGCGCGTACATGCTGCCAAGAACCAGGCCGTTAATGACCTGTTGCAGAAAGATTTCCATGAATTTTTTCTCCGAATCTGATGCCCTGGGCGCATCGTTGTACTCCTAGGTCATCCTAGCAAAAAACCCGCCATATTTGTGACTTTTGGTCGCAACGGCGGGTTGGTTCGCGGATTGTATCGAAGGGTGACTTCTTTGTGCCGTCTTGTCCCAGAGGGAAAGGAGGGGTTTACCCTGTTGATTTAGCTTGTATCAGAGGCTTTGGAAATACATCAGTTTTTGTGATGATTGCGTGCTTTCAGTTCGCGCAACTTATCAGCAATCTTGATCTCCAGGCCACGCTCCACGGGCCTATAAAACTCGGCCTGCATGCCGTCGGGCAAATACGTTTCGCCCGCTGCAAAAGCGTCTGCTTCGTTATGCGCGTAGCGGTAACCTTTGCCGTAATCCAACTCTTTCATCAGCTTGGTGGGTGCGTTGCGCAGGTGCATGGGCACGGGGCGGGTGCCGTCTTTTTTGATAAGGGCCTTGGCTTCGTTGAACGCAGTGTAGACGGCGTTGGATTTGGGTGCCATGGCCAGATAGATGACGCATTCGGCCAGCGCCAGCTCGCCTTCGGGGCTGCCCAGGCGTTCATACACTTCGGCGGCGTCCAGCGCCAGGCGCAGGGCGCGTGGGTCGGCCAGGCCAATGTCTTCACAGGCCATGCGCACCAGGCGGCGCGCCATGTAACGCGGGTCTGCACCGCCGTCCAGCATGCGGATGAACCAGTAGAGCGATGCGTCAGGGTCTGAGCCACGCACGGACTTGTGCAGCGCGCTGATGGTGTCGTAAAACTGCTCACCACCCTTGTCGTAGCGGCGCATGCGTTCACCTAAAACTTTCAGCAACCAGTCGTCGGTAACGTTGCCCAGCTTTTCCTTTTCTGCGGAGACAAATAAAGTCTCCAAAGTGTTGATCAACCGGCGTGCATCGCCATCTGCATAGGCTACCAGGCGGTCGGCAGCGTTTTGTTCAATTGCTATACCTTTAGTAGCCGCATGCGCATATTCTGCGCTGGCTTTGAGCACTATTTGCTGTAAATCTTCTGCCGATAGGGGTTGCAAAACATACACGGCTGCGCGCGAGAGCAGGGCAGAATTTACCTCAAAGCTCGGGTTCTCGGTGGTCGCACCAATAAAGGTAAACAGCCCGCTTTCCACATGCGGCAAAAACGCGTCTTGCTGGCTTTTGTTGAAGCGGTGTACCTCGTCCACAAACATGATGGTGCGCTTGCCTTGCGCCTGCCACACCAGCGCCTGCTCCACGGCCTCGCGAATGTCTTTGACCCCACCCAGCGTAGCGCTGATGCTGATGAAATGCGCATCGAAAGCGTTGGCCATCAGCCGCGCAATGGTGGTTTTGCCAACACCCGGTGGCCCCCACAAAATGCAACTGTGCGGCACACCCGACTCAAACGCCACGCGCAGCGGCATGCCAGCGCCCAGCAACTGCTGCTGACCAATCACCCCGCCCAGTGTTTGCGGGCGCAGACGTTCAGCTAGTGGGGTGTGGGGGCTGGGGGTGGATGGCATGGGTGGATGCAATGTCGCGGGTTGAGGCTATGGCACAGATTATTGTCTGGATAGCGCGGCTTTTGCATACACCAGGCGCACCAGTGTAAGAAAGCTTGTTGGCGTTGGACTAATTTTTGTTTATCGGCAAGACTATCTAATTCACTACAGCGCCTCATCACGGGGCCAACCCTGCAAGGAGATCACTTTGAAAACACCGTTCAAACTCATTTTTGCTTTCTTTCTTCTTGCTGCAGCGCCTGCCTTTGCAGCCGATGGCCTGATTGCCCTGAAAAGCAGCTACAGCGCCAAAGACACGATGAACCGCTTTGAAGACATGGCCAAGCAGCGCGGCCTGAACATTTTTGCACGTATTGACCATGCTGCTGGCGCAGCCAAAGTGGGCAAAACCCTGCGCCCCACCGAAGTGCTGATTTTTGGCAACCCGCAAGGCGGCACCCCGCTGATGGAATGCGCCCAGTCTGCGGGTATCGACCTGCCGCTCAAAGCCTTGGTGTGGGAAGACCCGCAGGGCCAGGTTTGGCTGGGCTACAACGACCCTGCTTACCTGGGCAAGCGGCATGCGGCGGGAGATTGCGCGGCTGTAGGCGGGCTGACTAAAGCCTTGGCGGGGTTGGCGGAGGCGGCTTTGGCCAAATGAGTAGGTTTGCAATCGTCCACGCTGGGTTTTGTACGTGATCATGCCAGTGTGCTGCTTTGCTACGCGAATGTCATCCGGCCTCGAGGCCTCCTTCTTAATTTCGCTACGCAAAGCAACCCACTGACCTGATCTTGCAGGCTTGGCTTGTTTGCTTTGGGCGGAAGATTAACTGTGGATGGCTTTTGCATGGGTTTGAAACAATATTGTTGGGGAAAAGTGCCGATTGCCAGCGTAGAATATGCGCGAGCAGCTACTAAATATATAGCAATTTGAATCTGCTCTAATCAACGCAGACCTTCGTTCTTTGCAAATGGAATGCGCAGCAAAACCATAAGCCCTGTATGCTCAGGCATGCATAAGTCTAGCCAAACCGATCCAAACTCTACTGCGTCAAACCTGCGCGGCACCAGTGCGCTGGTGATTGCAGCGGTCAAGGGCATTACCGATTTGGTGGAGGACATGCACCGCAACATTGCCAGCGTGTCGCCCATCGTGGGCGCGCGGCCCGCTGGCCGTACCAAGGGCATCACGGGCCTGGCGTATCGCAGCGTGCGTGGGGTGACGAATCTAGTGGGCTGGGGGCTGGACAAAGGGCTGGGCTTGGGCGACGTGCCCGCCGTGGCGCTGGTGGTCAGCCGCACTCTTAAGCCTTTGGCCGCCAAGCTCAATTTGAAAAGTGCGCAGCCGTACCGCGAAACGGTGCTGGCCGCCGCCAATGGCGTGCTGGGCGACACGATGGCAGCGACTGGCAACCCGCTGGCCATTCGCATGCAACTGCGCCAGCAGGGCGTGGCTTTGACGCTAAACAAAGCCGCGTTGAAAACACAACTCATGCAGCCTACCGGCAAAGTATTGGTACTGGTGCACGGCCTGTGTATGAACGACCTGCAATGGAACCATGTAAAAGACGGCGTGGGCCACGACCATGGCGCATCGCTCGCGCAAGACCTGGGCTACACGCCCGTGTATCTGAACTACAACTCAGGCAGGCATATCTCCGAAAATGGACGCGAGTTTGCCGATACATTGCAAAACCTTGTGCATGCCTGGCCTGTGCCCATTACCGAGCTGGTCATCATCGGGCACAGCATGGGCGGCCTGGTGTCGCGCAGCGCGTGCGAGGTGGCGCGCGTGCAGGGCCACACATGGCTCAAGCAGCTTACCAAACTCATCTGCCTGGGTACCCCCCACCACGGCGCGCCGCTGGAGCGTGCCGGCAGCTGGGTGGACTATCTGCTGGGCATCAGCCCCTACACCGCGCCGTTTGCCAAACTGGGTTTGGTGCGCAGCGCAGGCATCAAAGACCTGCGCCATGGCAATCTGCTGGACGCTGACTGGCAAGGCCGCGCCGCTGTGCGCGCGCACGACCGGGGCAGCGTGGTGCCATTGCCCAAAGGGGTGAAGTGTTATGTGGTGGCAGCCACCAAAAAGGCCCAACCTGCAATGGCCCAGACCGCAGCAAAAGCCAGCCTGCAAGGCGGGTCAACCAAACCCTTGCCCGGCGACGGCTTGGTGCCTGTGCGCAGTGCACTGGGCCAGCATGAAGAGGCAGCGCAGGCTTTGCCCATTCCTGCAAAGCGCCAGTACATCGTCTATGGGACTGACCATTTCGATTTGCTGAGTAGTGCAGCGGTGTACGTGCAGTTGCAGCGCTGGTTAGCCAAAGGCTAGCAAGATAGGCCCGTGCATTCACGTCTTGGTTAGACACGTCTGGTTACTTAAATCTCTTACAAAAGTAGACATTCTCCAGCGCGCTATGCCCGGGCAGTGTTAAAAAACTGTGTGGCATGCAGATGAAGGTATTCACTAGCACGGTGCCAGGTAAAAGACTTTCTACCCAGCATGACAGGGGGCTTCATGACAGTAAAAAATCAAACGGGTTTGCGCACCACGCTATTGGACAAAATCAAGGCCAAGCGCAGCGAACTGAAAACTTTTATCTACAATTACGACAAGCGCAGCAACCGTTTTACCAATATCGCCATTGTCGGTAGCGTACTGTCAGCCGCCCTGACTGCTGGACCCGCGCTGGGAGGCAAGTCTTTCTCCACGTGGGTTTCTGATTCGTTTGGGCTTAGTCAACCCATCTGGCAGCTACTGTGTTTTGGTGCCATGCTGTGCTCCATAGCTGCTACCTTGGCCACCAACCTGGCCAAATCCCACAACGTGTCAACCAAGTTGATGCAAGCGCAGTTATGCGATGCCAAGCTGGAAGGCTTGCAATTGCAAACCGAAATGCAGCGCGTGGATGCGCAGGAGGCCGCTGATTTATTTTCGCGGTATATCACGGAGACACCGTTCATTTAGTACGACTACGGCTGCTTGATCACATCCACACCCGCTGGTGGCTTGAAGTTGAAGCTGTCGGCGGCCAGCGCGGGGTTGAGTTCCAATTTTTGAAACTGCATCAAAGAGCGTTGGCCAAAGTTGTCCAAAATGTCCAAGGCCACCAGTTCACCGCTGGGCATTTTGAAGCCTACGCGAATACTTTGCAGGGTGCCGTCTTTGGTTTTGGGTATAGCCAGCACCCAGGCCTGGCCGTCCTTGTCAGGTTCGGCTTGCAGGCTGAAGCTTTGTTGCAAAGTTTTCAAGTCGGGCGCTGATGCAATTAGTGCTGCGGGGGTGGACGACAATACGCTGGCTTGCTTGCTGGATGTGACCTGGTTCAAGTCCACATCATGAATCCACAAGGTTTGACCGTCTGCCACCAAGCTTTGTTCAAACGGTTTTTTGTACAAAAACTTGAAGCGACTGGGGCGTTCAAACTCAAACACGCCACTGCTTTTTTTGACCTTGGCAGTTTGACCTTCTCGCGCAGCCGAGGTGACCGTTTGGGTAAATTCAGCGCGACCCGTTTTGGTTGTTTTGAGGAAGTTTTCAAGCGTATTTAGGCTGTTTGCCAGCACCGGTATTGCGCAGGCAGCTACTAAAAACGTAGCAATCAATTTCAACTTCATAGTTTACTCCCGCCCGCCGGGCACCAAAATCTCGCGCTGTCCGCGTCCGTTCATGGCGGTGACCAAGCCTACTTTTTCCATCGCTTCCAGCAAGTTGGCGGCTTTGTTATAGCCAATGCTCAGGTGGCGCTGCACCAAAGAGATGCTGGCTTTCTGGTTTTTCAAAACAATGTCTACGGCCCGGTCATACATAGGGTCTTTTTCTCCGCTGGGGTTTTCGCCATCCAGGTTCAGACCTTCTTCGCCGTCCACAGTTCCGCCTTCCAGCAGGCCTTCGATGTAATTAGGTTCGCCTCCCTGTTCTTTCAGGTAAGCGACCACGCGGTGCACTTCTTCGTCGCTCACAAACGCGCCGTGCACGCGAATGGGCAGGCCCGTGCCGCTGGGCATGTAGAGCATGTCGCCCATGCCCAGCAAGGCTTCTGCACCCATTTGGTCCAGGATAGTGCGGCTGTCGATCTTGCTGCTGACCTGAAACGCGATGCGTGTGGGAATATTAGCTTTTATCAGGCCGGTAATCACGTCCACACTGGGGCGCTGGGTGGCCAAAATCAAATGGATGCCCGCTGCCCGCGCTTTTTGTGCCAGGCGTGCAATCAGTTCTTCAATCTTCTTGCCCACGACCATCATCAGGTCAGCCAGTTCGTCGATGACGACGACGATGTGCGGTAGGCGCTCCAGCGGCTCGGGGCTGTCGGGGGTCAAACTAAACGGGTTGTAAATGAATGCTTCGCGCGCCGTGGCGTCGTCAATCTTCACGTTGTAGCCCGCCAGGTTGCGCACGCCCATTTTGCTCATCAATTTATAGCGCCGCTCCATCTCGCCCACGCACCAGTTCAGGCCATGCGCGGCCTGGCGCATGTCGGTCACCACAGGGGCCAGCAGGTGCGGAATGCCCTCGTACACACTCATTTCCAGCATCTTGGGGTCGATCATCAGCATGCGCACGTCACGCGCTTCGGCTTTGTACAGCAGGCTCAAAATCATGGCGTTGATACCCACCGACTTGCCCGATCCCGTCGTACCCGCCACCAACACGTGGGGCATTTTGGCCAGGTCGGCCACCACGGGGTTGCCAATGATGTCTTTGCCCAGCCCCATGGTCAGCAGCGACTTGCCGTCGTTGTACACCTGCGAACCCAAAATCTCGGAGAGCTTGATGCTTTGCCGTTTCGCGTTAGGCAATTCCAGCGCCATATAGTTTTTGCCGGGAATCGTCTCTACCACGCGAATGGACACCAAGGACAGCGAACGTGCCAGGTCTTTGGCCAGGCCGACAATCTGCGAGCCCTTCACGCCTGTGGCAGGTTCAATCTCATAGCGCGTAATGACCGGCCCAGGCTGGGCCAGCACCACACGCACGTCCACGCCAAAGTCTTTGAGCTTTTTCTCGATCATGCGGCTGGTCATTTCCAGCGTTTCGGGCGCAACGGTTTCCTGGCGCAGTTGCGCGCCGTCCAGCAAATCGACCTGGGGCAGTTTGCTATCCAGCATGTCGCTGAACAAAGGTTTTTGCCGCTCCTTGGCCACGCGGGCGCTTTGGGGCACGGCTACCAGGGTCGGCTCAATCATTACCGGGCCTGGGTGGTGTTCTTCAATCTCTACGCGCTCTACTTGCACCACTTCGTCACGCTCACGGGCGGCTTGGGTGCCAAAGGCAATATCTTGCGCGGCTTCACGCTTGTCGCGTCGTGCTTCGATTTTGGACATGATCCAGCCACCGATGCCTTCTGCCCAGTGCGTCCAAGAAAAGCGAAACACCCAGGCCGCGCCCATCACGCCCATGGCAATGGCTACCAAACCTGAGCCTGTAAAGCCCAGCCAGCGCAGGGCAAACGGCCCCGCCAGATAACCCAGCACACCACCGCCGTGGCCAGGCAGGCGCGCTTCCATGCGGTACACGCGGGTCCATTCCAATGTGCAGCTTGCGATGAGTAAAAGTGCTAATCCCAGCCAGAACACTGCGCGGGTAGCTATTAAATGTGTAGCAGATACATCTTCTTCATGCACCGGGTGGTCTACACCACCACGCAGCCAGCGTGCCAGTGACGATAACCAGGCGCGCCCACCGGCCAGGCCACACCACCAGACAGAAAATCCGAGCAAGTAGTAACTCGCGTCTGCCACCCAAGCACCCAAGCGGCCAGCCCAGTTGCGCACTGCGTTGCCCGAACTTGCGCCTGATGTGGACCAGGCTGCATCACTAGGCGAATAGCTGAACATGGCCAAGAGCCAAAAGACCAAGGCCAGTGCACCTACCAGCAGGGCAAATTCTTGCGCAAAGCGGCGCAGACCAGCGGCTGGCTGGGCGGTGCGCGCGGATGATCGGGCAGGTGTGCGGAGGGTATCGAGGGAATAAGTCATATTAAGTCTGAGCTTACCCCAAGTCTTAGCGAAACTTTGCTTTGCAAGCCCCGCTTAACCCATCGTGCTCAGGCGCTCTTTAATCACCAAAGAGCCGTTGTCCTGTGTCTCAATATAGCCGCGTTCTTCCAGGTCTTTCATCACGCGGCTGACCATCTCGCGCGATGCACCCACCATTTTGGCCAGATCCTGGCGCGACACTTTGTCACGAATGACGACCAAGCCTTCCGTATCGGTGTGAGAAGCTTCGATCAATGCGCGCGCAACGCGGCCATACACGTCCATCAGGGCTAAAGACTCGATTTTGCGGTCAGCATGGCGCAGGCGCTGTACCAAGCCTTTCATGACCGCGTAGGCCATAGACGTATTTTCGGGTAGGCAGCGGGCAAATTCCACCCGACCCAGCATCAGCACGTCGGTTTGCACCTCGGCTCGCACAGATGCAGAATGCGGCTCGTTGTCGATCAAACTCATCTCGCCAATATAGTCTCCGGGCTCCAGACTGGCCAAAATCACCTCGCGCCCACGGGTGTCTGTGGTGATGACCCGTGCACGGCCTGTCAAAATAATGAACAAAGCGTTGGACTTTTTACCTTGCTCCACAATCATTTCGCCCCGTTTGAAGCGACGCTTGATAACGGCTTCAGCAACAGCTTCAGCTTGAGAAGGCGTTAACATGGAGAAAAGTGGAACCCGGCGAATGAGCTCTAAGTTGGATAGCATCGACATGTCAGACCCTCTGTTGTTATTGGATGATGGCAAGTTGACCTTTGCGGGCATTGCCTTGTAACTAAGCTTTACGCAGCATGAACACAAATTCGAGCCTTCATCCCAGCAAGCTGATTGATTTTGTGCACAATAGCCCTAACTTTAACCCAATAGCTGTTATCTCCCCGTAGTATTTCCCTTAGATCATTTTTATGAAACACGCCAAAGTATTGATTTTAGGCTCCGGCCCTGCGGGTTACACCGCTGCTGTTTACGCCGCTCGCGCTAACCTGAACCCCGTGCTGGTTACCGGCATGGCCCAAGGCGGCCAGTTGATGACCACGACCGACGTGGACAACTGGCCCGCCGACGTGCATGGTGTGCAAGGCCCAGAGCTGATGCAGCGCTTTTTGGAGCATGCTGAACGCTTCAAAACCGAAATCATCTTCGACCACATCAGTGCGGTGGATTTTTCTAAACGCCCATTCACGCTCAAGGGCGACAGTGGCGAATACACCTGCGACGCCCTCATTTTGGCTACGGGTGCTTCTGCCAAATACCTGGGGTTGCCGTCGGAAGAAGCCTTTATGGGGCGCGGTGTGAGCGGCTGTGCCACCTGCGATGGGTTTTTCTACCGCGACCAGATTTGCTGTGTGGTGGGAGGAGGAAACACTGCCGTGGAAGAAGCGTTGTATCTGTCCAACATCGCCAGCAAGGTGTATTTGGTGCACCGCCGCGACACCTTCAAGGCCGAGCCGATTTTGGTGGATAAGGTGATGGAGCGGGTCAAAGAGGGCAAGATCGAGCTCAAGGTCTTCAACACTTTGGACGAAGTGCTGGGCGATGCGTCGGGCGTGACTGGCATACGTTTGAAGAGCACCAAAACAGGCGCTACGGAAGACATTACCCTCAAAGGCTGCTTTATTGCCATTGGCCATTCGCCCAATACCGACATCTTCAAAGGCCAACTGGAGATGAAGGACGGTTACATCATCACCCAAAGCGGTTTGAAAGGCATGGCGACCATGACCAGCGTGCCTGGCGTGTTTGCTGCAGGTGATGTGCAAGACCACGTCTACCGTCAGGCCATTACCAGCGCGGGCACGGGTTGTATGGCCGCACTGGACGCACAGCGCTTTTTGGAGCAGCAAAAAGGCGCATAAATGGCCTTGGCGCGCCTAGCAAGACCAAAATGTGCCGAAAAAAGCTATAATCAAAGGCTTCGGGTAAAAACTGAAGGCTTTTGGGTTATCCCAAAATGAGACCGCTGGGTGATTTGTGCGCAATGTGCAAATGATCGGAGCGAGGTGCAGCGAAAGCTGTTAATTACACTTGAGGAGTGCTCTGTAATGGCACGTGTATGTGAAGTAACGGGCAAGGGCCCAATGACGGGGAACAACGTTTCCCACGCCAATAACAAAACCAAGCGTCGTTTTTTGCCTAACCTGCAATACCGCCGCTTTTTCGTCGAAAGCGAAAACCGTTGGGTGCGTTTGCGCATCACCAATGCAGGTTTGCGTTTGATCGACAAAAACGGTATTGACTCTGTGCTCGCAGACATGCGCGCACGTGGCCAGATTTAAGGAGAAGCACCATGGCAAAAGGCGCACGCGAAAAAATCAAGCTGGAATCCACTGCTGGAACCGGCCATTTTTACACCACCACCAAAAACAAGAAAACCATGCCCGAGAAAATGCTGATCAGCAAGTTTGATCCAAAAGCTCGCAAGCATGTGGACTACAAAGAAGTCAAGCTGAAGTAATTCAGTACACAGAATCAAAAAAGCCGCCGAAGTCATTCAGGCGGCTTTTTTATGGGTATTTTCTTGGGAAGCAAACTCTATACGCTATAAATATAATAGCTGCTCGCGCATATTCCACGCTGGTATCAGGCGAATTTAATGAATATTTTGCTGGCTGGCGTCGCCAAACACCTCGTCGGGCGGTGGCGTGCTGGGCACGCGAAATTCCTCACTCGCCCAAGCACCAAAGTCGCGGTTTTTGCAGCGTTCACTGCAAAAAGGCCGCCAAGGGTTACTGGGAGCAAACAGGGTTGGGCCTTTGCACTGTGGGCAACGGACGGTGGGTGGTGATGCCTTGTTCATGCCGTATGCCAACCATCAAGAACAAAAAGTGAGTTCTAACTCTACATCTTCACCACTTGGAGATGGCAGCTTGTCATCCAGGGCCGCGCGTAACAGCCGCACAGACACCATCAGGCGATTGCCACTGATCTCAGGTATCAAGCCGCTATGGGCATCGATGCGCAGGCGCAGCAGCTGAAAACTGCGGCCTTGGGGCAGGTTTTGCTGGTATTGCCCAGCGGTAGCCATCACTTTTTGCGGAGAACCCGAGTCGCGCAGCAACTTCATCAGCACGCTGATGCACTGTGCCAGCGGCCATAGCGTACTGGCCCAGCGGGTAAGGTCGGCGCGGCGCTGATCGGCGCTGTAGTGTTGCCAGTGGTAATAAGCGGGTAAATCAAATTCGCAAGTACCTGCGGGTATGCCAATACGGCTGCGCACACTCGTCACCCATTCATTGTCGTTCAGGGTGACGCCTGCCTTGCCAGGTTGACCGTTGAGTGCAGCATAAGACGCTTCAATCTGGGTCAAGGTGTTCAGGAGTACATCTTGGGCAATAGCCGGGTTGTCGCGGTAGCTGGCAAACTGCTGGCGGTGCTTTTCCAGGTCTCTGAGTACGTCTGATTTGAGGTCGGCGCGGGCGCCGACCTCGATGATCTCAAAAATCGTGACAAAGGCGTAATGGTGGTCAAGTGCAGTTTCGCGTGCCAGCAAAAGCCCCAAGCGTTCGAACAGGTGCTCAAGTCGCAAATAGGTACGCACGCGCTCATTAAAAGGGTATTCGTAGTTGATCACTGTTGCACTTTCGTATCGCGCATCATAGCCCGAAGTCCTGTGCAACTTGTCGTACCATGGTCTCCAACTGTGACAGGTTGATGTTCTGGTTGACCATAACGATGTCTGCTGCAGCCAGGCGCTGCGCCCGCGAGGCCTGCGCCGAAATGACCTGCTGCGTTTGTTCTGCAGTCCAGCCGCTGCGCGATTGCACCCGCTGTATTTGGGTGGCGCTGTCGCAGTCCACCACCATTACATGATCCAGTCGAGGTCGCCAGCGGGGCGACTCCACCAACAGTGGTATGTCGAGTACGACTACGTTCATGCCAGCGCGCTGTGCGTCGGATTGTGCTTGGGCCATGCGCTTTGCTATCAGGGGGTGAAGAATGGCTTCAAGCCGTTGTTTGGCGCTTGGATCTGTAAAAACCAGAGTACGCATGGCATCGCGGTTGAGCGATCCGTCAGTTGCAATCGCTTGAGCCCCGAAGCTCTTTTGGATAGCGCTGATGGCATCACCACCGCTCGCGGTAAGTGTGCGGGACAGGGCATCTGCATCAATCACATAGGCACCCAAGGACGCCCAGATGCCAGCGACAGTAGTCTTGCCGCTGCCAATACCGCCGGTTAAGCCTAGCTGGATTGCCACGAAGTACCTGCCTCGGGATGTGATTGCGGGCTTACAAACCCACTGCCCGCAAAATTGACTGCGGTCCAAAAATAAGCGCTGTCAGCCCAGCGCCTACGAGGAAAGGACCAAAAGGGATATAGCCGCCTTCACGTAGCCCAGAAGAAAACTTCAGCGCGATACCGATAATCGCTCCAATCACCGAGGACATCAAAATGATCGGCACCAGCGCTTGCCAGCCAAACCAGGCGCCCAAAGCGGCAAAGAGCTTGAAGTCCCCGTAGCCCATGCCCTCTTTGCCCGTGATCAGCTTGAAGGCCCAATAGACTACCCACAGAGACAGATAGCCTGCCACAGCGCCCCACACGGCGTCGGGCAGGCTGGGGGGCGTGATCCAGCGCATTGCGGCTGCAATCAGGCCCAGCCAAAGCAAAGGCAGGGTAATGTCGTCTGGCAGCAAAGTAGTGTCCCAATCAATGCAGGCTAAAGCCACCATGGCAGCGCAAAAAGCACACCAGACGGCGGTGGTGAATGACCAACCCCATCGCGCTGCACAAAATGTAAACAAGGCGCCAGTGGTCAGTTCTACCAACGGATAGCGCAAGCTGATTTTGGTGTCGCAGGCAGAGCATTTGCCGCGCAGAAACAGGTAACTGAGGATTGGAATATTTTCATACCAGCGAATCATATGTCCGCAGCAGCCACAACGTGAACGGGGCACCAAAAGGTTAAACGGTGCAGGCTCAGGTGCCGAAGGATCAGGAACAGTCTGGTCAGACAGGGCAGCACATTCGGCTGCCCATTGCGCTTCCAGCATTTTGGGAAGGCGGTATATGACAACGTTTAAAAAACTACCGATCAGCAAACCCAGAATGCCCACTAAAGCGACATCCAGCCAGGACAATAAATCCATTACACAACCTGGCCCAGTTTGAAGATAGGCAGGTACATGGATACCACAATACCGCCAATAATGGTGCCCAGGAACACGATGATGATGGGTTCCATCAGGCTGGACAGGCCGGCTACCATCTCGTCCACTTCAGCCTCATAAAAGTCAGCAGCTTTGCCCAGCATGTGATCAATCGAGCCAGACTCTTCACCAATCGCAGTCATCTGAATCACCATGGAGGGAAACAGGTTGGCATTGGTCATGGCAGACGTGAGCGAGGTGCCGGTTGACACTTCTTGCTGGATTTTGACTGTAGCGTCGGCATACTTGGAGTTGCCAGAAGCACCGCCCACAGAATCAAGCGCCTCGACCAACGGTACGCCAGCGGCAAACATGGTCGCCAAAGTGCGTGTCCAGCGTGCGATGCAAGATTTTTCAATGAGAGAACCAAATACAGGCATTTTCAGCAAAGCTCTATCCATGAATTTTTGCATTTTCTCGCTGCGTCTCCAAGCCTGCATGAAAAAGTAAAAACCGCCACCAATGGCACCAAAGATGAGCCACCACCATTTCACAAAAACTTCGCTGATAGCCATCACAAACAAGGTGGGTGCGGGCAAGTCGGCACCAAATGAGGTAAACACTTGCTTGAAGGCCGGGATCACAAAAATCATGATCACGGCTACCACCACGAAAGCCACTATAACCACCGATGCAGGATACATCAGTGCAGATTTGATCTTTGATTTGATAGCTTCTGTTTTTTCCATATAAACCGCCAAACGGTCTAACAATGCTTCCAAAATACCTGCGGTTTCGCCGGCTTCTACCAAGTTGCAATACAGATTGTCAAAGTGCATGGGGTACTTGCGAAATGCGGCAGATAGCGATGTGCCGGTTTCGACGTCAGTACGAACATCGTTGAGCAATTTGGTAACGCTGGCATTGGTATTACCACGGCCCACAATGTCGAAAGATTGCAACAATGGAACGCCAGCCTTCATCATGGTGGCTAGTTGGCGCGTGAAAATCGCAATATCTCTGGGCTTGATTTTCTGGCCCGAGCGCATGCGGCGTTTTTTGATCTTGGTGGTGAGTACGCCTTGCCTGCGCAAGGTGGCTTGCACTTGCGCTTCGCCAATGGCGCGGACCTCACCACGGACTACTTTGCTATTACGGTCTTTGCCTTCCCATTCAAAAACAAAATCTTTAGCCTCTTTTTTAGCAGTTGCCATAGTGTCCCTCGTCAAGCGCCGCTATTGGGCAAATATGAATGTGTAAGGCAAGTGATTTGCGTAGCATGTGCTTACTGGTTGGTAACGGCCAGAACCTCTTCTAGGGTTGTCATGCCCAGTTTGACCTTGCTCAAACCGGACTGACGCAGACTGCGCACACCTTCTTTTTCAGACAGGGTGGCAATATCCATCGCGCTCGCATCCGCCAAAATCAGGCGTTGCATATCTTCGCTGATAGGCATGACCTGGTAAATGCCAACGCGGCCTTTGTAACCGTTATTGCACATGGAACAGCCAACATTTTTATAGGGCGTCCAAGTGCCGTCCACATCGTCTTCTTTAAAACCTGCTTCCAGCAATGTTTCATGCGGAATATCTGCGGGTTTTTTGCAATTGGGGCACAAGCGACGAGCCAGGCGCTGGGCGGTAATCAATATGACGCTAGATGCGATGTTGAATGGAGCAATGCCCATGTTGCGCATGCGGGTCAGTGTAGTGGGTGCATCATTGGTGTGCAGAGTACTGAGCACCATGTGGCCTGTTTGTGCAGCCTTGATGGCGATATCGGCCGTTTCCAGGTCACGAATCTCACCAACCATGATCACGTCTGGGTCTTGGCGCAAGAAAGACTTGAGCGCTACGGCAAAAGTCAATCCCGCTTTATCGTTCACGTTGACTTGATTAACACCTGGCAAGTTGATTTCGCAGGGGTCTTCGGCGGTAGAAATATTGACCCCTGGCTTGTTGAGAATATTCAAGCAGGTGTAAAGCGATACCGTTTTGCCAGAACCAGTCGGCCCGGTGACCAAGACCATACCATACGGACGCTCCACAGCAGCCATCAAACGATCCTTTTCTACCTTCTCATACCCCAGAGCATCAATGCCCAGTTTTGCGCTGGAAGGGTCCAGAATACGGATAACGATCTTTTCACCAAACATGGTGGGTAGCGTGCTGACACGAAAATCGATCATGCGATTGCCGCCCATTTTCATCTTCATGCGCCCGTCTTGTGGCACTCGTTTTTCAGAAATGTCCAGACGAGACAACACTTTGATGCGGGAAGCAAGTTTCTCTTTAATGGCAGGGGGCGGGGAAGAGATTTCGCGCAACTCCCCGTCTACACGAAAGCGAACACGGTAGGTGTGTTCGTAGGGTTCAAAATGTAGATCGGATGCACGCATATTGAAGGCGTCGATCAGCATTTTTTGCAAAAACTTGACGACTGGCGCGTCTTCTACGTCCGTAGAAATGGCGTCTTTGTCTTCCTCGTTGGCTATCTCCATCGAGGATTCATCGAATTCGAAATCACCACCGAGAATACTTTCCATGGCCTCCGAAGCCGTGACGGAGGCCGCATCTACCATTCTGCTGAGCTTGTCGTACTCTGCAATCACCCAGTCCGTGCCCATTTGGGTCGAGAACTTGATTTTTTCGGCTGCTTGCTGATCAGACGGGTCTGCGGTGGCCACAATCAGACGGTTATTGCGCTTACTGAGTACAACCACCCTCTGGCTTTGGCACAGTTTGGGGTCCAGTAAGCCTTTGGGCAGGCGTTGTATGTCTATCGCATCCAGGTCCAGCAGTGGTGCGGCAAACGCGATGGACATGGTGTGTGCCAAATCTGCCGAAGAGACTACACCCGCGCCAAGCAGTTCAGCGATAAAACTGCTGCGGGTAGCTAGCGATTTTTTGTAGATATCTTCAGCCGAGCGCTGGCCTACTTTGCCGGCCATAACCAGAGCGCGCCCCAGTCCTGGCAGAGCAACGGCAGTATTTAAGGTGGCAGGGGTATCAACAGCAGACATGCGACAAGTGTAAAAGAATAGTTCGGGGCAATAGTTTTAAGTTGCATCATCGCCGATTGTGGCAGTGGTGTAAATCGAATGTGCAACTTGTATCTGCATTTGACAGCCAAGGTGTAGGAAAAGTCGCAAAAATGTGGTTTGTGGTCGGGGTGAGAGGATTCGAATCTCCGGCCTCCAGGTCCCGAACGTAGCGCTCTACCAGAGCTAAGCTAGACCCCGTGTTGCTGCAATAGCTGGGCAAAATCAGACTCGGCGATCCAACAATTGCGCGGCTAATTGTAGCAATGCGTCTTTGTAAACGCCAGGCTCCAATATGGTCAGTGCGTCCATGGCACGTTGCGCTTCCAAAGCGGCGGCAGCTCGTGTCGCGTCCAGGCTACCCGTTTGGCGCACAATGGCCACAATCGCATCCAAATGGTCCAAACCACCCGTCTCAATGGCCTGACGGATCACGGCAGCTTGTGCCTGTGTGCCGCGTTGCATGGCGATAATCAGGGGTAGGGTAGCCTTGCCTTCGCGCAGGTCATCGCCCAGGTTTTTGCCCATAAGGGCCGCATCACCATCGTAATCCAGTAGATCATCGATCACCTGAAAAGCCGTTCCCAAAGCCTGGCCGTAGGTGGCGCAGGCTTCTTCGAGTTGGGTGGGGGCTTTGGCCAGCACGGCCCCCAAGCGGGCGCTGGCCTCGAATAATTTGGCAGTTTTAGAGCGAATAACACGCAAATAGCCTTCTGCATCCAGGCTAGCATCATGCATATTCATCAATTGCAGCACCTCACCTTCGGCAATGATATTGGTTGCTTCGGCCAAAATTTCCATCACCCGCATTTGCCCGCTGTCCACCATCATCTGGAAGGCGCGGGAATACAAAAAATCGCCTACCAATACACTGGCAGGGTTGCCAAAAGCCTCGTTGGCGGTGGCCCGACCACGACGCAAGGTGGATTCGTCCACCACATCGTCATGCAGCAAGGTGGCGGTGTGTATAAATTCCACTACGGCAGCCAAATTAAAGCGCTGGGCCTGCTGGTAGCCCAAAGCACCGCATACTAGCAATAAGAGCGCAGGGCGCAGCCGCTTTCCACCAGCCGTCATGATGTAGTGGCTTACCTGGCCCACCAAGGGCACACCCGAATTGAGTCGAGAGGCGATAACGGCGTCTACCTCTTGCATATCTGCTGAGATGAGAGCAAGGGCAGTGGAATTATGGATAGTGGAAGCAGACAAAGCAGATGCGCCTGTGAATCGAAAATAATGCCTGATTATAGAAACAGAGCACAGAAATTTGACGACATTGCTTGATAGCCTTGCTACGGGGTCAATTGCTTACAGCGATCCGAGTTTGCCAAAAAATAGCTATTTGTCAGTAAGCACTGACCATGCTATAATCTAAGGCTCTGTGGAAATTCGTCCGCGGACACTCAATTAGATAAATCTTAAGAGGTTCTTATGTACGCGGTCGTAAAAACCGGTGGCAAACAATATAAAGTTACTGCTGGCGAAAAATTTAAAGTAGAACAGATCGCTGCGGACGTAGGCCAAGAGATTGTGTTGGATCAGATTTTAGCGGTCGGCAACGGCAGCGATATTGTGATTGGCGCTCCCTTGGTTGCAGGCGCAGCTATCAAAGCCACTGTTGTGGCACAAGGTCGGCACGACAAAGTGCGTATTTTTAAAATGCGCCGTCGCAAGCACTACCAAAAGCGCCAAGGCCATCGCCAAAACTACACCGAGCTGTTTATTGCAGAAATTGCAGACGGCAAAGGTGGCGTTTTTAAAGCAGATGTTGCCGCCCAAGCGGGTGGTGATGTTAGCAAATAAGGAGCATTAGTCATGGCACAGAAAAAAGGCGGCGGCTCTACGCGAAATGGCCGGGATTCCAAGCCAAAAATGTTGGGTGTGAAAGCTTTTGGCGGCGAACTCATCTCCGCTGGCTCGATCATCGTGCGCCAGCGCGGTACCAAGTTCCACGCAGGCACCAATGTTGGCATGGGCAAAGACCACAGCCTGTTTGCATTGGTAAATGGCCATGTGTCGTTTGGCCAAAAAGGTGCGCTGAACAAGCATACGATCAACGTGTCTGCTGCGGCTTGATCTGTAGCGGTATTTGCCTTATCTCACCCAAAAACCCCGCCATGCGGGGTTTTTTATTTGTAAACTCTCATTATGAAATTTGTTGACGAAGCCTATATCGACATTGCCGCAGGCGATGGGGGAAACGGCTGCGTCTCGTTTCGCCATGAAAAGTACAAAGAGTTTGGTGGCCCCAATGGTGGAGATGGAGGTAGTGGTGGCCACGTGTTGGCGGTGGCAGATGTGTCGCTCAACACCTTGGTAGATTTTCGCTTCTCGCGCCGCCATGAGGCCAAGCGCGGCGAGCATGGCATGGGCAGTGATATGTTTGGCGCTGCGGGTGAGGACATTGTGCTGAAAATGCCAGTGGGTACGATCATCATCGACGCTGAAACCGAAGACGTGCTGTATGAGCTGCTGGTTCCTGGCGAGAAAATCATGATCGCCAAGGGCGGCGACGGTGGTTTTGGTAATATGCGCTTTAAAAGCGCCATTAACCGTGCGCCTCGGCAGAAAACCCTGGGTTACCCCGGTGAGCGTAAAAGCCTCAAGCTGGAACTCAAAGTATTGGCCGACGTGGGCTTGCTGGGCATGCCCAATGCGGGCAAATCAACCCTGATCAGCGCCATTTCTAACGCGCGACCCAAGATTGCAGATTACCCCTTCACCACCCTGCACCCTAATTTAGGCGTGGTGCGTGTCGGTCCCGAGCAAAGCTTTGTGGTGGCCGACGTCCCTGGGTTGATTGAGGGGGCCTCTGAAGGCGCTGGCCTGGGTCACCAGTTCTTGCGCCATTTGCAGCGTACCCGCTTGCTGTTACATATTGTGGACATGGCGCCGTTTGACGATGCGGTAGACCCGGTCAAGCAAGCCAAGGCCATTGTGGGTGAGCTGAAGAAATACGACACCGGCCTGTACGAAAAACCGCGCTGGCTGGTGCTCAACAAGCTGGACATGGTGGCCAATGAAGATCGCGCGGCCTTGGTCAAAGACTTTGTAAAGCGTTACAAAACTGCGCTCAAAATCAAGGCCACTGCCACGCAGGCAGATGCTGGTTTGCGCGTGTTTGAAATCTCTGCCCTGACACGCGAAGGTTGCGAACCACTGGTGCAAGCCATCATGGCGCATGTGCGTGGCGTGCAACAGGCGCTGGTGGAGCCCGAATATATCGACCCCCGCTTTGCAGGCGAGGCTGCTGACATACCATTGCGCGCTTCTTCGAATGGCTGATTTGCAACTCTTCACTATTAATTTAATAGCTGCTTGCGCATATTCCACGCTGGCAGCCGGTCTAAATGCTTCCTAAAACTGCTCTACAAGCATCTGTGCAACCTTTACTGAACGCCAAACGCATTGTCGTCAAGGTGGGCTCCAGTTTGGTGACCAATGATGGCCGTGGCCTGGACGAAGCAGCGATTGGTTTGTGGTGTGTGCAGTTAGCCGCTTTGGTCAAAGACAAGCGAGAGGTCATCATGGTGTCTAGCGGCGCAATTGCCGAAGGCATGAAGCGTCTGGGCTGGGCCGTACGGCCCAAAGAAATCCACGAGCAGCAAGCTGCTGCCGCTGTGGGCCAAATGGGTTTGGCGCAAATGTATGAAACCAAGCTGCGCGAGCATGGTTTGCTCAGCGCCCAGGTGCTGCTGACCCATGCCGACCTGGCAGACCGCGAACGCTATTTGAACGCCCGGTCCACCCTGCTTACCCTGCTGCAGCACGGTGTGGTGCCGGTCATCAACGAAAACGACACCGTGGTCAATGACGAGATCAAGTTTGGCGACAACGACACTTTGGGCGCTTTGGTGGCCAATTTGGTCGAAGCGGACGCCTATGTGATCCTGACCGATCAAAAAGGGCTTTTCAGCGCAGATCCACGCAAAGACCCGTCGGCCCGCTTTGTGGACATAGCCAACGCGGGCGACCCAGAACTGGAAAAGATGGCGGGCGGGGCAGGTTCATCCATCGGCAAAGGCGGCATGATCACCAAAATCATTGCGGCAAAGCGGGCTGCAGGCTCGGGTGCCAGCACCGTCATAGCCTGGGGACGTGAGCCTAACGTGCTGGTGCGCCTGAGCCAAGGCGAGGCGCTGGGCACGCTGCTGGTGGCTCAAACCGCCAAGAACCAGGCCCGCAAACAGTGGATGGCCGATCATTTGCAACTTGCAGGCTCGGTGCGTGTGGACGAGGGCGCAGCCAAGCGTTTAAGAGAAGGCAAGTCTAGCCTGTTGCCCATTGGCATGGTGGGTGTAGAAGGCGAGTTTGCACGCGGTGACGTGATTGCCGTGCGCGACTTGCAGGGTGATGAGATTGCACGCGGCCTAGCCAATTACGCCAGTGCAGAGGCACGCCTGATTTGCCGCAAACCCTCAGCAGACTTTGAGGCTTTGCTCGGTTACACAGGCGAGCCTGAAATGGTGCACAAAAATAACCTGGTACTGAAAAAGTAGCGCTATATATTTGATAGCTGCTCGCGCATATCTGGCGCTGGTTATTTGCTTAAACCACCATTTTTTACACTGCGTACCACCTCATTGACCGTGAGCGCGGGTGCATTACCTGTGCACATGCCCTGCTGGGCCAAACGCAGGGCGTGTTTGGAGGGTTGCCCGAATAATGGCTTCCACTCCACATCCGTAGCTGCTGTCCAGCCACTGTCTTTGTGAAAGCGCGCATACGTTTTCCATTCAATGGTGGTGCAACGCACACCCTCGTACATAGCGTTGAGCACTCCGCTGGGGCTTTGGGCCACGACTACGTAGCGCACGATACCGTCCTGGGTGATATTCATGGTGGCAGGATCAAAGCCCCATTTCAAGACCGAGTTGACAGACACATCAAACGGCACCAGTAGCTTGACGTCAAAACTGGGTGGCGGTGGTGCGTCAGACTCTTTCCAGTCGGGGTCATCGGCAGCGCTTTGCGCCCAGGCGCTTGCTCCCATCGCCAAGCCGGTGCACAAGATGGTGCAGGTAAGCAGCCAGCGCACAGCAGGGGACAAACAAGCCATGGCCCTAGTCCCGGTTCACCAAGCCGTGCACGTGTTCGTCAGCGTGGTCTTGTAGATGGTCTGTGCTCAAGTCGCACACCAGTGTCGCAGACGGTTTCAACGTTGCATAAGGGCCAAAATCGCTATGGGCGCTTTGCGGATCGGGGTCAAAACTAGCACCTGGCGGCAACTCCAGTTCAGCAAAGTGCTGCTTTGCGTGGCCATTGTCATGGTGTTCGTCGTGCATGCCCTGTCCAGAGCCGCCCATGGTGCCGTAGGGGCTGCGCAAACCAAAACGCCTGCGCTGCTGATATCGAGAGTCGCCACGCGAGCCAAAGCGCTCTTCGTCACCCGTTGCATGCCCTTCACCGTAGGCCGCGTAGCCACGTGGCAAAAAGCGCACCAGTTCGGTCAGCGCCATTTCATACACACCACGTTTAAACTCGACTACGGCTTCAAGCGGCACCCAATAATCGTTCCAGCGCCAGGCATCAAACTCGGGGTGGTCGGTGGCGCGCAGGTTCAAGTCCCAATCGTGCCCAACCAGTTGCAACAAAAACCAGATCTGTTTTTGACCTTTGTAATGGCCGCGCGCTTCGCGTCTTATGAACCTGTCGGGCACCTCATAGCGCAACCAGTCCCGGGTGCGTGCCACGATGCGCACGTGGTCTGGGTGTAGGCCCACCTCTTCGTGCAACTCGCGAAACATGGCCTGCTCGGGGTTTTCGCCCCGGTCAATGCCACCCTGCGGAAACTGCCAGGAATGGGTCCGAATTCTTTTGCCCCAAAATACCTGGTTTCGCTGGTTGAGCAAGATGATGCCGACGTTCGGCCTAAAGCCGTCCCGGTCAAGCATAATCAACTCCAAATTCTTAAATTAGGTTCATTATGCACGCGCACTAGCAACGTGCAAGCATCTGTTTCAATTTTCCCATCTCTGTACGCCCGATCCAGGCGTTAAATATGAGTTACCAACGAGTTACCTGTAAAGACAGCCCATGAAAGCCAGCCAATTTCTCATTTCTACCCAAAAAGAAGCCCCTGCTGACGCCGAGGTGGCCAGCCATAAACTGATGATGCGCGCAGGCATGATCAAAAAACTGGGCGCTGGCATATACAACTATATGCCTCTGGGCTTGCGAGTGATTCGCAAGGTCGAAGCGATTGTGCGGGAAGAAATGAACCGTGCGGGCGCGATAGAAATGGCCATGCCCGTGGTGCAGCCCGCAGAATTGTGGCAAGAAACAGGGCGCTTTGTGAGCAATGGGCCCGAACTGCTACGCATCAAAGACCGCCATGGCCGCGACTTCATTATTCAGCCGACCAGCGAAGAGGTGGTGACCGACATTGCGCGCCAGGAGTTGAAAAGCTACAAACAGTTGCCCAAAAATTTGTACCAGATTCAAACCAAATTTCGTGACGAGCGCCGCCCCCGCTTTGGCCTGATGCGTGGGCGTGAGTTCACTATGAAAGACGCTTACAGCTTTGACCGCGACCTGAAAGGCGCGAAGAAAAGTTACCAGGTCATGAGCGATGCCTACCGACGCATCTTCGACCGTTTTGGCCTGCGTTATCGCGCGGTGGCCGCCGACAGCGGCGCGATTGGCGGCGACCTGAGCGAAGAGTTTCAGGTGATTGCCGAAACGGGCGAAGACGCGATTGTGTACTGCCCCCATTCCAGCTACGCCGCCAACATGGAAAAGGCCGAAGCGGCTGCGCCAGGCGCTCGTCCTGCGGCCAGCAAGGCGATGATCAAGGCGCCTACGCCGGGCAAGAGTACCTGCGAAGATGTAGCAGCGCTGCTCAACGTTCACTTGCAAACCACGGTGAAGTCACTGGTTTTGGCGACCGACGAATTAGACAAAGCAGGCAAAGTCGTTAAAACCCAAGTATGGCTGCTGCTGGTGCGCGGCGACCATTCACTCAACGAAACCAAGGCCGCTAAATTGGCGGGTTTGAACGTGGGCTATCGCTTTGCCACCGTGCCCGAGATTGAGGCGCACTTTGGTTGCAAGCCCGGTTACCTGGGACCGATGGGCTTGAAGAAGCTGGTCAAAATCATCGCAGACCGAGACGTGGCCGCCATGGCGGACTGGATCTGCGGCGCCAACGAAGAAGACTTTCACATCACCGGTGTGAACTGGGGGCGTGACCTGCCCGAGCCGGACATGGTGGCCGACATTCGCAACGTCGTTGTGGGAGATGCATCGCCCGATGGCAAGGGTGCTTTGGCCATCGAACGCGGGATTGAAATTGGCCATGTGTTCGTGTTGGGTACCAAGTACAGCAAGTCCATGAACGCTACTTTTCTTGACTCTGACGGCAAACCCAAGCTGTTTGAAATGGGCTGCTACGGCATTGGCATCACGCGCCTTCCCGCCGCCGCCATTGAACAAAACCACGACGACAAAGGCATTATCTGGCCTGACGCGCTGGCACCATTTACCGTGGTGATTTGCCCGCTCAACCCCGACCGTTTCCCCGAAGTAAAAGAAGTCAGCGACAAGCTGTACCAGCAGCTTTTGGACAATGGGGTGGACGTGATTCTGGACGACCGAGGCGAGCGCCCCGGCGCCATGTTTGCCGACTGGGAACTGATTGGCGTGCCGCACCGCGTGACGGTTGGCGACAAGAACCTGGCGACCAATATGGTGGAATACCAACACCGCCGCGACACTGAGGCGACCAAAGTGCCAGTGGCGCAAATTTTCTCGCATGTGCTGGCCAAAGCGACGGGTCAAGCCAAGGGCAAGTTGTGGTCGGCAAGCTAAACCGGTCTGGCGAAGTTCAATGTCTCATTTGCAACCTGATTTACTATCAAATCGCCGCGTAGCCCTTATAAATATTGCGCAAGCAGCTACTGTATTTATAGCGACTAGCGTTGCGCCATGGGCTGTGCATGTAGCGCACGCGGGTGGGCAAATTGAAGAACCGCTGGCTGATTCGGTACGATCCGCACTCAGCGCTGCTATTTCCAGCGGTTCGCCTCCAGTGTCTGAATTTAAAGACACCGAATCGCGCTTGCAATACCTGCGCTGGCGTGGCGCTATGGGTGATCGTTTGCAGAAAAAGAAAACCGACTTTCAAACCCGGCAAGACTTTTTGCAAACCGTGTGGTACGAAGCCAAGCGCGCAGGCTTGGAAGTATCACTGGTCTTGGGGCTGATTACCGTAGAGAGCAACTTTCGCAAATTCGCCGTCAGCCGCGTCGGTGCGCGTGGCTACATGCAGATCATGCCCTTTTGGGTGCGCGTGATAGGCGATGGCGATGCCAGCAAACTCTTTCACATGCAAACCAATATCCGCTTTGGTTGCGTGATTTTGCGCCATTACCTGGAACGCGAGCGTGGAAACGAATTTATGGCGCTAGGCCGTTACAACGGCAGCCGTGGCAAGCCAGAATATCCGAACGCGGTGTTTGCGGCGCAAAAGCAATGGGTGTTCAAGGCCTAGGTGCCTGACCGCTATATTTGCAGTAATGCAGTAATGCAGTAATGCAGTTAAACTGCAATGTATGGAAGCTACTTTATCCCTCAATTCACGCGGCGTCATTACGCTGCCCGCCAAGATGCGCCAACTGCTGGGACTCAAGTCTGATGATTTGCTGATTGCGCAGACTACGCCAGAGGGCATTTTGTTGCGGCCGACAGTGACTTTGCCTTTGGAGCTTTACTCGGATGTGCGCGTGGCCGAGTTTGACGCGGCCGAAAGCGAGCTGGCTGCGGTGTTTGCGAAGCACGAACCGTTAGCTTCCACAGCAAGAAAAACTGCGAAACCAGTCAAGGTATCCAAAATCACTAAAACGCATCAAGGCAAAGCTTGATGCGCATTTTTTTGGATGCGAATGCGCTGTTTTCAGCAGCGGCTAACGATGGCGCTATTCACCGCTTGGTCAAATTGATTGAAGCGTGCGGGCACGTGGGCGTTGTGGACGCTTATGTGCTGCAAGAGGCTCGGCGCAATGTGCAGGCCAAAGCAACTTTGCGTAATGCTGCTGCTTCGGCTGAGTTAGAAGCGATTGTGCTGCGCTTGGAGCAGTCTTTTGCACAGGCTCAGCCATTGAGTGCTACCAAAAAATCAACGGCAAATTGGCTGCCTGAGAAGGATCGCCCTGTGCTTTGGGCAGCTATCGCACTGCGTTGTGATGTGTTGATCACTGGCGATAAAACCCACTTTGGGGCAGGTTACAACAAGCGTTTTTCGGGTGTGAAAATTTTGAGCCCAGCGATGCTCGCGGCACTACTACTGGCTTAGTTGGCTTGATTTCGAGCTGATCGCACGCAAGTCTCACCAACAACGATAACGTGCAATTCAAAGATGAGAGCGACGACGCAATTTCAGATTGCAACCACTTTTTGCAATTCACCGCTCTCATACATCTCCATCATGATGTCTGAGCCACCGACGAATTCACCTTTGACGTACAGCTGCGGAATCGTGGGCCACTGGCTGTATTCCTTGATGCCCTGGCGCACTTCGGCGTCGTCCAGCACGTTCACGGTCTGAATGTTTTTGGTGTCTACGCCAACGGCTTTCAAAATCTGAATCGCGCGGCCAGAAAAGCCGCACTGTGGAAAACTTGCGCTGCCTTTCATAAACAGCACGATGTCATTGGATTTGACGAGTTGGTCGATACGGGTTTGGGAGTCGCTCATGGTGGGGCTTTCAAATGGGAGTTCTTGACTGATTATCGCTTTTTCTGGCTGGGCTATGCCAATTTGCCGCCGCTGCAACGTTCAACACCCGCCAAATCCTTGCGGCTTTCTACCTGCACAAACCCGGTTGTTTGCAACAAGCTGCGTACGGCTTCGGCCTGGTCGTAACCATGCTCCAGCAGTAACCAGCCACCCGCTTGCAGGTGGGCAGGGGCCTGGCCGATGATCTGGCGAATGTCTTCCAGCCCGTCCGGGCCACTGGCCAGGGCCTGCAGCGGCTCATGGCTGAGGGCGGCCAGATGCGGGTCGGCAGCAGCGATATAGGGCGGGTTGCTGATGATGAGCTGGAATTTTTCGCCTGTGACTGCACCCAACCAGTTGCCCTGGTGGAACTGCACGGACAGTTGGTGGGTTTGGGCGTTGGCGCGGGCTACCGCCAATGCGTTGGCGCTGGCGTCAGTGGCGTGTATTTGCCAGGCTGGGCATTTGCTTTGCAGTGCCAGGGCGATGGCACCGCTGCCAGTACCCAGGTCTAGGGCTTTCTGCTTCCCTTCGACAAGCTCAGGGCGAACGGATGAAGGAACGGATCGTGAAGCGGAAGTGGAAGTGGATGCATGACCCAGCCCGCGCTTAGGCTCAGGCGGGAATATTTTCATAATCTGTAGCGCCCAGTCCGCCAAAGTCTCGGTATCGTCACGCGGGTCCAGCACGCGTTTGTCTACCGCCAAACGCAGGCCATAAAATTCTTTAAAACCGATGATGTAGGCCACTGGCTCGCCCGCGCGGCGGCGGGTGCACAGCGCACTGTAAGCGACTGCCAGGGGCGCTGTCAGGTCGTCGTGGTCATGTGCCACAAGCCACGCGGCGTTCAAACTGTCTTGGCCCAGCGCGTGCAGCAGCAGCATTCGCGCATCGACCTTGGCTATGCCTTGTTTTTGGGCACGCAGCAAGGCTGCCTGCACGGTGATGGCAGCGTCGCCATATATCGACTTGCGTTCTTCGCGCGGCTTGTAAGCGGCGGCCTTGGCCGGTGCTTCAGACTTTTTGTTTTGCCGTGCCAAAGCGCGGGCTTTTGCGTCTGCCAGCGACTGGCGCGACGGTGTAGCGTAGCCGCCTTTGGGCTTGGGGCCTTTGCTGATGGAGCGTGCCATAAATGTCCTTCAGGTTCCCACTTCCAGCTCGGCCAGTTGTTCGGCCTCTCTGGCGTGTTGCAGTGCGGTGATGGTTTCGTCCAAATCGCCTTCCATGATGAAAAGCAGTTTGTACAGCGTGAGGTTGATGCGGTGGTCCGTCCAGCGGCCTTGCGGAAAATTATAGGTTCTTATGCGGTCGCTTCTGTCGCCGCTTCCGATCAAGCCTTTGCGCTCAGCTGCGTCTTTGGCGGCTTGTTCGCTGCGCGCCTTTTCGTGAATGCGCGCGGTCAGCACTTTCAGGGCAGACGCCTTGTTGCTGTGCTGGCTGCGTCCATCCTGGCATTCGGCCACAATGCCGGTGGGCAGGTGGGTAATGCGCACGGCAGAATCCGTTTTGTTGATGTGCTGGCCGCCCGCGCCGCTGGCGCGGTAGGTGTCGATGCGCAAGTCTGCCGGGCTGATCTTGATGGCTTCTTGCTCATCGGGCTCGGCCAGTACGGCCACCGTGCAGGCGCTGGTGTGAATGCGGCCTTGCGTCTCGGTGTCGGGCACGCGTTGCACGCGGTGACCGCCGCTGTCAAAGCGCATTTTGCCGTACACGCCGTGGCCTTCCAGCTTGATGACCACTTCTTTGAAACCACCCACTTCGCTGGGTGATTCGCTGATGACCTCCACCTTCCAGCCCTGCTTGTCGGCGTAGCGGGTGTACATGCGGCACAAATCGCCAGCAAACAGCGCAGACTCGTCGCCGCCCGTGCCTGCACGAATCTCGAGAAACGCATTGCGTGCATCGTCGGGGTCTTTGGGTAGCAGCAGACGCTGCAGTTCGTCTTCCAGCTGCTCCATCTCAGCCTCGCCGTTCGCAATCTCTTCTTTGGCCATGTCCATCATGTCGGGGTCGGCCAGCATGTCGCGCGCGCCTGCAATATCTTTTTCCAGTTGCAAATAGCGCGCATGGCGGCTAGACATGGGCACCGTTTCGGCATGCTCGATCGACAGTTTGCGAAAGGCCTGCATATCGGCCATCACGTCGGGGCTGGCCAGCAGGCGCTCCAGGTCGATCAGGCGCTCGGTGTATTTTTCTAACTGGGTACGAATAAAGGGTTTCATCAGCGCGGATATTTCAATCTATAGCGGTGCAAGGTGTAGGGGCGAGACGTTTTAGGCCAACCAATTTTCAACCCGCAGGCCATCGACTTTTTGGAACTCTCGTAGGTTGTGGGTGACCATGGTCAGATCGTGCTCCATTGCAGTGGCTGCAATCAGCAAATCGTAGGGGCCAATCGGTTGACCGCGCCGCGACAGATCTGCTCGCAGTGCGGCTGCACGCTCGGCGCACGCAGAGTCAAACGGCAGTACGCTCACACTGCGCAATAACTCTCGTGTGGGCGCGGCGGAGCGAACTTGCGGTGACAGAGCCAGGCCAAACAGTAATTCATGCTGCACCAGGCTACTTACCGCTAATTGGTCGGGTGACAGATTGAGCATTTTGCTTAAAAGAGCGGGTGAACTCCGCTTGGCCCATGCGCTGACAATATTGGTATCCAGCAAATATTTCATGCGCGTTTTTTGGCGGGTTTTGCACCACTCGCCTTTGCCGTTGGCTGCTGGATAGATGGCGTAGTTTGCATCGAGGCATTCATCGCTCTGCGAATCGCGTCAAAGTCAGGCTCTGTGCCTTGGTGGCCTGCACTGTCCTCAACATGGGTGGCCGCCTGCAAGCCGCTTTGCATGTGCGCCACCAGAGTTTGCGGCCAGCGGCTGGCGCGAAAACGCTCCAGATATTGCTGCACCGCGTCGCGCACCACCGCGCTGCGGCTCTCGCCACCAGACTTGACGTGCTGGTCCAGCTCTTGCAAAAGATGGTTGGGTAAATGGATGCTGAAGTTCATAGGATTCTCCTAGTTGCAGAGAGAACTCTATTATATTAGATTATGTTAGTTTTTGCGTAAAAACAGCTTGACAATCGTTTCTTGCGCTGCATCGCGCTGCGCGGGGTCGGTGGCGTTGATTTCGCTGTACGCGCCGTGCAGCATTTTTTGCGTCAGGCCGCGGCTTAACGCATCCAGCACGGTGTCGATGTCTTCGCCTTTGGCAAGCAATTTTTTGGCGCGGGCAATTTCCAGTTCACGCCATAGGTCGGTTTGCGCGTTCAGTTGCTGAATGAGGGGCACCGTGCCGCTGGTGCGCTGGTCCATCCAGTGCATAAAGCTTTGCACGCCTGCGTCCACAATCGCCTCGGCCTGGGCCACGGCGGCCTGGCGGCTGGCTTGCGCGGTTTGCACCAATTGCCCCAAATCGTCAACGGTGTAAAGGTACACATCTTGCAGGGCTTTTACTTCGGGTTCAATGTCGCGCGGCACCGCTAAATCGACCATGAAAATGGGGCGGTGCTTGCGGGCTTTGACGGCACGCTCTACCGCGCCCAGGCCGATGATGGGCAGGGTGCTGGCGGTGCAGCTGACCACGGCGTCAAACTCATGCAGGCGGCTGGGCAGTTCGCTCAAATGCATGGTTTGCGCGTTGAATTTGCTGGCCATGGTTTCGCCACGTTCTACCGTGCGGTTGGCAATTACCATCTGGCGCGGGTTTTGTGCGGCAAAGTGGGTGGCGGCCAGGTCAATCATCTCGCCTGCGCCCACAAACAAAACCCGAATTTTGGACAAATCTTCAAACAATTGCGCACACAGTTTGACAGCCGCCGCCGCCATGCTGATGCTGTGCGCACCAATCTCGGTGCTGGAGCGCACTTCTTTGGCCACGGCAAAGCTGCGCTGGAACATTTGCTGCAGCGTGCTGCCCAACGCGCCCGCGTTTTCGGCAGCGCGCACGGCGTCTTTTAACTGACCCAAAATTTGCGGCTCGCCCAGCACCATCGAATCCAGCCCGCTGGCCACCCGAAAGGCATGCCGAGCCGCCTGTGCTTCGTGCATCTGGTAGGTGTGGCTGGCGAGGGACTGCGCCGTCACGCCGCCGCTAGCGGCCAGCCAGTGCAAGGCTGCGTCGGTACTGGACGCGTTGCCAGTAGCGTAAATCTCGGTGCGGTTGCAGGTGGAGACGATGGCGATTTCGTTGTCTTCGCTGCCACCGTGCAAGCCGCCCTGGGGCTGCAAGGCGTGGCGCAAACCGGCCAGTGTGGGTTGCATTTGATCCAGGGCGAACGCAAACCGGCCGCGCAAGTCCAGGGGCGCGGTCGTGTGGTTAATGCCTAAAGTCCAAACTGCCATGGCGAGATTATAAAATACGTAGCAAAATCAAATACTTAGTTACCTTACACGCTGATCAGTTATGGGCTTTTTTGACGCTATCAACCACCTGCTGAACTTTTTCGCTCCCGCCGCCGCGCTGGCGCTGGTTTTGCCACTGGGTACCTGGTTTTTAGATAGAAAATGGCCAGTAGCCAGCGTACTATATGCGCAGGCAGCTATTATTTTTGTAGCAAGTGCTGCAAGTCTTCTGGCTGGCTTGTGGTTTTTTGGCCGGGACGGCAAGATGACCACTTACGGCCTTATGGTACTGGTGGCTGCAACAGCGCAGTGGCTGATGCACAAGGGCTGGAAGGCTTGAGTCAAGCATGAATACTTCGATGGACACTTTTTCCGCGCATCTGGGTGCGCATCTGGGTTACGTGCCCATCGCCCAGGTGCAGCGCGGTGGCCGGGCGGAGTCTGTGCATTTTGGCGCTGTGGCCGTGACCAATGCGCAGGGCGACGTGCTGTACGCAGCTGGCAACCCCAACATGTATACGTTTGCGCGGTCTGCGCTCAAGCCCTTTCAGGCAGCACCGTTTTTAGCCGCTGACGGTGTGGGCCAGCTCGGGCTAACGGTGCCAGAGACCGCCGTGCTGTGCGCCAGCCACAACGGCGAGGCCCGCCACGCAGACGCTGTAGCCAGCGTGCTGCAAAAAGCCGATGCAAAACCCGCGCAGTTACGGTGCGGTTGCCACATGCCCTTCAAATTCTCATGGTTTGACAAGCAACCCCCGCCGCTCGAGCAGTGGAGCGCGTTGCACCACAACTGCAGTGGCAAGCACGCAGGCATGATCGCCGCAGCACGCTTGTACGGCGTGTCAATGGACGATTACATCAACCCCCAGCACCCCGTGCAGGTAGCTGCGCGCAAGGCGCTGGCCTGTTGCACTGGCGTTACGCCTGACGAACTGGTTGCAGCGACAGACGGTTGCTCCGCCCCTACCTACGCCCTGCCTTTGCGCAGCCTGGCGCAAGGCTATGCACGGCTGGCGCTGGGTAATAGCGTTTTGGGTAACGTGCCAGATGCCGCAAGCGAGCCATACCAAGGCGCTTTAGCCATCGCCTTCAACGCCATGACAGCGCACCCCGAAATGGTCTCTGGCGAAGGGCGTAACGACCTGGCGTACACCCAGGCCGGTCAATTGAACGGTGCGGGCGACTGGGTCTGCAAAATCGGCGCAGAAGGTGTGCAAGCTATTGGCATCCGCAGCTTGGGTGTGGGCATTGCGGTGAAGGTGGCCGACGGCAATATACGTGGCCTGCACCCAGCCACCATCGCCGTGCTGGAACAACTGGGCGTGATGACGGACGCGCGGCGCGAACTGCTCAAAGCGTGGGCGCAGCCGGTGATTAACAGCGCGGTAGGCAACCCGGTTGGCCGCATCGTGCCAGTAGTGCGTTTGCAGCAGTTGTAAAACCTATTTAGCGGTTAAATATGCCGAATGCCAGCGTAGAATATGCGCGAGCAGCTACTAAATTGATAGTAAACGCAGTTTGCCAATTACTTGGCAAACACCTGCCCCAAGTCTCCAAATGCTTTAAATTCCAGCGCATTGCCACTCGGGTCTAAAAAGAACATGGTGGCTTGCTCGCCCACCTGGCCTTTGAAGCGGATGTGCGGCTCGATGATGAACTGCGTGTGGGCCGCTTGCAGTTTGGCAGACAAAACCTCCCAGTCTGCCATGGGCAGCACCGCGCCAAAGTGGCGCACAGGCACGTTGTCGCCGTCTACCTCGCTCACTGCGGCCTTGCCGCATTCTTTTGGCGACAGGTGGGCAACGATCTGGTGGCCGTAGAAGTTAAAGTCGATCCAGTGGGGTGAGCTGCGGCCCTCGGGGCAGCCCAGCAGGCCACCGTAGAAGGCGCGCGCCTCGGGTAGGTCTTTGACGGGGAAGGCCAAGTGGAAGAGGGCGCCTACTTGCATGGGATTCCTTGGGGTTGTGAGCTTCAATACGCTTTGGCCATGTCCACCACGCCGGTGATGGGCTCGCCACGCTGCAAAGAGAACATCTTGCGGCAAATCTGCGCAATGGTGTCGCCCATCTGGGTTTGGGCAGATATGTGCGGTGTAAGGGTAATCTGCGGTCGGGTGCGAAAGGCGTGGTCTAGTGGCAGCGGCTCGGTGCGAAAAACGTCCAGCGTGGCCCCCGCCAGTTGGCCACTGTCGATCATGGCTACCAAATCGTCGTCCACCACATGCGCGCCGCGCGCCACGTTGATGACATAGCCGGGAGACATCAAACGCGACAGGGTGGCTTGGTTGATGATGCCCTGGGTATCGGGCGTGAGCGGCAGCAGGCACACCAGTACACGGGTGGCAGCCAGAAAATAATTGAGCTGGTCGGCTCCGTGGTAACACTGCATGCCGTCAATGTGTTTGGGCGAACGGCTCCAGCCCACCAAGGGGAAGCCAAAGCCTTGCAGGCCGCGCGCCACCTGCTGGCCCAGCACGCCCAGACCCATGATGCCGACGGGAAAATCTTGCATGGGGCGCGCAAAGCGCGGCTTCCAACGGCCAGCCTGCATGTCGGCAGTCAAGCTGTCCAGCATACGGTAATGGCGCAGCACCGCGTGGCAGACGTACTGCACCATCAACGCGCCCATGCCAGCGTCTTCTAGCCGCACCACGGGCACGCCTGTGGGCAAGCGCAGCTTGAGCAATGCGTCCACACCCGCGCCCAGATTGAAGATGGCCTTGACACCAGCGTGAGCGTCTAAAAATTCCTGGCTGGGTGACCACACCACAACGTAGTGGGCGTTTGGCAGAGCCGTTGGCCAGGGCTCAACGGTGGCGTCGGGCATAGCCGCGCGCAAGGCCTGCGCCCAGCGCTGGGCGTCTTTGGCTTCGGGGCAGAAAAGGGCAATGCGTAGGTTCATGGTGACTGGAATGTGGCTATGCAGCAGGGTGAATGTTATCGCCTGCCAGCTATGGGCCTGCGCTTGCGGGTTTCAATGGTGTTTGCATTGCTCTGCCGCCACCCGGCGCAGGTCCGCGCTGATGGCGGGCAGTTCGCTTAACTGCTGCCAAAACGTTTGCGCCATGGGCAAGGCTTGCTGCCACGCTACATCTTCGCCCAGGCGTGAGCGGGGCGGTTCAAATGCGGTGTAGCCCAGCTCGTCTTTAAATTCGCTAGGCCGCCATACCATGCACAGCATGTCGTAGTGGGGGGCGAGGGTGAATTGCGGTTTTTTGAGTTGGGAGAGGTCGCCCACCAACAAGCTCAGATTGCCAAAGTGCATGTCGGTATTGCCAATGAGGCGGCCAAAGCTGTGCAGCGTAGCTGCTTGCGCTGCGTCTTGCGCGCTGAGCAGACCCTGCTTGGCCAACGCCGCACACGTCGCTGGCCAATGCTGCTGCGGCCCCCCTACAAACTGCGCGTGCACCGCCGACAAGGCCACTGCATGGCGTTTGCCTGCACGGCCCCGGGCGCTGGCCACGCGGTCAAAACGCACAGACTCCAGGTAGGTGCGCCGCGCGCTATGCACCACGCGGCTGCTGGCTACGTTAAAACCATGCGCGTGCAGCACCTGGGCGGCCAGTGCTTCGGTGTGCAAGAGGTCGTGCCAGCGTTCACCAAAAGGTGTGCCACGCGGCGGGCTGAATTTAACCAGCACGTGTTCTGGCGCGCTAGCGTGCATGCTTGCAATTTGTGCCAAAAACTTGGCCTGTTCGCCCCCGGCGGACGAACCAGCGGATAAGCTGCGACCCAGGTCTTGTGCCAATGCGTCGTACCACGCGGCGCGCTGCTGGTCGTCTGCCGGGGCCAGGTTTGCAGGAGGATTTTCTTGATCGCCCAAAGTCAGCGCACCTGGCGGGTCGCGGTCGCCATCCAGTAGAGTAGCAAGCACCTGATCCAGCGACCACAGCTCGGGGTTGCTTTGCGTAAAGCCCATTTGTTGGCCGCGCAGCCTGCCTAAAAACCCCTGGGGGCGCAGGGGCTGCATAAACCAGGGCAGGCTGGCTTGCGTCGTCCAGGTTTCGCCACGGGCGCTTTCAACGTGCAGCCATTGGCCGTACAGCCAGTGCAATATGCCCCAGTGCTGGATGCTGCCGTCTGTCAGGGTGATAAAAATGGGTTGCTGGCTGGCTACCCTGAATGTCGCGCAGCAGGCCGTAACGGGTGTGCTGGGCCTTGCCCAGAGGCACTACGTCTGCGCCCAAGCTTGCCAAGGCGCGCGACACGCTGGCCTGGCTTTTGCCACTGGCGCTTTGCAGCTGTGCGCTGGATAGCAGGCCCATTTGCAGCTGGCTGCGCAGTTGTGCTGCCAGAGCGGTATCGGGTATATCGGTGAATTCTTCCATGAATAGATATTTTCATGAATAAATTAATATAAATCAATAAGTTAGAGCAATTTTAGATAAATTATGAATAGATATTGCATAGATTTTAATGGATTTTACAATCCATGAAGTGCTTGCTAACTTACCCGTCTGCCTTCTGTGTCAAACCAATGCAGCTTGCCCGGCAGCGGCTGCACGTGAATGGTGCTGCCTGGTGCAGGGCAAGGCTGGCCTTCGTCGGTGCGGATGATGACTTGCTGCGTGCCCGCGCTGCCTGCGTTGTCAGCCGCGTCGGTGCGGGCATAGACCAGGCGTTCTGCGCCCAGCATTTCGGTGGTTTCCACGGTGAGAGCCCAGCCGCTAGCGGCTATTTGCAAATGCTCCGGGCGGATGCCTACAGTCTTGGCTTGAGGGGGAATAGTGCCTGTACCCAGCGCAGAATGAGCGCGAGCAGCTATGGATTCAATAGCAACCAGGTTCATCGGTGGGCTGCCAATAAAGCTGGCAACAAAGGTGCTGGCGGGGCGGTGGTACACGTCTTCGGGGGTGCCCATTTGCTCCACGTGGCCACCGTTCAGTACCATCATGCGCTGCGCCAGCGTCATGGCTTCTACCTGGTCGTGCGTGACAAACAGGCTGGTAATGCCCAGTTCGCGGTGTAGGTTTTGAATTTGCAGACGCGTGCTGGCGCGTAGCTTGGCGTCCAGGTTACTCAAGGGCTCGTCAAACAAAAACACCTGTGGCTGGCGCACGATGGCGCGGCCCATGGCCACGCGCTGGCGTTGCCCGCCAGACAGTTCGCGCGGCTTGCGTTCGAGTAAATGGCTCAGTTCCAGCATCTTGGCGGCTTTGTCAACGCGGGTTTTAATGTCTGCCTCGGGTACTTTGGCAATTTTCAGGCCGTAGGCCATGTTGGCAAACACGCTCATATGCGGATACAGCGCGTAGTTTTGAAACACCATCGCAATATCGCGGTCGGCCGGTTCCATATCGTTGACCACCTTGCCACCAATGCTGATGGTGCCGCCGCTCACCTCTTCCAACCCTGCCACCATGCGCAGCAATGTAGATTTGCCACAGCCCGATGGGCCGACGATGACGACGAATTCTCCGTCCTTGATCTCGGCATTCACGCCATGGATGACCTGGTTAGCTTTGGGGCCTATGCCGTAGCGTTTGATGACGTTGTGTAGTGTGATGGATGCCATGGGAACCTTGAACGCGAAAGACGCGAAAGTTGCGCGAAAGTAGCTAAAAAAATTCAAAAAAATGAAAAATGCAATCCGTTGTTGGTGTTAGTTGTATGCAATTCACGCATGGAAAAATAAGAATAATTTGTGATGTAGTTACTTACACAATCATTAATTTACTTTCTTATTTTCATATTTCTTTGTTTTTTTTAGCGACTTTCGCGCAACTTTCGCGTCTTTCGCGTTCAAAAAATTCTTAAACAATTCCTAAACTATTTCTCAGTATCCACAAGCCCCTTGACAAACCATTTCTGCATCAGCATCACCACCAAAGCAGGGGGCAGCATGGCGAGGATGGCGGTGGCCATGACGATGTTCCATTCGGTTTGCGCGTCTCCGCCCGAGATCATTTGTTTGATGCCGATCACCACGGGGTACATGCTTTCCTCCGTGGTGACGAGCAAAGGCCACAGGTACTGGTTCCAGCCGTAGATAAACTGAATGACAAACAGCGCCGCCATGCTGGTGGCAGACAGCGGCAGCAGCACATCGATAAAAAAGCGCATGGGGCTGGCGCCGTCCATGCGTGAGGCTTCGGTCAACTCATCGGGCACAGTCAAGAAAAACTGGCGGAATAAAAAAGTGGCGGTGGCCGACGCAATCAGTGGCACCGTGAGGCCCGCATAGGTGTTGAGCATGCCTAAATCGGCCACTACTTTATAGGTGGGGCCAATGCGCACTTCTACCGGCAGCATGAGGGTGATAAACACCATCCAGAAAAAGAACATGCGCAACGGAAAGCGAAAATAGACGATGGCAAACGCCGAGATGAGCGAGATGGCAATCTTGCCGATTGCAATGACCATGGCCATGATAAAGCTGACCATCATCATGCCGCCCACCGACGCATGGGTACCAGTGCCCGTACGCCCGCCAAACAGGGCAATGCGGTAGTTCTCCACAAACTGATTGCCCGGCAGCAAAGGCATGGGCACTTGAACGACTTCTTCCATCGTGTGGGTAGAAGCAATGAAGGTGATGTACACCGGAAAGGCCACCACCAGCACACCCAGCAACAAAATGACGTGGGCCAAAATGCCCAGCGACGTGCGCCGCTCAACCATGATGGATAACTTTCATCAGTAGTTCACCTTCTTTTCTACAAAGCGAAACTGCACAATCGTCAGGGCAATTACGATCGCCATCAACACCACCGACTGCGCTGCCGAGCCGCCCAAGTCCAGCGCCTTGAAGCCATCAAAATACACCTTGTAAACTAGAATGGCGGTGTCTTTGCCAGGCCCGCCCTTGGTAGCCGCGTCCACAATGCCAAAGGTGTCAAAAAACGCGTACACCACGTTGATGACGAGCAAGAAAAATGTGGTCGGCGACAGCAAGGGAAATTGAATCGTCCAAAACCTGCGCCAGGGCCGCGCGCCGTCGATAGCGGCCGCTTCGATCAGCGATTTGGGAATGCTTTGTAAGCCCGCCAAAAAAAACAAGAAGTTATACGAAATTTGCTTCCACACAGCGGCCATCACTATCAGCGCCATGGCGTGGTTGCTGTTGAGCAGCGAATCCCATTCAAAACCCACTTTGCGCAACGCATAAGGCAGCACACCAATGCTGGGAGAAAACAAAAATAACCAGATCACGCCGGCCACAGCAGGTGCCACGGCATAGGGCCAAATCAGCAAGGTGCGGTAAAACAAAGAGCCTTTGACCACCCGGTCTGCAAACACGGCCAACACCAGTGCGATGCCTATGCCCAAGCCTGCCACCAGTGAAGAAAAAACCGCTGTGGTGCTGAACGATGCCAGATAACTTTCATCTTTCCACAGGTTAGAGAAATTCTCCAGCCCTACCCATTGCACCGACGTACCAAACGCGTCCGACTGCTGAAACGATTGCAGCAAGGCCTGGCCTGCAGGCCAGAAGAAAAACACCGTCACCACCACCAGCTGTGGCGCAATCAGTAGCCATGGCAGCCAGCCAGAGCGGAAGACGACGCGTTTTTCAGCTGCCATGGTGGTAAGCAAAAAACCCTTCCCGCTTGGCAGGGAGGGTTGGGCGGGGTGTCGTCATGACAGCTACAAGCGAATAAGTTCTTTAGGACTTATTCGCTTTTTCAAACCGCTCCAGCAACTCATTGCCGCGTTTAACGACTGAGTCCAGTGCTTCTTGGGCAGACTTTTTGCCAGACCAGACTTGTTCTAATTCCTCGTCTTCTACCGCGCGAATCTGCACATAGTTACCCAGGCGAATGCCGCGCGATTTGTCGGTGGTTTTGCGAATCATCTGGTTGACAGCAGTGTCGGTGCCAGGGTTTTGCTGGTAAAAGCCCGACTGCTCGGTCAGCTTGAAAGCGGCCGTGGTAATGGGCAAATAGCCCGTGCGCTTGTGACTGGCAGACTGCACTTCGGGGCTGGACAAATAGTCAAAAAACGCCGCAACGCCTTTGTATTCAGGCGCTTTTTTACCCGACATGACCCACAGGCTAGCGCCGCCAATCACGGTGTTTTGCGGTGCGCCGGGTACGTCTGGGTAATAGGGCAGGGTAGCCAGGCTGTAACCAAATTTGGCGTTCTTGGCGACGTTGCCGTAAAAACCAGAGGATGTGGTGATCATCGCGCATTCACCCGATACAAAGCTGGCCTCTGGCACGTTGGCGCGGCCCTTGTACACAAACAGGCCCTGCTTGTGCATGTTTCCCAGATTTTCAATGTGGCGCACGTGCAGGGGTGAATTGACGACCATGCGTGCATCTGTACCTTTGAGGCCATTGCTTTTGGTGGCCAGTTCGGTGTTGTGCCAGGTAGAGAAGCTTTCTAGCTGCGTCCAGCCCTGCCAGGCGGTGGTAAACGGGCATTTGTGGCCACTGGCCTTCAATTTGGCCGCTGCCAAAGCAACTTCAGGCCAGGTGGTAGGCGGCTTGCTGGTGTCCAGCCCCGCAGCCTTGAACGCGTCTTTGTTGATGTAAAACACCGTTGTGGAGCTGTTGAACGGAAAGCTCAGCATCTGGCCATTGGGCGCGGTGTAGTAACCGGCCACAGCGGGGATGTAGGCGCTGCTGTCAAACTTGAAGCCCGCGTCTTTCATCATCTGGCCCACGGGGACGATGGCGCCCTTGCTGGCCATCATGGTGGCGGTGCCCACTTCAAACACCTGCAAAATATGCGGCGCATTGCCACCGCGAAAGGCGGCGACGGCGGCAGTCATGGATTCGTCATACGTGCCTTTGAAGGTGGGCACAATTTTGTAATCCTTCTGCTTTTCGTTGAAGTTTTTCGCCAAGTCGTTGACCCATTCGCCGTTAACGGCAGTCATGGAATGCCACCATTGAATCTCGGCCTGCGCTAGCGCGATAGTGGGCACTGACATGGCCGCAGCGGCGGTCAATGTTGCTGCGAGCGCGCGTGCCAGCTTGGTAGGGTGGTATTTCATAGAAAGGCTCCGAAAGATAAAGAAAATAGAGGTAAAAGGTCAATCGACTGTAAGTATGAATTGTGTCAATGGGATTAAAACGCCGTGACATATTTGCGACTAGGGGGATTTCCATTAGTTTTTAGCGCCATGGGTCGGTGTTTGAATGGCATTTTTATGTAAAAACAGCCAGTAGCCAGCGTGGAATATGCGCAAGCAGCTACTAAATTTATAGCGTAAGGTGGTTGGATTGTTGCCAGCATTGCGCCGCCTGGGGGCCTTGGTGGCGTTCAAAAGGCCTAGCTTCGGCTAACTGGCATTTACCTCCGATAATGCACACAAGTATGAACACCACGCCTTCCTTCCCATTCCCCTTCAAACTCCCTACCGGCCCCATGGACTTGCCGTCCTGGATGCAACCGCCCCCCTGGCTGGTGGCCGAAATTCAGCAACGCATCGTACTGATGCTAAACCATGTGTTGCAACAAGAACCCGAAGCCATGGACCGGCTTTTACGGCAAAAAGGTCGTGTTGTCAGCATGGAATATGCGCCAATAGCTATGAAGTTAATAGCAACTCCAGCGGGTTTGCTCGACCTGGCACCGCCAGACGCCAAGGCCGACCTGGCCGTAACCGTGCTGGACACCAACCCCTTGAACCTGGCGCAAACCGTGTTGCGCGGTGCCAAGCCTGACCTGCGGATTGAAGGCGACATTCAGCTGGCAGCCGAGGTGAACTGGCTGGTAGACCATGTGCGCTGGGACGCTGAAGAAGACTTAAGCCGTATTTTGGGCGATGCCCCGGCGCATGGGCTGATGAACGCGTTGCGCCAGGCTGCAGTTACGCTGAAAAAGTTTGTTCCTGATGCACCTATAGCACCCGCAATGGCAACACCCGCCAGCCAAGCTGCCCAAGGGGCCGCTGTGGCCTCCAACGGGCCGAAGGTCTAAGCGCCCATGGGAATTTTTCAACGCATCTGGCGCGGCGGGTTTATTGTCTTTATCGTTCTGCGCTACGGCCTGGACGAGCTGGTGCTGACCAGCTTTCAAAAACCCTGGCTGCTCAGCATTGCGCGCATCGTTTCGGTGGGGCGCAATCTGAGTGCCCCGCGCGGCCAGCGCCTGCGTGAGGCGCTGGAGCGCCTGGGGCCGATTTTTGTCAAATTTGGCCAGGTGATGTCTACCCGGCGAGATCTGATGCCCATCGACATTGCCGACGAGCTGGCCTTGCTGCAAGACCGCGTGCCGCCTTTCCCCAGCGAGGTGGCGGTCGCCACTATCGAGCGTGCTTTTGGCAAAAAAGTCAGCAGCATTTTCACCAGTTTTGACCAAATCCCCATTGCCAGCGCATCGGTAGCGCAGGTGCACTTTGCCACCATGCTGGACAAAACCGGCCTGCCACGCGACGTAGCCGTGAAAGTGGTGCGCCCTGGCATGCTCACGGTGATAGACAAAGACCTGAGCCTGATGCGCATGATGGCGGGCTGGGTGGAGGCCTTAAGCGCAGATGGCAAACGCCTGAAACCACGCGAGGTAGTGGCAGAGTTTGAAAAGTACCTGCACGACGAGCTGGACCTGGTGCGCGAGGCCGCCAACGCCGCCCAACTGCGCCGCAATATGGCGGGGTTAAACCTGGTACTGATCCCCGAGATGTATTGGGACTTTTGCCACCCCGAGGTGATTGTGATGCAGCGCATGATCGGCGTGCCCATCAGCCAGACCGACAAACTGCGCGCTGCAGGCGTGGACTTGAAGCGACTTGCCAGCGATGGTGTAAACCTGTTTTTTACCCAGGTGTTTCGTGACGGGTTTTTCCACGCCGACATGCACCCCGGCAATATCCAGGTCAGCCTGGATGCGAAGACTTTTGGCCGCTATATTTCACTGGATTTTGGTATTGTTGGCACGTTGACCGAGGTAGACAAAGAATACTTGGCGCAAAATTTTGCCGCGTTTTTCAGGCGCGACTACAAGCGCGTGGCTGAGCTGCACATCGAGTCTGGCTGGGTGCCCGCTGCTACCCGTGTGGACGAACTGGAAGCTGCCATACGCGCTTGCTGCGAACCGTATTTTGACCGGCCCTTGAAAGAAATTTCACTGGGCATGGTGCTGATGCGCTTGTTTCAAACTTCGCGCCGCTTCCAAGTGGAAATTCAGCCGCAACTGGTGTTGTTGCAAAAAACCCTGCTCAATATCGAGGGCCTGGGCCGCGATTTAGACCCTGACCTGGATCTGTGGCACACCGCCAAACCGTTTTTAGAGAAATGGATGCTGGAGCAAATTGGCCCGCAAAAGCTGATCGAACAACTCAAAGCCCAGGCACCGCGTTACGCCAAACTTATTCCTGAACTGCCGCGCCTCATGCACGACTATTTGCAGCAACAAAAGGGTGGGCATGACAAGGCATTGCTGGAATTATTGGCAGAACAAAAGCGCACCAATAACCTGCTGCAAAAAATCATTTACGGCGGTATTGGTTTTGCGCTGGGTTTGATCCTGATTCAAATCATCATCAGAGTCCGTGTGTGGTGAGTCCTGCGCCTGGAGGCGACCGGCCAAAACACTGAAACGTATCAAGGCCGCTTAGCCAGCTTTCTTTGTTGGCGCGCTGAGTAGATCGTATAAGCCACAACAGCTATGGTGACAAAAACCATCAGCAAGGTAGCAGCTGCGTAAATCGACGGATTCACACCGCGCCTGGCGTAGCTAAATATCACTTGTGGCAAGGTAGTGACGCCGGGGCCGGACAAAAATTCAGAAACCACCACATCGTCAAATGACAGGGTAAAAGTCAATAGCCACGCCGCTACCAGGGCGGGAATGATATTGGGCAGGGTGACCAAAAAGAAAACCTGGCTGGGCCTGCACCCCAAGTCCATCGCGGCTTCTTCGAGTGAGCGGTCCATCTCTGACAGGCGCGACTGTAGCACTACCGTAGCGTAGGCCATACCCAGCAAAATATGGCCTATGACGATGGTGAATGCGCCGCGCGGAGGCCAGCCAATTTGCCGTTCAATACCCACCATAAGCAGCAGCAAGGACATGCCGATGATGACTTCGGGCATGACCAGGGGTGCATTGACCATGCCAGAGAAAAAGTTGCGCCCCAAGAAGCGGCCCATACGCACCAGGGCATAAGCCGCCAGGGTGGCCAACACCGTGGCCGCCGTGGCGCTGACCAAGGCTACTCTGAGCGAGAGAAAAAACCCCTCTACCAGGCGCGTGTCACTGGCCAGGGCTGAATACCAGCGCAGCGAAAATCCGGTAAACACGCTGTCTTGACGGGTGCTGTTAAAAGAAAAAATGACCAAAAATAAAAGGGGCGCATACAAAAAAAGATAGATGACGGCCAACCACCAGCTACCAATATAGGTGCGCAGCAAGCGTTGCAAAGTACGCATATCAGGTTGCCTCCACACTGCTGGATCGGGCAAGGCGGTGCTGGTACCACATCAGTGGAGCAATCACCAGAACAATCATCAAAATGGCCAGCGCAGCAGCGCGCGGCCAGTTGTTACTGCTGAACATTTCGTCCCATACCACGCGGCCAATCATGATGTTTTCTGCACCACCCAGCAAAGACGGAATCACAAACTCACCCACGCAGGGAATAAATACCAGCATGCTACCCGCCACAATGCCCGCGCGGCTCAATGGCACTGTGATCAGCCAAAATGCCTTCCAGGGGCTGGCTCCCAGGTCGTAGGCCGCCTCAAGCAGCCGGTTATCCATTTTGACCAGATTGGCATACAGCGGCAGCACCATAAAGGGCAGATACACATAGGTCATGCCCACCAGCATGGACACATTGGTATAGAGCATTTGCAGGGGTTCGTCGATCAAACCGACCCAGACCATGACGCTGTTGATAACACCCTGGTCAGCCAGAATGCCCTTCCATGCGTACACGCGCAGCAGGAACGATGTCCAAAACGGCAGCATCAGCATCATCAAATAAATAATACGGCGCGATGGATTGGCGCGGGCGATAAAGTAGGCAAACGGGTAACCCAACAGCAGGCACAGCACCGTGGTAACAAAGGCGTATTTCAGCGACAGCCAATACGCGCCGGTGTAAATGGTGGAGCCCCAACGCCCGCTGGAGTCACGGAATATGGACACATAGTTTTCTACCTTGAGCACCAGCTTCCATTTGCCTTGGTCATTAAAAAGCATCTGCGCAAACGGGTCCAACCCTTCGCCCATGTCGGTCAGGCTGATGCGCAGCAAGATCAAAAATGGCAACGCAAAAAACACTAGCAACCACACAAAGGGAACGCCCAGCACAGCCCGTCGCCCCAGGGACGAACGGCTGCGCAGGGCGAAACGTGGGCTCATGATGTCAAAACGACCGACGCGGATTCATTCCACCAGCAAAAAACCGGGCTACCCCAGACGATGGGCTCATCTGCATACCGGCTGGTGTTGGCCTGTGTGATTTTGAGCTTGGTGTTGTCTGCCAAGGCGACTTCATAGGTGCTGTAGCTGCCCAGGTAGGCAATTTCTTTCACAACACCTTGCACCACGTTGTGCGTTTGCTCGGGTGAAGTCAGGGCGATATGCATTTTTTCAGGCCGAATAGCCACTGACATGTGCATGCCCAGGCTGCCGGTAATGCCGTGGCCCACTTGCACCACGACTTGCGGCGTTGTGATTTGGCAATGGTCTATCTTGTCTTGGGAAAGCACCCCATCGAGCAGGTTCACGTCACCAATAAAATCTGCCACAAAGCGGCAGTTGGGAGTTTCGTACACTTCTTTAGGTGTGCCCATTTGCAAAATACGCCCATGGCTCATGATGGCAATGCGCGAAGCCATGGTCATGGCTTCGTCCTGATCATGCGTGACCATGACGCAAGTTACGCCCACAGACTCAATGATGTTGACCAGTTCAAACTGGGTTTGCTCACGCAGTTTTTTGTCCAACGCGCCCAGAGGTTCGTCCAGCAACAGAAGCTCAGGCTTGCGGGCCAGGCTGCGCGCCAAAGCAACGCGCTGTTGTTGCCCACCAGACAACTGGTGCGGTTTGCGCAGGCTAAAGCTTTCCAGTTGCACCAGGTCCAGCATTTCATCTACCCGCGCTGCAATCTGGTCTTTTGGCATGCCCATGCGCCGCAGGCCAAATGCGATGTTGTCCCATACGTTTAAATGCGGGAACAGCGCGTAGGACTGGAACATCATGTTGATGGGCCGCTCGTACGGCGCAAACGTGGCAATGTCACGACCATCCAGATAAATGTGCCCCGCGCTGGGTTGCTCAAAGCCTGCCAGCATGCGCAGCAGGGTGGACTTGCCACAGCCTGAGCTGCCCAAAAGCGCAAATATCTCGCCTTTGGGAATGTCCAGCGACACATCGTCTACGGCCAGCGCGCCATCAAAGCGCTTGGTGAGGCCGTCGATCCGCAAAAAGGCGTCGCTATCTGCCAAGTTGGAAGTCATGCGTAAACCCTCGCTGTCAAAAAGAAAAAGCTGTGAACACTTGGGTGTGCACAGCTTGGGTGGGGACGTAAAACTCTAGGCGAGTAGCAAGGCTTAGCTGCCTTTTTTGAACAATGTAAACACAGAGCTGAGCGACTCACGCGCTGCGTTGCTGAAGCTGGACGGTGGCACCATGGTGGCCAAGGCGGCAGGCTCAAGGAAAACCGTCTTGTTTTGTGCCATTTCGGGGCTGACCTTGGCTACGCTGGCCTTGTTGGCTGTGGGGTAGCTCAGTTCGCTGGTCAGTGCGGCACAGACTTCAGGCTGCAAGAAGTAGTTGATGAAGGTCAAAGCATTGTTGGGGTGCTTGGCATCTTTTGTTACGGCCAGGTTGTCAAAGAAAATCAGGCCGCCATTTTTGGGCAGCAGGGCTTCTATTTCTTCACCGCTCTTGTTCTCAATAGCGCGATTTTTGGCGATATTGATGTCGCCCGCCCAGCCCAGCACCACGCATGCTTTGCCGCCTGCCAGATCGTCGATCATGGTGCTGGAGAAAAGGCGGATGTCTTTGCGCACTTTGGCCAGCATGGCACCCGCTGCTTCGTGGTCTGCCACCTCGTTGGAATAGGCGTTTTTGCCCAGGTAATGCATGGCTGGTGGTAGCACTTCGGTGGGCGAGTCCAGGTAAGCAATGCCGCAAGACTTGAGCTTGGCGGTGTAGATGGGGTTAAACACCAAGTCCCATGCGTTCTCGGGCATGGGGGTTTTGCCCAGAGCTTTGGCTACCTTGGCTTTGTTGATGCCGACCGTTGTAAAGCTCCAGGCCCAAGGCACGAGGTGGGCGTTGCCAGGGTCAACGGTGGTTAACTTGGCCATGATTTCAGGGTCTAGGTTGCTCACATTGGGTATCTTGCTTTTGTCTAGTTTTTGCAACAGGCCGGCTTCGATCTGGCCTTTGGCAAACACGGCACCGGGCACGACGATGTCGTAGCCTGAATTGCCAGCGACCAGCTTGGCGTTCAGGGCTTCGTTGTTTTCAAAGGTTTGGTAATTGACCTTGATACCGGTTTCTTTTTCGAAATTGGCCACCATGTCTTTGGCGATGTAGTCGGGCCAGTTGTAGATATTGAGCACTTTTTCTTCTGCGGCTGGAGCGGCTGGAGCTGCGGCAACAGGGGTTGCAGCGGGTGCAGCAGCCGGCGGCTCGGTTTTGCTGCAAGCTGCCAGGCCCAGGACAGAAACGGCTAAAACCAAAAGATATTTTTTCATAGGGGTTAACGTGTGGGTTAATCAATGGCGAAGGGTTAAAACGACAACTTGATGACGCTCAAGGCAATTTTCAGAGTTTTATTGTAGGGTAGGTGCGCCGTCCAGCACAAGGCGACGGGCAGTTTTTTAGAGGTGGCCGCATATAATTGAGGGTTAACCCATAACCAGCGTCCATCGACTCATGCCTATCTACGCTTACCGCTGCGCTTCCTGCGGCCACGCCAAGGACATTTTGCAGAAAATGTCTGATGACCCCTTGACCGTGTGCCCCCAGTGCGCAGCAGCTACCTTTAGCAAACAGCTTACCGCCGCCGGCTTCCAGCTTAAGGGCTCTGGCTGGTATGTGACTGATTTTCGCGGTGGTAACACTGTGGCAGCGCCTGCTGACGAAGCGGCTAAAACCGATGCGAGTGCACCTGCCGCTCCTGCGACCGACGCTGGTTCGGCTACGCCTTCAGCTCCCACCACTACCGCACCTACGCCCAGTGCCACCCCAGCGCCATCTGCTACTAAATCCGTAGCTGCTCCCGCAGTATCCACGCTGGCAAATGGCTAAAATCATGGTGAAATCTATCCGTAAATGGCTGTTGGCGGGTTTACTGGTCATCGTGCCACTGGGCATCACGGTCTGGGTGCTGGAGTGGATTTTGTCCAGCCTGGACAAAACCTTGCTGATCTTGCCAAGCCAATGGCGCCCGGACGTGCTCATTGGTTTTCATATCCCGGGTTTTGGCGTGATTTTGGCTTTTGCCATTTTGCTGCTGGTTGGGGGTATTGCCAGCAACTTTTTTGGCAGAAAACTGGTCTCCTGGTGGGACGCTTTGCTCAACCGCATCCCCGTCGTGCGCTCCATATATTCCAGCGTCAAGCAGGTGTCTGACACCTTGTTTTCAGACTCTGGTAATGCTTTTCGCAAAGCGGTGCTGGTGCAATGGCCACGGCCAGATGTGTGGACCATTGCGTTTGTGACTGGTACACCGGGAGGTGACGTGGTAAACCATTTGCACGGAGACTACCTGAGCGTTTACGTACCCACAACGCCCAACCCTACTGGCGGCTACTTTGTGATGCTGAAAAAAACCGAGTGTATCGAACTGGCCATGAGCGTGGACGAAGCGCTCAAGTACATTGTGTCCATGGGCGTCGTCGTACCCAATGCGCAGTCGCTGGCTACCAAAGCAGCCCACTGATAATTTTTTAATCGACCCGCTGTGGTCTGGAAGTCTGAATATGTCTGCTACAACTCAAAACCTTTCCCTGATGCGCACCACCTACTGTGGCCTCGTTAACGAAGCTCATCTGGGCCAAACCGTGTCTTTGTGCGGCTGGGTGAACCGCCGCCGCGACCATGGTGGTGTGATTTTTGTAGACCTGCGCGACCGCGAAGGCTACGTGCAGGTGGTGTGCGACCCAGACCGTGCAGAGATGTTTAAAACCGCAGAGGGTTTACGCAACGAGTTTTGCATCCAGATCAAAGGTTTGGTGCGCGCACGCCCCACGGGCACCACGAACGACAGTTTGAAGAGCGGCAAGATCGAAATTTTGTGCCACGAGTTGACCGTGCTTAACCCCTCCATCACCCCACCGTTTCAGTTGGATGACGATAACCTGAGCGAGACCACACGCCTCACGCACCGCGTGCTCGACCTGCGCCGTCCCTACATGCAAAACAACCTCATGCTGCGCTACAAGGTGGCCATGACGGTGCGCAACTATCTGGATGCACATGGATTTGTGGACATTGAAACACCCATGCTGACCAAGAGCACGCCCGAAGGCGCGCGCGACTACCTGGTGCCCAGCCGCGT
>JAYVTG010000096.1:0-66999 GCA_043774625.1 Polaromonas sp. | reverse complement strand
GATTGCCATGATTCACATCAGCCGCCTGAGCGAGGAGCTGGTGCTGTGGATGAGCCAGAGCTTCGGCTTCATCGACATTGCCGACCGCTTTTGCACCGGCTCGTCCATCATGCCGCAGAAGAAAAACCCCGACGTACCCGAGCTGGCACGCGGCAAAACCGGCCGCGTGGTTGGCCACCTGATGGGCCTGATCACTCTGATGAAAGGCCAGCCGCTGGCCTACAACAAAGACAACCAGGAAGACAAGGAACCACTGTTCGACTCCGTAGACACCCTAAAAGACACGCTGCGCATTTTTTGCGAGATGGTGGGTGGCATTATGGTTAAACCTGAGGCTATGGAGCGCGCCGCACTCAAGGGTTACGCCACAGCGACGGATTTGGCGGATTACATGGTGAAAAAGGGCCTGCCTTTCCGCGATGCGCACGAGGCGGTAGCCCATGCCGTCAAGGCGGCGATTGCACACACGGTTGATTTGTCGGAACTGCCCCTGGCGGTATTGCAGCAGTTCAACCCGAAGATTGAAAAAGACGTGTACGAGGTGCTGAGCTTGCGCGGCTCGCTCAATGCGCGCAACACGCTGGGCGGCACAGCGCCTGCGCAGGTGCGGGTGCAGATTGCGCGGCATCGGGTGCGACTGGCGACTGTTTGAAAACTCGCAGTTGAAATGCATTTGCTATAAATTAAATAGCTGCTTGCGCATATTCCACGCTGGCGTTCAGCAGTTTTGATCAGTAATTTCTCTCCCTGCACTTTAGCGAGCTGGCATACCTGGTTGGTTTTGGAGTCTGTAGGGTGCGCTGCAAAAAACCGCAGAAAGCTGCGGATAGGGCACGTGAACCCTATTGATAAACATCCGCCGCTCCCGGCGGGCGCGTCTTAAACCGCTTGTGCACCCAGTAATATTGCGCAGGCATGGTGCGAATCAAGGTTTCCAGCTCAGCGTTCATGCGCGCTGTGTCAGCTGCCAGATCACCACTGGGAAAACCCTGCCAGGGTTTGGACACCTCCACCACATAACCTTGCGGTGTCATGCGTGACACCATGCTGATCACCTGCGCACCGCCCAGACGCGCAAAGCGGGACAAGGAGGGCACCGTCGCGGTAGGTATGCCAAAAAACGGCACAAACAAAGAATCCTTTTCGCCAAAATCCATGTCAGGCAGCAAATACAAAGGTTTGCCTGCTTTCAGGGCGGCCGCGATGTCGCGCACGCCATCGGCACGGCCAAACAGGCGCACATTGTTAAAGCGCATGCGGCCTTTCAAAATCCATTCGTCTACGACTTTATTGGTCTGGTCTGTGTAGATCGAGGTCAACGAACGGGTCATATACAAACCCAGGGCCATGCCCCCCGCGTCCAGTCCCATAAAGTGCGGTGCAAAAAGCACCGTGGGCGCTGTGCTGTTCAAGCTGTCCACATCACCCGTGATTTGCACCCTTTGCCTCAATGTGCTTTCAGTTGCGTGCCACAGCCAGCCTCTGTCGAGCCAGGATTGCGCGAATTTAATGAAGATATCGACCGCTATCCAGCGTCGGCTATGCGCAGACAGCTCCGAAAAGCATAGCGCCAAGTTGGTGTGTACCACCTTGCGGCGGGGTCGCACCAGCAGGTACAAAGCCCAGCCCAGCAACCAACCGATGCCGCGCACCGCAGGCAGGGGCAGCAGCGCCATCAAGCGCATAAAGACGATCCCCAGCCTGGAAAAAATGGCCCCCATCAATGCGACTCCTGCATAGATGACGATGGCATGGTGTCTGCACGTGGCTGTTTGTAGCGTGCATAACCCCACAAATACTGCTGGGGGCACTTTGCAATCAGCTGCTCCATGGCCTTGTTGATCTGCGCTGCTGCGGTTGGCAAATCTGCACTGAGTTTTTCTGTGAACGGGAGGTAATGCACGCGATAGCCCTGTGCGTTTGGCAAGCGCTCACCCCAGGTCAGCAGCACCGTAGCGCCGGTCTGCTGCACCAGGCGGACAGGCAAAGTCATGGTGTAAGCGTCGCGGCCAAAAAACGGTGCCCAAACGCCCAGCCCATCCGGCGGCACCTGATCGGGCAGCAGGCCTACCGTTTGGCCACTTTTCAGCGCCTTGAGCATGGCTTTTACACCAGCCAAGCTAGTTGGCACCGCGCGCAGCCCCGGCCTGTCACGCGACTTGCTCACCACGGCGTCCAGCCAGGCCTTGCGCGGCGGACGAAAAAGCACAGTGATGGATTTGCCTTGCGGCGTATAACGCTGGGCGTAGGCCTGGGCCGCCACTTCAAAGCAGCCCAAATGGGGTGTCAGCAAAAGCAGGCCTTTGCCAGCGGCATGTGCGGTTTCGACCAGCTCGGCACCCTCAAAGCTCATTGGCACAGGCGCGCCCAGCCACAGGCGCGGTAACTCAGCTGTCATTTTTCCTGCCTGCGCGGCAGCCGCGCCAACCTGTGCGAAGCTGTAGCCAGCTTGCACCACATTGGCTTTAAAACGCGCACGGTACACCCCAGAAAGCCCATACACCAGCCAACCCAGTGCAGCACCAAGCACATGTAATACAGCCAGGGGAATGCGCGCAAACAGTTGAAAAAGTAACTTCGTCAATTTTGTTAGAATGTAGATATCGCCGAGTTACAGAACTACTTGCGGGGCGATGTAAAAAAATACTGCTAAAGCGTTCGCCAAGACTCCAAAACACCTGTTTAAAAGTCGCAGCAACGCGATTTATCACTTTATGGAGTTTATCTAAATGGCGAACGATTTTCTATTTACCTCTGAATCTGTCTCTGAAGGCCACCCCGACAAAGTGGCGGATCAAGTCTCGGATGCAATTCTTGACGCGATTTTTGCGCAAGACCCACGCTCACGTGTAGCCGCCGAAACCCTGTGCAACACGGGTTTAGTCGTACTGGCTGGTGAAATCACCACCAATGCCCATGTGGACTACATCCAGGTCGCCCGCGACACCATCAAGCGTATTGGCTACGACAACACCGAATACGGCATCGACTACAAAGGCTGCGCGGTCATGGTGTGCTATGACAAGCAGTCCAACGACATCGCCCAGGGCGTAGACCATGCGTCTGACGACCACCTGAACATTGGCGCTGGCGACCAGGGCCTGATGTTTGGCTACGCGTGTAACGAAACGCCCGAGCTGATGCCAGCGCCCATCCACTACGCACACCGCCTGGTTGAGCGCCAGGCCCAGTTGCGCAAAGATGGTCGCCTGCCTTTCTTGCGCCCAGATGCCAAGAGCCAAGTGACCATGCGTTACGTAGACGGCAAGCCGCACAGCATCGACACCGTCGTGCTGTCCAGCCAGCATGACCCTGACCAGTCTGAAACATCGACCAAGATGAAGCAAAGCTTTATCGACGCAGTCATTGAAGAGATCATCAAGCCGGTGCTGCCCAAAGAGATGATCACCAAAGATACGCGGTATTTGATCAACCCCACTGGCCGTTTCGTTATTGGCGGCCCCCAGGGCGATTGCGGCTTGACTGGCCGCAAGATTATTGTGGACACCTACGGCGGTGCTTGCCCTCACGGTGGTGGCGCATTCAGCGGCAAAGACCCTTCCAAGGTTGACCGCTCTGCCGCCTATGCAGCCCGCTATGTAGCCAAAAACATTGTGGCTGCTGGCCTGGCAACACAATGCCAGATTCAGGTGGCGTACGCGATTGGCGTGGCCAAGCCGATGAACGTGACGGTGTACACCGAAGGCACGGGCGTGATTAGCGACGAGAAAATTTCTGCCTTGGTCAACGAGCACTTTGACCTGCGCCCCAAAGGCATCATCATGATGCTCGATTTGCTGCGCCCCATCTACCAAAAAACTGCCGCCTATGGCCACTTTGGTCGTGAAGAGCCCGAGTTTACGTGGGAGCGTACCGACAAGGCTGCGGCCTTGCGTGCAGCCGCTGGTATCAAATAATTGTCTTGACCACAACCCTACAAGCCCGCTTGACGCGGGCTTTTTTGTACCTGATAGTTGCTTGAGCTACTCCAAACCGCATTATTGGTTTTGCTGCTCGAACTTACGGCACCCATTGATCCATGAAACCCCTGCTCTCCTTTGTCGTTCTATTAGCTCTTTGTTTGGCGCCTGCCCTGCAGGCGCAAGATACGCCTGTTCCTGCCATTCCGCGCTTTGTGGAGGAAACGGATTCATCGGGCTTTCAAAGCCGGTTTGAGGGCGAAGATGAGTTCTTGGTGGGCGGTGGTGTCGCCACCTTTGACTGCGATGGCGACGGCCTGCCGGAGGTGTACGTCACTGCAGGCGTCAACAAAGCCAAGTTTTATCGCAATCGCAGCACGCGCGGCGGCCCGATCAAGCTGCAGGAAGAGCGCTCTGGCCTGGAGCTGACCAATGCCATTGGCGCGTACCCGCTGGACATTGACGGCGACGGCATCACGGATTTGGTCGTGTTGCGTGTGGGCGAGGTGCAGGTGTTTCGCGGCTTGGGCGCCTGCAAGTTTGAGCGTGCCAACAGCCAGTGGAAGCTGCAGTCCAGCAACGGCTGGCACACTGCGTTTTCTGCGACCTGGGAGCGTGGCCAGACTTGGCCCACGCTGGCCATCGGCACCTACGTAGACCGCACCAAGCCGGAGTTTCCGTGGGGCACTTGCACGCCAAGCTTACTGCTGCGCCCGGCCACGGGGGGCAAAGGCTATGCGCCTCCCGTGAAGTTGCTGCCTGGCCACTGCGCGTTGTCGATGCTATTTTCCGACTGGAACCGCAGCGGCCAAGCCAGCTTGCGGGTCAGTAATGACCGCGAGTATTACAAGGGCGGGCAAGAACAATTGTGGAAGCTGCCGCCCGGCCAGGCAGCTACGCAGTACACCGAGGAAGAAGGTTTCAAGCCGCTACAAATCTGGGGCATGGGTATTGCCAGCCATGATCTTGACGGCGACGGTTTCCCCTTGGTGTTTTTGACCAGCATGGCCGATAACAAGTTGCAAAAACTCGACCCTAACGGCAACACAGCCACCAAACAACCCACGTACTCGGATGTCGCTTACAAGCGGGGAATTACCGCTCACCGTCCCTACGCAGGTGGCGATGTGCGCCCCAGCACGGCTTGGCATGCGCAGTTTGCTGATGTGAACCATGATGGCTACGCCGACCTGTTTATCGTCAAGGGCAATGTATCGACCATGCCGGATTTTGCGGCGCTAGACCCCAACAATTTGGCACTTCAAAAGACTGACGGTACTTTTTTTGAAGCGGGCCAGCAGGCAGGCATTGCCAGCGTGAAGCGCGGGCGTGGCGGCATGCTGGCAGATTTGAACGGAGACGGCATGCTGGACATGCTGGTGGTTAACCGTTGGGACAAGGCGCAGTTGTGGCGCAACGTCGGTTCGGGCACTGCGGAGAAACCGGAAGTGATGGGCCACTGGCTGCAAGTTCGGCTCAGCCAGCCAGCGGGCAATCGGGACGCCATTGGCGCATGGGTCGAGGTTGATCTGGGTGCACCGTCTAACCGCATCATCCGCCAGGAGCTGACCGTGGGTGGCGGTCATGCCAGTGGCCACCTGGGCTGGATGCATTTCGGTCTGGGTGCTGCGCAGCAGGTCAAGCTACGTGTGCAATGGCCACATAGTGGCTGGAGCGAGTGGCAAACCGTACAGTCAAATGGTTTTTACACCATGGACAAAGAGCGCGGCCTGACAGCCTGGAAGGCACCATGACATCAACTTTGAATATCTTTCGCAAGTGGCTGCCAAAGCAGTTGGTTGCATGTGCGTTGGTGGTGCTGGCACCCTGTGCGTTGCAGGCGCAGGGCGGCGTCCCGGCCCCGGCCACTGCCGCCGCCAAACCCACCGCGGCCTACAGCGCAAACGTAGCAACAGAATGGTTTGCGCTGGCGTTGCAGCTTGCGCAGCAAACGCCGGGCTTTAGCCCGCCAGTTACGGCGCGCGCGCTAGGCTACATAGGCCTCACGTTATACGAATCGGTCGTCTCCGGTATGCCGCAGTACAAGAGCCTGGGCGGGCAGCTCAATGAGCTCAGCTCACTTCCCCTGGCGCAGCCCGATGAGCCCTTGCACTGGCCCACGGTGGCCAATGCTTCGTTGGCCACCATGACGCGCATGATGTTCAGCAACGCCAGTGCCGAGAACAAAGCCCGCATTGACTTGTTGGAGCGCAGCTTGCCGCTCAAGCTCTCGCAAGACTTTGACCCGATTTCAGTCACCACCGAGATGACCAACCGCTCGGAAACCTTCGGCAAGCTGATGGCCATGGCCATCATGACCTGGGCGCGCACCGACGGCGGCCATGAAGCCTGGGGTCCACGCAGGCGCGACCAGGAAAAGTATGTACCACCCAGCGGCGCAGGCCAATGGAGCGCCACGCCACCCGCATTTGCTGCACCTTTGCTGCCCTGGTGGGGCCAGGTACGCCCGTTTGCGCTCAAAGCACCCGACGTATGCCCAGCGCCGCTGCCGCCCGAGTATTCCGAAGAGCCTTCGTCCGATTTTTTCAAACAAGCCAACGAGGTCTACATGCTCAGCAACCAGGCCACACAAGAGCAGAGGCAGTTTGCATTGTATTGGGCCGATGACCCTGGAAAAACAGCTACGCCTGCAGGCCACTGGGCCTTCATCGCCACGGATTTGCTCAAGCAAAAAAGTGCCACGCTCGCCAGCGCCGCAGAAACCTATGTCCAGCTCAACATCGCCATGGCAGATGCCTTCATCGCTGCGTGGCACACCAAATACACGCTGAACGTGTTGCGACCCGTGACCTACGTGCAACTGGTGATTGACAGCAGTTGGGTGCCCAAGCTGATGAACACGCCGCCGTTTCCAGAATACCCTTCGGGACATTCCGTACAGTCAAGCGCTGCCGCTGCCGTGCTGGACAAATACTTCGGTGCCAACACCTCGTTTACCGACAACACCCACAACGACCGAGGGTGGGGGCCACGGTCATTCAAGAACTTTAAAACCGCAGCAGACGAAGCAGCACTGTCGCGCCTGTACGCGGGTATCCACTTTCGGATGGGCGTCACCGGTGGGCAGACGCAGGGGCAGTGCGTGGCTAGTAAAGTACTGGCATTGAAGCTCAAGCGCTGACCGGGTTTGCCCAAGCGATATTCTCTGGTTACCAGGCGGTTACAAGGGTATTTCCGCATGAAAACCGACAATTACTGCACGAGAATACGTTCATCGTTAAAACGATACTTAGTTTTACCCATAACCCTTAGTTTCTTGAACGGAAATACCATGAAATTGAAACACACTCTGCTTGCCGTGGCCATGGGCCTGAGCGCAGCTTCTTCTTTTGCGCAACTGGTTGTTGGCGTGAGCTACGACACATTCCAGGAAGAGCGCTGGAAGCGTGACGAAGCGGCCATGAAGGGCGAGATCGAAAAAGGCGGCGGCAAGTACATCATGTCTGACGCTGGCGAGTCTGCTGAAAAACAGCTGGCTGACATCGACGGCCTGATCGCCAAAGGAGCCAAGGTTCTGATCGTTTTGGCCAAAGACAAAGACGCCATCATGCCAGCCATCAACAAGGCCAAGCAGTTGAACATCCCGGTCATTGCTTATGACCGTTTGTTCGAAGCTCCAGGCGTGACTTACATCACTTTTGACAACAAAGAAGTCGGCCGTATGACTGCTCGCGCTATTTTGGCTGTCAAGCCAAAAGGTAACTACGCGATCATCAAGGGCGACCCAGGTGATGCCAATGCCATGTTCTTGCGTGAAGGCCAGGCTGAAGTGTTGGCTGATGCCATCAAAAAAGGCGACGTGAAGATCGTGGGCGAAGAGTTCACACCAGGCTGGAAGCCAGAGAATGCCCAAAAAAACATGGAACAGATTCTGACCAAGAACGGCAACAAGGTTGACGCTGTAGTTGCGCAAAACGACGGCATGGCCGGCGGCGCCATAGCTGCTTTGACAGCCAAAGGCCTCAAGGGTGTGCCAGTGTCTGGCCAAGATGGCGACTTTGCTGCGCTGAACCGCGTGGCACTGGGCAGCCAGACCGTGTCTGTGTGGAAGAATTCCACAGACCTGGCCACTGCAGCGGGTAAGGCAGCCTTGGAGCTGGGCGCTGGCAAGGCAGTGTCTGGTACCGTTGACTTCGCCGGCGGCCCCAAGAAGATGACCATGAAGTCTATCTTCCTCAAGCCCATCCCTGTCACTCGTGACAACCTCGATGTGGTACTCAAAGCGGGTCATATGAAGAAAGAAGATCTGTGCAAAGGCGTGAAAGACGCTGCTGTGAAGGCTTGCAGCTAAACCGCTATTCGCATCTTTCGTTTAGCGAACGCCGCGGGCTTTATGCCCGCGGTTTCGTTTGTAGTTTGGAGAAATTCAATGAACGCTGGTTTACAAGCAATGAAGCGCGCGCAGGTGGACTGGCGCATGGTGCTCATGTCGTGCGTGCTCATCGGCATCGCCTTGGTATTCAATATTTTATCGGGTGGCATTTTTCTGTCGCCTGAAAACCTTTACAACCTGGTTCAACAGACAGCGGTGGTGGGTATATTGGCCACCATCATGGTGCTCATCATCGTGGCACGGCATATTGATTTGTCGGTCGGTTCCGTGATGGGGTTTGTAGGCGTGCTGATGGCAACGCTGATGTACACCGCAGGATGGTCTTGGCAAGCAGCGTCGTTGGCCGGGTTTGGCGCTGCTGTGCTGGTGTCCATGTACCAGGGCGCACTGACGGCTTTTGTAGGCGTGCCGACCTTTGTGGTAACGCTGGGCGGTTTGATGTCTTTTCGCGGTGCCGCCTTTATGGTGGCTGATGGTAAAACTCAGCCTTTGACCGACGAATTCTTCCTCAAAATTGGTGGTGGCTACAACGGCGGTATTGGCACCTCTGCCAGCTGGATTTTGGGTGCAGTAATATGTGCTGGGTTGGTCTACGCCATGTTCGCCAAACGACGCGCCAAGCAAAAATACGGTGTACCAACCAATCCACTTGGAGTAGATATCGTCTTGGTGGCTATCCCGCTCGCTATTGTTTTGGGCTTTGTGGCGACGATGAACGCCTACCAAATTCCCAATAAGCCTGAAGCCCAAGGCATCCCGATTCCAGTGCTCATTTGGGGTGCCGTGGCGCTCTTCTTGTCCTTCCTGGTGCACCGCACTCGCTTTGGGCGCTACATCTTCGCGATGGGCGGCAACCCAGATGCAGCAGCTCTGGTCGGTATTCCAGTCAAGCGAGTCACCATGCTGATGTTTTTGCTTTTGGCAGCGCTCATCACTATTGCCGCTATCGTAGCCATTTCGCGTTTGAACGCAGGCACCAATTCGCTGGGTAACAACCTGGAACTCTTGGTCATAGCAGCAACCGTTATCGGCGGCACGGCTCTGGCGGGCGGCAGCGGTACTATTTTGGGTTCTGTGCTGGGCGCCCTCATCATGCAGTCCATCGACAGCGGCATGCTTTTGCTCGATGTGTCGGTGGGTATGCGCTACATCATCATTGGTCAAGTGCTCATCGCGGCAGTCGTGTTTGACGTGGCCTATCGCAAATGGACTGGAGACGTACTGTGAGCAACACCACAAACAATTCGAGCTCCAGCCCTGACAACTCTGCCATCGACAATTCACAGGTGCTGGTTGAGCTACGCAACATCCACAAAGCTTTTGGTGGCGTGCATGCCGTAGAAGATGTCAGCCTGAATCTATACCCTGGCGAAGTTGTGGCTGTGCTGGGCCACAACGGGGCAGGCAAATCCACGCTGATGAAAATGTTGGCAGGCGCTTATCCGATTGACAGCGGCGACGTGATGATCTCTGGTCAAAAAGTTCATGTACGCACGCCAGCAGATGCACAGGCACTTGGCATTGAGTCCATTTACCAAACCCTGGCTTTGGCCGACAACCTCGACTCAGTCGCCAACCTCTTTTTGGGTCGCGAGCTGCTAACCCCCTGGCGCACGCTGGACGACCATCGCATGGACGCAGAAGCACGCAAAGTCTTTTATCGCCTGAACAAAAACTTTACCAATGTCCGCACACCCGTGCGTCGTTTGTCTGGTGGTCAACGCCAGGTGGTAGCCATCTCGCGTGCCATTTACTTCAACGCCAAGATACTGATCATGGACGAACCGACTGCGGCGTTGGGCCCAGAGGAAACCGCTATGGTTGGTAATCTGGTACGCCAGCTCAAGGCAGAAGGTGTGGGTATTTTCCTTGTGAGCCACGACATGCACGATGTTTTTGCTCTCAGTGACCGCCTCGCCGTGATGAAGAACGGCCGCTTGGTGGGCACCTACCGTACGCAAGATGTCACTGAAGACGAGGTGCTTGGCATGATCATCGGAGGTAAAAAACCCGAAGGCAAGCCTCAGACCGAGAGATTGGGTTCTTGATCTCAGTACTGAGAAAATCAGAAATTTTGAATAAGCGCTACAAATTCAATAGCTGCTTGCGCATATTCCACGCTGGCATACGGCACTTTTTGCTACAAAACTAGCTTTTGGACGTAACCCCGGCAGATTCAAAGCTCGCCATCTCGTTTACAAATGCCGCTGCCGACTGCACGAGTGGCCAGGCCAACAATGCACCTGTGCCTTCGCCCAAACGCAGCCCCAAGTCCAGCAAAGGTTTGGCACCCAAAGCCGATAACAAAGCGCGGTGACCGTGTTCTGCCCCCACATGGCTAAACACCATGTAATCCTTGGCAAACGGCTCCAGGCGGCAGGCCAGCAAGGCGGCGGCTCCGGCAATAAACCCATCAACCAAAATCACGCGCCGCTGGCTGGCTGCTTCCAGCATCGCGCCCACCATCATCGCAATCTCAAAACCGCCCACGCAGTGCAGCACATCCATCGGTTCTTTGGCGGCGGCATGGCGCTTTAAGGCTTTCTTCAGAGCTGCCAGCTTTTTCTGCATCTGCGCATCGTCCACACCCGTGCCACGCCCGGCAGATTGTTCGATGGGTGTACGGGTCAGCATTGAGAAAATCATCGCGGCGCTGGATGTATTGCCAATACCCATCTCCCCCAGCGCCAGCACATTGCCTGGCAGGTCACGCACAATGCCCATGCCAGCTTCGACGGCTTGTACCGCTTGGTCTGCCGACATGGCTGCTGCCACGCAGGCATTGCGGGTACCAAAACCAATTTTGTGGTGCTGCAACAGAGGGCTACCCGGTGCTGGGGTGTAGGGGGGCAGATCTGCACACACGCCAGCGTCTACCACCGTCACCGCAAAACCATGCTGGCGCGCAAACACGTTCACCGCAGCGCCACCCGCCAGCATATTGGCCACCATTTGCTGTGTTACTGCCTGTGGAAAGGCCGACACGCCTTCGTCGGTAATGCCGTGGTCGGCTGCAAACACCAGCATCTGGGGTGTATCAAATTGGATGGTTTCGCGTCTTTGAATACAACCCAGTTGCAGGGCCAAACTTTCCAGTTGCCCCAGTGCGCCCAATGGCTTGGTTTTATGGTCTATGGTGTGTTGCAGTTGGACGGCAAAGGTACGGGCTGTTTCAGTGTTGTTTAGGGCTGCGATGGCCGTGCTTAAAAAATTCATAAGAATCCCTTCAACTGAAAATCATGCTTGCAGAAACAACTGGTAAACAGGATTTTGCGTCTCTTCGACATACGGATAACCAAGACCCTGCAAAAACGCGCCAAAAACCTTGTCATCCGCTCTGGGGACCTGAATGCCCACCAGAATACGTCCATAGTCCGCGCCCTGGTTGCGGTAGTGAAAAAGGCTGATGTTCCAGCCCGGTCGCATGGCGTTTAAAAACTTCAGCAAAGCGCCGGGGCGCTCGGGGAACACAAAGCGCAAAATACGCTCTTCTTTGGCCAAGGGGGACGAGCCACCCACCATATGGCGCAAATGTTCTTTAGCCAGGTCATCGTGCGTCAGGTCCAGTGTCTTGAAGCCTTTTTTCGTCAAATATGCGGCAATCTTGAGGCTCTCGCCCTTGCCATGCGTGGTCAGGCCTACAAACACATGCGCCTCTTCACTGCCGCTGATGCGGTAGTTGAATTCAGTCACATTCCTTGGGCCACCAGGCAAGTTGCCAATGCTTTCGCAAAAGCGCTTGAAGCTGCCGCGTTCTTCGGGCACGGTGACTGCAAACAGCGCCTCGCGTTCCTCGCCCACTTCTGCCCGCTCGGCCACAAAGCGCAGGCGGTCAAAGTTCATATTGGCACCACACAAAATGGCGGCATAGGTCTCGCCCTTGGTTTTGTTTTTGGCAGCGTATTGCTTGATAGCGGCAACGCCCATTGCGCCCGATGGTTCGACTATGCTGCGGGTGTCCACAAAAATGTCTTTGATGGCCGCGCACACAGCATCGGTGTCCACCTCGATAAATTCGTCCACCAGACCGCGAGCAATACGAAAAGTCTCTTCGCCCACCAGCTTGACCGCCGTGCCGTCGGAGAACAGCCCTACATCCTGCAAAGTCACTCGCTTTTTGGCTGCAACGGACAAAGCCATCGCATTGCTGTCATTCATCTGCACACCAATCACCTTCACTTCAGGGCGCACGGCCTTGATGTAGTTGGCCACTCCACTCACCAGCCCGCCACCACCAATAGCTACAAACACGGCGTGCAGGGGGCCCTGGTGCTGACGCAAGATTTCCATGGCCACCGTGCCGCCACCGGCAATCACGTCCGGGTCATCAAAGGGGTGGACAAAAGTCAGGCCTTCTTTTTTTTGTAGTGTCAGCGCGTGGTTGTATGCCTCGGTATAGCTGTCGCCATGCAACACGACTTCGCCACCCAGATTTTTCACGGCATCTACCTTGATTTGCGGCGTGGTAATCGGCATCACAATCACGCCGCGAGTGCCCAGCTTGCTGGCTGAAAGCGCGACACCTTGCGCATGGTTACCCGCCGAGGCGCAAATCACGCCTTTTTTGAGCAAGTCAGGGCTCAAATGCACCATTTTGTTGTATGCCCCGCGCAGTTTGAAGCTGAATACGGCCTGCTGGTCTTCTCGCTTGAGCAGCACCTGGTTGTGCACGCGGCGCGAAAGTGCTTTGGCGGGGGTTAAATCTGACTCAATAGCCACATCGTAAACACGGGCATTGAGTATTTTGGTCAGGTAGTCGGCTGGTTTTAGTGGCTTGGTGTGTAGTGTTGTCATTCCACATTGTAGTAAGCGTCTTGTAACAGCCAAAAAAAAAAGCCCTAAGCCTTACGGCTTAGGGCTATAAATCCACCATCTGAGAGGGTGGAGGAGACAACTGACTGCGCCATGTTTGGGGCACAATGTAAATAGTATATCGGCATCATGTTGCACCGCAACACAAGTTACAGTTTTTTGTACTTGAAAGCGGGCATTAGTAGATAGTTTGATGTGAATAAAGAATCGGTAATGCAAACTAATACTGCAAACCATTGGTTTGCAGCTTAAAAAAGGAAGCAACATGGAATGCACAGTCAGTTGGACAGGCAACGCGGGCACACGCTCTGGCATGGGTTTTGTGGCAGAGACAGGCAGTGGCCACGTCGTCGCGATGGACGGTGCCCCTGACCCTGCCAAGCCTGAAAACGGCGGTGCCAACCTGGCCCCCCGCCCCATGGAAATGCTGCTGGCAGGCACGGGTGGCTGCACCGCCTACGACGTGGTGCTGATTTTGAAGCGCGGCAGGCACGACGTGCGCGGCTGCACGGTAGCCATCCAGTCCGAACGCGCCGAGACTGACCCCAAGGTGTACACCAAAATCCACCTGCAGTTCAGCGTCACAGGTAAAGACATTCCCCACGCTGCGGTAGACCGCGCCATTGCCATGAGCCACGACAAATACTGCTCGGCCACCATCATGCTGGGCAAAACAGCCGTTATTACCACAGGGTTTACCGTGCTGGAGGCTTAATGGCGCGATGCTGGACAGTGTGATCGCTGTGGCGAAAATGGTTGATTTTTCGATGCCTTCAGTTTCAATTTACTATTATTTTTATAGCTGCTTACGCATATTCTACGCTGGCGTTGGGCTATTTTTGTTGTTTAAACTACCCTCAACACTTTTGTATGCGTCAAATATTCGTCCTGCGGCTTTTCAGATACTGTTGCCCCCTACCCGCTGGTAAATCCCGTCAAACACATTGATTCGCAATGCATCGAACAGGCTGCCCGCAGAATCTGATGCGGCGTCTGAACGATAATAACTATCTGTTTAACATTTCGTGAATTAATGCACATGTCTAATTTTGCATCCACCCTGAAAGCTGAGATTGCACGCGTATCGCGCAAAGAGATTCGCACCGATACCCAGAAATTGAAAAAATCTGCGCTGCAATACCGCTCAGATATCGTGGCATTGAAGCGTCGCGTGCTGGCGTTGGAGCTGCTGATCAAGCGACTGGCCAAGCGAACACCCAGCAAAACAGTAGTCGCACCAGATCAGGTCAAGCTACCATCCTCCTTTAGCGCCAAGAGCTTTAGCAGCCAAAGAAAACGTTTGGGTCTGTCAGCGGCTGAGATGGGCACCTTGCTGGGAGTGTCTGGACAATCGGTCTACAAGTGGGAAAAGAACTTGGCACGCCCCCGTGCCAGCCAAATGCCTGCTATTCTTTCCTTGCGCACTATGGGCAAAAAGCAGGCTGCTGCACACCTGAGTGCATCGGCGCAAGTACCGGAATAATCGCGAAAAAAAGCGCTCACGCTTTCAAGCCAAAGCGGTTGCCGACCTGGCGGCGAAACTCACTGGGTGTCATGCCTTTGATGTCCAGAAAGCGCCGATTGAAATTGGCAATGTTATTGAACCCTACGTCATAACAAATATTGGTGATGTACCGGTCTGTTTCCATCAACAGATGACAGGCGCGGTTAATGCGTACACGGTTTACAAAGTCCGTGAATGTATTGCCAGTAGCACGGCTGAAAAAGCGTGAAAAACGACTTTCTGTCATGCCTAGCGATTGAGCCAGTTCTGCTGCAGACAAGGGCTGTGTGATGTTGTCTGTAATGCGGCGCACGATGGTGTCGATCTGGTCCAGCTCGGCGTTATCGTCTGCACTTTGCAGTTGCACATGCGACAAAAGTCTATAGTCTGAGCAGCGGGCTAGCTCGCCCAGAAATTCAAAAAACGCAGCCATCCGGGTCAGCCCGTGGCTACTTTTTATTTTGTGCAAATGCTGCACGGCACGCGACGATTGGTCAAAAAATTCGATGCCGTTGCGTGCGCGCTCCAAAAGAGGCATAACTTCGAGCAGTTCGGGTATGTGCATGGCGGCCTGCGCGATGGGTTCGTGCGGAAACTGGATCGCCAAATCACGTTGTGCAATACCACCCTCTGGCAGATCCAGAGAAATCCAGTTGTGCGGCAAACGTGGGCCAGTCAGCACCAAGTGCCCAGGCTGAAAGTAACCGATGTAATCGCCCACAAAGGCCTTGCCTGAAGATTCGGTAATCAGATGCAACTCGTACTCGTCGTGGTAATGCCAGCGCGCCAGCGGCGTTGGAAAACCGTGTTCCAGGTAGCGTATGAACCCGGCTTCCTCTGGCGGCTCGTATCCCAGCGACGGGCTACGCGAATAGTCTTGCTCCAGCTCAGGCAGGAGTCGGCGCGGTGAGTGGCGGGAACGAGGCGTTGAGCTGTGCATGAAATGTTGTGGGGGTATGCCTAAGCCTAGCTCATTACGCTGCCACCATCCACGTTGAGTGTTTGCGCGGTGATGTATGACGACTCACTGCTTGCCAAAAACACGGCCGCCCCGGCGATGTCGTCTGGCACACCCATGCGTTTGAGAGGCACCGCCAAGCCGACGGCCTTTTTCTTCTCGCCGATTTGTAAGCCTTCATAGCGCGCAAACAAGCCGTCCACGTGCTGCCACATGGGGGTATCGACCACACCGGGTGCGATGGCGTTGACGCGTATGCCGTGCGGAGCCATCGCCAACGCCGCGCTTTGTGTGTAGCTGATGACCGCAGCCTTGGTGGCGCAGTAGTGCGACACCAGCGACTCGCCGCGTCGGCCCGCTTGCGACGCGAGATTGATAACGGCACCCACGCCGCGCGTAGTGCTGTCGGCCACCATTTGCTTAAGCACCGCCTGCATCACAAAGAACATACCCTTGACGTTGACCGCAAACAGTTTGTCGTACATAGCCTCGTCGCTTTCAAGCAGTGGTGCCATGTCGAACACTGCCGCGTTGTTAAGCAGCGTGGTGATGGTGCCAAACTTGCTTCTCGCCTGGGTGACTAGCCGCTCAACGTCGGCGCTGCGTGTCACGTCAGCAGTTATGTAGTGCAGATGGTTTGGGTACTGTTTGGCCAGCGCCTGCACAGCGCTTGACGCCTGCGCCGCAACATCGACCACACTGCATTGCGCACCTTCACGCAGGTAGGCACTTAAAACTGCAAGACCAATACCACCCCCTGCACCGGTGAGCAAAGCATGGCGGTTAGCAAGGCGCTGACTCATTACGCATATTCCTTTACAAAGATAGCAACGCGTGTGTGCGCGGCTCGGATGGCAGCAATCAGCCGCGCATCCCCCGCCAGCGGCCCCCACAACACGGCATTACAGCAAAACGCTTGCACCGAATCGCTGGCATCACACATCGTGTGAGCGGCGACTGCGTCCATAGCCTGGTCTTGGTATTCGTAAGCAATTTTGCCTTGATGCCAGCGCTGCAGATACGCCAGAAATAGCGCGGGAAGCATGGTCACGCTAGCAATCGATTCGTTACGCGCCAGTCGCTCGCGAATGGTGGGTGCAATAAAGCCTGGAATTTTGGAGAAGCCGTCCATGGCCACGCGCTGGTTGGTGTCGGCAATGGCGGGGTTGCCAAAGCGCTCAAGCACCACGTCGCGATAAGCTGGCAGGTCGATGGTGCTGGGCAGCAGCACGGGGATGGTGTCGTTAGTCACGTAGTCAAACGCCATCTGGCGAATACGCGCATCGTGCGTTCCTTCGTGGATGAACTGGTAGCCCACCAGCGTGCCAGCCCAGGCAATGCAGCTGTGTGTGGCATTGAGCAGGCGGATTTTGGCTTCTTCATACGCATCTACCGACTGAACCATTTGCGCGCCGACTTTTTCCCAAGCTGGGCGGCCTGCGGCAAACTTGTCTTCGATCACCCACTGAATAAAACTCTCGCCCATCAGTGCTGCCGGATCGTCCACACCGGTGGCAGCCTTCACTCGCGCGCGTACCGCGGGCGTGGGGCGCGGTGTGATGCGGTCCACCATGGCATTGGGGCAGGTGGTATTAGCTTGCACCCAAGCCAGTAACGTAGGTTGTTTAATCAAGGCAATAAATTCCAACAGGCCGGCACGAAACCGCTCACCGTTGTGGCGCAGGTTGTCGCAGTTCATCAAGGTCACTGGCCCAGCGTTAGCCAGCATGCGCGCGTGCAAAATGGCCGTTACCGCAGCATAGATGGTGCTGCCCGCCTGCCCAGTATGCGCTGCTTGCAAATCTGCCGCCAATTCGGCAAAGCTTAGATCCAGTTTGTTTTTGGCGTCCAGGTAGTAGCCCGCCTCGGTCACGGTAAATGAAATGATGCGGGTTTGTGCATCCGCTCCCAGCGCAATCAAATTGGCCAGGCCCGGTTCATAGGGAACGATAGTTTTGATGGAGGTGATGCGCGTGTAGCTGCTTTTTCCCTGCGGTGTCACCGTCTCCAGGGTGTAAGCACCACCGCTGGCCTGCAAGGCGGCAATGGTTTCCAACATATCGGGGCGTGTATTGCCGCCGGCCAACACCCAGTGGCTATCACCGAGCTGGTGCAGGTTATGCAGGTACACGGCCTGGTGCGCCCGGTGGAACGAACCCAGACCAAGATGCAAAATTACCGAAACTTGTGCAGTGTGCATGGTCATTCCTTGGCAAAAGTGGCAGGCGTGTTGGCACCGGCATGGGTTACACGGCCTCTGGCGTCAAACAGGTGGGCATGGGCGGCATCTACCGCTACACCTACTTTGTCACCAGCGCGTAGCGTGCTGCGGGTGTTTTGCCTCGCAACCAACTGTGCACCAGCCTCGGTGGCTACATAAATCAGCGTTTCTGCACCCAGAGCTTCTACCAGTTCAACCGTGCCTTGCATGAGATCTTTGTCGGCATGCTGCTCTATGGGGTGCAATGTCACATACTCTGGCCGCAGGCCTACAAACCCGTCGGCAGAAACTGGGTGCTCCAACACCGTGGCCAACTTGGGCAAGTGTGCAGCCGCAATCACGTTCATCTGCGGGGTGCCGATAAATTGCGCCACAAACTGATTGGCGGGTTTGTCGTACAACTCCAGCGGCGTACCGATCTGCTCAATCTGCCCATCGCGCAACACCACCACGCGGTCGGCCAGTGTCATGGCCTCCACCTGGTCGTGGGTCACATAGATGGTGGTTGCACCCAGGTCGCGGTGCAGCTTGGCAATCTCCACGCGTGTCTGGCCGCGCAGTGCAGCATCCAGATTAGACAGCGGCTCGTCAAACAAAAACACCTTGGGTTCACGCACAATAGCGCGACCAATGGCAACTCTCTGGCGCTGTCCGCCAGAGAGCTCTTTGGGCGTGCGCTGCAAATACGGCTCCAGATTCAAAATTTTTGCGGCACGTTCCACCTTGTGTTTGATCTCACCAGAACTGGCATTTGCCAGCTTGAGTGCAAAGCTCATGTTTTCGTACACGCTCATGTGTGGGTATAGTGCATAGCTTTGGAACACCATCGCCAGGTCGCGCTTGGACGATGGCATGTTACTGATGTCCCGCCCATCCAGTTCTATGCTGCCACCGTTCATGGCCTCCAGACCCGCTATCAAACGCAGCAGGGTTGACTTGCCGCAACCCGACGGCCCCACAAACACCACAAACTCGCCGCGCTCAATCGTCAGGTCAATGCCCTTGATTGCGCGGTGTTCGCCAAATGATTTTTCTATGCCGCGTAGTTGAAGATAGGCCATGACAATGTCTTTCGTAAGCTTATTTCACGGCGCCAAAGGTCAGGCCTTGCACCAGTTGCTTTTGACTGAACCAGCCAAACACCACAATCGGCGCAATCGCCATCAGCGAAGCGGCTGACAGCTTGGCCCAGAAAAGTCCCTCGGGGCTGGAATACGATGCGATTAAGGCTGCCAGCGTGCCCGCCTTGGCGGCACTGAGGTTGAGCGACCAGAAGGCTTCGTTCCAGCTCAGTACCAGACACAGCAGACCGGTGGATGCCAAACCACCCACGGACAACGGCAGCAATACGCTGCGAAACTCTTGCCAAAGGGTTGCGCCGTCCATACGCGCTGCCTCCAGAATTTCGCTCGGAATGTCCTTGTAATGCGAATACAGCATCCACACCATGATGGGCAAATTGGACAATGTGAAAACGATGATGAGCGCCAGACGCGTATCGAGCAAACCCGACTTTTGCGCTAGCACATAGATAGGCACCAAGGCCCCGACAGCGGGCATCATCTTGGTGGAGAGCATCCACATCAAAATATCTTTGGTAAAACGGCTGCGAAAGAACACCAAGGAATACGCTGCGGGTGCCGCCAGTGCCAGCCCCAGCAATGTAGACACTACGCTGGTGATGAGCGAGTTGGTCGCGTAGAGCAAATAGTCGCTGCGCACTTGCACCTCTGAGAAGTTTTCCATAGTGGGCGGAAATATGAGCAGCGGCGGAACAGAGATGGCCTGCAACTCGGTCTTGAAGGCAGTCAGCAGCAGCCAACCAAGAGGAAAGAACAACAGCAGTGTGACGCCCCACGCCACGACAGTGCGTGCAACAAGAGCAAGGGGAAAGGCGCGCGTGTTAGACATACTTTACTGCGGCTAGCGCTCCAGGTTTTTGCCGACCATGCGAATCAAAAAGACTGCGGCAATATTGGCCAACACCACGGCAAACAACGCGCCTGCAGAGGCTACACCCGCATCAAAATTAAGCAGTGCCTGCTTGAAGATCAAAAACGCCACATTGGTGCTGGCATCGCCCGGCCCGCCGCCAGTGGTGGTGTAAATCTCTGCAAACACACTGAGTAAAAAGATCAGCTCAATCATCACCACCACGGCCACGGAGCGACCCAGATGCGGCAAATACAAGTAGCGCAGCAATTGAAAATAGTTGGTCCCGTCCATGCGCGCAGCTTCAATCTGTTCACGGCTCATGGACTGTAGCGCGGTGATAAAAATCAGGGTGGCAAACGGCAACCACTGCCAGGCCACCATGATGATCACCGCCATCAGCGGCCAGTCGGCCAGCCAGTCCACAGGCGTTGCGCCAAAGAATATCCAGACTTGCGCTAATACACCGTAGATCGGGTTCATCATCATGTGCTTCCACAAAAGCGCATTCACCGTGGGCATGACGAAAAACGGCGAAATCAACAACACCCGCACCACACCGCGCCCTGGAAAGGGTTCGTCCACCAGCAAGGCAAGCACCACGCCCAGCAACACGGTAATGGCAATTACGCTGCCCAATAGCAATAGCGTATTGACAACTGACGCACCAAACGACGGGTCCGTCAGAAAAAACTCAAAATTTTCCAGCCCGATAAAGCCAACGGCTTCGGGCTGCATCAGGTTGTAGCGGATGACGGAAAAATAGATCGTCATCACCAGCGGCACGATCATCCACAGGAAGAGCGTCACCATGGCTGGTGCCAGCAAGGCGCGGGGAATAAATCGGGTCATGGTTCAGATCTTTGGCAGTCCATCGCAACAAGAGGCGAAGTACGCAATCGGAAAAAATGGGGCAGACGCACGGGCGTCTGCCCCGTCACGTCAAGGCTTACTTGTAGTAGCCGCCTTTTTTCATCTCGCGCTCTGCTGCCACCTGGCCCGCTTTGAGTGCAGCATCAATAGTGGTCTTACCAGCCAGGGCCGCGCTCATTTGCTGACCCACGGCAATACCAATCGCCTGGAACTCAGGAATCGCGGCGAACTGCACACCCACATACGGACTCTTTGGCAAAGTGCTGTCGTTGGGGTTGGCAGTGTCAATCGCCAGCTTCTCGGCACTGGCGAACTTCGCGGCCTTCACAAACTCGGGGTTTGCGTAGGTTGATTTGCGCGTACCGGTAGGAACACTGGCCCAGCCTTTTTCCTTGGCGATCAGGTTGATGTAGTCCTTGGACGTAGCCCAAGCCACAAACTTCTGGGCAGCATCTGCATTTTTGGTGCCAGCAGGAACCGCCAGCGCCCAAGCCCACAGCCAGTTCGCGCCCTTGGCGGTAACCATGGACGGGGCTTGCGCAAACGCTACCTTGTCAGCCACCTTGGACTGCTTGGGGTCGGTAATAAAACTGGCCGCAATGGTGGCGTCTACCCACATTCCACACTTGCCTTCGTTGTACAACGCCAAAATTTCGTTGAAGCTGTTACCCGCAGAGCCAGGAGGGCCATACTTCTTGAGCATGTCCACGTAGAAGGTAATGGCCTCTTTCCAGGGCTTGCTTTGCAGCTGCGGCTTCCAGCCCATGTCAAACCACTGGCCACCAAAGCTGTTCACCATCGTGGTGATAAAGGCGGCGTTGTCGCCCCAGCCTGGCTTGCCGCGCAGGCAAATGCCATACACGCCGTTTTTCGGATCATGAATCTTGGCTGCGGCGTCGCGCACCTGGGTCCAGGTGGGGCGCTCGGCAAAGGTGATACCGGCCTTGTCGGTCAGGTCTTTACGGTACATCAGCATCGAGCTTTCGCCGTAAAAGGGCGCTGCAAACAGCTTGCCATCCACGCTCAGGCCACCGCGCATGGCGGGTAGCAGGTCGTCCACGTCATAGGCCGCATCGGTCTTGAGTTCTTTGAGCCAGCCTTTTTTGCCCCAAATCGGTGTTTCGTACATGCCGATGGTCATCACATCAAACTGGCCGCCCTTAGTGGCAATGTCGGTGGTAACGCGCTGACGCAGCACACCTTCTTCCAGCGTCACCCACTTCAATTTAATGTCGGGGTTGGCTTTTTCGAAGTCGCCGGTGCGCTTTTGCATTTCGATCATGTGACCGTTGTTTACAGTGGCAATTACCAGCTCGGTCGCTGCGTGTGTAACACCCGCAATAGTCAAACCGGCAATGATCGCTAGAGTCGATTTCAATTTCATCTCTTGTCTCCAATAAAAAAGGTGGATGCGAACGGTGTGCAACGCTAGTACGCAAGAGCATGACCGCGCCGACACTACGGATGGTAGAAGTACGCCAATTTCAAGGTTGATACTGGAATTAGAAGAATAAGTACTTTATTTCATCTTGCATGCAGGGCTTTCACTGATTCATGCTGAAAACGTACATTTTTGTTACACATTTCATCCGCTGGGCGGTTTTTTGCGGATGCCTACTCTCGTTGCTCTCCATGTTCGGCTGGTTCGCTGAGTTTGAGCAAAATAGTGATAGTAACTGCCCAATGCCAGCGTGGAATATGCGCAAGCAGCTATAAAAAATGTAGCAAATATCAGCTTGGCGCATCATCTCACACCCCCTGAAAACCAGCGTCAGCGAAGCGCCCGAAACGCTGCCCCCTGACGCGTTGGAGGCCGTGACGCTCAATTTGTAACAATCACCCAGTAACTTCACGTCCCTGGTCTCTTGAAATTCATTAAAAAGCCGCTATCATTTAGCACTCGCTGGGTTCGAGTGCTAACAAAGCAAAGCCAAAACGTTTTATTGGCCGAGTTTTGCAGCAATCTTCCTGCGTTAGTAAACGCCAACTTCTCTGTTTGGCGCTGATTTTTTCTAACTTTGCTCTATTTTTAGGAGATGCAATGAAACTTCGTCCTCTCGGCGATCGCGTGATCGTTAAACGTATCGACAGTGAAACCAAAACCGCCTCTGGCATCGTCATTCCAGACGCTGCCGCTGAAAAGCCAGACCAGGGTGAAGTCTTGGCTGTGGGCCCAGGCAAAAAGAACGACAAGGGCGACCTGGCTGCCATGTCCGTCAAGGTAGGCGACCGCGTGTTGTTTGGCAAGTACAGCGGCCAAACCGTTAAGGTGGGCGGCGACGAACTGCTGGTCATGAAAGAAGAAGACCTGTTTGCGGTAGTTGAAACTAAATAATTTGCGGGACAAACCGTAGCGAAGCGAAGCTCTGTCCTCAACTGATTAGAACCAACTACTATCAATTTCATAGCTGCTCGCGCATATTCTACGCTGGCAAACAAGCTTTTTTATCACTAAATTCTTTAAGGAGCCTGCATCATGGCAGCAAAAGACGTAATTTTCGGCGGCGAAGCCCGCGCACGCATGGTTGAGGGTGTCAACATCCTGGCCAACGCTGTAAAAGTCACCCTCGGCCCCAAGGGTCGTAACGTGGTCTTGGAGCGCTCGTTCGGCGCGCCCACAGTCACCAAAGACGGCGTGTCCGTCGCTAAAGAGATCGAACTCAAAGACAAGCTGCAAAACATGGGCGCGCAGATGGTCAAAGAAGTGGCATCGAAGACCAGCGACAACGCTGGCGACGGCACCACCACCGCTACCGTGCTGGCACAAGCCATCGTGCACGAAGGCATGAAGTACGTGGCTGCAGGCATGAACCCCATGGACCTGAAGCGCGGCATCGACAAGGCAGTAACCGCCCTGATCGCCGAGCTGAAAAAGGCTTCCAAAGCCACCACCACCACCAAAGAAATCGCCCAAGTGGGTTCGATTTCTGCCAACTCTGACAATTCCATTGGCGACATCATCGCCAAAGCGATGGACAAAGTGGGCAAAGAAGGCGTGATTACCGTGGAAGACGGCAAGAGCCTGGACAACGAGCTGGACATCGTCGAAGGCATGCAGTTTGACCGCGGCTACCTGTCGCCCTACTTCATCAACAACCCAGAAAAGCAGTCTGCCATTCTGGAAAACGCATTCGTGCTGTTGTATGACAAGAAAATCAGCAACATCCGTGACCTGCTGCCTACCCTGGAGCAAGTGGCAAAGTCTGGCCGCCCTCTGCTGATCGTGGCTGAAGAAGTTGACGGCGAAGCGCTGGCGACTTTGGTGGTGAACACGATTCGCGGCATCTTGAAGGTCGTGGCTGTCAAGGCCCCAGGCTTTGGCGACCGCCGCAAAGCCATGCTGGAAGACATCGCCATTTTGACTGGCGGCAAAGTGATTGCCGAAGAAGTCGGCATGACGCTGGAAAAAGTGACGTTGGCAGACCTGGGCTCTGTGAAGCGCGCAGAAATCGGCAAAGAAAACACCACGCTGATCGACGGCGCTGGCGCGGCGGCTGACATCGAAGCCCGCGTCAAGCAAGTGCGCGTTCAGATCGAAGAAGCCACCAGCGACTACGACCGCGAAAAACTGCAAGAGCGCGTGGCCAAGCTGGCTGGCGGTGTTGCCGTGATCAAGGTCGGCGCTGCGACCGAAGTCGAAATGAAAGAGAAAAAAGCCCGCGTAGAAGACGCTCTGCACGCTACCCGCGCTGCCGTGGAAGAAGGCATTGTGGCCGGCGGCGGTGTGGCACTGCTGCGCGCCAAGCAAACTGCTGGCACCATCAAAGGCGACAACGCTGACCAGGACGCCGGTATCAAGCTGGTGATGAAGGCCATCGAATCTCCATTGCGCGAAATCGTCTACAACGCAGGCGGCGAAGCCAGCGTAGTGGTGGCCGCCGTGTTGGCAGGCAAAGGCAACTTTGGCTTCAACGCAGCCAACGACACCTACGGCGACATGCTGGAAATGGGCATCTTGGACCCCACCAAGGTCACCCGCACAGCCCTGCAAAACGCAGCCTCCGTTGCCAGCTTGATGCTGACGACCGAGTGCATGATTGCCGAAGCACCTAAAGCCGAGTCCGCAGGCGGCGGCATGGGTGGTGGTGATATGGGTGGCATGGGCGGCATGGGTGGTATGGGCATGTAATTGCTCTGACCGTCTTTCGCGCCTGGCTTGCTGGGTGCGAATGCCAAATAAAAAGGCCGCAGAGATGCGGCCTTTTTATTTGGGCTAATTTGGCCTGCGCGAACGCTACGCGCGCTTCTACCAAACCACTTCCCAAAATTCTTACCTACACATCCAACCGGTTCAACCAAAACGCCGCATCGCGTATCTGTACGCGGCCGCGGTCTTGCTCGCTGCGCAGTTCTCGCACTAGCTGCACCGCCTGGGCGTTGGTAAATTGCTCTGCAAATCGGACCAGTGCTGGGTGCGACTTGCTGTCGCTGAGCTTGCATTCCACCAAGTGCGTCAACTGCGGCTCGCCGTGCGTGGCATCGCTCAAACAAAAGTCCACCTCGGCACCGTCTTTGGTGCGTACGTAATGCAGGTCTGCTTGCTTGCCCAGCGCGTCTTGCTGCCAGTGCACGTGCTTTAGCAAATGGCAGGCTACGAGGTTTTCAAACTTGACGCTATCGTCGCCGTGCACCAAACCCGTATCAAAGAAATACACCTTGGGCTGCTGCAAGGTGGCGCGGGTAATGTTGCGGTGCCAGGGGCGCACGGTGAAGACGATGAACAGGGCCTCCAAAATGTCAAGGTATTTGGTCAAAGTTTTGGGTGATACGCCCATGTCGCGGCTGATGGATGCGATGGACAAAGGCGAGCCCACGCGGCTGCGCAGTGCATCAGCAAACACGCGCATGGCATTGACTTCTTGCAGGCGCGAGAACTCCAGCACATCTTCTCGCACCAAAGAGCTGAAGTAGTCGATGCGCCAGCGTTGGGCGCTGATGTCGTCTGCAGCAAGACATGGCTCTGGAAAGCCGCCGCGTTGCAGCAAGTGCGTCAACGCCGCTGCGGGGCTAGCTTGCGTTTGCTCGCACCACTCGCGTACCGATATAGGGTGTAGGCGCAGCTTGTAAAAACGGCCCGCCAGGGATTTGCCTGCTTGGCGAAAGGTGTCCATGCGGGCGCTGCCCGTCGCCAGCAGTTGCTGCGCTGCGCCCTCTGCGCTTTGGCTACCTGCTGGCGGGGTTAGGTGCAGAGTACGTCCATCAAACGCGCCCTTGAGCCAGGCTTTCCAATCTGGCATTTTGTGGATTTCATCAAACACCAGCAGTGGGGTTTCTTTGCTCCAGGTTTGCCGGAGCAAAATTTCTCGGTGTGCGGGAATGTCGTAATTGAAATACTGTGCGCCCGGTTGCTCTTGCATGAGCAGTTGACTCAAAGTGGTTTTTCCGACTTGGCGTGGGCCCGTCAAAATGACCATTTTTTTTAATAAATCGGTGCGTACGCGATGATCCAGATAGCGTTGCATGCGACCACTTTATACTAAATTCCATAAAAGTCGCGACTTTTATGGAATTTAAGATCAAGAATACGGCTTAGCCGCGCAAAGTCGCAAGTAATGCCGCAGTCGATGCATCCAGCCCCGCCACGTCGCCACTGGCCAACCGCGCCTCAATGTCTTTGGCCAGCACCTTGCCCAGTTCGACGCCAAACTGGTCAAAGCTGTTGATGCCCCACACGGCACCGGCCACGAACACGCGGTGCTCGTACAGGGCGATGAGTGCGCCCAGGCTGGCGGGAGTGAGTTTGTCCAGGATGAAGAAGGTGCTGGGGCGGTTGCCGGGGAAGTGTTTGTGGCCACCTGCATCGTCTTGGCCTTGCAAGAAGGCCTGCGCCTGTGCGAGGGCGTTGGACAACAATAGCTCGTGGTGTGTTTTAAGAGTATGCGTGGCGTGCTTGACGGCAATAAATTCCATGGGAATCACGTCGGTGCCCTGGTGCAGCATTTGAAAGAAGGCGTGCTGGCCATTGGTGCCTGGCTCACCCCACACAGCAGGGGACGTACTGTAGGGCAGCGCTTGGCCGTTTTTGTCCACGCGCTTGCCGTTGCTTTCCATCTCCAACTGCTGCAAGTAGGCGGGCACGCGCTTCAAGGCGCTGTGGTACGGGGCGACGCAACGCGATGTGTAGCCATGAAAGTTGCGATACCACACGTCTAGCAAGGCCAGGCGCACAGGCAGGTTGTGTTCGAGTGGGGCAGTGGCAAAATGCGCGTCCATGTCGGCTGCGCCTTGCAAAAATTGCCTGAAGCCTTCTGCGCCAATAGCAATAGCCACCGGCAAACCGATGGCCGACCACAGGCTGTAGCGGCCACCCACCCAGTCCCAAAAGCCAAAAGTGGTTTCAATGCCGAAGGCGTTGGCTGCGGGCACATTGGTGGTGAGTGCGGCAAAGTGGCGGGCGATGTCGGTGCCGCCGCTGGCTATAAACCATGCCTTGGCAGATGCAGCATTGGTCATGGTCTCAATCGTCGTGAAGGTTTTGGACGCGATGAGAAACAGTGTGCTGTGCGGCTTGAGCAGCTTAAGCGTGGCAGCCAATTCATGGCCGTCGATATTGGAGACAAAGTGAAAGCGCTTGCCGGGCAGCACAAACTCGTCCAGTGCCAACACGGCCATCTGCGGGCCCAGGTCAGAACCACCTATGCCAATGTTCACCACGTCGGTGATGTGTGCGTCTGCGCGAACTTTGTCGGCATACGCCAGCATGGGTGTGAGCGTAGCGTGTACGTCTTGCAGGCGTTGCAGGTTGTCTATGTTTTCTGTATTTGCTACATTTTTAATAGCTGCTTGCGCATATTCTGCGCTGGCTACTGGCATTTTTTTTCGTAAAAGTGTGTGTAGAACCGCTCTATTCTCTGTGGTGTTGATCGGTTCACCGGCCAGCATCGCATCGCGCAAAGCTTGCACACCGCATTCGCGTGCCAGTTGCATCAGCAGGGCTTGCGATGCGTCGTCGATATGGTTTTTCGATAAGTCGGCAAAGATGTGCGGCGCAGCCTGCGAAAACTTGGCAACGCGCTGCACGTCGGTCTGTAAGGCAACACGCGCATCAAATATAGCGCCCTGGTCTTGGTAATGCTGATGCAGCGCGCCCCAAGCGGCGGTGTGGTCACAACGGGTCATGGTTTAAGCCGCCAGTAGCAGGTTGTCCAGCTTGATGGCGTCTGCCACAAAGCCGCGAATACCTTCAGACAGTTTTTCAATGCCCATGGCGTCCTGGTTCAGGGCGAGACGGAAAGCCGCTTCATTCAAGCTCACCGCTGGAATATCCATCTTTTGTGCGGCTGCGCTGTCCAGCGCTTTGCCCAAGGGCGCTTCGCTGGCAGCAAGGTTAGCCAACAGCTCGGGGCTGATCGTCAACAAATCGCAGCCCGCCAGCGCGGTAATTTGCCCCACGTTGCGAAAGCTCGCGCCCATCACTTCAGTTTTAATGCCGTGGTGCTTGTAGTAATTGAAGATCTGGGTGACAGATTTCACGCCAGGGTCGTTCGCATGCGCGTTGTCAGTTTCAATCCACGTAGCACCTGCAGACTTTTTGTACCAGTCGTAAATGCGGCCTACAAAGGGGGAAATAAGCTGCACCCTGGCCGCGCCACAAGCCACGGCCTGGCAAAAACTGAAGAGCAAGGTCAGGTTGCAATGGATGCCTTCTTTTTCCAGCTCGGCTGCGGCCTGGATGCCTTCCCACGTGGAAGCCAACTTGATGAGAATGCGCTCTTGCGGTATGCCTTCAGCAACGGCCAGTGCAATCAGGCGCTTGGCACGGGTCACGTTGGCGGCCTTGTCAAAAGACAAGCGCGCGTCTACTTCCATCGACACACGGCCCGGCACTACGTTGACAATCTCGCGGCCAAACTTGACCACCAGGCGGTCTAGCTGCTCGTCCAACGGCTTGGACTTGTGCGCTGCAACCACCTCTTTGAGCAAGGGTGCGTACTCGGGCTTTTGCACGGCCTTCAAGATCAGCGACGGGTTGGTCGTGGCATCTTGCGGCTTGAATTGTGCGAGTTGTTTGAAGTCGCCGGTGTCGGCGACAACGGTGGTGAATTGTTTGAGGGCATCGAGTTGGTTCATTTGATAATTATCCAACTAAAACTACACGATTTTAGTAACCTAGTTACCTGTCCACAACAATCGAGACGCCATGCTCTGCCAGGGTCAGGCCAACATCCGCTTCACATCGCATGGCACAGCCAGCTCTGTAGACAGTACAAAGACGAGCAGATGGCATTCTTTGAAATCGCTACTGCTAGCGGGTTAGCACCAGACTTTTGTAGTGCGCATAGCATGAAACAAATTACCGCCAAATTAGACGAAATTACGAAATTGAATTACATTACCGTAACTTTATGGCAACCTCTTTTTGTTCACGATGAGCTTTAATCTTGTTCTTTTTGGTGGCACAGGTGACTTGAGTTGGCGCAAACTCATGCCGGCCTTGTTTCAGGCCTTTCGTCACGGCACACTGCCAGCGGGCGGACGCATTATGGGTGTGGCCCGTGACCAGATGACCGACGAACAATACCGTGAGCTGATCCGCACCCGGTTTGACAAAGTTGAATTGGCCAAGCGCCCCACCGCAGAAGAGTTTGAACGCTTTGCGTCGCTACTCCACTACCAGCGTATCGACCTGTCCCAGTCCACCGCCTACGAGGCCCTTAAAACACGTTTGAACGAGCGGCCTGCCGACACCACGGTTATTTACCTGGCCGTGTCGCCCAGCCTGTTCCCCGTGGTGTGTGAACAGCTGGGCGTGGTGGGCCTGAACACCCCGCAAACCCGCATCGTGCTGGAAAAGCCCCTGGGCCAAGACCTGGCCAGCAACCGCCAGATCAACCACACGGTGCTGCAACACTTTAGCGAAAAGCAGGTGTTTCGCATTGACCATTACCTGGGCAAACCTGCCGTGCAAAACCTCATGGCCTTGCGTTTTGGCAATGCCCTGTTTGAGCCGGTGTGGCGGCGCGAGCATATTGCTAACATCCAGATCACTATTGCCGAAGACCTGGGCGTTGAAAAGCGCGGCGGTTATTACGACGGCATTGGCGCCCTGCGCGACATGGTGCAAAACCACGCCCTGCAATTGCTGTGCGCCATTGGTATGGAGCCACCCATCAACTCGCATGCAGACGCGATTCGCGATGAAAAGCTCAAGGTGTTGCGCTCGCTCACGCGCTGGACACCGCAAACACTGGCGCAGCATGTCGTGCGCGGGCAGTATGTGGGGGGCAAAATGGCTGGCGTAGACGCGCCCGGCTACTTGAACGAGCCGGGCGTCAACCCGCAAAGCCAGACCGAAACCTTTGTAGCACTGCGCACCGAGATTGCCAACTGGCGCTGGGCGGGCGTGCCGTTTTACATTCGCACCGGCAAACGCCTGGCGGGGCGTGAGGCGCACATTGTGGTGAACTTTCGCGAAACGCCGCATGCCATTTTTAGCACTCCCTCGGGCGCAGCCAACAAGCTGGTGATCCACCTGCAACCCAAAGACGGCCTGGAGCTGCACCTGATGGCGCAAGGCCAGGCTAATCGACGTGACTCCAATAGCCTGAGCAGTGCGCAGCTGGATCTGGACTTTGACAAACGCTTTGGCACCGAACGCGTAGGCGCGTATGAGCGCTTGCTGCTGGACGTGATTGATGGCCGCCTGAACCTGTTTGTGCGCAGCGACGAGCAGGAAGAAGCCTGGCGCTGGGTAGAACCGGTGCTGGACTATTGGACAACCGATACCGTAGAGCCACGTGGATATGCCGTTGGCACCTGGGGCCCCCCGGCTGCCAGCGCCATGATTGCGCGCGACGGTTTCTGCTGGGAAGAAGAGACGTAAAACACCATGCTCGACCGAATCAAAGCGTCCCTCCCCTCACTCGCACCGGCGGAGCAACGCGTGGGCAAGCTGGTGCTGGCCGACCCACGCGCTTTTGCCAACCTGCCTGTCAGCGAGCTGGCTAACAGATCGCATGTCAGCAAACCGACCGTGGTGCGCTTTTGCCGAAGCGTGGGCTATGACGGATTGAGCGATTTCAAACTCAAGCTGATTGGTTCGGTCAGCGAAGGCGTGCCGTTTATCCACCGCAGTGTGGATGTAGACGACAAGGTCAGCGACATCGTTGTCAAGGTCATCGACAACACGGTTGCCGCCTTCTTGAAGTACCGCAACGATGCGAGTACTTTTGCCATAGAGCGGGCAGCAGAGGCGTTGACCGAAACGTATAAAACCCGCAGTCGCATCGAGTTTTTTGGTGTGGGCAATTCGGGCATCGTGGCGCAAGACGCGCAGCACAAGTTCTTTCGCCTGGGCATTACGTCGATTGCATACAGCGACGGGCATATGCAGGTGATGAGTGCTTCTACCCTGGGCCCTGGCGATTGTGTCTTGGTCATCAGCAATTCTGGCCGAACCCGTGACCTGATGGACGCTTGCGACATTGCACGCAAAAACGGCGCCACGACGATTGTGCTGACCGCGAGTGGTTCACCCCTGGCCTCTGCGGGTCACATTCATCTGGCAGCAGACCACCCCGAAGGCTATGACCGCTATAGCCCCATGGTCTCGCGGCTTTTGCATCTGCTGATCATTGACATTCTGGCCACCACGGTGGCTTTGCGAATTGGCAGTGGCAAGTTGCAGCCCGTGCTCAAAGAGATGAAAAACAATCTGCGGTCTAAGCGCTACGCTTGAGTTTTTACGCTTTTTGCTCAGTCGTGTTTGGTGCTCAGTCATGTTTGATGCTCAGTCATGTTTGATGCTCATAGGAGAAACGCCCAGTTGGTGGGCGAGCGCCGCGCTCGGGGTATGCGCTGCAAAAAGTTTTTAGAAAACACGCGCGAACGGTGTTTTGTAGCGCTCGACCTTGAACAACGCGCGCCTTCCTAAAAATTTTTCAACGCATACCCACTCACCCGTCGCCTGCATAGTTGGCTGGTTTGCCTTTGAATACCAAATACCGAATACTGCAAACCCGTGGGGCTTGGCTTTTGTAGCTTTGCGGCTTGGTGACCTGTGACTTTACCGTCTTGTAATCTTACATTTACTGTGCAATTGCTATGTATTTAGTAGCTGTTCGCGCATATTCCACACTGGCTATCGGCATATTTTAGTGCTAAAACGCGCCAAAACGGTTCCGCAGCGTTACCTAGGTCGAATTGCAGGCTGTCGGTGCTCGATCTCGAAACTTTGGTATTGCATCTTGAGTAGTTACTCTTCGGTTTTCGGTATTGGTATTGGTATTGGTATTGGTATTGGTATTGGTATTGGTATTGGTATTGGTATTGGTATTGGTATTCAAAGGCGAACTGGCCACACTTTAAAAGCTTTGGGGGAGGGGTGTGTGATGAAAAATTTTTAGGAAGGCGCGCGTTGTTCAAGGTCGATTACTACAAGACGCAGTTCGCGCGTGTTTTCTAAAAACTTTTTGCAGCGCATACCCCGAGTCCAAAGCATGCCAACCAACCGAGTCCAAAACCTACCAACCAGCTCAGTCCAAAGTCTGCCCACCAAGTCAGCTCTCTAAAGCCCCGAGAGAGAAAAATTCACCCAGCTGAAGAGATTTTCCCGATAAAAAAACCCAACGCCAGCGCAGAATAAGCGCGGGCAGCTATTAAATACGTAGCAATACTATATGCGTGACTCTTCCACAGCGTGGCAGGCAATCTGCACACCATGGATTTTTTGCAGCTTGGGGCGATCGGCTTTACAGCGCTCGTTCGCATGGGGGCAGCGGGGATGAAAGGTGCAGCCGCTGGGCGGGTTGAGCGGGTTGGGCACTTCACCCTGCACCGGCGTGCGGGCTTTGCCGGTGTCGTGCATTTTGGGAATCGCGTCCAGCAGCATGCGGGTGTAGGGGTGGCGCGGGGCAGCAAAAAGCGTGGCTTTGTCGGCCAGTTCTACCAAACGGCCCAGATACATCACACCCACCTGGTCGCTCACATGGCGCACCACGGCCAGGTTGTGGCTGATAAACAAATACGTCAGGCCGTGTTTCTTTTGCAGGTCTTTCATGATGTTCAGCACCTGCGCCTGCACGCTCACGTCCAGTGCGCTGGTGGGTTCATCACACACCAGAAACTCGGGCTTCGTGGCCAGGGCACGCGCAATCGAAATGCGCTGGCGTTGACCGCCCGAGAACTGGTGTGGATACTTCACACCGTCCAGCGGGTTCAAACCTACGGATGAAAGGAGTTCGCCCACGCGTTGGTCTAACGCTTTTTCATCGCTCAAAATACCATGCTCTTGCAGCGGCTCGGCGATGATGTCGCGTACCGTCCAGCGGGGGTTCAGGCTGGCATACGGGTCTTGAAAAATCATCTGAATGCGTTCACGCAGTTTGGCAGAACCAGGGCCCAGGTAAGTAGCGTGCGCATCCATGCCATCAAATTGCATGCCGCCGCGCGTGGGTTTGTACAACCCCACCATCAAGCGGGCCACCGTGCTTTTGCCACAGCCAGACTCGCCCACCAAAGCCAGGGTTTTGCCTTTTTCTATCTCAAAGCTCACCCCGTCCACTGCATGCAAAAGCAGTTTTGGTTTGCGCTCGATCACGCGATTGAGCCAAGAGGGTGACACGTCAAAGGTTTTGGCGATGTCTTGCACGCGAACCAGAATTTTCTTGTCATCGCTCATGCTGCCATTCCCGCATTTTTATCAGCATGCAACCAGCAGGCAGCACGGGTGGCACCCGCTGGCAATAAATCTGGACGATCTCGTTTGCAACGGTCAAAGCTTTGTGTGCAGCGCGGGTTAAAAGCGCAGCCTGGCGGAATGGCGTTCAAGCGTGGCATGGCTCCGTCAATTTGGTTCAGCATGTCACGGTCCACCGACATGTCTGGAATGGACGCCATCAAGCCCATCGTGTAGGGATGTGCAGGATGGTTGATAACTTCATGCACAGGGCCGATCTCGGCCACACGGCCAGCGTACAGCACAGCTACGCGGTCACAGGTTTCGGCAACCACGCCCATGTCATGGGTAATCAGCATCACCGCTGCGCCACGGTCTTTGCAGATGCGTTTAAGCAAGCTGATGATCTGCGCCTGGATCGACACGTCTAAAGCTGTGGTCGGTTCATCTGCCACGATCAATTTGGGTTCGGCTGCCAGTGCCAGTGCAATCACCACGCGTTGGCGCATGCCACCCGAGAATTGGTGCGGGTAATGGTCAATGCGCTGTTCTGCAGCTTGAATGCCAGTGTCTTTGAGCAAATCAATCGCCCGCTTGCGCGCCTGTGCAGCACTCACCGGTAAATGCGTTTGAATGGTCTCCGTCAGTTGTTTGCCAATGCTGTACAGCGGGTTCAATGACGTTAAAGGATCTTGAAAAATCGCGCCAATTTTGCGGCCACGGATAAGGCGCATTTGCTCATTTTGCAAGTTGTCGATACGCTGCCCTTCCAGCACAATCTGTCCACTGGCAATGCGACCCGGAGGCTCCAGCAAGCCGATGATGGACGCCCCCGTGAGCGACTTGCCTGCACCCGATTCGCCCACCACGCCCAAAATCTCGCCAGGCGCGATGCTAAAGCTGATGTCGTCCAGCGCACGCAGAGTGCCGCGCCGATGGGGGAATTCCACCACCAGGTTTTTAACTTCTAAAAGGCTCATGGTTTAGCGCAATCTGGGGTTCAGTGCATCGCGTAGCCAGTCGCCCAGCAGATTGACGCTCAGGGCAATAACGATAAGCATGAGGCCCGGGAAGACGGTGATCCACCATTCGCCAGAGAACAGATAGTCGTTGCCCACGCGAATCAAAGTGCCCAGGGAGGGCGATGTAGGCGGCGCGCCTACGCCCAGAAAGGACAGCGTGGCCTCGGTGATGATGGCGGTGGCCACCTGGATAGTGGCCAGCACCATGACGGGGCCCAGAACATTAGGCAACACATGCTTGCGCATGATGCGCAGCGACGAGACACCAGTGACGCGGGCAGCCTGCACATATTCCTTATTACGCTCAACCATCGTGGAGCCGCGCACGGTTCTGGCATATTGCACCCAGCCTGTGAGGGAGATGGAGATGATGAGCACGCCAAAGGCCACGGAGTCATGGGCGTTGGGAAACAAGGCTCTGCCTACACCGGCGATCAGTAATGCCACCAGAATGGGCGGAAAGCTGAGCATGACATCGCACAGGCGCATGAGAAAGCTGTCGATCCAGCCACCCAAAAAACCCGCCATCAGGCCAAACAGCACGCCAATGGTGACCGACAGAACGACCGAGATGATGCCTACGGCCAGTGAGATGCGTGCACCGAACATCAGGGCCGAGAGAATGTCGCGGCCCTGGTCGTCCGTGCCCAGCAGGTATTTGCTGCTGCCCTCGGGTATCCAGGCGGGGGGCAGGCGTGCATCGGATAGCTCCAGTGTGGTCAGGTCAAACGGGTTGTGCGGGGCCACGATGTTGGCAAACAAGGCACAAAACAGGCAGGTGAAGGCCACCAAAGCCGCCACGATGGCCACCGGTGAGCTCTTAAAACTGTGGCCTATGTCTCCGTCAAGCCAGCGGAACAATCCATTCATGCCTTATTTGCCGACCGTGATGTATCTAAAGTCCATAAAGTTGTCGGCCTTTTGCACCAGTTTGACTTTGCTGCCCACACCCCAGGCCAGTGCTTGCTGGTGCAATGGCAGGTGGCCAATATCATCCTGGTGCATCTGGAAAGCTTCTTTGATCATGGCGTCGCGCTTGGATTTGTCAGTCTCGGACTGGATCTTCACCGTCAGCTCATCTATTTTGGGGTTGCAGTAAGAACCCAGGTTGAACTGGCCCGCCCCATTGGGGTTGGCGCAGCGGATCAGCGCGTTCAGCACGTTGTGTGCGTCGTAGGTGCTGGACGTCCAGCCCAGCATATAAAAGCTGGTGTCGCGGCGCAAAATTTTGGGGAAATAGGTGCCCTTGGTCTCTGCCTGCAGATTGATCTTCACGCCAATACGCGACAGATTGGCGGCCACCGCCTGGCAGATTTCGCCATCGTTCACATAACGGTCGTTCGGGCAGTTCATGGTCACGTCAAAGCCTGCGCCATAGCCCGCATCTGCCATCAATTTTTTGGCAGCTTCCACGTCAAAAGGCAGGCGCTTATTTTGTTCTGCAAAAAAACCGTTAACGCCAGGTCCCACCATCAAGCCTGTGGGTGCAGATGCACCACGCATCACCGTCTTTTTGATGCCTTCTATGTCAAGCGCCTGATAAAAAGCTTGGCGCACCCGCTTGTCTTTGAAGGGGTTTTTGCCTTTGACACTGGAAAATTGCAACTCATCACGGCTTTGGTCCATACCCAAAAAGATGGTGCGCAGTTCGGGAGCCTGCATAACTTTGGCTTTACCCGAAGCGTTGACACGCGCCACATCTTGCAAAGGCACGGGCTCCATAACATCGATTTCGCCGCTTAGCAAGGCGGCTACGCGGGTGGCATCGTTGCCAATCGGTGTGTAAACCACTTCAGTCAAATTGGACTCAATGGATCCCCAATAGCCAGGGTTGCGGGCAAATGTGGTTTTAACGCCAGGCTGACGCTCGCGCACACGAAAAGGGCCCGTGCCATTGGCTCTGAAAGACGCAGCGTTCTCAATACCTTTGCGACGGTCTACCGGTTTGGTGGCCTGGTTATCTTCGCTCCATTTTTTACTCATGATGTAGACCAAGGCCAGAACATCGGGCAAAATTGGAAACGGCGCTTTGGTTTCAAACTCCACCACATGGTCGCTTATTTTGCGCACCTCTTTAATCTCGTTGGTATAGCTCTTCATGTCCGAACCATCACCCGCAGCACGCGCCATGGTAAAAACCACATCGTCGGCCGTAAACGGCGTACCGTCATGAAACTTGACACCTTTGCGCAGCTCAAAACGCCAGACGTTGGGGGAGGTTTGCTTCCAGCTGGTGGCCAGCAGCGGAATCATTTCGAGATTTTTGCCACGGCCAATCAAGCCTTCATACACGTTGCCGGTAACGCTCAGTTGCAAAGACTCGTTCAGCGAATGTGGGTCCAGCGACAACGCATCTCCCTGATTTCCAATACGCAAAGTTTGTGCATTTGCTATAGAAAATATAGCTGCTTGCGCAATAACTACGCTGGCTATAGCCCATTTTTTACTTAAAAACTTCATTATTGTCTCCTACAGAGTTAAAACTTATGGTGCGAAAAACTACGCAGGCTGGCTTTGTTCTACCAGCCCCGCAAACAAGGCGGCGCCCAGTGGCAGCACCTCGTCGTTAAAGTCATATTGGCTGTTATGCAAAAAGCAGCCGGGCTGGCCCGCGCTGTCGCCCTGCCCCAGGCGCAGGTAAGCGCCTGGCTTGGCTTGCAGCATGAACGAAAAGTCTTCCGCGCCCATGCTGGGTTCCATGTTGCGCACTACATTGCTCTCGCCCACCAGGCTGGCCGCCACGTCAGCGGCAAACATGGCCTCTTTGGGCGAATTGATGGTGGCGTGGTAAATACGCTCGTAGTGCACGACGGCTGTCGCGCCAAAGCCCTGTGCAATGGACGCACACAGGCTGTGCAAGCGCTGCTCAATCAGGTCTTGCACCTTGGGGTTAAAGCTGCGCACCGTACCTACCAAAGTGGCTGTGCCGGGTATCACGCTCATGGCACCCAGGTCGCCAGCGTGCATGGCGCACAGGCTAATGACAGCGCTGTCCACCGCCTTGACGTTGCGCGACACGATGCTTTGCACGGCGGTAATAATGTGCCCTGCCACCAGCACCGGGTCTATCGTCATGTACGCATGCGCGCCGTGCCCGCCCTTGCCGGTGATGGTGATGGTGATGCGGTCTGCCGCAGCCATCATCGGGCCGGGGTTGATGCCCACGGTGCCTGGCGGCATGGCAGGCCAGTTGTGCATGGCGTAGGCAGCATCTACAGGGAAGCGGTCAAACAGACCGTCGTCAATCATCGCCTGCGCACCGCCAAAGCCTTCTTCACCAGGCTGAAAAATCAACACGGCTGTGCCACTGAAATTACGCGTTTCAGCCAGATAACGCGCCGCGCCCACCAGCATGGTGGTGTGGCCGTCGTGGCCGCAGCCGTGCATCATGCCGTTTTGCGCAGACTTCCAGGCAAAGTTGTTGTTCTCTTGCATGGGCAATGCGTCCATGTCGGCGCGCAGGCCTATCATCGCGCTGCCGGGAGTTTTGCCGCGAATAACACCGACCAGGCCGGTTTTGCCAATGCCTGTGTGCACTTCGTCAACGCCGCAAGCCTGCAAAGCTTGCTCTACCCGGCTGGCGGTGTACACCTCTTCAAAGCCCAGCTCCGGGTGGGCGTGCAGGTCACGCCGAAAAGCGGTCAATTCTGGGTGAAACTGCCTGATGGCTGCAAAGGCACCGCCTCGCGCTGTGTTGACACGCATGTCCATAATCTTCAGTGCCCCGCTGATGAGCCCACGCGCAGGCGTGGGTCTACCACAAAATACAGGAGATCAACCACCAGGTTGATCACCACAAAGATCAATGCTATCAAACATAAGTAAGCCGCCATCACGGGAATGTCTGCAAACGTGACGGCCTGGATAAACAACAGCCCCATGCCAGGCCACTGAAACACGCTTTCGGTGATGATGGCAAACGCAATCAGGGCCCCCAGTTGCAAACCCGTGATGGTGATAACGGGCACCAAAGTATTTTTAAGCGCATGGCCAAAATGGATGGCGTTATTGGTCAAACCCCGTGCACGTGCAAACTTCACGTAGTCGGTGCGCAGTACTTCCAGCATTTCGGCGCGCACCAGGCGCATGATGAGCGTGAGCTGAAAGACAGCCAGCGTAACGGCGGGCAAGACGATGTGGTGCCAGCCAGAAGCGCTCAAAAAACCCGTACTCCACCAGCCCACCTGCACCACATCACCCCTGCCAAAACTGGGAAACCAGCCCAAACCCACCGCAAAAATCAAGATCAGCATGATGCCAATCAAGAAGGTGGGCAACGACACACCCAGCAGCGAGATGGTCATAAACACCTGGCTTAAAAAAGTGCCGCGCTTCAAAGCCGCGTACACCCCCATGGGAATGCCCAGCAACAAGGCCAGCGCAGCCGCGACAAAAGCCAATTCAAGCGTTGCCGGAAAGCGCTCAGCGATCAAGCGCGACACTTTGGCTCCCTGGCGCAGGCTCAGGCCAAACTCACCTTGCACGGCATTGGCCAGAAAATTCCAAAACTGCACTACAAACGATTTGTCCAGCCCCAGGTCGGCGCGTAGTTCACGAATCTGCTGCGGCGTTGCGTCCTGGCCCAGCAAAAAAACCACCGGGTCGCCTACATATTGAAACAACATAAAGGCAATCAGCGCCACCGACACCATCACCACGATGGCTTGCAACAAACGCTGAACGATGAAAGCAAGCATGGGCTTCAGTTCACCTTGACCAAACGCCAGTCAATATATTTTGCGAATGGCTGTCTAGCGTGGGTATGTCACTGGCGCTAGACCACTTGAAGGTGGCCGCCAGGGCCGTGACGCTCAAGCTGGCTACAGCTAGCATTGGCAGTGCAATCAAAGAGGTGAGGAATTTCATGGCAAGTACTTGTGCTACAGGTAGCAGAAGCACAAACTATGCCTTAAACCTTGAGCATCTGCTCAGGGGGCTTTCCCCAGTGGTGTCGCCAACGTTAACGGCCTCAATTGATCCAGCGTGACAGGCCCATACCAAGCCTGGGTAGTGGTTTGGGTGTTGTCGCTGTCCGTCATCAAAGCCACGCCAACCAACGCACCGGGAGCTTCACCAAAAGCCTTTTCAAAATCTGCTTTCACATTGCGCTCATAGTCCATCCACTGGTTCAAATTTTTCATGCCTGATTCAACCACCACTTTGCGAATGCGGTCTGTGCGCGGGTTGATGATGACAGTGCCCGGTTCGCGTTTTTTGGACCACACATACATCAGCGTGGCATACGGCAACGGCTCACCCATCAACACGTTGGCCAGCTCTGACTGCATATGGTATTTGGCAGACAGCTTGGAGCGGTCCCCCTCAAAGGCCAGCACAATGCGTACCGGTGCGTCTTCTTTTTCGCGCACAGCCATGTCGGCGGCATCTATCAGTTGCGGCACCTTCCAGGAGAACTTGACTTGCGACAAGTCAGCAGGCGCTATGCGCAACTTTTGGCGCAACATGCTGGCAGACGAATTGGCACGGGCGTAGACCGTGTTGCGGCCATCAAGCTGCACCACACTGAATTGCGTGGCTTGCTTGCCCGGAAATTCAATAGGGAACCAGTGCTCGCCTGCCACCCACGGCACATTTTTTACCAATGGCGTAGCCGTTGCGTCCATAGCAGGCGGTGCGCCCATGGGCACAAGCGATGTACATCCAGATACGCACATAACCACCCAACCTGCCATCCATGCATTCAGCGTGCGCTGAATGTCCCAACCGTTCAAAATTCGCATACAAGTACAACTGAAGCCTAACTATCAGCTATCGTACTGAAGTGAAAGTTCAGTAACCAGATGAAAAACCCTTGCGTTGCGTTTTGTGTACTAGGCCCAGCAATTGTCACGACATGAAAAAAGCCGCTTGAAAATCAAGCGACTTTTGTACACCAGCTTTGAAGCCAGTACTTAAAAAGTATGTCGCAAACCAAGGCCCACACTGTTGGAGCCAAGACCTGGCGCGTTGGTGATGCCGCCAGAAAAACCATTGCCGCCCAAGGCCACCTGGCCAAAATCCTTGTTGGTCACATGTACCAGCATCAGGTTGATATTGGTGCGTTTGGAAAATGGATAGCTGTAGGTGGCGCCATACGAATTGGAGTCAGCGTTGGCAGGGCGCTTGTCGTCCAGCCGGTTGTAAGAGACCTTGAGCGTGCCGGGGCCCACATCAAAAGAGGCACCAAGATGCATGAGCGCAGCGTCTTGTATGAAGTTGGGCTTCAACAGGGCCATGCCCCCAGCGGCTGCGGCGCTGGAGGCACCGATGGTGGTCACTATGGCTGGATTGTCGTCCTTGAATTTGGAATACAAACCTGAAAGTTTCATAAAGCCAAAATTGTAAGACGCACCCACAATTGCAGTGCGAAGGCTGTCTTGGCCTGCGCCATCTTTGGAGGTGTTGTAACCCAAGCCCGCGCTGAAAGCCGCTGCGTCATACGCCACATTGAGACCTGTCAACGAGTTGGAACTGGTTGGCGTGGTGGCAGTTTTTGCTTCGCCCAGCGCGTGCATCAACGATGCAGAAAACCCGCTTTGTTGAATGGCGTATTGCAAGGAATTACTGCGGCGAATTTCTACAGGCGAAAACAAAAGCAGGCCCAATGCCCCCGGCCCTGCCATGCCTTGCGCATTGTTGATGTCGTACTTGGCAAGTGTGGCAAATGCTGGTGTGTATTGCCGACCAAACAAGAATGCGCCTACAGGTGTTACCAAGCCCATGAAAGCTTGGCGATCAAATAAATTGCCAGCGCCGTTGACTGCTTGCGCACCGCCAATCGCAGGCAACAGAGTTGCGAGCGCCGTTATTTGCCCAGCAGACAGGCCACGCGTTACGCGCGCGGGGAGTGCAGCGCCAGAAATGGGGCGGTTAGTGACCGAACCCGTATCCAGCTCAAGACGATTTTCCAGAGTGAAGACTGCGCGCAGACCGCCGCCTAAGTCTTCGCTGCCGCGCAGGCCAAAGCGGCTCCCATCCATCAGCCCACTGGCCAGCTGCGTTTGCGTACCACCCGCCGTGTTGGAAGCGCGGTACAGGCCAATGTCTGCAATGCCATAGAGGGTAACGCTGGTTTGTGCAGAAACGGCACTGGCGATGGAGCCAAGAGCCAGGGTAAGAGCGATGTGTTTTTTCATGGTGTGTGGGCCTTAAGACACTGCATATTGATTAATAAAACTTCAATTTAGCCCCTTCACACCCGATCATTTCGAGAGAAAACCCTGAGTTAGAAACTCTTTTACTTTTGCTAATGATTTGCAACAAGCGTAAAAAAAGCCGCTGGGTTGCCCCAGCGGCTTTGAATTGTTTAACCTAAGCTGGCAAGCGCCAGCCTTAAATTAGAACGTGTGCTGAATACCGAGAGAGAACAGCGTAGGCACAGAGGTGTTGGTTCCAACACCGCTGTTACCTGCACCTTCACGAGCATAGTCAGCATAGAACTTGGTGCGCTTTGACAGGCTATATGTAGAGCCGATGTTCACGATTTTGGAGTCTTTGCCGTTCACAACGCCGAAAGCACCGAGGCCATCTGTTTGATGGCTACCAAGTTTGATGTAAGGTGCTGCTGCGCCGAGTGGTACTACAGCGGTCAAAGCAAAGCCTTTGGCAGACTTCCAAGCAGTAGCTGGCAAGGCAGTGCTCACACCACCAGTTAAAGCTGCTGCTGAAGTTGCAGCTGCAGCGAGTGGGCTAGCTGTTTCTGCTTGGTAAGCAGCACCAACCTTGACAACGCCAAAGTCGTACGTAGCACCCAGAGTTGTCATCTTGCCAGATGCAGCCACCAGCGAATCAGAATTTGCTGTTTGGTATGCCAAGCCAGCATAGATTGGACCATTGGCATAAGCCAGTTGCACACCAAAGTTATTGCCATTGCCGTTTTGCTTGGCAGCAGAGTTTGGCTGACCACCTAAAGCGTATTGCGCTTGGGCAGTAAAGCCAGCGAAGTTAGGCGACAGGTAAGTGAAAGCGTTGATGGAACGGGTCACGTCAGCACCAGTGCCGTTGTTGCCAGTAGCTACTACAGCGCCACTACGAGCGACGCTTGCAGCCGCGAGAGACAGGCCAGCATTGTTGTTCAAACCACGGCCCACGTTGGCAGAAATCCAGCGGCCGGTAGTGTTGGAGCCATTAAACAAAATGCCGCCGCCGTTGAAGCCGCTGTAGCAACCGTGCAGGTCAACCGTGCAGATCACGCCGATGGCTGGGGTATTTTGACGACCAATGCGCAGTTCGCCGAAGGTGGCGTTAGACAAGCCGAGCCAGGCACCACGGTTAAACAAAGCGCCGCTTGAGGTACCAGCGTTTGCCGTAGCGGGGTTCACTGGGTTTGTTGCGCTAACTGGCAATGCTGGGTTAGTACCCAATTGGCTGTTGATCTGGTTGTTACCACTCACAGAGCCGTTGGCCATGTTTGGTTGCATTTCCAGCAAGAAGTTGGCTTTTGTACCACCGCCAATGTCTTCAGAACCTGTAAAGCGCAGACGCGAAGCGCCCCACTGGCCCTGGCCCTGGAAAGTTTGTGACACGCCAGCAGCGTTTTTAAATACACCAACACCAGCATCCAGTTGGCCAGAAATTGTCAAGGAAGATTGAGCGAATGCAGTAGTTGCGGCCAATGCGGCCAGAGCAACGAGGGTCTTTTTCATAGAGGAGTCTCCAAAGTTGAAAATAGGGTTTCGACATAACAAGTTGTAGCTTAAGTTACCTACAGGAACTACTTGAAATATTGAATAACTCCTGATCACAGGAAGTTACGCAGATTGTCACAGGCGCATGGCCTATTCGCAAAGAAAAAACGCCAGTCTGGGGTTTGAATCTTATTTTTCGTTGCGCAGTAGCCACATTTATGTGCCCAAACGGTGCTTTTTGCCCATAATTACCGTTCCCAAAAGCTTCTCCCAGGGCCTTGGCAAGGCCCTGCCCGTTACAGGTGCACTGGTTGGCACCCATTGCAGATATTGCAGGCATAAAAAAACCGCCCTAAGGCGGTTTTTGGTGAACTCAGATTGAAACTGAAACGGGCTTAACCCGTTGCAATGCTTAGAAGCTGTGACGCACGCCCACAGCGTACAAGGTGTTTTTGGCAAGTGTGAAGCCGTCCTTTGTCTTATCAGTCTCCAAGCCAGCATACAAAGCCGTGCGTTTAGACATGTCATACGTTGCAGCCAGGCCGAATCCGCTGGACTTTAAAGTACCCGCTTTGGCCTGTGCGTAACCCGCAGAAATAGTGGCTGGACCAAACGGTGCACTCGCACCCAACTGGAATTCCTTCTGAGTCGGAGCACCAGTCACTGCAGATTTTCCACTGTTATAGCCAGCGGTTAGCTTGGCTACACCCAAGTCGTAAGAACCTGCGAAAAGCGTGTACTTGTTAGAACCACCCGCTGCCACTTTTTCATTTTGGTGGGCAACCCCAACCAAAATGGGGCCATTAGCGTACTTCGCATGCAAGCTCAAAATGTCTTGTGCTTTGGTAGTAGCTGTTTTGTCTTCACCCAAGGCATAGCCTACTGCACCGCTGATGCCACCGAAGTCAGGGGTTGCATAGTAGATCTGGTTGTTTGCGCGGGCCGCATAGTCACCGCCAACAGCAGTCCATACGTTACCCGTGGGGGCAAAAGCAGAGTCAAAGACGTTGTTGGTAGCGCCACGCAGATCGTCATAGGCTGTGTACTGACGTCCCAAGCGAGCTTGACCAAAACCTCCAGACAGACCGACGTAGGCTTGGCGACCAAACAGCGCCCCTTGTGAAGAAGTACCATTGCTCAGATCGAAGCCAGACTCAACCTGGAAGTTGGCCTTCAAGCCACCGCCCAGGTCTTCACTGCCCTTCAGACCCCAGCGGCTGCCATTCAAGCCACCGCTGTCGAGTTTGGTTTGGCTAACGCCCGTCGGAAATGTGGTGGCAGTGCCGCCGGTTTGAGCTTTGACAGAACCGAGCCAGATGTCTGCAACACCATACAAAGTTACCGACGATTGTGCGAATGCACTCATAGAGGCCAATGCGGCCATAGCGACTAGGGTTTTTTTCATTGAAATTACTCCAAGGTTAAACAACGAGAGCACAAAACCATTTGCAGAAATGCGGTTGTTATTTGCCCCACAATTCGTTGGCGTTTTGCGCTAACTTCCGTTTGCGGAAAGTTAGCTCTATTGCACCAGAGCGCTGGCTTGCTGGCAAAGAGAACCGACCAAAAGGGCCTGTAACTCTTCGTGTTTGTTGTGTTAAGACAACGTTTTTAGGGGTTTTTTATGAAAAAAGCAGATTTATTTTTTTTGACGGCAGACACCGCGTTGCGCACCTTGTTTTCACAGCCAATGGCAAGGCGAAAAATGCCATTTTCTCTTATGAAACACATAGATACATTGATATTAGATAAAACACATGAAAATACATCATTAAACACTATGGAACGTCTTGATTCAGGTGCGCTAATGCGGGTTAACCATGTAGGAGAAATATGTGCTCAGGCTTTATACGCTGCGCAATCATTGGTTACAAATGACGAAAAATTGCGTGCGCAGTTCACAAAAGCAGCGGCTGAAGAGACCGACCATTTGGCATGGACAGCGACCCGTTTGCACGATTTGGGTGCACGGCCGTCCTTACTCAATCCGCTGTGGTACGCGGGCGCTTTTGGCCTGGGTTTATTGGCTGGGGCGCTGGGCGATAAAACCAGCCTGGCCTTTTTGGTGGAGACTGAGCGCCAGGTAGAGGCGCACCTGCACGACCACTTGCAGCGCCTGCCAGCGGCAGACCACGCCTCGCGCGCCGTGGTGGAGCAGATGCAGCAGGACGAGGCTCGCCATGCCCTGGAAGCCGAGCACGCAGGTGCAGCGGTGCTACCCGAGCCCGTGAAGCGGCTGATGGGCCTGGCGGCCAAGGTGATGACTACGGTGGCCTACCGTATTTGATTCGCTATGCAATTAATAGCTGCTCGCGTATATTTGGTGCTGGCTTTTGAATACCAATACCGAATAGTGAAGACAAGGAATCCACAATTCAGCGCAAGTAACGTTTCGGAGCAGTTTCGACAGGTTTTGGCGCTCAAATATGCCTCTTGCCAGCATGGAATATGCGCGAGCAGCTATTGAATTCGTAGCGCACTTGTAGTTTGCGGTTTGCGTTTTTGCACGGGCTTGGCTAGGTGCTTGCGGTTCCGCTCATGATGTGGCATACGCATAAATCGCGGAGCCCGCAAACACCTAGCCAAGCCTTGAAATGGTTGGCGCGCAACGGTTAAATACCCGAAGTTTCTGAGGCTGTGCCCCTCCGAATATTCACCGCCGTCGCAGCAGGGTGAGCGTATGCTGTTGACCCGATTTTAGGTACTCCTACATGAGGGGCAAGAGCATACGCTCACCCAGCGTACATGAGCAAAAGCCACAGCCCATCACACCCCAAAGAAGCAGCAAGAAACCGCCAGCCCCGATAATCCCCCCACCCATGCAATCCCTACGCCATTTCCTCCTAGCCGTGCAGTTTTTCACCCGCATCCCCATCACCGGCAAACTTGCTGCCTGGGTGGGTTACAGCCCAGCCATGCTACGGGCCAGTGCGGCGCATTTTGCGGGGGTGGGCTGGATTGTGGGCGCTGTGGCGGCGCTGGCGTATGGTTGGGTCGCCAGCACGGTCAATTCAGCCTTCGCGCCGCTGGCAGCAGCCGTGCTGTGCACCGTGGTTGGCGTCATGCTCACGGGCGGGTTTCACGAAGACGGCTTGGCCGATGTGGCCGATGGCCTGGGCGGCACCTATGCTGCCGACCCTGCCACACAAGCGGGCGCAGCGCAACGTGCCCGCGCACTGGAGATCATGAAAGACTCGCGCGTGGGGGCCTTTGGCGCCCTGGCACTGGTGCTGGCGCTGCTGACCAAGGTGGCACTGCTGGCGGCGCTGGCCGATGCCAGTGAGAGCGCAAGTAGCAGTGCAAACTTGCCCGAAATGGCGGTAGCCTGCCTGCTGATTGTGTGCGCCCACGTGGTCTCGCGTGCCTGCCCGATGGTGCTGGTACGGGTGTTGCCGCATGTGGGCGACACGGCTTCGTCTAAATCCAAGCCGCTGGCAGACCAGATCAGCCCGGCGGCACTGTGGAGCAACATTTTTTGGTGTTTTTTGCTGGTACCCATCGTAGTATATGCGCAAGCAGCTATGTATTTTATAGCAGGCTGCGTTGCGGCCCTGGTGGCACTGGGCTGGATGTGGCGCCTGTTTGCGCGGCGTTTGCAGGGCTTTACCGGCGACTGCCTGGGTGCCACCCAGCAAGTGTGCGAACTGGCTTTTTACCTCGGTGCGCTGTGGGCGCTGTAGGTTTTTAAACATGCACCTGTGGTTGATTCGCCATGCCCAGCCGTTGGTAGAGCGCGGCATATGCTATGGCCACACCAACCTGGCCGCAGACCCGGCCGCCACGGCCACAGCCGCGCAGACCCTGGCGCGCGCGCTGCCGCAGGGTATTAGCATTCACTGTTCAACGCTACAAAGATGTGAGCTGCTCGCGCATTGTTTATACGCCCTGCGGCCTGATTTAGCTTACAAAACCAGTGCCAACCTGCGCGAAATGCATTTTGGCAACTGGGAAGGCAGGGCCTGGAACGGTATACCGCGGCACATGATCGATGCGTGGACGGCTGACTTTGCCGACTACCCGGTGGGTCAACACGGCGAAAGCACCCGCGCGGTGGTGCTGCGTGTGCTGCAAGCCTTGCTAGAGCTTGACCAAACTGATGCTGAAAAGACAGAAGCCGCCTGGATCACCCACGCTGGCGTGATTCGCGCCGTGCACTGGCTTATTGCGACTGTTGTGGAGCCAGCAGAATCTCACCTGTCTCTGACGTTGCAGACTGGGACGCCCCCGCAGCACCGCCCGCTGCTTTCTGCCGATTGGCCCCAAAACGCCCCTGCATTTGGCCATTGGCACCGCCTGCGCGTGCCGCAGCCATGGCAGCTGCATCAACTGCAGCAGACGCTGCTGCAGTAGCCAAAGACTGCGATGCCGTGGGCGATGGCTGGATGACGACAGGAGGAGGCAAGGCGACAGACGCAACAGGGGGCGGAGTGGTAGGCGCTGGGGGTGCCAAAGGCGTTACCGCCGCAGCACCCGCCACGCCGACGAAGACGGGGCGTGGGGGCAACTCCAGCGTCACGCCGGCACCGCCGCCTGCGTCTTGCGGGCCAATTACTGCCTTGCGCTGTGCTACAGACTGCAACACCACACCGTGCTCCAGCACGCCCCCCACGCGGTAGGGCCGCGCGGGTTTAGCGTCTATGGCGATCAGCGCAAGGTCTTTGCTACCCCCACTGCCGTCTATCACACCTGTCAGTACAAATCTGCTGGCTGTTATGCCGGTTGCCAGCGTCGGTGTTGCGCTTGCAGCTACAGAATTAGGAGCAAAACCACCCCCCAGCGCGCGTGCTACTGCCGTGCTGTCTACGGCCCCGGCCTGTGCGCCGGGCGCAGCGCCCACCACGGTGGCGTAAGCTGGTGCCGACGTACCACCTACAAATTTAAGCGCCCAGTACACTACGCTGCCTGCGGCCAGCAGCCAGAACATGCAGGTTACCAAGCGTATCGTCCAATTTCTTTGCATTCGCATATTATGATGGGTTTATGCAGCACACATTTATGAACATCTTTCGCCATTCTGGCCGCGCACTACAGCGCGGCTTTACCCTGATTGAATTGATGGTGGTGCTGGTCATCATTGGCATTTTGGCTGCACTGATTGTGCCCAACGTGCTGGACCGCGCCGACGACGCGCGCGCCACTGCCGCCAAGACGGACGTGAACAATGTGATGCAGGCCTTAAAACTGTACAAACTGGACAATCAACGTTATCCCACCGCCGAGCAAGGCTTGCAGGCACTGGTGGTCAAGCCCGGCGCTGGCCCCATTCCACCCAACTGGAAGCCCTATCTGGAAAAGCTCCCCGCTGACCCCTGGGGCCGCCCGTACCAATATTTGAACCCCGGCATCAAAGGTGAGATTGACGTGATGTCCTTCGGTGCAGACGGCCAAGCCGGCGGCGAGGGTAAAAATGCAGACATTGGCAGTTGGCAGTAATGTGGCCCCCACGCTTGCCACTGCGTGTGCTGCGCTGCCCCCCGAGGGGGCTGGCCAAAGCCTACGCGGATTCACCCTGCTGGAACTGATCGTAGTCATTGCCATCATGGCTCTGGCTACCGCAGGTGTCAGTCTGGCACTGCGCGACCCTGACTCCACTGCTTTGGAACGCGAAGCCGAGCGCTTGGGCGCGGTGCTGGAAACTGGCCGCAGCCAGTCCCGCGCCACGGGCCTGCCCGTGCGCTGGCAAACCACACCCGAAGGCTATGTCTTGCTGATACCCAGTGGCAATGAAGAAAGGCCCGTTATACCGCCCACCGCCTGGCTAAACCCCGCCATAGTGGCCAGCAGCACGGTGCCCGTGCTGCTGGGGCCAGAGCCGATCATCGCTGCCCAATCGATTTCGCTGAGTTTGAAAGCGCGCACCCTGGTGCTGGCCACCGACGGGCTGCGCCCGTTTGCGGTGCAAACCAGCGATGCCAGCACATCGCCCTAACATCGCCCTCACATCGTCATAAAAATCTACGCTGAACTAAGCCCACACCGCTTACTCACACTCCTTATGCAACAGCGCGGTTTTACCTTGATTGAAATACTGGTGGCCCTGGTCATTGTGTCCATCGCCCTGGTGGCAGGCACGCAGGCCAGCAATGCCTTGACACGCGGCGCAGAAAGGCAAACCGATACATTGCTGGCACAAATGTGCGCAGAAAACGAGTTGATTAAATTGCGCTGGTCACGCCAACTGCCCGGTGTGGGAGACAGCAGCGTAATGTGCGAACAGGCGGGTCGCAGCCTGACCGTGCAGCTGGAGGTGCGGCCCACACCCAACCCCAGTTCGCGGCGCATAGAAGCGCGTGTGCTGGACGCTGACAAACCGATTTTGTCGGTCGTCTCTATTCAGTGGAGATAGTGGCACCCATGCGCCGCACGCCACCATCATCTGCAGGCTTTACGCTGATTGAGCTTTTGGTCGCGCTCTTCATCATGGCCTTGCTGGCGGGCATGTCGTGGCGCGGCGTTGACGGCATGGCGCGCGCGCAAGCTACCAGCCGCCAGCGTGCAGACCAGGTGGCTGCCATTTCTACCGCGCTGGCGCAGTGGCAGACCGACCTGGACCAGGTGCTTGAAATACCCAACCAGGACGCTTTGGACTTTGATGGCCGCGTGCTGCGCATGACGCGTAAATACGGTGCTACAGATTTACGTGTAGTGGGCTGGACCAGACGCAGCATAGACGGTCAAACACGCTGGCTGCGCTGGCAGTCAGACTCTATTGATACACGAGCCAAATTGCTCGCCGCCTGGAGCCAGGTGCAGCGCTGGGCACAAAACCCCAGCACGCAAGACCGGGAGCGCGAAACCAGTGTGGCCAGCATTGACGATTGGCAAATTTTTTACGTGCGCAATGGTGCCTTTACCAATCCGCAGTCCAGTTCAGCCAGCGCTACCGCGCCCGGACCGGGTGGGGCACCCGCTGCGACTTTGCCCGATGGCGTGAGGTTGGTACTTACTCTGTCTGGCGGCCAGCCGGTGAGCGGCAGTTTGACCAAAGACTGGATGCGGCCCAATCTATGAGGCCAATGAAGGCTACCAAGCCTATGAAGGGCTCCCCCAGGTTCCAGCAAACGGGCGCGGCCCTGCTGCTGGCCATGTTGACCGTGACCCTGGTGGCCAGCTTTGCTGCGGCTGCCGCCTGGCAGCAGTGGCGCGCCGTCCAGGTAGAAACAGCTGAACGGCAGCGCGTGCAGTCTGGCTGGTTGTTGATTGGGGCATTGGGCTGGGCGCAACTCATTTTGCGAGAAGACAAGCGCACCACCCAGGTAGACAGTTTGAACGAGCCCTGGGCCGTGCCGCTGCAAGAGTCGCGCTTGTCCAGTTTTTTGGCTTCTGACAAGAACAACAGCGTTTTGTCTTCTGAAGACGAAAATGCCGAGGTGTATTTGTCGGGCCAAATCACCGATGCCCAGTCTTTCATCAATATCAACAATTTGATAGAGAACAACACCATCCATAAGCCCACGTTCGATGCCCTTGAAAAACTGTTTGATTTGCTGAACCTGGAGCCCGCAGAGCTGACATCATTTGCCAACAATATGCGTTTTGCAGCCGACACCAACCCAGCCAATTTGACGGCGAACCAGGCTTTTGCCCCCCTATTGCCCCAGCGCACCGAGCAATTGGGCTGGCTAGGCCTGTCCAGCGCTACTTTGGAACGCTTGTCGCCTTACATTCGAATCTTGCCTACCCGCAACACCAAGTTAAACGTCAACACGGCCTCGGCAGAATTGATCTATGCCCTGGTGCCCAGCATGAAAATCGCCGAAGCCAAGGCGCTGGTAGAGCGGCGTCAAAGCACCCCATTTCGCAACCTGGGCGAAGTAATTGCTGTGCTTGGCAACCCTGCGGTGCCCTACGACTTGAGTGCACTGAGCACCGAAACCGAGTTTTTTGAGGTGCGCGGGCGCTTGCGATTGAACGAGCTGGTGGTGCAAGAACGCTCTTTGGTGCAGCGTAACGGCGTGAGTACGCCCATCACCATCTGGCGTGAACGCACCGCCCTGCCGCTCAAGCTTGGCCCCAACGCCAAAAAGCTGGGCCCTGAAGGCTCTCTACAATGAAGCCTCTGCACATTCATTTGCCCCACTGACCGTCGCCCACCTTTATGCTTATCGTCACCCTGTCGCCTGCCAATGACCCAGAGCTTGCCTACGCGCAAGCCAGCGCTGGTTTTGCACTGGGCAGGCACGGCGTAGCCAGCTTGGCCCTGCTGCCCAAAAGCGAACGCACCGCGCTGCTGGTGCCCGCCGCAGCCCTGTCATGGCACAAGGCAAACCTGCCCAAACTGTCTCGCGGCACCCCGCAGACCAAAGTGCGCGCCGTGCTGGACGGCCTGATGGAAGACCAGGTGCTGGACGACACCGAGCGCCTGCACCTGGCCCTGTGGCAGCAAAACCGCGCCGACGGCAGCACCCAGGCCTGGGTGGCAGCGTGTGACAGAGCCTGGCTGGCAACTGCGCTGCAAGACTTTCGCGCTGCCGGGCACCATGTGGTGTCTATCGCGCCACAAAGCATGCCCTGGTCTGCCGCAGGACAATTGCACGCAGCAGAGCCTGGCAGCGCCCTGCGCAGCATTCATATCAGTGGCAGTGCAGACACCAATGCTGGCGACGCCAGTGTGTGCATTTGTGACGAAGACGGCGTGATCCATGTACCCGCCCAAGCGGCGTCTGTCCTGCTACAGCCACCCGGCGAGGGCGTTGCAGAATATGTCAGCGCCGAACCTGCTGTAGCGGCCGTGGCCGAAGCCCTGGTGGCCAAACTGCTGCCCGATGCGCGCGTGCAAATCAGGTCTAGCGCCCAGCATGCCGTGCACGCAGTGCACCTGGCGCAAGCCGCAGGCTGCGACCTGGCCCAGTTTGACCTGAGCGTGGCGGGCAGTGCACGCTGGATACAAAAGCTGCAGGCAACCGTACGCGACCTGGCCACCCTGCCAGCGTGGCGGCCCGCCCGCATGGGCATAGCTGCCCTGCTGGTGGCCCACATCGTCGGCCTGAATGCCTGGGCCTGGAAAGAAAAAACCAACCTGGCAGACAAGCGCACCAGCGTGCAACAGTTGCTCACACAAACCTTCCCGCAAGTTAAGGTGGTGGTAGATGCGCCAGTACAAATGCAACGCGAGGTAGCGGCATTGTCGCAAGCCAGCGGCGCGCTGACCGGGCGCGACATGGAACTGCTGTTAGCCCGATATTCCACCGTAAATACGGCTATTGCCAGCGCCAACAGTGCGCCAGCAGCTATTGATTTTATAGCGGGTGAACTGGGCATCAAAGGTAGCGGCATCAAGCCAGACCAGCTACCAGACCTGATGCCCAAGCTACAGGCTGCGGGCATCAGTGCCACAGTGCAAGGTGACAGGCTCGTCATCTCGCAAGCCAAAGTCACCGACCGTGTGGCCCCCAGCAATACCAAAGGCCCGCAATGAAAGCCCTGCAAGCATGGTTTAACGCTTTAGCCGAACGCGAACGCCGATTGGTGCTGCTGTGCGCCAGCGTGGTGGCGCTGGCACTCATTTGGTGGCTGGCCATTGCACCAGCAATCAGCACCTTGCGCAGTGCCGCCGCTACGCACCGCCAACTGGACGAACAACTGCAGACCATGCAGGCACTGGCAGCGCAGGCAGCGCAGCTCAAGTCACAACGCGCCCTAGGACCAGACGAAGCGCTGCGCAACCTGGAAAGCACCGTCAAACAAAGCCTGGGCGCTGGCGCTACGCTCACGTCCAGCGATGGCCGCGCTACGCTGAACCTCAAAGGCGTGAGTGCCGACGCGCTGGCTCTGTGGCTCAGCCAGGCACGCTCCAACGCGCGCGTGGTGCCCACAGACGCCAAGCTCACACGCAGCGTCAGTTTGGCGTCTGTGGGCACCACCCCCGCGACCAGCACAGGCACAGCCACTGTGAGCGCCAGTGCCACCGCCTGGGACGGTGTGCTGAATCTGGCTTTGCCAGGTAACAAGCCATAACGCACAAGCAGCCATGGCCCTGTTTCACAAAACCCCTTCCAGCTTCTCGCGCCTGCCAGCGCGACCATTGCGCAGGCCGCTGCCTCGATCTGCGGGCAATGCACCGTCCTTCAAGGCTTGGGCCTGGTTAGGCGGCGTGTTGGGTTTACTGGGTGCACTGGTATTTTTTGCACCTGCTGCCTGGTTGGGCTATGCGTTGCAACGCGCCAGCAGCAGCCAGGTGCAATTGGTTGAAACACGCGGCACGCTGTGGACGGGCTCGGCCCGCCTGCTAATGACCGGCGGTGCCGACAGCCGCGACGCGGCCTTGCTGGCCGACCGAGTGCAATGGACGCTACGCCCCAGCCTGACTGGTGCCAAGATGCAGTTGCAAGCCTTGTGCTGCAGCCCGCAACCCACCTTGCTACACATTACGCCGCACTGGGGCGGTGCGCAAGTCAATGTGCAAGGGCTGCGCTTGCAACTGAACGCGGCCTTGCTCTCTGGCCTGGGCACCCCTTGGAACACCATGGAACCCCAGGGCCAACTCAATGTGTCCAGCGACACGCTGAGCGTGGACTGGATCGAAGGCCGCGCCCAGCTCAGCGGCGGCGCCACGCTGGACATGACCAATATATCGTCGCGCCTCTCGACCCTGCGACCGCTTGGTGACTACCGTTTAAGCCTGGCGGGGGGCAACGCCCCCAGCGTGCAATTACAAACACTGCAAGGTGCGCTGCAACTAAGCGGCAACGGCCAATGGGTAGGCTCACGCCTGAGATTTTCAGGCGAAGCCATGGCTGCGCCCGACCGCGAAGAAGCTTTAGGTAATTTACTCAATATCATCGGCAGGCGAAACGGTACACGTTCGATGATTTCACTGGGATAAACAACATATGAAAACTCTGCACCTGCACCCCTTGTCACCCCATGCTGAGCAAGTAAAATTCCCACGCGCTATTATTTCAATAGCTGCTTGCGCAGTATTGACGCTGGCTTCTGGTGGTTTTCATGGTTTATCCTGGGCACAAACCGCGCCAGGCCTGAGCCGCGACGCTGGCGGCGTGACCTTGAACTTTGTGAATGCAGAAATTGCCGAAGTCGCCCGCACCATGGGCGTGATGACGGGGCGCAACATCGTGGTGGACCCGCGCGTCAAAGGCACGATGAACCTGAGCAATGACAAGCCCATGTCTGCCAGCGCAGCCTATAACCAGTTTCTGACGGCACTGCGTCTGCAAGGATTTGCCGTGGTCGAATCGGCTGGCATTACCAAAATCGTGCCCGAGGCCGACGCCAAGTTGCAAGGCGGCACGGTAACCACCAGTGAATCCAAAAGCGGTGGCAACCAGATCCTCACGCAAATCTTTCGCCTGAACTACGAGACGGCCAACAATCTGGTTCCCATTTTGCGCCCGCTCATCAGCCCGAACAACACCATCAACGTCAACCCCGGCAACAACTCGCTGGTGATTACCGACTATGCCGACAACCTGCAACGCATGGCACGCATCATCGCCGCGCTGGACGTGTCCAATGCCTCTGATCTGGAAGTCATCCCCCTCAAGCACGCGCTGGCCGCTGACCTGGTGCCTTTGCTGATCCGCCTGAGCGACTCCAGCTCTGGCCCCGGCGGCGGCGCAGGCCAGGCCGACACGGCTTTCAAAACCGCCATTCTTCCCGAGTCGCGCAGCAACTCGGTGATCATCCGCGCATCCAACCCGGCGCGGGTGAATTTGATCAAGTCGCTCATCGACAAACTGGACCAGCCCAGCGCGCGCGGCGCTGCAAGTTCTGGCAACGGCGATGCAGGCAATATCTATGTGGTGTATCTGAAAAATGCCGATGCGGTCAAACTGGCAACTACGCTGCGCGCGGCGATTGCGGGTGACTCGCGCGGGGGGGCTGGCGGTGGCGGCGCAAGCGCTGCGCCTACAGCGGCCTTGCCTGCGGGCGCACCAGGCGGTGCAGCCACTGCGCCCGTGCAAGCGTCTGCCGGGCCTAGCACAGGTGGTCAAATTCAGGCCGATCCTGCGCTCAATGCACTCATCATCACCGCGCCAGAGCCGCAGTATCGGCAATTGCGCGCTGTTATCGACAGGCTCGACTCACGCCGTGCACAGGTATTTATCGAGAGTTTGATTGTGGAAGTGAATGCCAACAACAAGGCTGACTTTGGCATTCAGTGGCAGGGTCTGCTCAGTAGTAGCGGAGGCGGCACGGGAGTGGTTGCGGGCACTAATTTTGGTGCGAACAACATCATTAACAACACGATTGCTATCGCCAACAAAAGCCCAGAGGCTGCGAAACTGGGGCAAGGTTTCAACCTGGGCATCTTGCCTCGAATCGCAGGCAAATACACCTTGGGTTTTGTAGCTAATTTTCTGCAAGCCAACGGCGACACCAATATATTGAGTACCCCTAACCTGCTCACCATTGACAACGAAGAAGCCAAAATCGTGATTGGCAGAAACGTGCCCTTTGTGACGGGCCAGTTCACCAACGCCAGCTCGGGCAATAACGGGGCAGCCAACCCGTTCCAGACCATCGAACGCAAGGACGTGGGTATTACATTGCGGGTCAAGCCCCAGATCAGCGAAAACGGCTCCATCAAGATGCAAATTTTTCAGGAAGTGTCCAGCGTGGAGTCTGACACGGGCTCTGGCCTTATCACCAAGAAGCGCTCGATTGATTCCAATGTATTGGTCGATGATGGCTCCATCGTCGTCATTGGCGGATTGATTGAGGACAGCTACACAGGCAACCAGCAAAAAGTACCGGGTTTGGGCGATGTTCCATTTTTTGGCAACCTGTTCAAGAACCAAACGCGTGAACGCAATAAAACCAATCTGATGGTGTTTATTCGCCCGGTGGTCGTGCGCGACAGCGGCCAAACCGAAGCCTTGTCACTAGACCGCTACGACCTGATGCGTGCAGGCCAAAAAGACGCGCAGCCCGTACCCAACAGTGTGCTCAACATCAACGAAGCACCCGTGTTGCCGCCGCAAGCCCCCATCAAAAATGCAGCGCCTTCCACCAGCCCTCCTGCGCAAGTCAAACCGTAAAGCCGCAGGACACCGAACCGTGAAATACCCCCTGCCCTACGCCTACGCTCGCACCCAGCAGCTGCTGCTGCAAGACGATGACGAGCAATTAACGCTGTGGATGCATCCGGCTACGCCGCGCAGTGCTGTGGCTGAAGTGTTGCGAAAATATCCGTATTGCGCTATCGAATCTATAGCTTCTGATGCATTACTGCAAAGAACCAGCGCTGCCTATTCGCAATCAGAGTCAAGCGCTGCGACTGTAGTAAGCGAGGTGCAGTCTGACGCTGACCTCACGCGCATGATGCAAGAACTGCCCGCGGTAGAAGACCTGCTAGAAACCAGCGACGATGCGCCCATCATCCGCATGCTCAACGCGCTGTTGACACAAGCCGCACGTGACGGCGCAAGTGATATTCACATTGAACCGTATGAGCGGCACAGCGCCGTGCGCTTTCGCGTAGATGGCGCATTGCGCGAAGTGGTGCAACCCAATCGCGCCCTGCACGCTGCATTGATATCGCGCCTGAAAATCATGGCGGAGCTGGATATATCTGAAAAGCGTTTGCCGCAAGACGGACGAATCAGCCTGCGCATTGGCACCCGCGCGGTAGATGTGCGCGTGAGCACCCTGCCCAGCGCGCATGGCGAGCGGGCCGTGCTGCGTTTGCTGGATAAATCCGAAAGCAAGCTGAGCCTGCCATCGGTGGGCATGCAAGGCCTGGTGCTTCAACAGTTTGAACACCTGATTGCCCAGCCCCACGGTATCGTTTTGGTGACGGGCCCCACGGGTTCAGGCAAAACCACCACGCTGTATGCTGCATTAGGCAAGTTGGACGCTGCACAAACCAATATCATGACAGTAGAAGACCCGATTGAATACGAACTATCGGGTGTAGGCCAAACGCAGGTGAATGCCAAGATCGACCTGACTTTTGCCAAGGCCCTGCGTGCGATTTTGCGGCAAGACCCGGACGTGATCATGATTGGCGAGATTCGTGATTTTGAAACGGCGCAAATCGCCATTCAAGCGTCGTTGACCGGCCACCTGGTTTTAGCCACACTGCACACCAATGATGCGGCCAGCGCCGTCAACCGCCTGATCGACATGGGGGTGGAGCCGTTTTTGCTTAGCTCATCGCTACTGGGTGTTTTAGCGCAACGCCTGGTGCGCAAGCTGTGCACGCATTGCAAAGGCGTGGGTTGCCAACACTGCAATCTGACTGGCTACCAAGGTCGCACGGGCGTGTTTGAATTGCTCACCAGCAACGAAGAAATTCGAGCGCAAATCCACAATCGCGCCTCAGAAGCCGACATTCGCGCCAAGGCACTTGCCGCTGGCATGACCCTGATGCGCGATGACGGCGAGCGATTGATTACACAAGGCATTACCAGCCGTGAAGAAGTGGTGCGCGTGACGCGCGATTAGAAGCCATGAAACGCGATTAAAGACCCACCATGCCTGCCTACCAATTTGAAGCCCTGGACGCCCAAGGCACTAGCCGCAGAGGTGTGATCGAGGCCGACACCGCCAAAGCCGCACGCGGCATGCTGCGCGCGCAAGCCCTGGTGCCGATTGCGGTAGACACCGTAGCCTCTGGTGCCAACGGAAAATCTGGCGGCCTGAACATCACGCTGTGGGGTGGCCGCGTGTTTAGCAGCACCATGCTAGCCGTGTGGACGCGCCAGATTGCCGGTTTGGTGGCTGCAGGTTTACCGATCGAACGCGCCCTGACTGCCCTGGCTGACGAAGCCGAAGAAGAAAAGCAGCGCAACCTGATTGCATCGCTGCGTGCCGAGGTCAACGCGGGCAGCACGTTTGCCAAGGCACTGAGCCAACACCCCAAAGAGTTTGACGATATTTATTGTGCTGTAGTCGGTGCGGGCGAAGCGTCGGGCAATCTGGGTGTCGTGCTGGAACATCTGGCCAACGATCTGGAAGAACGCCAAAACCTCAAGGCCAAGCTGGTTGGCGCAGCCTTGTACCCGGCCATCGTGACGTGCGTGGCTATTGTCATCGTGCTGTTTTTGGTCGGCTATGTGGTGCCGCAAGTGGCCAATGTATTTTCAGGCAGCAAAAAGGCCTTGCCCATCCTCACACAAATCATGATGGCGATCAGTGGTGGGGTGCGCAACTGGGGCTGGCTGATGTCCATCGTCCTGGTGCTGGGCGCTTTTGGGGTGGTCTATGCACGCAAAATTCCGCATATTCGCTTGCAGATGGACACGGCCTGGCTCAAGCTGCCCGTGCTGGGCAAGCTGGCACGCGGCTACAACGCGGCGCGCTTTGCATCCACCCTGGCCATGCTGGCGGGAGCCGGTGTACCCATTTTGAAAGCCTTGCAAGCTGCAGCAGACACGCTGAACAACCGCGTGTTGCGCGCCGATGCGCAAGACGCACTCATCATGGTGCGTGAAGGTGCACCACTGGCCAGCGCGCTGGCACAAAAGAAGCGCTTCCCTGGCCTGCTGGCCATGTTTGCGCGCTTGGGCGAACAGACTGGCACCTTGCCCGTCATGCTGCAACGCGCTGCCAACCAGTTGGGCACCGAAGTGCAACGCCGCGCCATCGCACTGGCCACCATTTTGGAGCCTTTGCTTATTGTTGCCATGGGTATCGTCGTCCTGCTCATTGTGCTGGCCGTGCTGATGCCGATCATTGAACTGAATCAACTGGTGAAATAAATGGCAACCTCTTTGCAAGGCAAACTCGTTGTCGCCATTTCATCGCGCGCGCTGTTTGACTTTGAAGAAGAAAACCAGGTGTTTGAGCAGGGCGACGACAAAGCCTATATGCGCATGCAGCTAGACCGTGTGGAGCAACCGGCCAAGCCGGGCGTCGCGTTTTCACTGGTCAAAAAATTGCTGGCCTTCAATAACCCCGAGACGCAACGGGTAGAAGTGGTCATCCTCTCTCGCAACGACCCGGTCAGCGGCCTGCGTGTGATGCGTAGCGCGGAGCACTACAAGCTGCCCATCGTGCGCTGCACCTTCACGCGCGGTGAATCACCCTGGCGCTATCTGCGCCCCTTGAATGCCAACCTGTTTTTGTCTGCCAAGTCCGAAGACGTGCGCTCTGCCTTGAACAACGGCTTTGCAGCTGCGACGGTGGCGACCCGCTCTGTGCGCGCTGGCGACCATTACCCGCATGAGGTGCGTATTGCCTTTGACGGTGATGCCGTGCTTTTTAGCGACGAGGCCGAGCGCGTGTACCAAAAGTCGGGTCTGTCAGCTTTTCAAAAACACGAAACAAAAAAGGCTGCGCTGCCGCTCCCCCCCGGCCCCTTCAAGCCTTTACTGGAAGCCTTGCACCTGCTGCAGCAAACCAGTACCCCCGGCATGCGTATTCGCACCGCCTTGGTCACGGCACGCAGCGCCCCAGCACATGAACGTGCCATCCGAACACTGATGGACTGGAACATTGAAGTAGACCAGGCCATGTTTTTGGGTGGCCTGGACAAAGGTGCGTTTTTGCGCGAATTTGAACCCGACTTTTTCTTCGACGACCAAACAGGCCACGTCGAATCAGCCGCCGACCATGTGCCTGCCGGGCATGTGGAAAGCGGCATCAGCAATCTGCACAAAACCTGAGACTGCTACGCAGCTTCAAAAGGCCAACGCACAGGCGAATGGTCTACTTCACCAGCTCTTTCAAATAGGCTTTTCGCGCTTCAACAGCCGTGTCTGGAAAGTCACTGAACACACCGTCCACACCCAAGCGGTAGAACAAAAGGTATTCGGCTTTCGGGTCTTTGTTGTAGTTCAGGCTCAAGCGACGCTGCTCGTTGCGAAAGGTATAAGCGTGCACAAACAAACCGGCCTTGTGTGCATCGGCCACCAGGCTGGTAGCCGCCTGTGTTGTAGAGTCCATCAGATTCACTTTGCCATCGCTATTCACATCACGCGGCTTGCCGTCTGCACCCAAGGCAATAGTGGCAGGCACAATGTACGGCTTCCAGGGGCCGATGCCATCGGCATAGGTTTTGATTTCTGCCAAGCCAGCAGGTGTCACCATGACATCGAACATGCGTTTGTCTCCTGCTAAGGTCCAGTCATACGGCCGATCGCTGGGCAGGGCAAAGGTCAGCTTGCTAGTTGCAAAGTCATAGTCGTCTGCGTCTATCAACTGCACCATGCGGGTATTCAAACCTTTGCTGCGCATGTACTTCAGGCTGCCCGGTTCAAAGCTTTGCACAAAGATCGGCGCTGTCTTGCTGTTCCAGCCTGCTGCATTGATGGCACTGATTAGCTTGTCTTCTAGCGGCAAGCCCAGGTTGCGGTGGTAGCTGGGGTTTTTGGTTTCGGGGTACACGGCAATCGTACGACCCAGTTTGGCGCTGCTGGTTTTGGCCAAGTTCACAATTTCGTCAAAGGTCGCCACTTTGTATTTGCCATTGAACTGCTGAGGCCGCTCTGCATCGGTAATAGTGGCACCCAATGTCTTGATTTCGGCCAAGGTAAAGTCACTGGCAAACCAGCCCTCCTGAGCCTCACCATCTACCATGGACTTCTTTTTGCGACTGGCAAATTCTGGACGGTTCGCTACATCCGTGCTGCCCGCCAAGTTAGGGTCGTGACGCGCGATCAGCACATGGTCTTTGGTCGCAATCAAATCAGGTTCGATCACGTCGGCACCCATCTCGATAGCTAGCGAATAGGCTTCTAGCGTATGTTCAGGTAAGTGACCAGATGCGCCACGGTGGGCTACTACCAGAGGGGCTTGATTATTCAGGGTTTTGAATGCTGAGCCTGGCCTGACTCCACCCGTTGTGCATGCTGTAAGACTGAGTAGGCTTGCTGCCGATATGACGATCATCCAGCGCAGGTGCCAAGCTTTGGTTGATGTTGTTGAGTTTCGGAGCATATGAAAAGTCATGTTATTTTTTCCTTTAAAACTTACACTTTGTCTCCCTGTGATGACAAGGATATGACGAAGGCACGACAAAAAAATGACAGTGTGTAAGCAATAGTATGGCGTGCTGACCTGTTGGGTGAGGCTTGTGCAAATATTCAATAAAGCTGTGTAAAGCTGACAACCAAAGCGTGGGTCCTGGCGTTAAATAGTGCACAACGAGACAACACCAACTCCCTTGAAGAGCAGGAGAGCACTATGCAAAGCCTTCACCGCATGCGCGTCAACCCTATTGCGCTGTGCCTGGCGTTCGCCCTGGCATACCCCACTGGCAGCGCCTGGGCCCAGACCAGCAGCAGTAGCGAAACCCAGAGCACCTGGCGCGCTACGTCCCGCCTGGGTTATGGCCCCAATGCAGCCATCGCACAAGCTGCTCTCAGCGACCCCAAGGCCTGGGCTTTGCTGCAAATCGATGCTGCATATGACGCCAGCAAACGCCCGCCCCACATTCCGGCAGAATATGCGCGCATCGGCGTACCCGTGAATGACTTGGTACGTGACTTTCATGCTGAACGCGAAGCGCGCAAAAACATGCGCCAGGCTGAAGCAAAACCCGCTATGGCCGCTGCATCGGCTGTTGCTGCACCTGCCGTTATGCAAGACCCCGAGAATTTCAGCCGTGACATGCAACAAAGCGCCGCCGCCTGGCGCTTGACAGCTTGCAGCAACCCCGGCATTGAAAACCCCTTGCTGGCCCGCATGACGGAGTTTTGGTTCAACCACTTGAATGTATTTGTAGGCAAAGGCCCGGTACGCCCCTTTGTGGGCAACTACGCAGTGCACGTGATTCGCGCCAACGCACTGGGTAAGTTTGAAGACCTGTTGATGGCCAGTGCCAAACATCCGGCCATGCTGTTTTATCTGGACCAAGCGCAAAGCAACAGCAGGGGTTTGAATGAAAACTACGCGCGCGAGCTGATGGAGCTGCACACCCTGGGTGTGAACAGCGGCTATACCCAAAACGATGTGCGCGAACTGGCGCGCATTCTGACTGGCTGGACGGTAGACATTCCTGCTGGCGAGAGTTTCAAATTTGCCGAGCGGCTGCATGACAAAGGCAGCAAAACCCTGTTGGGTGTGCAGTACAACAATAAAGGCTTGGCTGAAGGTGAGGAAGCCATCCGGTTTTTGGCGCACCAACCTGCAACAGCCCAGCGTATATCTGCGCGGCTAGCTAGCTTTTTTGTAGCAGATAAACCATCACAAGTATTGGTAGACAGTTTGAGCAAAACCTTTCTGTCCACTCAAGGTGACATTCGTGCAGTGATGCGCGTACTGGTGGAATCACCAGAATTTTGGGCTTCCAGCAACCAGCTCTTCAAAACCCCGATGGACTTTGCCTGCTCCACCCTCACCGCTGCGGGTGGCATCAAAGATAAACGCGACCTAAACCAAAGCTTGGGTTTTTTAAACCAGGCTGGCCAGGGTATACATGGCTGGCAAACACCCGATGGTTACAAGACAGACGCAGCCACCTGGCTTGCGCCGGAGGCGCTAACACGGCGCGCAGACTATGTGCTGGGCATGGCATCGCGCATGGCCGAGCCGCTGTATTTATTGCCTTTTCTGAGCAGCACTACCCGTGACCGTGTGGCGATTGAAGCCCCACAAATGCGCACCGGCCTCATGCTGGCCAGCCCGGACTTTATGAACAAATAAGGAGCAACACCATGTACACACCAACACCTACACCTACACGCCGCGAAGCTTTGCGTTTACTGGCAGGTGCCAGCGGTTTGGGAATGAGTTTGGGCACCATGCCACGGGTCTGGGCGCAAGCATCCCCTGGCGCGACGGGCAAAGACGGCCGCCTTGTCGTCGTCTTTCTGCGTGGTGCGTACGATGGCTTGTCGGCCTTTGTACCCCATGCCGACAAAGACTATTACGCCATTCGCCCCAACATAGCCGTTGCTGCGCCAGACGGAAGTGCGCAAACGTCCATCAAGCTGGACGACACCTTTGCTATGCACCCGTCGCTCAGCCCGCTCTTGCCGCTGTGGCAGCAAGGCGTGCTCAGCTTCGTTCCCGCCGCTGGTTTGCCCTTACCCAACCGTTCGCATTTTGACGCGCAATACTCCATGGAAATTGCGCAAGTGGGTAAAACCAGCAATGCATCGGGTTGGCTGAACAAGCTGTCTGGTGACCTGGCCGCCAGCACCACCGCCGCACTGGGCGTGGGTGAAGCCAACCCCACCATCCTGGCTGGCAGTGCCAACGTCAGGTTGATTCCACGTGGCCAGGCTGCAGAGCGCACAGGCGTGCTGGAAAATGAAAAAACCCGTCAGGCCCTGATGGACATGTACAACGGCAACGACAAACTCAGCGTGGCTTTTCGCCAAGGTGCGGGAAGCCGCATGCAAAGCGCGCAAGAGCTGAGCAATGACAAGTCAATGCGCGAAGACACGGTGCGTGAGAAGAAGCGCATGATGGCGAGCAATCTGGACAAAGATGGCACACCCAAAAGCCCACAGGCACAAAACGCCCAAATGCTGACCGCCAGCAACGGTGCACCCGACCCGCTGGGCCTACAACTAGATGCGCAGCATCTGGGTGTGTTGATGCGCACAGAGCGCAGCCTGCGCATCGGTTTTCTGTCTGCCGGTGGCTGGGACACCCATGTAAACCAAGGCAATGTGACGGGCCAGTTGGCAAACAATTTGAGCAGCCTGGCATTGGGCATTGCGCAGCTGCGTCAGGAATTTAGTGAACCCGGCGATACGATTGTGGTGATGAGTGAGTTTGGCCGCACCAGTGCAGAAAATGGCACCAAGGGCACCGACCACGGCTTTGGCAATGCGATGTGGCTGGTGGGTAACCGAGTGAACGGAGGCAGATGGTACGGCCAATGGACAGGGCTGGCAAAAGCCAACCTGAACGAGAATCGCGACCTGCCTGCGCACCACGACTACCGGGCCGTGTTGGCCCAGGTGCTGCGTGCCACGTTTGCCATGAAGGACAGCTCCATGGCCAATCTGTTGCCCGCAACCAACTGGGATGCGCGCCTGGACGGTTTGCTGCGCACTAGCTGATTTATCCCCGGCTACTGTTTGGTAAATTCAGTTGGGCTCGTAGAGGAATACGCCAGTTAGTGGACTTGTGTCGTGCTCAGGTGAATACGCATAGTTGGCGGGCGAGCGCCGCGCTCGGGGTAGGCGCTGCAAAAAGTTTTCCTGATTAGTGACTTGCCTCAGATGAGGCTATCGGATCGCTGAAACATGGTTAAACCAGCAGCTTTTTTTTACATTTGCTTCCCAAAGGGATGAAATTTCCGACTTCTGGCGCCTGTCTGAGGCAAGTCACTAATCAGGTAAATTTTGTGCCCAGGCCTGCTTGACTCGACCAGCAACTTTATTGAGCACCCACGCCTGGTAGCCCAGCGCTTGCTGCAATACGCCAATATCGTAGGCCGTGATCGGGTGATGGCGGGCACCGACTGTGGTTTTGGCACATTCGCGGGTTTTGGTGCGGTACATCCGCCTATCGCTTATGCGAAACTTCACAGCATGGCTGAAGGCGCAACCATCGCCAGCGCCGTATTGTGGAAATAAATATGACGATACAACACCCCATCGACAAAGCACTGATCGACATGATCAAAGCGCGCACCCCTATGCGCGGCCTGTTCAATGGCCTGGCTTCGCCCGCCCTGGTAGAGATGACCGCCTATGCAGGCTATGATTTCACCATCATCGACAACGAGCACGGCAGTGCCAACTTGGAGACGACCGAGAACATGCTGCGCGCCGCCCGCGCCGCAGGCATGCCCGCCCTGGTGCGTTGCATGGAGCATGACATTGCCCGCACGCTAGACACCGGCACCAGTGGCCTGCAAATTCCCATGGTGCAGAATGCGGCGCATGCCAAAGCCGTAGTGAACAAGGTGCGCTACCCGCGCGCTACAGGCTTCAAAGGGGTGAGTGGTGAACGCGGCTGCGCCTATTCGGTGCGGGCCGCTGGTTATGGCGCATTTGGTGGTGCAGCCCATGACGCCAGAAGCAATAACGATATTGTGCTGGTAGTCATGATCGAGACGATGGAAGCGGTGAACGCAGCCGCAGATATTGCTGCAGTAGACGGCGTGGACGCGGTTTTTATAGGCCCGAACGACCTGGCCCATAGCATGGGTTTTGAGAACAACTTTTACGCGCCCGAAGTGCAGGCCGCCATAGAAAAAGCCGTGCGCGGTATTGCTTCTACAGGCAAATGCGCAGGTGTGTTGGCGCTTACCCCGGAGGACGAGGCACGCTACGCCGCTTGGGGTGCCAGTTACTTCGCCAGCGTCATCACATCGGTGCTGACCAAGGCGTTGAAAGACAATGCCTGCGCGGGCCGCAGCGCTGACAAAGCCAGTTTAAGTTATTGATGCTTCGAATATTCGCAAAAGTGAACAACCAAGTGTTGCATAACTGACGCTTATGCGCTTTTGCTATTGCAAGCGCTCGCATACACTTGGTGTATGACGCATGTTGTGGTGATGGGTGTGGCCGGTTGCGGCAAATCAGCCCTGGCGCGCAAGCTGGGTGCGCTGCGCGGCCTGCCGTGGATTGAGGGCGACGAATTTCACCCCAACGCCAATCTGCACAAAATGCGCGAAGGCATTCCGCTGGACGATGCAGATCGCGCAGGCTGGCTGCAAAGCCTGTGCGAAGAGATGCTCAAGCACCCGCAAGGCTGCATCATGGCATGCTCGGCCTTAAAGCGCAGTTACCGCGACACTTTTCGCAAGGCCATACCCAGCGTGCGTTTTGTGTACCTGCACATTACACCCAAAGAATCATTGCGCCGCGTGGGCGAGCGCAGTGGGCATTTTTACCCACCCAGCCTGGTGCTGAGCCAGTTTGACACCCTGGAAGACCCGAGCGACGAAGCCGATGTGCTGCGCCTGGACGGCATGGGCCCCATGCACAGCATGGCCGATTTTGCGCACAAGGGCCTGCTTGGCTTGCTGGGGCGCTAGCCTCGTGCGGTAACGCATTGGTTTACCTTTGTGTAATACGTTACATATAGGTGCATTTGCTAAACTAGGCAGAGCTTGCAGCTGGTTGCTGCGACACCGTTCTCAAGAAAACCCTAACCACCATGTCCACCACCAAAGCCTTTGCATCGCAAGCCGACCTGCAAGCAAAAAAAATCACCTTCGAACAACTGTCCCCACATTGCTGGGCTTACACCGCCGAAGGTGACCCCAACTCGGGCGTCATCATCGGTGACGACTACATTATGGTGAGTGATGCAACGGCCACCCCGGCGATGGCACAAGACTTGATCAAACAAATTCGCAAAGTGTCCAGCAAGCCCATCAAATACGTGCTGCTGACCCATTACCATGCCGTCAGAGTGCTGGGAGCCAGCGCCTACATTGCGCAAGGAGCTACCGAAATAATAGCAAGTCGTGGCACGCTGGAGCTGATTCGCGAGCGCGGCGCGCAAGACATGCAAAGCGAGATCGAGCGCTTTCCGCGTTTGTTTATGGGCCGTGAGAGCATTCCGGGTTTGACCTGGCCCAGCATGGTGGTGGGCGATGGCAAACCGGGTCGTCAGGGCAGTTTGTCCATCAACCTGGGCGGCGTAGTGGTAGAAATTTGGCATCCCGGCGCTGGCCACACGCGTGGCGACACCATTGCCTGGGTAGACAGCGAGAAGGTGCTGTTTAGCGGTGACTTGGTGGAATACGAAGCGGGTGTGTACACTGGCGACGCGCAGCTGAAAGAATGGCCGGCAACACTGGAAGCCTTGCGCGTGTTGCAAGCTGAGGCGATTGTGCCCGGCCGCGGCCAAGCCATGAAGGGCGCAGCCAATGTAGAAAAAGCGTTGGACTACACCAAGCGCTGGGTGGAAACGCTTTTCAAATGCGGCAAAGAGGCGGCGGCGCAGGGCCTGGACTTGAAGGCCGCAATGGCGCACACCCGCAAAAGCATGGACTCCATCTTTGGCCATGTCTTCATCTACGAGCACTGCCTGCCCTTTGACGTAAGCCGCGCGTATGACGAAGCCAAAGGCATCACAAACCCGCGTATCTGGACGGCTGAGCGGGACAAGGAGATGTGGGCTGCTTTGCAGACTTGAAGATTTTTTTGAACGCGAAAGTTACGCGAAAATCGCAAAAAGAAAACCAAGAAATTAAAAAATTAAAAAATTAAAAAATTAAAAAATTAAAAAATTAATTATTTGAAATCAGTAGTATCCCAACGTTTTCACATCAGAACATCGTAAGTCAATGATTTACTTGCCAAATTATGCATTTCAGTCTGGTTTCGATTTGAACATC
>JAYVTG010000095.1:0-4808 GCA_043774625.1 Polaromonas sp. | reverse complement strand
CAGCTTCACGGTGAGCCAGACGGATGTGGCGGGCAATACAGGCTCGTCGAGCCTTGCAGTAACGCTGGATACAACTGCGCCAGTGCCGACCATTGCACTGGTCACAGATACTGGCACATCAGCCAGTGACAATGTGACCAACTCAGCGGCTCTCAGAGGAACTGCTGAAGCTAATTCGGTTGTGACGATTAAGGACGGCACCGTAACGCTTGGGGTCGCAACGGCAAATGCTACGGGCGCTTGGACCTTCACACCGACTGGGCTTGCCGATGGCATTCATAACTTCAGTGTTAGCCAGACCGATGTGGCGGGCAATACTGGCACGGCTAGTATCGCAGTCACGCTTGATACATTGGCTCCCGTGGTACCAAGTTTGGCACTTGGTGCCGACACTGGTACTTCGGCCACAGACAAGATCACCAGCAATGGCATCGTCAATGTAACCGGTCTGGAAGCTGGAGCTTTGTGGCAATATTCGACCAATGCCGGCATCAGTTGGACTGCTGGCACAGGTTCGAGCCTGACGCTCACTGGTGATGGCGCAAAGACTGTGATCGTGCGCCAGACAGATGTGGCCGGCAATGTGTCCGGCAATAGCACAAGCTTGGCCTTCACATTGGATACGACCGCACCTCTGCCAACCATTGCTCTGGTAACCGACAGTGGCGCATTGGCGACCGATAACATCACGTCTAATGCGGCATTGAAAGGCACGGCTGAAGCCAATTCAGTTTTGACCATCAAGGACGGAGCGACGGTACTCGGCACGGCAACAGCTAACTCAACAGGTGCATGGACCTTTACTCCGACAGGCCTTGCCAATGGCGTTCATAACTTCAGTGTCAGCCATACCGATGTGGCAGGCAATACAGGCACGGCTAATCTCGCAGTCACACTTGATACTCTTGCTGCCGCTCCAAATCTGACTTTGGCAACTGATACAGGTACTTCTGCCACCGACAAGATCACCAATAATGGGACGGTGAATGTTACTGGCCTCGAAGCAGGGAGCACGTGGCAGTATTCGCTCAATGCGGGTACGACGTGGGTCACAGGTACAGGTACCAGTGTTGCCCTCACGGGTGATGGCGCAAAAACAATCATCGTGCGTCAAACCGATGCAGCGGGCAATCTGTCTGCTAGCAGCGCGAGCTTAGCCTTCACGCTCGATACAACGGTACCCGTACCAACCATTGCATTGGTCACTGACTCAGGTACTTCGGCAACTGACAAGATCACCAACTCTGCAGCCCTCAAAGGCACAGCTGAAGCCAACTCGGTCGTGACGATTAAAGATGGCATCACGACACTGGGGACCGCTACTGCCAGTGCAACAGGTGCTTGGACCTTCACACCCACAGGCCTTACCAATGGAGTGCATAACTTCAGTGTGAGCCAGACGGATGTGGCTGGTAATACTGGAACCGCAAGCCTTGCGATGACACTTGATACAAATGCGGTCGCAGTTGGCGTGGCGCTTGCTTCAGATACTGGTGCCAGCGCAACTGACAATATCACAAGCAATGGCCTCGTAAATGTCTCAGGCCTAGAGGCAGGGGCTGCTTGGGCTTATTCCATTAATGCAGGCACAACATGGACGACTGGAACCGGCACCAGTTTCACATTAACAGGCGCTGGTGCTAAGGCCGTCCTTGTGCGCGAAACAGATGTGGCAGGCAATCTATCAACTAACACGAGCTTGAACTTTACCCTCGATACTGTGGCGACTGCTCCGGTTCTCGCCTTGGCAGCAGATACTGGTTCATCGGCCACCGACAAGATCACCAGCAATGGCATTGTCAATGTCACAGGTCTGGAAGCTGGAGCTACTTGGGCCTATTCGCTCAATGCGGGAACAAGTTGGACGGCGGGCACGGGAACAAGCGTTGCCCTCACAGGTGACGGTGCAAAAACGATCATCGTGCGTCAGACTGATGTGGCAGGCAATATCTCAGCTAATAGTGCGAGTCTGGCCTTTACACTCGATACGGTGGCCACAGGTCTTACCGCCAAGCTGGTGACGGACTCTGGATCCAGCGCCAGTGATTTTATCACCAATGCCAAGGGACTGACCGGCACGGCAGAAGCCAATGCAGTTGTGACCATCAAAGAAGGCACGACCACAGTGGGAACTGCAACCGCTTCGGCTGCTGGTGTCTGGACCTTTACGCCAACAACACTGACGGCAGGTGCTCATAACTTCACGATCTCTGAGACCGACACTGCAGGCAATACCGCGTCAACCAATCTGGCTATGACCTATGATATCTTGGCACCAACCGTTGCTATCACCACGGCAGCAACAGTTGTGACCTATACCAATATCCAAACGATCTCAGGGACAGGTGAGGTCGGAACGACGATTCAGCTTTTTGATGGCGCAACAGCCATTGGCTCTGCTGTTACTGTTGATGCAGCCGGACAATGGAAACAAACGGTTACTTTCGGAAACACGGCCACAAGTCACAGTGTGACAGCTAGAGATACAGATACTGCAGGCAATGTTGGAACCAGTGTAGCTGTGATCTTCACCACGGATACGATCGTTCAAGGTGGCACCACAGCAACTGTGACGGGCACGGCGGGCAATGACCGTATTTATGTGAACTCTGCCAATAAGACAGTGGGCGGCGCGGCTGGTGATGATGCCTTCAGCTTCAATATCGGCACCGGCGCCGATACACATGCCATCACTGGTGGCGTAGGTATCGACACGCTCGACTTCGCGTTGGAGACTACTGCAATCACGGCAAATCTAGCCACAGGCACAGCCAACGGTACTCAAGTTGGCACGATCACGGTGAACACGGTCGAGAATGTGGTCGGTGGTTTCGCCAATGATACTATAACAGGCGATGCCAACGCCAACGCGCTGACAGGCGGTGCAGGCAATGATATACTGTCCGGAGGGGCTGGCATTGACACTTTCGTCTACACCCCAGCCTTTGGCTTTGATACGATTACCGACTTTGTTTCAGGTGCTGGCACAACCCATGACGTATTGCAGCTGTCACTTGGGAGCCAATTCAGCACTCTGGCACAAGTGATTGCGGCATCAACACAAGTGGGAGCCAATACCGTAATCACCATTGATGCCACGGATACGATTACGCTCAATAACGTGAACAAGACGGCACTTGTGGCTAGCAATTTCGTCTTTGTGTAAAGCGTGGCCACCAAAAAGACGATGCGATAGTTGGAAGGTACCAATTCAAGGGCAATCGAAGCGTATTAACCATAAGTTGGCAATTGGTGGTTTGAATTTAACCTTAACCACTGGTTCAATCTAGCGTTGGGTGCTAACGAAAAGTCTTAAGGGGCAGGGGTTTTCAGTTTAATGTTTGGGGCGGTTGCGTGAATACGAACAGCAATGTCGTGGAGTTGGTTGCTGCCCATCCAGCTGCCGAGATGCCAAAACCAGTTCTGCCATCAGGCTTGATTGCCTTAACAGGCATTGCCGCATATTTCCGGATTGCCGCTGATCCCACCTATCTCAAACGCGAACTGGCACTCAGCGATGATGAATGCCACGCAGATGATATTCTCAGAGCGGCGAAGATTGTAGGCCTCAAAGCCCGCAAGATTTTGCGGATTTCTGCCAAGCGCCTCTCGAGCCTGCCCACACCTTGCATTCTCAAACTTAAATCAGGCTCTTATGTTGTCTATGGCGGAAGCCGTGAGGGACAGCACCGCATTGTTGATCCGGTCACCCGCATTGACCGCACCGCGACACTGAAGGAGCTTTATGCCGAAGTTGAACCCATGGCGGTTCTGCTCACGCGACGCTTGGGTGGAGCTGGGGTTGATCCTGAGAGTTTTGGTTTTCACTGGTTTTGGCCATCGATCTGGCGCTACCGCAAGCCCATTGGTCATGTTTTGCTGGCCTCGTTTGTTGTCCAAATCTTTGCGCTCATCTCGCCCCTGTTTTTCCAAGTGGTGATTGACAAGGTGCTGTCGCATCGCAGCTATTCGACTTTATTTGTGATCGTGATCGGATTGGCATTAATAGGCCTGTTTGATGTACTGCTGCAATATCTCAGAGCCTATGCCCTCAATCACACGACCAACCGGATTGACGTTGAGCTGGGCCAACGTCTCTTTGCCCATCTCATGCGCTTACCTTTAAGCTATTTCGAAACCAGAGCGGCTGGTCAAACCGTAGCGCGCATGCGCGAGCTTGAAACCATCCGCTCATTCCTGACGGGGCAGGGCCTTTTCTCAGCCCTGGATTTTCTATTCACCATTGTGTTTATCGCAGTGCTCTTTGCCTATTCGTGGAAGCTCACGATTATTGTGCTTCTCACAATTCCGATTTACTTGTTAATCGCGGCTTTCATTCGGCCACCATTGAAGAAACAGATTGAAGAGAAGTTTAACCGCGCTGCCTTGAGTCAGCAGTTCCTCGTGGAGTCTGTGGTTGGTGTGCAAACCATCAAGGCTTCGGCCATTGAGCCCGTCATGCGCTCGCAATGGGAAGAGCGCCTTGCTGCTTATGTCCAAACCAGTTTTAGCACCAGCATGCTGTCAGCCTTTGGTCAAAACGCCATTCAATATGTCGATAAACTTTCACGCGCCATGTTGTTGTTATTCGGAGCCAAGGCGGTGATTGATGGCGAACTCAGTGTCGGCGGCCTCGTGGCCTTCAACATGATCTCAGCCCAAGTGGCCCAGCCCATTTTGCGCTTGTCGCAGCTCTGGCAAGACTTCCAGCAAATCCAAGTTTCAGTGGCAAGGCTTGGCGATATCATCAATACGCCAGCTGAACCCGCCAATGCCGCCATGTCCAATTTGCCACCGCCACGCGGGGC
>JAYVTG010000094.1:0-30563 GCA_043774625.1 Polaromonas sp. | reverse complement strand
CCCTCATGTAGGAGTACCTAAAATCGGGTCAACAGCATACGCTCGCCCTGCTGCGTTGGTGGTTAGCGCGCTGAACGGTAGCAGCCTCAGAGTGTGCCGATATTCAACGGTTGCGCCTCAACCATTTCAAGGCTTGGCTAGGTGTTTGCGGGCTCCGCGATTTATGCGTATGCCGCATCATGAGCGGAACCGCAAACACCTTGCCAAGCCTATACAAAAGTCACACAGAAACGTCAAACTTCCTCGCCACCCCTGAGCAAGGCGCTATTTCCCAATACAAAACCGCGAAAAAATCTCGCCTAGCAGGTCGTCAGCGGTAAATTCCCCCGTAATCGCGCCCAGAGCGTTCTGGGCAAGACGCAGCTCTTCGGCCAACAAGTCCAGGCTCTGCGCCTGCGCTGCCAAATGTTGCGCGGCCAAGGCCAGATGTGACTGCACGGCCTTGATCGCCAGTACATGCCGTTCGCGGGCAATAAAGGTGCCTTCGCCGCCACTTTGCCAACCGGCGACTTCCAGAAGCTTGGCACGCAAAGTCTGCAAACCGTCGCCGGTTTTGGCGCTCAGCGCTATGCCGCTCTTGCCATGCATCGCGTTGGCGGGCGCGGCGTCTAGTTTGTTCCATACGTCAATGATGGGAACGTTTTTGGCTGCTTTTTTGGCTATGGCCAGCGCCAATACTGCGCGAGCAGCTACGATTTTTGTAGCGTTTGTGGTGTCGCGCAGGTTTTGAGAAGCAACATCTGCATCGACTTCGGGTAACGCATCTGCCACCAAACCCGCTGCCAGATCATGCAAATGGATCACCGCATCTGCCGCCGCAATCTCGTCCCACGCACGCTGGATGCCGATGCGTTCTACCGCGTCGTCGCTCTCGCGCAAACCCGCCGTGTCGATGATGTGCAAGGGCACGCCGTCGATCTGGATGGTTTGCTGCACCTTGTCGCGCGTGGTGCCTGCAATGGGCGTGACGATGGCCAGCTCTGCGCCGGCCAGGGCGTTGAGCAAGCTGCTTTTACCGGCATTGGGCTGCCCGGCAATGACGACCTTGATGCCTTCGCGCAGCAACGCGCCTTGCGTGGTTTTTTGCAGCAGTTGTTGTGTGGTTTTCTGCAATTTTGATAGCTGTCCACGCGCATCTGCTCTCTCTAAATGGTCGATTTCTTCTTCAGGAAAGTCCAGCGTGGCCTCTACCAGCATGCGTAGTTTGATGAGCGCGTCGCGCAGGCTATGTACCTCGCGCGAGAAAACACCCGCCAGAGAGCGGCTCGCGCTGCGCGCTGCCGCTTCGGTGCTGGCGTCGATCAAATCGGCAATCGCCTCGGCCTGCGCCAGGTCGATCTTGTCGTTCAAAAAAGCCCGTTCGGTGAACTCGCCGGGTTCTGCCACACGCAGGTTTTTCAGCACGGCTTGTCCAGTAGCACCCACGGCGTGCGCAGCCTCGATGCAGCGCGCCAGCAGCAGTTGCAACACCACCGGGCCGCCATGGGCCTGCAGCTCCAGCACATCTTCGCCGGTGTAGCTGTGCGGTGCGGGAAAGTAAAGCGCCAGGCCGTGGTCAATAGGTTGGCCTTGCGCGTCAGCAAAGGGCAGGTAGGTCGCTTCGCGGGCTTTCAGGATTTTGCAACACAGGGCCTGCACCAGCGGCGCTATGGCCTTGCCCGACACCCGCACAATGCCCACCGCACCGCGCCCAGGGGCGGTGGCAATGGCTACTATGGGGTCGGTGCGGGAATGCATAGTTTGTATTGTCTCGCGCCCAAGAAAAAGGAGCCGAAGCCCCTTTTCTTTTACTTGAATTTCGGCAAATTAAACTGCGGCGGCACGCCCATGCGGGTGTTGATGATCCACTGCTGGGCAATGGAGAGCACATTGTTGGTGATCCAGTACAGCACCAAACCTGCGGGGAAGAAGAAGAACATGACCGAGAACAACAGCGGCATGATCCACATCATCTTGGCTTGCATCGGGTCGGGCGGCGCGGGGTTCAGCGCGGTTTGCAGCATGCTGGACAGTGTCATTACCACCGGCAGAATAAACCATGGGTCGGGCGCAGACAAGTCTTGAATCCAGCCCAGCCAGGGCGCGCCGCGAAACTCGATCGAGCTGAGCAGCACCCAGTACAGCGCAATGAAGACCGGAATTTGCACCATGATCGGGAAGCAGCCGCCCATGGGGTTGACTTTTTCGTTCTTGTAAATTTTCATCATTTCCTGCTGCATTTCTTGCGGCTTGTCTTTCAAGCGCTCGCGCATTTCCATGATCTTGGGATTGATGGCTTTCATCTTGGCCATGCTGGCATAAGCCTTGGCATTGAGCCAGTAAAAAGCGATTTTCAGCAGCAAAACCAGCGCGATGATGGTCCAGCCCCAGTTGCCAATGTATTTGTACAGCAAGTCCATCAGCGCGTACAGTGGTTTGGACAAAATGGTGAGAAAGCCATAGTCTTTCACCAGCTCCAGGCCGGGGTAAATGGCCTCTAACTGGTTCTCTTCTTGCGGGCCGATGAACAAGCGTGTTTCGGTGGCTTGCGTGGCACCGGGGGCTACCGCCAGCATCGGGGCCTTCATGCCCACCGAATACAAATTGGCGCTGACTTTTTGCATGTACAACTCGCGTGCAATGCCATCAGGCAACAACCAGGCCGACGCAAAGTAATGCTGCACCATGGCCACGTAGCCGCTGGGTGACGTGGTTTGAAAATCGGTCTTACCTTTTTCAATATCGCTGAACTCAGCCTTCTGGTATTTCTTCTCGGCCGTGTAAACCACCGGGCCGGTGAAGGTGCTGTAGAAAGACGATTCGCCAGGCGGCTTGTTGCCGTCGCGCACCAGTTGCATATACAGTTGTGCCGACACGGGCGCGCCGCTGGTGTTGATGGTTTCGTGCTTTACGGCCATATCGTAGGCACCGCGTTTGAGGGTGTAGGTTTTGACGTACTTCACACCCCCTTGTTCGGGCGATTCAAAGCGCAGCACCAAATCGTTTTGGCCGTTCTTTAACACCTTCTCGCCGGTGAAGTTCATCACCGTTTTGTGGTTGGGCAATGCGGGCTGGCCATTCATGCCGACCAAGCCGGTTTGTGCTTCGTAAGCGCGGTTGGCACTGGTGTCCATCAGCACCACATTACTGGTTTTGCTCAGGGTCTTTTTGCCGTCTTCCAGCTCGGCATGCTTGAGCAGTTCGGCACGCACCAGGCTGCCGCCTTCGGTGCTAAAGCGCAGTTTGAACAGGTCGGTGCTGACGTCGATCATTTGTGCGGCCACAACGGCGGCGGTGGCTGGCACGGCTGCTGCAGACCCAGGCGTTGCGGCTACCCCTGCTGCTGTAGTGCCGGCGGTACTGACTGCGGGCACGCCAGAAGCTACAGCGCCGGGTGCACTGGGTGCACCGGCACCCGCTTTGGGTGGCGCTGGAAAGAAGGTGGCTTTCTGTCCGTTATGCACCTGCCAGGCGTCCCACAACAGGATCATGGAAAAACCAAAAATCACCCACAAAATGGTGCGACGGATATCGTTCATGGCAAAGTCTTCGAAGGAGAAAGTGGGGAAGTGGGGGGAGCTGTGGAGCCCGTTGTCGTTGGCGACGCGGCGGCTTGCACAGGATGTGGATGCAAAAGCGCAGTAAACAAGCGCGGCACTTTCAGGCTTGCAGGCACCGGGTCATGCCCGCCTGTGCACCAGGGATGACAACGCACCAGGCGCGCAACCGTCAAGTAACTGCCTGCTGCGGCGCCGTGCTGCTGCAGTGCATCCAGCGCATAGGCCGAACACGTGGGCGTAAAGCGGCAGGCAGAGCCCAGCCAGGGGCTTAAAAAGAAACGGTAACCGCGCACCAGGACCAAGAGCAGGGTTTGCGGCAGGCCAAACAAATTTTGCAAGAGGCGATTCATACTATATGTACCTCTGATACTGCCTGCAACCTAGAGACTGCACGCGCGCGCAACAAGGTTTGCAGCTCGGTACGCGCGGCCTGCTTGAGCATGTCCGACGTAGCGCTGAAAAATTCTTTGCGAGAAAATTCGCAGCGAAGTCGCACGATATAGCAACCAGGCGCAAGAAGTGAGGCAAGTGATTTGCTCACAGCGTAGATCTGGCGTTTAAGGGTGTTGCGGGTGACTGCGCGTTTGGCCCAACGTTTGGGTAGTACAGCACCGACCATAACGGTAGCGACGGTTTTAGCAGCTTTGACATCGGGCCCAGCTGTTGGTGCATAGTGCAGCACAAAGTGCGGGGTTTTGCCCACCACGCCACCAGCAAAAACAGCATCGAACTGAGAGCGCGTTCGAAGGTGGGCTATGAGGCGTGCCAAGCTATCCGCTAAAGACGTAAAGTCACACAGGCGCTTAGACAGCCAGACGCTTGCGGCCTTTGGCGCGGCGTGCGTTGATCACAGCGCGGCCACCACGGGTTGCCATGCGAACAAGAAAACCGTGCGTACGTGCACGCTTGGTCTTGGAGGGTTGGTAAGTGCGTTTCATAAAATTACTTTCTGACGGAACCTAATATTATCGCAAATTTTGGGCCGAAAAACCAGTCAATTCAAGCATTTGGCACCGTATTTAGGGACCTTGCCTGGGCTTTGGTGCTGCGTCTGGGTGCTTGCACGCAGTCTGCAACGGGGCCGTGTCAACAACCTTTTTATTTTACAAAATATTCTGTGGATAACCTGCGTCCAGGGTCTAGAATAGCGGCTGCATTTTCATTACATATCCACAGAATAATTATATGACCGAGGGACAAGTTAGCATCGATCCGGGCAGCATGCTGGGGGAGCCGCCACGTATGGCCGACATATGGCAAGCCTGCACCACGCAACTGGCGCTGGAGCTGCCCGAGCAGCAATTCAACACCTGGATCAAACCCCTTACCGCCCGGGTGGCCGAAGACCTGTCCAAGGTCACTGTATACGTAGCCAACCGCTTCAAGCTTGACTGGGTACGTGCTCAGTACGCCGGGCGCATGGCTACACTTATTGGCCAATTTGGCAACGCTCAGGTTGGGCAATCACCTGCATTAGAGTTAGTACTTGCTCCGCGTGAGGCCTTTAATAGGCAAGCATCTGCAAATACCACCTACGACACTGGCGTTGACATCAGCGACATGGCCGCCTTGCCCGAAACCCTGGCATTGATCGACGAGCCGCAAGACGGTAGCCATAAAACCAAGCTCAACTCCACGCTGACTTTTGACACCTTGGTCGAGGGCAGTGCCAACCGTATGGCGCGGGCTGCGGCCATGCATGTGGCCGCGAATTTGGGCAATTTGTACAACCCCTTGTTTATCTATGGCGGCGTGGGTTTGGGTAAAACCCACCTCATGCACGCCATTGGCAACCAGATGCTGTCGGCCAAGCCTGAATCCAAAGTTCTCTACATCCACGCCGAGCAATTTGTCAGCGATGTGGTTAAGGCCTACCAGGGCAAGACTTTTGACAAATTTAAACAGCGTTACCACTCGTTAGATTTATTGTTAATTGACGACGTGCAGTTCTTTGCCAACAAGGAGCGCACGCAGGAAGAGTTCTTCAACGCCTTTGAGGCCCTGCTGGCCAAAAAGTCCCACATCGTGATGACCAGCGACACCTATCCCAAGGGCTTGACCGATATCCACGAACGCCTGGTATCACGTTTTGATGCGGGCCTCACGGTATCTATTGAGGCCCCTGAGCTGGAGATGCGTGTAGCCATCTTAATCAGTAAGGCGCGGGTCGAGGGTGCCGACATGCCCGAAGAGGTGGCCTTTTTCGTCGCCAAAAACGTGCGCTCCAACGTGCGTGAGCTGGAAGGGGCGCTGCGCAAGATTTTGGCCTATTCGCGTTTCAACCAGAAGGACATCTCCATCCCCTTGGCCCGCGAGGCGCTGCGCGACCTGCTTTCCATTCAAAACCGGCAAATCGGGGTGGAGAATATCCAAAAAACCGTGGCCGACTATTACAAGATCAAGGTGGCCGACATGTACAGCAAAAAGCGCCCGGCTAGCATTGCCCGCCCGCGCCAGATTGCCATGTATCTGGCCAAGGAACTCACCCAAAAGAGCCTGCCCGAGATTGGCGAGCTGTTTGGTGGCCGCGACCACACAACAGTGTTGCACGCCGTGCGCAAGATAGGCGCAGAGCGCCAGCAGCACACCGAGCTCAACCAGCAGTTGCATGTGCTGGAACAGACACTAAAAGGTTGAACAATGGCCAAAAGAATAACTCTGGGGACAGTTTTGGGACAAGGCACTACTTATCCACAAGGCCAAGGCCAAAACCCGAGTTATCCCAAAATGACCAGGCAACAAACAGAGCTTCTACACACAATGTTTGAAGTCACGTAAATACTTGATTAAACAGGCGAAAATAGCGTTATCCACACAAAGTGGCGCTGCTTACTACTACTACTATCTTAAATATTAAAGAAATTAAAGAAGAGGTTGACATGATTGTTCTGAAGGCGACACAAGAAAAATTTCTCTCTGCACTGCAGTCCGTTGCAGGCATTGTGGAGCGCAGGCACACCCTGCCCATTTTGGCCAATGTGCTGATTCGCAAAACGGGCGATCAGTTGCAACTCACCACCAGCGATCTGGAAATTCAGATCCGCACCACGGCGCAGATGGACGGTGACAGTGGCAACTTCACTACCACGGTGGGTGCGCGCAAGGTCATTGATATTTTGCGCACTATGCCAGCAGACCAAACGGTGTCGCTCGAATCCAGCCAGAACAAATTGATTTTGAAAGGTGGCAAAAGCAAGTTCACCTTGCAGTCATTGCCCGCAGAAGACTTCCCCCTAGTGCAAGAGGCGGCCAACTTTGGTACCGTGTTCAGCGTGCCGCAAAAGGTGCTGAAAGACTTGCTCAGCCAAGTAAGCTTTGCCATGGCTGTGCATGACATTCGCTATTACCTGAACGGCATTTTGTTTGTGGCCGAAGGAAAAACACTGAGTCTGGTGGCGACCGATGGCCACCGTCTGGCTTTCACGTCGGCACAACTGGATGTTGAAGTACCCAAGCAAGAAGTGATCTTGCCACGCAAAACCGTGATCGAAATGCAGCGTCTGCTCAGCGATTCTGAAGGCAGCATTGAAATGCAGTTTGCCGGTAACCAGGCCAAGTTCAGTTTTGGCGGCATGGAGTTTGTGACCAAGCTGGTCGAAGGCAAATTCCCTGACTACAACCGTGTGATTCCCAAAAACCACAAAAACATCATCACGATTGGCCGTGCGTCTTTGCTGGCGACGCTGCAGCGCACCGCTATTTTGACGAGCGAAAAATTCAAAGGCGTGCGTCTGAACATAGACCCAGGCACTTTGCGTGTGGCGGCCAACAACGCCGAACAGGAAGAAGCCGTAGACGAGCTGGACATTGACTACGCCGGTGATGCGATTGAAATTGGTTTCAACGTGACTTACCTGATTGATGCCCTCTCCAATATGGACCAGGAAATGGTGCGTGTGGAATTGTCGGATGCCAACAGCTCGGCGCTGCTGACCATTCCCGATAACAATGGGTTCAAGTACGTAGTGATGCCGATGCGCATCTAGGGATTAGTTAAAAAAACAAAAAAACGAATGGGGGTGAAAACCCCCTTAGCGCTTTTAAGAGCCTGGATTTCCGTAGAGTTTTGATGAAGTTTTGATTGAGAGTATGCGATGACTGAAGAAAACAAGAACCCAAATGGCAATAAGACCAGTGACACGAGTGAGAGTGTGAAAGCTACCAGCGAAGGCATGACCAATGCCAAGGCAGCCACCAGCAACGACGCGCAAAACGATGACTATGGTGCAGGCTCTATACAGATTCTTGAAGGCCTGGAGGCCGTGCGCAAGCGCCCAGGCATGTACATTGGCGACACGTCCGACGGTACCGGCTTGCACCATCTGGTGTTTGAGGTGGTAGACAACTCGATTGACGAAGCACTGGCAGGCCATTGCGACGACATCGTCATCACCATCCATACCGACAATTCCATCAGCGTGGTGGACAACGGGCGCGGTATTCCCACCCGCGTGAAGATGGACGACAAACACGAGCCCAAGCGCAGTGCATCAGAAATTGCCTTGACTGAATTGCACGCTGGCGGCAAGTTCAACCAAAACAGTTACAAGGTGTCGGGCGGTCTGCATGGCGTGGGCGTGAGCTGCGTGAATGCCTTGAGCAAGTGGTTGCGCCTGACAGTGCGCCGAGAAGGCAAGGTACACCAGCTCGAATTTGCCAAGGGTTTTGTGCAAAACCGCTTGTCTGAAATGGTGGATGGTTTTGAAACATCGCCCATGAAGGTGACCGGCGACACCGAAAAGCGTGGCACCGAAGTGCACTTTTTGCCCGACACCGACATCTTCATTCAAAACAACGACTTTCACTACGACATCTTGGCCAAGCGCTTGCGCGAACTGAGCTTTTTGAACAATGGCGTGCGCATTCGTTTGAAGGACGAACGCAGCGCCAAGGAAGACGATTTTGCGGGCACGGGTGGCGTGCAAGGCTTTGTGGTTTTTATCAACGGCGGTAAAAAAGTGCTGCACCCGAACGTGTTTTGTGCCACTGGCACACGCCCTGCAGAAACCTATGGCGGCATTCCGGGTACCGAGATTGGTGTGGAAGTGGCCATGCAGTGGAACGACGGCTACAACGAGAACGTGCTGTGCTTTACCAACAATATTCCCCAGCGCGACGGCGGCACCCACCTGACGGGCCTGCGCGCCGCCATGACGCGCGTCATCAATAAGTACATTGAAGAAAGCGAATTAGCCAAAAAGGCCAAGGTGGAAGTGACCGGCGACGATATGCGTGAAGGCCTGTGCTGCGTGTTGAGCGTAAAAGTGCCTGAGCCCAAGTTCAGCAGCCAAACCAAGGACAAACTGGTGAGTAGCGAAGTGCGCGCGCCAGTGGAAGAAATTGTCAGCAAGCTATTGACCCAATTTTTGGAAGAGCGCCCGAACGATGCCAAAATTATTTGCGGCAAGATCGTTGAAGCTGCACGCGCCCGCGAAGCCGCCCGCAAAGCTCGCGAGATGACCCGCCGCAAGGGCGTGCTGGACGGTATGGGCCTGCCCGGCAAGCTGGCCGACTGCCAGGAAAAAGACCCGGCCTTGTGTGAAATTTACCTGGTCGAGGGCGACTCTGCCGGTGGCAGCGCCAAGCAGGGCCGTGACCGTAAATTCCAGGCCATCTTGCCTCTGCGCGGTAAGATTTTGAACGTCGAGAAAGCCCGCTATGAAAAGCTGTTGACCAGTAACGAAATTGTGGTGCTGATTACCGCCCTGGGCACCAGCATTGGCAAAGAAGAATTCAACGTAGCCAAGCTGCGCTACCACCGCATCATCATCATGACCGACGCTGATGTGGACGGCGCGCACATTCGCACTTTGCTGCTGACCTTCTTTTACCGCCAAATGCCCGAGCTGGTAGAGCGTGGCCACATCTACATTGCGCAGCCGCCGCTGTACAAGGTGAAGGTGGGCAAGCACGAGCAGTATTTGAAAGACGGCCCGGCACTGGACGTGTTTTTGCTTAAGGTCGCGCTGGACGGTGCCAAGGTGATCCCTGGCAAAGACAAACCAGTGTTAGAAGGTGCAGCGCTGGACGAGATTGCGCGCAAATACCTGGTGGCCAACGCGGTGATCAGCCGTCTGGCCAACTGGATGGACGGCGAAGCCCTGCGCGCCATCATGGCGGGCGTGGCGCTCGACCTGGACACCGCAGAGGCCGCCCAAAAATCTGCCGACCTGCTCAAGGCCGGCCTGCACGACGCCGAAGTAGCCGCGCGACTGGACCCGCGCACCGACAAACATGTGCTGACGATTACGCGCCGCATCCACGGCAATGCCAAGGTCAGCACCATCACGGCAGACTTTGTGCACGGCGGCGACTATGCGGCCATGCGCGAGGCGGCGGTCACCTTTGAAGGCCTGATCTCTGAGGGCGCAATGGTGCAGCGCGGCGAAGGCGAGCGCCAAAAAGAACACAAGGTAAGCGACTTTAGAGAAGCCATGCAATGGCTGATACAGCAAGCAGAAAATGCCGTGGGCCGCCAGCGCTACAAAGGCCTGGGCGAGATGAACCCCAGCCAACTGTGGGAAACCACCATGGACCCGCAGGTGCGCACCCTGCTCAAGGTGCAAATTGAAGACGCCATAGAAGCCGACCGCGTGTTCACGACCCTGATGGGCGACGAAGTAGAACCCCGCAGGGCGTTTATTGAGATGAATGCGTTGCGGGCTGGGAATATTGACGTTTGAGGCTGCATAACCAAGCAAGGCGACATGAACAAAGAAATCATGCTTCAATTGCATTCAAGTTTCGAAGACTTGGTGCAAAAAGATCCAGAAACGGGTGGTGAGTTTTGGTACGCGCGAGACCTTCAGGCCGTTTTGGACTACGCCAAATGGGACAACTTTGCAAAGGTCATTGAGAAAGCTCGAACAGCGTGTATTACCTCAGGCTATGAGCCAGGTGATCATTTTCTTGATGTCGGGAAAATGATCGATCTGGGTAAAGGAGCCACACGTGAAATTGATGACATTGCTCTGACCCGCTATGCTTGTTACCTGATTGCACAAAACGGCGATTCTTCTAAAGAAGCCATTGCTTTCGCGCAGACCTATTTCGCTGTTCAGACCCGTAAACAAGAGTTGATTGAGCAGCGCTTGACGGAAGTTGAACGACTGAGCGCTCGCAAGAAGCTTACTCTTTCAGAAAAGGAATTGTCCGGCATCATCTTTGAGCGTGTGGGCGATCAGTACAGCTTTGGGCGCATTCGCAGCAAAGGGGATGTTGCGCTGTTTGGTGGCAAAACAACGCAAGACATGAAGAATCGACTCTCGGTGCCCGAAGGCCGCCCCCTCGCTGATTTTTTGCCTACGATTACCATCAAGGCAAAAGACTTTGCCAATGAGATCACCAATTTCAATATCAAGAAGGATGGCCTTCGAAGCGAACCCGCAATCTCGCATGAACATGTGAAAAATAACCAGGATGTTCGCGATCTACTAATGCAGCGAGGGATCCAACCAGAAGCGCTACCTGCGTCAGAAGACATTAAAAAGGTAGAGCGTCGGTTGGTCTCAGAGACCAAGAAAATCGCAAAAAAAAAGTAACACGAGTGGCCGCATGACCATCACGTCACGCATTTGCAAAATAAGGCGCGATAACCCTCTAATTCTGGCCGTCATGCACGAAACCACCGCCGATTTGCATAGCCCGGGACATGAAGGTTTTTTTGCTCGTTGCCCAAAATTCGATAAATAGGAATAAAGGAGCTGCACCGTGGATTGGTCGCGTGAAGAGGTGGAGGCAATTGTTGCTGATTATTTGGAAATGCTTACATTAGAGTTGAGTGGACAGGCTTACTCAAAATCTGCGCATCGCAGAGCGCTATTAGCAAAACTAAATGCACGGTCGGAAGGAGCTATCGAGTTTAAGCATGGCAATATTTCAGCGGCTTTGATTGAGTTAGGACTTCCCTACATCAGTGGCTACAAATCACGACCCAATTACCAAATGTTAATCTTAGAGGTGATTGCCAGTCGGTGGAATTCGCGCGCCTCGTATGATCGAGTGGCTCTGGCTGCCGTACAACAACCCGCAGTCCTTCCTACTCTTGTTGATTTCACTAAAATTAAAACACAAGCTCCAATCTTAGAGCCCGTAGTTAGAGACATTGATGCATTACATAACATTCGCGGGGCTAAACGCGACTATCTTGCTCGTGAGGCCTCCAATATGTCACTGGGATTAGCAGGCGAGGAGTTAATTGTTCAATATGAGCGCTGGCGGTTAGCTCATTTTGGGCTGTCCAAATTTGCTGATCGCGTGGAGCATGTTGCCAAGACGAAAGGCGATGGCCTAGGTTTTGATATCTTATCTTTCAATGTGGATGGATCTGAGCGATTCATTGAGGTCAAGACAACTTCGTTTGCAAAAGAAACGCCTTTTTTTGTGTCAAGTGGTGAACTAGCACTATCTAAGAGCGCCAAGGAGCAGTTCCATTTGTACCGCTTATTTACGTTTCGTACCAAGCCCCTCTTGTTTGAAATGATGGGCGCTTTAGATCAACACTGCGTGCTAGATCCAGTTTCCTACCGTGCTAGCTTCGGCTAAGCGATAAGCAGTAGCATCGTCTTAATGCGCGGCAAGGTAATACATGATTCTTGACGGGCTAGATGGGTGTATCCGAAGCGTGAGCGAATTTTTTGCTGAGTGCCCAGTTTGCGATGCATTCACGCATCTTTTTACTATTAGTACGCTATAAATAAAGTAGCTGCTTGCGCATATCTCACGCTGGAATTGAGTGGTTTTGACTGGTAAATGCGGTTGTTTGTCTCCTATTGATCAACGGTAAATGGCTTGGACTTGGCAAACTTGCCGTTTGAGGGGGCGGCTTAACTGCCAAAGTAGGCTGTTGCCAGCGTCGAATATGCGTGAGCAGCTATTCAATTAGGAGTATGAGGTAGCTGTTGAAAAAATTGGTTTTCGACGTGTTGGTCGCTGTGAAGGCGATAGGCATTGGCTGGCGAATGCTGATGAATGTCGCGGTGCGGGACTGGGCGAAGGTGTGCCAAATGCCTGCATGAGAAAGTATGTGCTATTTATTTAGTAGCTGCTTGCGCATATTCTGCGCTGGCTACAGCATTTAATTAATCTAAAAACACGTATTTTGTGCCACTTCGCTGTTGGAATCACTTTGCGTAAGTTGAGTCTTAAAGTCAAATATTTTTGACAAATTTCGCCATGCAGCCTATTCTGTTCACATGAGCGATTTAATCTGGATCGGTGCCACGGTGGCGCAGCGGCGTGCGCAACTGGGTTTGACGCAGGCGGCGCTGGCGCGGTTGGCGGGGTTGTCGCGGGCGACGGTGAATGCACTTGAACGGGGCACGGTGGCGGACTTGAGCATGGGGCGGCTGTCGCGTCTGTTGCAGGTGGTGGGCGCGCAGCTGCAACTGGCTCCACACGCAGCGCCCGGCGATGTGGGTGCGGCAGCGCGTTATGCGCAGGCCTTGGCCACGGCGACGCAAACGGCTAGCGTGAGTTACCGCACCGTGATGCCCCAGGAGGCGCTGGCCGATGTGCTGGCCACTGGCACGTTGCCTACTGAATATGTGGCCCATGTAGCCACGTTGCTGGACGAAGCCCCGCTGTCGGTCGTGGTTGCAGCGGTGGAGGCGGCTGCGCACGGTGCAGGTGTGCGCCCCGCCCGCGTGTGGAAGCATGTGGGGGTGCTGGCGCGGCAGTTAAAGTCGCCACGCAAAGAGTGGGCGGGGTTGTAAATGCCGCACAGCAGGAAGTTTGACGCAACCCGCCCCGGTGTAAGACATAAGCTGTTTGCCCATGCGCTGTGCAGTGCGAAGTGCGCAGTTTGAGTTGATTGACTTGCTGAGGCCTATGCCAAGTTATGACGACTGCCTGACTTTGGCGAAAGGCTTTTTAGAATCACTTTAGCTATTTATTTAATAGCTGCTTACGCATATTCCACGCTGGCAATCGGCAGTTTTGGCGGATAAATGCTCTCGCAGACCAGTGTTACTGGTCGCCAGCACCCTGCTGCATGCGCTCGCTCTTCCAATACACGTCGTCACCGGTCGTACCGTCGGTGCGGTGGCGGTTGAGCACGCGGGCCAGCACGAACATTAGGTCGCTCAAACGGTTGAGGTACTGGCGTGGGTTGTCTTTCAAAGCTTCGGCGTTACCCAGAGTGACAACCGTGCGCTCGGCGCGGCGGGCTACGGTGCGGCACACGTGCGCGAGTGACGCGGCGCGGGTGCCAGCGGGCAAGATAAATTCTTGCAGGCGCGGCAGCGTAGCGTTGTACTTTTCTAGCGCGTTGTCTATTTGCAGCAATGCGTCGGCCTTGAGCAGTTCATAACCTGGAATGCACAGTTCGCCGCCCAGGTTAAAGAGCTGGTGCTGAATGTCGATCAGCAGGTCGCGCACGTCGGGCGGCATGTCTTCGCACAATAGAACACCTATGCACGAATTCAATTCGTCCACATCGCCCATGGCGTGCACGCGCAGGCTGTCTTTGGGTACGCGGGTGTTGTCGCCCAGGCCGGTGGTGCCGTTGTCGCCGGTGCGGGTGGCTATTTGGGTGAGTCGGTTGGCCATGGTGTTGTAAACGCCTGTGTGTGTAAAAATGCGGGTTGTGGGACGGTTACTGCGGATTATCCCGCTTGCGCACACCACGTTGGAGACTGGATTATGAATGCCCCCTTGCCTGTTCATCTGTTACCCGCCATTGCCCAGCGCAATGTGCCCCAGGCCTTGCTGGACGCCCTGAAAGCACGCTTTGGTGCCAACTGCTCGGTGGCGCTGGCCGTGCGCACCCAGCATGGACGCGACGAGTCGTCGTACACCGATGTGCCGCCGCCTGCTGCCGTGGTGTTTGCTGAGAATACGCAAGACGTGGCAGACGCGGTCACGCTGGCCGCAGCGCACCGCGTGCCGGTGATTCCGTTTGGCGTAGGCTCGTCACTGGAAGGCCATTTACTGGCCGTGCAAGGCGGCATCAGCATTGACGTGGGGCGCATGAACCAAGTGCTGCGCATCAACGCCGAAGACTTGACGGTGACGGTGCAGGCCGGCGTAACGCGTAAGCAGGTGAACGAAGAAGTCAAATCTACCGGCCTGTTCTTTCCTATTGACCCCGGAGCGGACGCGACGATTGGCGGCATGAGTGCCACGCGCGCCAGCGGAACGAACGCCGTGCGCTACGGCACCATGCGTGAGAACGTGCTGGCGCTACAGGTAGTGCTGGCCAGCGGCGAGGTGGTGCGCACCGGCACGCGTGCCAAAAAATCGTCTGCAGGTTACGACCTGACGCGCCTGATGGTGGGCAGCGAAGGTACGCTGGGCGTGATGACCGAGATCACGTTAAAGCTGTACCCGATACCCGAGGCGATCAGCGCGGCGACCTGTTCGTTCCCCAGCATTGCCGATGCGGTGAACACGACGATTCAACTGATTCAACTGGGCGTGCCGATTGCGCGTGTCGAGCTGATTGATGCCAACACGGTGCGCATGGTCAACGCGCACAGCAAGCTGGGCTTGCGCGAAGAGCCAATGCTGCTGATGGAGTTTCACGGCTCACCCGCGAGCGTGAAAGAGCAAGCAGAAACAGTGCAAGAACTGGCCACCGACAACGGCGGCCAGGCCTTTGAATTTGCCACCACACCCGAGGCGCGCACCAAGCTGTGGACGGCGCGGCACAACGCTTATTTTGCGGCGTTGCAGTCCAAACCGGGCTGCCGTGCGATTAGCACTGACACCTGCGTGCCGATTTCGCGCTTGGCCGATTGCCTGCTTGACAGCGTGAAAGAAGCCGATGCCAGCGGCCTACCGTATTTTTTGGTCGGCCACGTAGGCGACGGCAACTTTCACTTTGGCTATTTGATAGACCCCAGCATTGCCAAAGAACGCGAAATAGCAGAAGACCTGAACCACAAGCTGGTGCACCGCGCCCTGCAACTGGAAGGCACCTGCACGGGCGAGCATGGCATTGGCCTGCACAAGCAAGACTTTTTAGTGCACGAGGCGGGCAGCAGCGCCGTGAACATGATGCGCACCATCAAGCATGCCCTAGACCCGCAGAACATCATGAACCCGGGGAAGATTTTTAGCTGGTGAAGCCTTTGGCTAGCGGAAATAGTTGGCGTAAATATTGGTGAGTGGGCGCAAGGGGTCGTCATTGATTAGCAGGCCGTCGTGTTGCGTCCATATGGCTACGGCCTTGCCAGACGTATTGACCGCAATGCGTGGCTCCCTGGCATCGCCCCGGTTACTGGTCTCCACACGCTGTGCGGCGCCCCAGCTTGCGGTGGCGGCAGTGAAACGATTGCCGTAGATGTTGTCTAGGTATTTTCCAAACTCAAGATCTGTTTGTTGCCATACCACCATGACGTTGTCTGAACCGTCAATGGCCAGCTCAGGCTCAACTACGGCGTTGCCTGTGTTGTTGGAAAGCAGCGCAGATGTTTCCCAAGTCGAGGTTGCAAATGTATAGCGCTTTGCATAAATGCTTTGCGCCGACCCGTTGGCTTGGTTCCAAACCACCACGGCGTTCATCTTGGTATCAAATGCCACTTTAGGATTGAACGCGCTAATGTTCGGGGTGAGATTGATGGCTGCATCCCAAAAGCCTGCGTTATAGCGGCTGGCCCAGATATTGGGTACGCCCAAAGTAACTTCTTTTTGCCACACGACCATGGCATTGCCTGCACTGTCCATAGCGATGCGCGGCAGCGACGAGTTGCCTGTGGTGGAGGTGTCTATCAGCACCGGCAAGCTCCACGCACTGGCACTAGCCGCCCTGCGGCTTGCATAAATCAGGTTTGTGGGCCCAGCCATCTGCCACACCGCAATGGCATTGCCCGCGCTGTCGATGGCCACATCAGGTTGGGTAGCGGGTGTGCTGGTAGTCGCAACCAGTGTGGCCGTGCCCCATGCTGCGCCAGTGCTGCTGAACTTGCTGGCCATCATTTTTCCACCGTCGCGCGTCCAGACGACCGTGGCGTTGCCGGCCGCGTCCATGGCAATTTGTGCGTCGGCGACGATGCCCACATCGTTCTCGATGCGCGTGGGCGTGGCTGCCCATGCCTGCAACAGAGCGTTATAGCGACGCGCCCACAGATTGTTGATGGTGCCCGCATCGCGTTCTCGCCAGATCACCATGGCGTTACCAGCAGGGTCTATGGCGATTTTTGGCTCTTCGGCATCAAACGCGACATTGCCAGCGTCCAGTTGCACCGGTGTGCCCCAGGCCAGGGTGGTGGTGTTGTAGCGACTGGCAAGCACATGCGTATTGGTGCCGTTCGATTGTGACCAGGTGGCCATCATGTTACCGTTGCGGTCGATGGCAACGCGTGGCGTCTCGGCAAAACCAGTGTCGTCGGTCTCCACCAGGTTGGCATCTTGCCAGGCGGGTGGGATGGTGGCGGTAAGCGTTACCGTCACGGTGTTGGTTACGGTCACCGTGATGGTGTTGTTTACGGTATTGTTGTTGGTGATAACGCCCGTGGTGGTTGCGCCCGTAGCGCCCGCTCCCCCATCACCGCAAGCGGATAACAGCAAACAGAACACGCCAAGCAAGCCGCTCAGCCACAGTTTTTTTGCCGAACCGGCAAATGAAAAATAATGAAAATGATGCATACCGCCCTCCTGTCTTAAGGTATGCGTCAGCTTATATAAACAGAGCAATTGTCACAAGACGTTGCGAGCTACTACAGGGCGAAACAGGACACACCCTCGCGCAAAGTAGGGCGCACCCTACCGATTTGGCTGCATGCATGTGGTCTATTGTAGACATGAAAAAAGCGCCCGAAGGCGCTTTGAAGCGGTGGCTTTGTCGCTTTAGCGCTGCTTTTGCCCGGCAAAAGAACCACCGGGCAAGCCCTGCGTGCCGGCGACCCATTGCCATTGCCCCGATACCTGGCCGGTGCGCTCGTCGATGCGGCCTGTGAAGGTGGCAGAGCCTGCCTGGCCCGCTGCGCTCATGTTCATGTCGCCGCTGGCAGTGACAATGCCCGATGCCGTAAAGGGCGCGCCAAACTTGGTCGAATACCCCGAGCCCGACACCACTCCGTTAGAGCCGATCACGGCATTAAAAACGCCTTGGTCGCCACCAGAAAAGTTGCCCGCAAAATTACCAATAAAGCCGCTGGGTAATTGACCGCCTTGTACCAGGGCCACCGGTTGTGGTGCGGGTGCTGCCGGAGCCACTTGCGAAACCGCGCGCTGGCCTGGTTGGGTAGCCTGAATGGAGCCTGCCGCATTGGCGCGCGAGGCTTGCGAAGTGGCCTGAATCAGTGTGGGCTTGTTTTTGATAGTGCCGACAATGCGGTTGAAGTTGTCCAGCAAGCTGGCAGCAATCAGTTTGCCTTCGGGGGTTTTGGAATAACCACCTGCCGCTGCCCAGCCAAAGCCACCCCAGCCCCAGCCGCCCAGGCTAAAGTCCATCTTGCTGGCCTTGCCTTCGGCGCTGGCCACCTGAATGCCAGAGCGCACGTCGGCCACCAGCAAGGTGGTTTCAGCTTCTTTGAACTTGATGCCGCCCGCTATGCCACCAATAGCACCCAACACACCACCCATGCGCCCAAACAGGCTGCCGACTACCCCACCCACGCCACCTGTGTCACTGGCAAATTGCACTGACGGTGTCATGACAAAGTCTGCCGCCTGCAATTGACCACCACCCATATTGGAGCCTTCTTGCAGCATGCCACCACCGGCCAGCGCGCGTTCTTGCTGAATGTTTTGCATGGCCACACCACGCTCTACTACGGTAAAGCAGTTGGACTCTTGGGCGATCATGCGCAGCATGGTCGATGGCGAGCCCAGCTTGTAACGGCCTAGGTCGGCCAGCACATGGCTTTGCGGCTCGGCCACCGCCAGGGTGCCCAAGATGCGCTCGCATTTGTCGATGCTGCCATCGCTGCCGGTTTGTGCTTGCGCGGCAAGAGACAAGCTTGCCAATAGAAATGCGGTGCCGATAGTGTGCGTATGCTTCATTTTTTGCCCTGATAAATAACTACTGTTGCGAGGCCTATTTTCTTACATATTCGCCACAAATGCCACTAGCGCTGCGGCGAATAGGCAGGCGCCGTTACATAGTGTGCAACCGGAACGAAAATAGAGTGGCTTAGTCTAGGTGTTGCCGCGCAAGCGCTCAATCAACCCGTTGAGTTCGTCCAGGCTGCCAAACTGGATGGCCAGCTCGCCGATTTCTTCTACCTTGCCATGGCGTTTAACCCGTTTTTTGATGCGTACATCGACTTCGGCGGTGAGCAGGTCAGACAGCTCTTCTTCTACACGCTTTAAGTCACGCGACTTTTCTTTGCCGGGTTTTTGTGGCGTGAGGTTAAATTCGGCGCTGAGTTTTTTGACCAGGCTTTCGGCTTCGCGCACCGAGAGTTTTTTGGCACTAATGGTATTGCCAGCCGTGATCTGCGCGGCGCGGTCCAGTGCCAGCAGGGCGCGGGCGTGGCCCATGTCGAGGTCGCCGGCCATGAGCATGGTTTGCACGGGTTCGGCCAGGTTTAAGAGGCGCAGCAGGTTGCTGGCTGCGCTGCGCGAGCGGCCCACGGCCTGCGCCGCAGCTTCGTGGGTGAGGCCAAATTCTTTGATCAAACGTTGCAAGCCCTGCGCTTCTTCTAGCGGGTTGAGGTCTTCGCGCTGGATGTTTTCTATGAGCGCCATTGCGGCGGCGGCGCTGTCGGGCACGTCTTTGACCAGCACGGGCACGCTGTCTAGCCCGGCCAGTTTGGCTGCGCGAAAGCGCCGTTCACCCGCGATGATTTCGTATTGGCCTGCATGGTCGCCATAGCGCGCCTGGCCGCTCGTGTCGCTGGCCAGCTTGCGCACCAAGATGGGCTGCATGATGCCTTGCGCCTTGATGCTTTCGGCCAGCTCGTACAGCGCGCCTTCGTCCATGCGGGTGCGGGGCTGGTAGATGCCGGGGATCAACTCGGTCAGCAGCAAGGTGGTGGGTGCGCCGGGGCTGGCTATCAACTGTGCGGCAGCCGCTGCCGTGGCATGGGCGTTGGCGTTGGAGGTTTCGTCTACGGTGGGGCCGAGCAGTGCTTCCAGGCCGCGGCCCAGACCTTTGGGTTTTTTGGTAACCATGGTGTCGATTATGGTGAAAGTTGGGTAAGGAGTTGGTGCCCGGCGGGCCAGTCGCCCAAGCCCGAGTCGCCATTGATGTGGCCGTAAGCGCCCGCCTCTACGCAGCCGCCGGTGGCGCTGGCACCCCAACGCTCGGCCAGTGTTTGGCTCTCTTGCAGGCTGCAAAAAGGGTCGTTGGTTGACATAACGCAGAGGCTTTTGAACGGCAAACGGCTGAGCACGGGGCGACGCCAGTTGGCCATTTCGTGTGGAAAATCTTCGCGCGTGACATCGGGTGGTGCAACCAGCAGGGCGGCTTTGACCAGATGCGTGTTACGCGATGCAGCGGCCCAGGCGGCTACCAGATGGCAACCCAGGCTGTGCGCCACCAAAACGATGTCGGGCGCAGGCGCAGGCGCAGGCGCAGGCGCAGGTGCAGGCGAAGGTACGTTTTTAGAAGGCAAATCACCCGATTGCCAGCGTGGAATATGCGTGAGAAGCTCTGAATTTAATAGCAGCGCTTCTTCCAGCCGGGCAATCCAGTCGCCACGCAAAGGGCGGTTCCAGTCGTGTTGCAGTACGCGCGTGTAGCCGTACAACGCCTCCCAGCGGCTTTGCCAATGTCCGGGACCAGAGTCGAGCCAGCCGGGAAGTAGCAGCACCTGCATCACATGGTCTTGATGCGTGCCACCATCTCGGTGGCAAATTCCACATACGCATGCGAGCCTTTGGCCGACGGGTCAAACACCACGCCGGGCAAGCCGTAGCTGGGCGCTTCGGCCAGGCGCACGTTGCGCGGAATCAGGGTGTTGAATACCTTGTCGCCAAAGTGGGCCTTCAATTGGTCGCTGACCTGCTGTTGCAAGGTGATGCGTGGGTCAAACATGACGCGCAGCAGGCCGATGATTTGCAGGTCGGGGTTGAGGTTGGCGTGCACCTGTTTGATGGTGTTGACCAGGTCGGTCAAGCCTTCCAGCGCAAAGTATTCGCACTGCATGGGCACAACGACACCGTGCGCGCTGCACAGGCCGTTGAGCGTGAGCATGGACAGGGAGGGCGGGCAGTCGATCAGGCAAAAATCGTAGTCTTGCTGGACGGCTTGCAGTGCGACTTTCAAGCGTTTGTCACGGTGTTCCAGACCGACCAGTTCTACCTCGGCACCGGCCAAGTCGCGGCTGGCACCCAGCACGTCATAGCCGCATTTTTCGGCTTTCACCCGCGCCTCGGCAATGCTGGCAGATTCGAGCAGCACGTCGTACACCGACAGCTCCAGCTTGCGTTTGTCTACGCCCGAACCCATGGTGGCATTGCCTTGGGGGTCAAGGTCGATCATCAACACCCGTTGGCCGACTTTGGCTAAACCGGCGGCCAGGTTGACGGTGGTGGTGGTTTTGCCGACGCCACCTTTTTGGTTGGCTACACAGAAAATCTTCATGGATGCGTTGTCGTTATGGTCGTGGGGGTCAGATTTATTGCGGCGTGTTGACCAGCCTGCGTGTATCGTAGCTTTGTGCCTGCAACCGCGTTTCTATAGCCATGCGGTCGGCCACAGCCATGGTGGGTGTGCGCGACAGCAACCAGAGAAATTTGCGGCTCGGGTCGCCCACCACGGCATAGCGGTAGTCGCTGGCCAGGTCGATCACCCAGTAATCGCCCCAGCCAATGGGTAACCAGCGCACGATTTTGGGCAAAAAGCTCACCCGCAGTTGCGTGTTGAGCCCTGCACTGCCCAGTTTGGCTTCGCCCACCGTGCTGTCGCGTTGGCCGTTAGCCAGCTCGCAGCTGTTGGTTACTTCAATATGGCCACTGCCCTGTAGTTGGTAGGTGGCAGAAACTTTGCCAGCGCATTGCGTTTGAAACCGGTTGGGAAAGCGCGCAATTTCGTACCAGGTGCCCATGTATTTGTCGGTGTCCAGCACGGCAACGGTTTGTGGTGGCGTGGGTGCTTTTTCTTGGCAAAAACCACTGATTGCCAGCGTAAACAGTGCGCAACCAGCTATTACTTTTGTAGCAAAAGCGTAGATAGAAGATGGTGTACGTGCATGAACTTTCATGACTGCGTGCCCAGCTTGATGCCAAAGCCAATCAGAAACAAACCCGCGATTTTATTCAGCACGCTGCTGATGCGCGGGTTAGAACGAATTTTTTCTGCCGCAAAGTGGGTGATGAGCACTACCGCCAGGCCGTAGGTGAAGGTGAGCGCGGCGATGGTGGCGGCCATGACGCCAAAAGTCAGCAGGCCCTGATGGCGGGCGGGGTCTACAAAGAGCGGGAAGAAGGCCATGTAGAAGACGATGGCTTTGGGGTTAAGCAGGGTGATGAAAAATGCTTGCGAGAAATAACGGCGTGGCTCGATGTTGAGAATGGGTTTGTCGCCCGCCTTGGCAATCAACATTTTGAAGCCGAGGTAGGCCAGGTAGGTGGCGCCCAGGTATTGCACGACGGCAAAGGCTGTGGGGTAGGCGCTGAGCAAGGCGGCTACGCCAGCGACGGCCAGCCACATAAGTACCTGGTCGCCCGCAATAACGCCCAAGGTGCAGGCCAAGCCGCCGGGGATTTTGCCTTTGCCAGTGGACGTGATGAGTGCCAGGTTGCCGGGGCCGGGAATGGCGAGAAACACGATGATGGCGATGACGAAAGCACCGTAATCTGCGATTCCAAACATGGTTTTCTCCTGGGTTGATCGAAGGACTGGAGGTTGAGTGTAACGCGGCTGGGTGTGGGTTTTGGCAACTTCTTGCTTTGACTGGGGCTGGTGGCTAGCTTTTGTGTTGCTGGCTCTCATTTTTTTGTACGCAGGGTGTGTGCGTAGGCTCTTGCCTCACGCGCTGGGCTGGGAGCGTTTGCGCTACCAGGCACTGTGCGTGGGTGGATGCCTTTGTGTCTTCTGCCAGGGCTTGGAGCGTTTGCGCTGTCTGGCACTGTGCGTGGGCAGATACCTTCGTGTCCTCCGCCAGGGTATAGACCTTGGCTTCTTGTCAGCTTTTGTACCTGGCTCCCCCTTTTACCTACAGTATCCGCCCACGCACAGTGCCTGACAGCGCAAACGCGTGGCTTGGTGTTGGCAGTGTGCGGCTATGTTTGGCTGTGTGTAACTGTGTGGGGCTGTGGCTGTTGTGTGCCAACACCCTCAGTTGGGGCGTATGCCGATGATCTGTGCAGCGTAGCGGCATAAAGGTGGAGGCGCGTACATGACTGGACAAGCAGAAACTACGCCCCCGCGCCGGGGGACAGCCGCGTAGCTGCACAGGCCATCGGCATGCGCCAGCGCGAGGAGTCACAAGCTCACGATGGTCGTGTAGAGCTACCAAGACGGCCAGAAGCCCGTTACTTCGCCCGCATCCACACCAAACACCGCTCCGCGTCCAGCCCCGGCACCACCAATGGTTCCACGTGAAACACTTCTACGGCGGCGGGCAAGGCGGCCAACTCGTCGCTGGGGTGCTTGCCTTTCATGGCCATCCACACACCAGCTTGACCGGTGTTGCTTGTTTCGCCAGCCAGGCCGTCGTTACCTGTGCCGTCCACTGGGGCGGTGCTCCCTTGGCTATCGGCTGGGTTGGCGCTGCCCTCGCCACTGTTGGTGGGCTGTTTCACGTGAAACCGCGTCCAGGTTACAAAGTCCACCAGAGACGAAAACGCCCGGCTGGTTACTACGTCAAAAGCAGGGGCCTTCAGTTCTTCTACCCGCGCATGTATGCCGCGCAGGTTGGGCAGTTTCAGGGTGTTGATGACATTCTGGATAAACGCTGCTTTTTTGCCAACCGTGTCCACACAGGTGATATCGAGTTCGGGGCAAACGATGGCCAACACCACGCCTGGCAGCCCTGCCCCGCTGCCTACGTCCAGCACGCGGGCGGGTTTGCCTTGGGTGTGGCGCATCAGGGGCGAGACGACCGACAGCGAGTCCAGCAGATGGTGGGTCATCATGTCGGCGGGGTCGCGTACGGCGGTCAGGTTGTAGACTTTGTTCCATTTCTGGATCAAGGCCAGATAGTCCATCAACCGGGTTCGCTGATCCAGACTTAGTGTCAGGCCTAAAACTACGGCGGCTTGTTCTAGTTGCTCTGGAGGGGGCATGGTGTTACTATTATTTTGATAGCTGCTCACGCATATTCTACGCTGGCCAGACGCTGAAACGGCATATAAAGCAGAGCTGGAGCTATTGCGGCACGTGCTAGGCGACTTGTTTGTCTGTATCCTGGGCCACGTCATTGGCGGCCAGCTTTTCAAAACCCTTGAACTTGCCTTTTTTCAGGTGAATCAGCAGCAGCGAAATGCTGGCTGGTGTGATGCCCGACATGCGCGAGGCCTGCCCCAAAGTTTCGGGCCGGTGCTTGGCCAGCTTTTGCCGGGCCTCGAAACTGAGTGAACCGACCTGTAAATAGTCCAGGTCGGTGGGTAGTTTGAGGTTTTCGTAAAAGGCAGATCGACGCACTTCTTCGCGCTGTGTGTCGATGTAGCCTGCATATTTGGTGGCAATCTCGACCTGTTCAATGACCGTGTCGTACAGGTCGGGCATGGTTTCACGTGAAACAGCTTCTGCCGTCAGCTTGGCCGACAGGGGCTGGGCCACGCCGTCTTTGCCCACTACCTGCATGCCCATCAGCTTTGCATGGGTGACATCGGGGCGGCGTAGCAGGTCGGCCAGGTTGTATTCGTGGTCAATACCCTTGCCCAAAACGCGCTCGGCCTCTGCCAGCGGCAGGTTTTGGGGGTTGACCCAGGTGGTGCGTAGGCGTTCGGTTTCACGTGAAACAGCATCGCGTTTGCGGTTGAACTGCTCCCAGCGGGCGTTGTCTACCAGGCCCAGCGCCCGGCCCACGTCGGTCAGGCGGGCGTCGGCATTGTCTTCGCGCAGTTGCAAGCGAAACTCTGCCCGGCTGGTGAACATGCGGTACGGCTCGGTCACGCCCTTGGTGATCAGGTCGTCTACCAGCACGCCCAGATAGGCCTGGTCGCGGCCGGGCAGCCACCTGTCGCCTTGGTAGGTGGCGCTGCTAGCGGCAGACAAAGACGCGTTGCCCAAGCCCACCCCGCCCCGCGTGGCTCCCATGCTGCGGCACTGCAACGCGGCATTGATACCCGCAAACTGCCCCTGCGCAGCGGCCTCTTCATAACCCGTGGTACCGTTGATCTGCCCGGCAAAAAACAGCCCGTTAATCGCCCGGGTTTCAAAGTTGCTGCGCAGGCCGCGTGGGTCAAAATAATCGTATTCAATGGCGTAGCCAGGGCGCAAAATGTGTGCGTTTTCCAGCCCCACAATGCTGCGGATCATGGCGTATTGAATGTCAAACGGCAGGCTGGTGCTGATGCCATTGGGGTAAATTTCGTGCGTATCCAGGCCTTCGGGTTCCAGAAAAATCTGGTGGCTGGTTTTGTCGGCAAAGCGGTTGACCTTGTCTTCTACGCTGGGGCAATAGCGCGGGCCCACGCCTTCAATCTTGCCGGTGAACATGGGGCTGCGGTCAAAGCCACTTTTGATGATCTCGTGCGTGCGCTCGTTGGTGTGCGTCATGTAGCACGGAACCTGGCGCGGGTGCATGCTGGCTTTGCCCATAAAGCTGAAAACGGGCATGGGCGTTTGCACGCTGCCGTTGTCGTCTGGCATGCCCTGCGCGTTCACGCGTATGCCGTCACCCGGCTGCGGCTCGCACTTGCTAAAGTCAATGGTGCGGCCATCAATGCGCGCCGGGGTACCTGTTTTCAAGCGGCCTTGCGGCAGCTTCAGTTCTTTCAGCCGTGCCGACAAGCTGATGGCAGGCGGGTCACCCGCCCGGCCCGCTGGGTAGTTTTGCAGGCCCACATGGATCTTGCCGTCCAGAAAAGTCCCCGCCGTCAGCACCACGGTGTGCGAGCGAAAGCGAATACCCACTTGTGTGACAGCCCCCACCACGCAGTCACCTTCCACTAGCAGGTCGTCCACAGCCTGCTGAAAAAGCCACAAGTTCGGTTGGTTTTCCAGCATGCGACGAATGGCCGCCTTGTACAAAACCCTGTCAGCCTGCGCCCGCGTGGCGCGCACGGCGGGGCCTTTGGAGCTGTTCAAAATGCGAAACTGGATGCCGGCTGCATCGGTCGCCAGCGCCATGCCGCCGCCCAGGGCGTCCACTTCTTTCACCAGGTGGCCCTTGCCAATACCGCCAATCGACGGGTTGCAGCTCATCTGGCCCAGGGTCTCAATATTGTGCGTCAGCAGCAGGGTTTTGCAGCCCATGCGCGCGGCAGCCAGCGCCGCCTCGGTGCCCGCGTGCCCGCCACCCACCACGATCACGTCAAAAATTTGGGGATAGTCCATAACAATCTCAGTCTTATACAGTGGCCACCAGCTGGGTGGGCTGGTTGAGCGCGCGCGCCGCATCGGCCTGGCGTTTGTCCGCAGTCACAAACAAATCGGCGCGTGCCATCAGCGCAGCGCCCACATGCAGCGCGTCCATGGCGCGCACTCGCACGGCATCTACGGCCCGCAAACTGGCATCTTCTACCGCGCTGGAGAATGGCATGACCTCCCATTCTGCAAGGTCACTGGCCAATTGGTCGTGCAGCCACTGGTAGCCAGCCAAGTCAATCAGGTTGTCACGCAATAGGCGCGAAGCGCTGGTAAGCACTTCTAACCTTAGATGTGGCGCTACACAAATTGCAGTGGCCTTGTCAAAAGCAGCGGCCACCTGGTCACGCCCATCCTCGGGACTGTAGCGCTTGAATATGGCGGAGCTGTCAAAAGCAATCTTCATGCTGGCCCTACTCAGTAACGTGCGTTTTCACGCTCTTCAATGATCATCTTGGCACCCGACATGCCTTGGGGCCATTTGATAGGCAAAGGCTCAATCGGCCGCTTCCAGTTGGGCACTTTGGCAGGCGCGTCGGCTTTGACGGGCACCAACTCGGCCACCGGTTTGCCGTGCCGCAAGATGCGCACGGTGTCGCCTTTTTCTACTAGCTCGATCATGGCGGCCACATTGGCGCGAAATTCGCTCAGAGGAAGAGTATGCATGTTTGTACAAAATCGTGAAATTGTACAAATTATAGACGATTCGGAATTTTGCGACTTGTTGGTGTGGGTTTGGGATGGGGGATGCGTCTGTCTGGTTCTTGTTGGCGGGGTTGTTTGTACGCGCAGGGTTGTTCATGTTGCCTGTGTTGCCTGTGTTTCTTGTGTACGCTGGGTGAGCGTATGCTCTTGCCCCTCATGTAGGAGTACCTAAAATCGGGTCAACAGCATACGCTCACCCAGCGGCGTTGGGGGTTGGCGTTCCTACGGTCACACTCTGCGAGTTTGCGGGTATTCGGTATTCAACCATTGCGAACTACCATGTTTGCGGCTGGGAGAGGCTTTCACGGCTCCCGCGATTTATGCGTATGCCGCATCATGAGCGGGATCGTGAAAGCCACCCCCAGCCAGCGACCAACACAGGAGTAAAAACCGCAAACACCTTGCCAAGCCCGTACAAGAATACGAGCGGAACCGCAAACACATCACCAAACCTGCACAGAGCTAAACCCCGCCACATCAAGCACGACGCTGCTAAGCTTGCACCTTCGTCACTTAGTCACTCCTAACATCAGCCATGACCACGCTACCCAAACTCCTCATCTTCGCTGGCAGCACCCGCGCAGCATCGTTCAACCGCAAACTCGCCACCATAGCCGCGCAAATGGCTACCGATGCGGGCGCGCAGGTGACCCACCTCGAGCTGGCCGACTTCAGCATCCCGCTGTACAACGCCGACCTGGAAGCCCAGGGCACGCCTGCCGACGTGATGCGCCTCAAGCAGACCATGTTCGACCACCCCGCCTGGATCGTCGTCAGCCCCGAATACAACGGCAGCTACACCGCCCTGCTCAAAAACACCATCGACTGGGCGTCCAGCCCCGTCAAAACCAACCCGCAGTGGTCGGAAGGCTCCAAATCGTTCCGGGGAAAAGTGGTCGGCATGCTCAGCGCATCGCCCGGTGCGTTTGGCGGCGTGCGGGCGCAGCAACACCTGGCACCGCTGCTGCTGAATTTGCAATGCTGGGTGGCACCCGAAGCCTTTGCCTTAGGCCGCGCGGGCGATGCGTTTGATGCCAGCGGCGCGCTGGTGCAAGAGGCCGCGCGCAAAAGCGTGCAGGCCGTGGTGGACCAGGTGCTGTGGGCTGCTGCGCGATTGGCAAACTGATCTGCAGAGCGCTTTTAATAGGTAAATATGCCAAATGCCAGCATAGAATATGCGCGAGCAGCTATCAAATTTATAGTGATAAGAGATACCAACTTCTACAGCAAGACGTAGCTCTAATGCCATTACGCAGGGCTTTATACTGCGTTGAGTGGGGGCAACTTCGAAAAGAAATCAACAGCATGAACACAAACAGCACTGTACTGGTGCCGCGTATCGAGAGCCGCATTCAGGTGATTCGCGGCCTGCGGGTGATGATGGATGTGGACTTGGCCAGCTTGTACGGGGTAGAGACTAAACGCCTGAACGAGCAGGTCAAGCGCAACCGAAAACGGTTTCCGGTTGATTTCTTGTTCCAGCTCACTCCGCAAGAGAAGGCCGAGGTGGTCGCAAATTGCGACCACCTTCAGAAATTGAAGTTTTCGAAGGGGCTGCCGTTTGCGTTTACCGAACACGGGGCGATTCAGGCAGCCAATGTGCTGGCATCAAACCAGGCGGTGGAGATGGGGATCTATGTAGTGCGGGCTTTCGTGCAGTTGCGTGAAGCCCTGTCCACTAATGCCGATGTGCTCAAGAGGCTGGCCGAGCTGGAGACGAAAACCGACGCACTGGAGTTCTCACACAATACTTTCAGCCGCAATACCCGGCTGCAACTGCGCCAACTGTTGGACGCCGTGCGTGAACTTGCAACGCCGCCCGATCCGCCCAAACGGCCTATTGGGTTCATCACGCCTGAGGACAAACCCGCACGCAAGGCCAGCAAGTCAGCCGCTGGCGTGCGCGCCAAGAAGGCTCTGTAATGCCACTAGCCAGCCAGCATTTTCCAGTTGAATATGCCGCTAGCTGGCGTAGAATATGCGCGAGCAGCTATTAAATTTATAGTAACCAGAGAATCATTCCATGCCAAGAAACATCCTTGACGAAGCGCATATTCACCCCGCGATTCGCGACACGGTGGCCACGCACCAAGTTGCTATCGTCACCCAGGTGCAAGCTGCTGTGGCGGCCCATGCCGTGGTTGTTGTGGGCATGGGAATGAACCCGTTTCCCAAAAAAGCCTGCGCTGCCTTGAATGCCGCTTCCGTGCCGTACCAGTATTTGGAATACGGCAATTACCTGAGCACCTGGCGCGAGCGCAATGCGCTTAAGCTGTGGACGGGCTGGCCCAGTTACCCGATGATTTTTGTCAAAGGCACGCTGGTGGGCGGCTATACCGACCTGCAAAAACTCATCGACAGCGGCGAGCTGAAAACTCTGCTGGCGTGACCATAGCCCTGGCCACTTGCGCTGTAATGCGTGTTGGCACATGCGTGTGGGCACCTGCCTCGCCACGGTGGTGACACACGGTCAGGCCGTTTGGGTGTACAAAGACGGCTGTAGACCGCCTCAATCGCTTGTTGGAGATACCCCATGAACATCGCATCCCTCAAAGAAGTTGTCAGCGCGCAAGAATGGGCGCTGCGCGTCGATTTGGCTGCCGCCTACCGCCTGGTGGCGCTGTACGGCTGGAGCGACCTGGTTTTTACGCACATCACGGCTAAGTTGCCAGAATCTGTCTCCGGCGTGGGGCAGCACCACATTCTTATCAACCCCTACGGGTTGATGTTTGACGAAATTACCGCTTCGTCCCTGGTCAAGGTAGACCAGGACTGCAACAAAATCATCGACTCGCCCTTTCCCGTCAACCCGGCGGGCTTTGTTATTCATAGCGCCGTGCACGCCGTGCGGCACGACGCTGCCTGCGTGCTGCACACCCACAGCCGCGCGGGCGTAGCGGTGAGCGCGCAAAAAGCGGGGCTGCTGCCCATTAGCCAGCAGTCGGTGTTTGTACTGGGCGCACTGGCCTACCACGACTACGAAGGCGTGGCCCTGCGCGACGAAGAAAAGCCGCGCTTGCAGGCCGACCTGGGCGCGGCCAACTACCTCATGCTGCGCAACCACGGCTTGCTCACCGTGGGCAAAACCATAGCCGAGGCGTTTTTGAACATGTATATTTTTGACAGCGCCTGCAAAATACAGATTGACGCTCAGGCTGGCGGCGGAGAACTGACCATGGTCCATCCGCACATTTTGCAGGGCACAGCCACGGTCATGAAAACCGCCACCGCAGGCCAGGGCGCCAATATTGCCTGGCCTGCGCTGCTGCGCAAGCTGGAGCGCACTGACCCTACATACAAACATTAATTATAAAACTAATTGCTATTAATTTAGTAGCTGCTTACGCATATCCCACGCTGGCAACAGCACTTTTTAACCACCTAACTTAAGGAAAACACTATGAAGCTCTATTACTCCGCAGGCGCCTGCTCCCTGTCCCCCCATATCGCTTTGCACGAAGCAGGTCTGGCGTTTACCGCCGTGTCTGCCCCTACCAAAACCCATAAGCTGGACGACGGCACCGACTACTACAGCATCAACCCCCTGGGCTATGTGCCCTTGCTGGAACTGGACGACGGCACCCGCCTGCGCGAGGGCCCGGCGATCGTGCAATACATCGCCGACCTGGCGCCGACCAAGAACCTGGCGCCCGCCAACGGCACCCTGCCGCGCTACCGCCTGCAGGAGTGGCTGACCTTCATCGGCACCGAAGTGCACAAGCAGTTCTCGCCGCTGTTCAATCCCGCCACCCCGGAAGAGACGAAGACCATGCAGCGCGACAAACTGGCGGCTCGGTTCCAGTGGCTCGAGGGCGAACTCAAGAACAAGCAGTACCTGATGGGCGACACCTTCAGCGTCGCCGATGGCTACCTGTTCACCGTGACCAACTGGACCCAGCCGATGAACATCGACCTGACGCCCTACCCGAACCTGATGGCCTACCGCGCGCGGG
>JAYVTG010000093.1:0-2549 GCA_043774625.1 Polaromonas sp. | reverse complement strand
GGCAGCATCAGCTACCAGCTTCAGGCCAACCCCAATGATCAGGTGCGCACGGCCAACATCACCGTGCGCGGCACCAGCGCTTCCGACTCGATCCCGCAGACCCTCACCATCATTCAAGCCACCACGCAGACCAATCAGGTCAGCACCGGCGGAGCAGAGGGCGGCGAGGGTGACGGCGGCGGCGATGGCGTAGGCGGCGGCTCAGGCGGCAGCGAAGGGGCTGGTGGCGGTGGTTTCTGATCCGCTCCTGAAAAAACATTGAACCGAAAGCACGAAGACTTCGATAGAGACAGTAAGCGCGAAGCAAAGCGCACGGTTCCTAGCAACCAAGCAACCAAGCAACCAAGCAACCAAGCAACCAAGCAGGCAAAAAAAAGCCAAGTCTTGCAACTTGGCTTTAAAGGGGTTCCTGAACTGTGTAGTTACGAAAGAACCCGAGGAGACAACCTTCACACACTACCAATAACGCGGTGTATCCAGTTTGGATGACACAGTGCGTGGGGTGTGTACTCTAGATAGAGGGGAACTTCTTTCGAAAGTTCAAGAGTAGTGAAAAATTAACGCTTTTTAGCAGCGGCTTTTACGGTGTTGGCTGCTGTGGCAGACATGGTGTTGAAGTTCGATTCAGCTACTTCAGACGCTTGCTTGACCGCTTTTTGCACAGAGTCAAATGCGTTGTTGGCAGCTGCTACCGCGCTTTTCATCATGGCTACAGCAGTCTCAGAACCGGCAGGTGCGTTCTTGGAAGCGCTGTCCACCAGGCCCATGAAGCCCTTTTTAGCATCAGCAGACTGGGCTTCTACGGCAGCGCCGAATTCAGCACCTGTGCTGGAAGCGATGTCATACAGGTGGCGGCTGTAAGCTGCGGTCTTTTCAGCCAAAGGCTGGAACAGGCCGGCTTGCATGGCCAACAGTTCTTGTGCGTCTTTCACGCTGAGCAGGGCTTTGCTGGTGTCTGCAGCTTCGGCCATAGCGGCTTTAGAAGCAGTGATGTTCAGTTCAACCAGCTTTTCAACGCCAGAAAAGGCTTTGTTGGTCAGGCCGAACAGTGTTTCTACGTTGGCTTTTTGCAGGGCTAGGATTTGGTCTACGGTCATCATGGTGGGTACTCCAGTTAATTAAAAAAAAGGTTTGCGCAATGTGCTGTACTTTATCTTTGCAGATTTATGTTGCAGTGCAGCATGAGACGAATTATAGGGTTATCCCGGGGCATTGCAAGTCATTTTTGTTGCAGTGCAGCATAAATCGTGTGATTAGTTGTAAAGCTCTAAAACCCTGGCCTTTCAAGCTTTTGTCACAGCCACGGCACAATCAAAGTTAATGAAAGCTTATTACGCTGACCAATTTGTCTTACCTCTTCCTGATGGGCACCGCTTTCCCATGCACAAATACCGGCTGCTGCGCGACTGGCTGGGGCAGCAATTGCCCCAGGTGCAACTGGGTGTTGCCCAGCCCGCCAGCGACGGTGAATTGGCTCTGTGCCACAGCCCGCAGTACATACAGTGCATCAGCACGGGCAGTGTGGCCCCGGCGGTGATGCGAGAAATTGGCTTTCCGTGGAGCACAGCCATGGCCGAGCGGGCGCGCAGGTCGGTGGGGGCCACCGTGGCGGCTGCGCGAGCCAGCATGGGCCTGGCAAACGGGCGCGCAGAAGGCTTGGCGGGTAACCTGGCGGGCGGTACGCACCACAGCTACGGCGACAAAGGCAGCGGGTTTTGCGTGTTCAACGATTTTGCGGTAACAGCGCGCCTCATGCAGGCAGAGCACGCCAGGCTAAACACAAGCCTTTTGAAAGTCGCCATCATCGACCTGGACGTGCACCAGGGCAATGGCACGGCGCGCATCTTTCAGGGGGACGATAGCGTTTTTACGCTGTCCCTGCATGGTGCCAAAAACTTCCCGTTTCGCAAGGAAGCCAGCGACCTGGACGTTGACCTGCCCGACGGTTGCCAGGACGACGAGTACCTGCACGCACTAGAACTGGCGCTGGATGAGCTGGAGCGCCGCTTCTTTTCACCGTATGCGCCCGGCCTGGTGCTGTACCTGGCGGGAGCAGACCCGCACGAAGGCGACAGGCTAGGGCGCTTGAAACTTTCCTACGACGGCCTGCAAGCACGCGACCGGCGCGTGATGCACTGGTGCTGGCAGCGGCGTATTCCGCTGGCTTTTGCCATGGGCGGCGGCTATGGCGAGGACATCAACACCACACTGCGGGTGCAGCAAAACACTTATCGGGTGGCGCTGGAATATTGGTTCAAGTGGCAGGGTTGACCTTCTAGTGCTATTTATTTAGTAGCTGCTTGCGAATATTCTACGCTGGTATTGGGCTGTTTTGGCATGTAGCGCTTGTGCTGTCTGGTGTTCTGAGAGGGCGAATATCTTCGGGGCTGGGAGCGTTTGCGCTGTCAGGCACTGTGCGTGGGCGGATACCTTCGGAGCTTGGAGCGTTTGCGCTGTCAGGCACTGTGGGCGCGCGGATACCTTCGTGTCCTCCGCCAGGGTATAGGTTTTAGCTTCTTGTCAGCTTTTGTACCTGGCTCCCCCTTTTA
>JAYVTG010000092.1:0-17910 GCA_043774625.1 Polaromonas sp. | reverse complement strand
CCCTCATGTAGGAGTACCTAAAATCGGGTCAACAGCATACGCTCGCCCTGCTGCGTTGGTGGTTAGCGCGCTGAACGGTAGCAGCCTCAGAGTGTGCCGGTATTCAACGGTTGCGCCTCAACCATTTCAAGGCTTGACGAGGTGTTTGCGGGCTCCGCGATTTATGCGTATGCCGCATCATGAGCGGAACCGCAAACACCTCGCCAAGTCCGCACAAATCCAAGACCCGCCTCAAGACCTATACTCACCACGACAGAACGCCAAAAAGCCCCATGACCGACGCCATCGAAGCAACCCAACACTGGCTAGAAAAAGCCGTGATCGGCCTGAACCTGTGCCCCTTTGCCAAGGCCGAGCATGTGCATGGCCGCATTCGTTATTGCGTGAGCGAGGCGAAAAACCAGGACACGCTGTACGAAGACCTGAAGCGCGAACTGCTGGCCCTGCAAGCTGCTGGCCCCGCTGTGTGTGAGACTACGCTGCTCATCCACCCCCACGTGCTGCAAGACTTTTTGGACTACAACGACTTTCTGGATGTAGCAGACGATGTGCTGCAAGACCTGGAACTGGACGGCGTGCTGCAAATTGCCAGTTTTCACCCGCTGTACCAGTTCGCAGGCACCGACGCCGACGACATCACCAACTTCAGCAACCGCAGCCCGTACCCCACGCTGCACATCTTGCGTGAAGCGAGTGTAGAAAAGGCCGTGAAAGCGTTTCCTGAAGCAGAACATATTTTTGAACGCAACATGGAAACGCTACACAAGTTGGGGCACGCCGGCTGGGCGAAAATCATGGCATGATTGCATTTGCAACTCCAAAAAACAGGCAAATATGCCTAAAACCAGCGTAGGATATGCGCAAGCAGCTACTAATAATGTAGCAAGTACAAAACCTGCGATTGCCTCAAACCAACCTGCGCCGCCCGCGCAAAAACACGAAGTGCGCCCTGGCCAGTCGGTCGCGCTGCTGCAAGAACTGCATATTTTGACGCGCGACGGCAAGCTCAACCAGGACTCGCGGCGCAAGCTCAAACAGGTCTACCACCTGTTCAACTTTATCGAACCGCTGCTCAAAAGCGTGCAACAACAGCATGCCGATGTCACCCTGGTAGACCATGGCGCAGGCAAGTCGTACCTTGGCTTCATCCTGTACGACCTGTTCTTCAAGGCCTATGCACCCCAAGGCAAAATCATTGGCGTAGAAACGCGCGACGACCTGGTGCAGCGCAGCGCAGCGCTAGCCCAGCAGTTTGGCTTTGGCGGGATGGACTTTTTGAATCTGTCGGTAGCGCAGGCCCATACCTCAGCGCAATTGCCACCGCGCATCGACATCGTTACCGCCCTGCATGCCTGCAACACGGCTACCGACGACGCCATTGCCTTTGGCATAGCCCACCAGGCGCAGCACATGGTGCTGGTGCCATGTTGTCAGGCTGAAGTAGCGACACATTTGCGCGCCAAGAAGCGCACAGGCGATGCCCACAACCCTATGGCCGAGTTGTGGCGCCACCCCCTGCACATCCGCGAATTTGCCAGCCACGCCACCAATGTGCTGCGCTGCCTGCAACTAGAGACGCATGGCTACAGCGTGACGGTGACCGAGCTGGTGGGTTGGGAGCACTCGATGAAGAACGAGCTGATCATTGCCACGCGCAACCAAGCGCCGCAGCGCAAAACTAGGCAGCAAAGTGCGCAGCGCCTTCAGGCCCTGCTGGCGCAGATGGGTCTGGACGAGATGCGCCCACGGTTTTTTACGCCCTTGCTCCAGACTAGCGCCAGCCCGGCCTGACAATGAGCCTCTTGTCGTTATTCGGCGGTTTTGAGGGACGAAACCGCTAATTACCAGCGTAGTTATTGCGCGAGCAGCTATTAAATAAATAGCATTTGGTTTCAGCGTATGATGCGCTTCCATCTTAGAGTATGCCCATGCAAGCGTCCATTCCCTCAACCGCAGCGGTGGGGATCCACATCACCGACATCGAGTCCGCCATCAACTACTGGCGCGACCGCGCACCCTCGCCTGACGGTGTCACGCTGGCTCCTGAACTGCGGGCGCTGGCCGAGGTATATGCGCTGATGGTGTTTCACCACCAGGACCGCGTAAACGAGCTACGCATGCCAGCCAAGTCCCTGGCCGCCTGGATGCAGTGGTACGAGACGACCCCCGACACGCCCTGCATCGCGATTTGCTCTACCAGCCAAGGCGATGATGTGTGCAAAGGCTGTGGCCGTACTTTTGGCGAAGTGCAACACTGGCCCGAGATGAGCTCGGCTGCCAAGCGCGACACTTGGCACCGCATTACCCAAGAAGGTACATCGTGGCGTTTTAACCGCTATGCCGAACGTGCTCGTGAAGCAATTCACAGTCCCACTTTGATCAATTAGTCTCATTTTGTAACAACACTCCCTCGGTTGTGGGGGGCTAAGCCCACAACGTGATTTTTGTCACGCCCAATCCGCCCTAAAGTCCTCACTTGAAATGTCGCGTCTTGTGCATCAAAAGTGTGCAGGATGGGCGTAGAGGTGGCGTGCACAACTGCGCGTCGCAAAACCGCATGCTGGGGCACACATCACTGCAGACGGTTGGCTAATAAAAACAAACTCCAAGCCACATGGCGAAACCCGTACCGCTGATTCACCGCACCGTCTTTATTTGCATCTGCAACCCCCTAACCTCCATGGCCGACACGGCTCGCCAGGTGCAGGAAGAGCTTGAGCGCGTGGCTGTTGGCGTTTCTGGCATGGCGATGGCCTGTAGTGACCGCTGGGTGTGCATGCTGGAAGGCAGTTTTAGCGAAGTAGAGTTTTTGTTTGCGGGCATCGCCAACATCACCCGGCCCAAGGCCATGCATCTGCTGATGGCGGACTCGCGCGCCAAACCCTTGCTCTTTCCGCAGCACCGTATTGGCTGGCGCCTGAGTGCAACCTTCCTGGAAATGGCCGCTTTTGTCAACGACCTGCACCACAACAATCGTCACGCCTCGCATTGGTCCATGTCTTTGTCGGACATTACCGCCTTGCTTGAGCCAGACAGTTAGTCGGGTCTTTTAGAATCAGCTTTTGCACGCACGCAGCGTAGCGGCACCCAAGGCCGTGCGTAGCGCAGTCAACTGGCCGCGCAAGACATCGTCCACTGCCGCCAGGCGCAATACCTGGCCTTGCGTACCAGGTACTTCTTCAAGCACGCGGGCAGTGCGCACACCGCGTTTGGTCACCTGGGCGAGTGCATCATTCGCCTCTGCCTGGGTTTCGTAGCCACCCAGGGCGATACCCGGTTCCAGTTTGTTGCTTTGCAGCGGTTCAAAACTAATCCCCAGTTGGCGCAGCTCGGCTTTCTTCTTGCTCAAGTTGTCGGCGTTAGGGTACTTGCCCATGTAAACAATCCAGCGCGCGGGCTGGGACGAGGATTCCAGCTTCCAGCTGCTGGCAGGCAAAGTTTGTACAACTGCGAGCACGGCCTCTACTGCTTTGTCGTCCAGCATCGCACTTTGCAGGCATTCTGTGGGGCTCCCTGTGGTCGCTATGGTGGCCGTGGGCGTGGCCACGGTCACGGTTTGCTCGATGCGGCGTGCTTCCTGGGTATTTAGCAAGCGCATGGCATGGGGTTTGATTTGGTTGGCCACATGCGCTGGCTCGCTTTGCGACATGGGCACCAAGCCCAGCGGTGCCAACCAGTCCCGCGTCCAGGCAAAGTACAGGCCATTGGCCAGCAGCAAAAGTACAACCACAAATCTCAGCATGAAATGGTCAGGATGGGGGGGATTAAAAGTATGATTTTATGTGCCAAATGGTTACGAATGGCATCTAGTGGACAGCCTTGCCATCTGCCACGGGCCGCACGCTCACTTGCGCACTGGCGATCCGCTCCATGCCTTGCGCAGTATGCAGCAGGAGCGCGCCTAGGGCATCGACACCCTGAGCACGACCTTGGCGACCGTCGCTCAGGCTCACCGTGCGGCCATACAAAGCATCACAGGCGGCAAAACGCGTGGCGAAGGGGGCAAACCCCTGCGCCTCAAACACCAGTACATCGCGCAGCAGGGCAGCGGCCACCCGCGCCAAGGCCTGCGGGGCGCTGGCATCGGCTTGCAAGGCCTGCAACCAAGTGGGCGGGGTAGACAGGCATAGAGCGGGCCGAGACGCGATATTGATGCCCACCCCTATGACAACATAGCGCTGGCTGCTGGCGTGTGTTGCAGGGGGTGTGGATGCGCCTGTTGAACCAGCTGCCGCGGTTTCAATCAGAATACCGGCCAGCTTGCGGTCTTGCCACCACAGATCGTTGGGCCATTTGAGCTGGATGGGGGCCTGCGGGGAGACAGCTTCCCGGCCCAGCACATTTTCTGCCACGCTCACCCCAACGGCCAAGCTCAGGCCATCCCAGGCCGTGGGCGACAGCTGCAACCCAACGGAGAAAGTCAAAGACTCGCCCACCGCCGGGTCTTGCCCAGATTCCCAGGCGCGGCCCAGCCGGCCCCGGCCAGCGGTTTGTTGCTCGGCCACCAGCAGGATCGGCTCGGTCTGTCCAGCACGGGCGCGACGCATCAGCTCGGTATTGGTGGACGCTATGCTGGGCAGCACTTCTACGCTAAAGCCCGCCAGCCGCGCGTCGCCGCGCTCGTGGGCCAGCGCCATCACGGCTTGCCAGATGGACTCGGCGCCCCATTGCGTCGGGTGCACGGGACGCACAGGGCTTGCGCTTTGGAAACTGGCCACGCTTTACTTGTCCTTTTTCTTGGCCGATTTCTTGACCGATTTCTTTTTCTTTTTGGCTGCGCTCTTGTCTTTTTTGGTTTTTTCTTTCTCTGCAAGCATAGTGCCCCGGCATGCGTCGCTGCCGCACCAGCAGGCGAATTCTTTCTTTAGTTTTTGGGTGTGCTTCTCATCAATGATCAAACCATAGTCATAGTTCAGCTCTTCGCCCGCATGGATATTGCGCAGCGCTTTGATAAAAACACGGCTGCCTTGTTCGTCCGCCTCGCAGTTGGCACCACAGGAATGGTTGATCCACTTGGCACTGTTGCCATTGACCTTGCCATCAATCACATGTTTTTCATCGATATGAAAGAAGAAGGTGTGGTTAGGGTCGGCTGGGTCATGTGGGTGGCGGCGCAGTGCTTCTTTCCAGTTGATCAGCTCGCCCTTGTATTCGACCACGCGCTCGCCCTCGGCAATGTCCGCCAGGGCAAACACACCCTTGCCATGCACGCCAGACTGGCGCACCTGGATGCGGCGCTTGGGTGTTGGTACAGACTGGGCGGGGGGTACGGGGCTAGACTTGGCAGACGCAGTGCCCGATGATGTTCTCTTGGAAGACTTTGGGGGCGTCTTGGCTGTTTTTGGCATGGCGCAAAAAATTTGGTATGGTGAATCATGGGCGCGCGTGCATGGGTGTGCGCGTGCAGGTGCGCGCGCAGGTGCGTGCGCGCAAGACCCGCATTGTAGTGGGTACTGTATATAGTGCTCAGATTGTTGAGAAAGATCTATGAAAACTTTAGTCATTGCCGAAAAGCCGTCCGTTGCCCAAGACATCGTGCGTGCGCTCACGCCTACCGTGGGCAAGTTCGAAAAGCACGACGAATACTTTGAGAGCGACACGCATATCGTCAGCTCTGCCGTGGGCCATCTGGTTGAGATTCAGGCCCCCGAAGAATTTGACGTGAAACGCGGCAAGTGGAGCTTTGCCAACTTGCCCGTCATTCCGCCGTACTTTGACTTGAAGCCCGTAGACAAAACCAAAACGCGTTTGAACGCCGTGATCAAGCTGGCCAAGCGCAAAGACGTGGGCGCATTGATCAACGCCTGTGACGCGGGCCGCGAGGGCGAGCTGATCTTTCGTTTGATCGAGCAATACGCCGGGCTGAACAAGGCGGGCAAGTTTGACGCGCTGGGCAAACCCGTGACGCGCCTGTGGCTGCAAAGCATGACGCCACAAGCCATACGCGATGGTTTTGACAACCTGCGCACCGACAAGCAAATGCTGCCCCTGGCGCACGCTGCGCGCAGCCGCAGCGAGGCCGACTGGCTGGTGGGTATTAACGGCACCCGCGCCATGACGGCTTTTAACTCTCGCGATGGCGGCTTCTTTTTGACGACCGTGGGCCGCGTGCAAACGCCCACGCTGGCCATTATGGTGGAGCGCGAAGAGCAAATTCGCAAACACATTGCGCGCGATTATTGGGAAATCCACGCGTCCTTTTTGGCCGAGGGCGGCGAATATCCGGGCAAATGGTTCGACCCCAAATGGAAGAAAGACGAAGACACCGACCGCCGCGCCGACCGCATGTGGAACGAGCGGGACGCGCTGGCCATTGCACAGGCTGTCAAAGGCAAAGCCTGCAGCGTTAGCGAAGAAAGCAAGCCCACCACACAAGCGTCGCCGCAATTGTTTGACCTGACCAGTCTGCAGCGCGAAGCCAACGGCAAATTTGGTTTTAGCGCCAAAACCACGCTACAACTGGCGCAAAGCCTGTACGAGCGCCACAAGGCCCTGACCTACCCGCGTACCGATTCACGCGCCTTGCCAGAAGACTACCTGCCTGTGGTCAAACAGACGTTTGAAATGATCTCCGAAGGTGGCCACAAACATCTGGAGCCGCATGCGTTGACAGCGCTTAACAACGGCTACATCAAAGCCAGCAAACGCATTTTTGACAACAGCAAGGTGAGCGACCACTTTGCCATCATCCCCACGTTGCAATCGCCCAGTGGCTTGTCTGAGGCTGAATTCAAGCTCTACACCCTGGTGGTGCGCCGCTTCATGGCGGTGTTTTTCCCCAGTGCGGAATACCAGGTCACCACGCGCATCACCCAGGCCAGCCACGCGGGCGTGAGCCACCATTTCAAGACCGAGGGCAAGGTCTTGGTCAAGCCGGGCTGGTTGGCCATCTACGGCAAAGAGGCCGACGATGAGGTGGAGAAAAAAGAAGGCGAGGCGGGCAGCAAGATGCTGGTGCCTGTCAAGCCTAGCGAGATGGTGCGCAACGAAAGCATCGAGGCCAAAGGCCTGAAAACCCGGCCGCCTGCGCGCTATTCTGAATCGACCCTGCTGGGCGCGATGGAAGGCGCAGGCAAGCTGGTGGACGACGACGAGATGCGCGAAGCCATGCAGGAAAAGGGCTTGGGCACACCGGCAACACGCGCCGCCACGATCGAGGGTTTGCTGAACGAAAAATACATTTTGCGCGAAGGCCGCGAGCTGGTTCCCACAGCCAAAGCATTTCAACTGATGACGCTTTTACGCGGTTTGGGTGTTGAAGAACTGTCCAAACCGGCCCTGACGGGCGAATGGGAACACAAGCTGGCCCTGATGGAGCAGGGCAAGATGAGCCGCGAGACCTTCATGGCCGAGATTAACGCCATGACTTCAAGAATCGTCAAAAAAGCCAAGGAATATGACCGCGACACCATTCCGGGTGACTACGCTACGTTGACTACGCCTTGCCCCAATTGCGGCGGCATTGTGAAAGAAAACTACCGCCGCTACACCTGCACCGGCAAGGCAGGTGCTGCGGAAGGATGCGGTTTTGGCTTTGGCAAAACACCCGCTGGTCGCACTTTTGAGCCTAACGAAGTAGAAGACTTTATCCGCAACAAAAAGATCGGCCCACTCGAAGGCTTTCGCTCCAAAGCGGGCTGGCCTTTTGTGGCCGAGATCGCGCTCAAGTACAACGAAGAAGAGAAAAACTGGAAGCTGGAATTTGACTTTGGCGACGATGCCAAGGCCGCACAAACCGGCGAGATTGTGGACCTGTCGGGCAAAGAGTCTTTGGGCAAATGCCCCAAGTGCGGTGCACCTGTGAAAGAGTTTGGCAAAAGCTATGTCTGCGAAAAGTCGGTACCTACCGATGCCCAGCCCACGCCCAGTTGCGACTTTAAAAGCGGCCAGGTCATCTTGCAGCAACCGATTGAGCGCGAGCAAATGGTCAAGCTGCTGGAAACCGGCAAAACCGATTTGCTGGACAAGTTTGTCAGCATGCGCACGCGCCGCTCGTTCAAGGCATTTTTAAACTGGGACGCAGAAGCGGGCAAGGTGGGCTTTGCGTTTGAAGCCAGCAAGTTTCCGCCGCGCAAGACAGCGGCTGGCAAGACAACTGCCAAGACACCGGCAGGCAAAGCAGTTGCTACTAAAAAAGTAGCTGCTCGCGCAGATTCTGCGCTGGTAAACGGCATAAAAACCTCCAAAACCGCTGCCAAAAAGATGCCCGCAAAGAAGGCGGCAGCCAAGACCACTAAAGCAGTCGCCGCTAAAGCCCCGCGCGCTGGCACCCTGGTGCCCAGCGCGGCTTTGGCCGCCGTGATTGGAGAGGGAAAATACGGCCGGGGTGAGGTGACGAAAAAGTTGTGGGACTACATCAAGGCCCATAATTTGCAAGACGCCAAAGACAAACGCAGCATCAATGCCGACCCCAAGCTTGAAGCGGTATTTGGCAAACCGCAGGTCACCATGTTTGAAATTGCAGGCATCATCGGCAAGCACCTGAGTTGAAACGGCGGCTTGAGTGGCTGGCCCCTGCATCAAGTATGGTGCTGGTGCCCCATGCGCGGCCACTTGACCAGGTCATGCCGCTCGCGCCGGGGCTCGCCGCCCCTTCCGGTTTTGGCTACCAGGCCTGTCGGGTCCACGTAAACGTAAAACAAACGGTCAAACGCCGTGTCTTTATACCTGTACACCCAAACCTCGCCCACGTAACTGCCCACGCGGCTCACATAGGCAGGTTTGCCAAATTGACGCAAGACATCATCCGCGCGCCACGTGCCCGCGGGCACCTTGGCAAACTGCGACTCGTTCAGCATTTGGGTCGCTGCGCTGACCTTGCCTGCAGCGTCCACGTCTACGTTGTAGACCTGTTGGCCCGCTGGTTGGCGTGAGTACTGTAGCCGCTCACCGCCGCCGCCGGGCAGGGGGTAGCGGGCTGTCGGCGCGCCGAGGGTCTGCAAAGCGGTATCGCGTGCGCTGCCAGGTGCTAACTGGTCGGGGTTGGCGCAGCCCACAGTAAGCCAAGCCGCTGCCAGAGCCGCTGTGAAAAAACCGATGGTACGCGCTGTTTTTGTCATGGCCACCCTTTGTGGAACATGATCCACTGTACGCCCCCAACAATCTGATTACCAAACCAAGGGGAAATGGGCCGCAGTTAAAAGCGCGCGCGACTAAGTGACGGCAGCGCGCTTGGGCCCGCTGTTCATGCGCCGGGCCACGATGGCACCCAAGGCCATGGCCACCGACAGTGCAATAGGTGCATGGCGGTTGGACAGTTCGGTAAAGCGCATGGGGCTGAGCGACCACAGCCGGGCGCGGGTAGCGGCCTGCACGGTTGCGTTGCGTGGTGCGCGCGAGAAAAACGCGCCTTCTCCTACACAACTGCCGGCGCCCACCATGGCCAACTGCGTATGGCCAGAGCCGTCATTGCTGTACACGTTCAATGTGCCTGCTTCGATGAGATACACCGTGGTGTCTTTGGCGCCTTGCTCGACCAGTACCTGGCCGGGCTCCATGCTAAAAGGCTGCAAAAACATCTCCAGCACTTCCCACTGGGCGACACCCAGAGTCAGCTTGAATGCGTCGGGGCTGTCGCTGGTGCGCATGGCATGCACCAGGCCCAGTAAGGCTGTGGGCATATTGGACACGCCTGTGGGCACGATGCCGCTGGGCCCAAAGTTGGCACTGCCAAAACCGCTATTGCCAAAGCCGCTGTTACCGAAGCCACTGTTACCAAAACCGCTGTTGGGCGATGCGGCGCTGGCCGGGTTGCGGCGCATGATGATGCGGTCCTCCTCTGGCGCTCTGCCAAAGCCGCTGTTGACTGAGTCGTCTTTTTTAAACATAGTCTTGCAAGATTACGGTACTTTACGCTTACACACAAGTTCATCATGTAAGTAGTTGCAAAAAATAGGGTGCGCCCTACTGAATATCAATACAACCGTTGTACAAAGCTATTTCTTTTTGAATTGCTATGTTATTCATAGCTGCCCACGCAATGGTGGTGCTGGCAATCGTTGTTTTTATAACGAAACCAGGTTTTGCAGCTCTTTCAGGGCCAGGCGCTGCATATGCTGGCGCAGTCGCTGTAGGCCCAGGTCATGTTCGTACTGGCGTTCACGCTGGTTGGCGTCAACCTCCATCGCTTCCAGCACCACGCGGTCTTGTTCGAGCACCTTCCAGTGACGCGCTTCGAGCCTATTGCGGTACAAAAAGCGCCACACGTCGCGCTGCCAGCCTGTCACTTTTCTGCAACGCCAAAAGAACACGGCGGTGGCATTGGGTTTGCCGGGGCTGATGATGGGCGTGTAGGCACCGATGATGCTGAAGCTGCCGCCGGGGCCGCCGGTTTTGGGGTACGGAATTTCCAGCCGCACTCAGTGCACGCCGGTGTGGGCGTTTCGTGATGCGCTCAAGACCAAAGACCTGATGGGCCAACTCATGCAGCGCTTTGATCTGGCCCTGCTGCAGCTGGGGGTGAAGTTGCCAGTGGACAAATCATCGACGCCACCTTCGTGCCCGTGCCCATTCAGCGCAACAGCAAAGAAAGCAACGCCAGCATTAAAGCCGGTGAATGCCCCGAGCACTGGGAGGACAAACCCGCCAAGCTACGCCAAAAGGACGTGGATACCCGCTGGACGAAGAAGGGCGGCGTATCTCACTACGGCTACAAGAACCACATCAACATCGACAGTGCCACCAAAATCATCACCGCCCACAGCGTGACAACGGCCAGCGAGCATGACTCCCAAGAACTGAGCGCCTTACTGCGCGAGCCCCAGACTGGAGGTGCCCAAATCCATGCCGACAGCGCCTACCGCAGTGCCCAGGCGCAGGCCCAGCTTGAAGACAAGCAGTGCGACAGCCAAATTCACGAGCGTGCGTACAAAAGCGCGCCCCTGAGCGCGGAACAAACGCTCAGCAACGCCGCCAAGTCGCGCATTCGGGCGCGGGTGGAGCATGTGTTTGGATACCAGGAAAACTCGATGGGTGGCATCGGACTGCGCTGCATTGGGCTGGCCAGGGCCAAGGTTGGTGTGGCGTTGAAGAACCTGGCTTACAGCCTGTGCCGCGTCGAGGTGCTGATTGGCCAGCAGGTGTGGGACTTCACGCGCCTAGCCACGCCCAAAATGGCACTGGCGAGGTAAGAGGCAACGGTAAAGAGGCGAAAAACCGATGCAAGCGCCCAAAAACGAACTCGAAAACACGCCAAGATGAGAAAATCAGCCCATTCGATGCCACGAGTTTAAAAAATCCGCACTGACCGACGCGATGACGGCGCTTGGGTCAATTTATAGAAGTGCCCATTGGTAAACCAATTTTGGGGTTTTTGCACGCTTCTGACTAGAGGGTTTGTATGGTGCGGTGGTAAGCTTGGCTGCATTTTGTAGCTGGAGAACGATATGGATTTGGGCATTGCAGGCCGCTGGGCCTTGGTGGGCGGGGCGAGCAAGGGCTTGGGGCTGGGCTGCGCGAGCGCGCTGGCAGTCGAGGGCGTGAACGTGGTGATGGTGGCGCGCGGGGCCGAGGTTTTACAGGTGTCTGCTACTAAATTAATAGCTGCTTGCGCACAACCGGCGCTGGCTAATGGACAAAATGAGGGTATAAAACCAGCTCAAATCGTTGCCATAGCTGCCGACATCACCACCCCTGCAGGCCGGGAGGCGATTTTTGCCGCACCAGGCGGACCGGGCAAGGACTTTGACATCGTGGTGACCAATGCAGGCGGCCCGCCGACGGGCGACTTTCGCACCTGGGACCGCGACGCCTGGCTGGCCGCAATTGACGCGAACATGCTGACACCGATCGAACTGATCAAGGCCACCGTCGATGGCATGGCCGCACGCGGTTTTGGCCGCATCGTCAACATCACCAGCAGCGCGGTCAAGTCGCCCATCGACATGCTGGGCCTGTCCAACGGGGCGCGCAGCGGTTTGACGGGCTTTGTGGCGGGTGTGGCACGCTCGTCCGTCGCGGCCAAGGGCGTGACCATGAATAACCTGCTGCCGGGCCTGTTTGACACGGACCGCATTGCCGCCACCTTGGGGGCCGTGGCCAAGAACTCCGGCAAAACGCTGGAAGAAGTACGCAACGCCCGCATTGCGCAGTTTCCCAACAAGCGCCTGGGTTCGCCGCAGGAGTTTGGAGCGTACTGCGCGTTTTTATGCAGTGTGCATGCGGGGTACATCAATGGGCAGAATTTGTTGATGGACGGCGGGAGCTTTCCGGGCACGTTTTAGCAGGCTTTCTTTTGTACGCAGGGTAAGCGCATGCTGAGGTGATCGGTGGTGCGAGCCTTGCATGGGGCAGCGCCAGTCTGGAGGGGACTTGCATTGAAGCTGTGCTCAGCGATCCAAAGCAGCAAACGCAGCCGCCCTAGCAGACAGCGCCGCTGCAAAGTTCTGAATCGACAATTCAGCGTTCGGCTGCGTGAATTGTCCTTTTGCACCTTGCTTTGCGCTTGACGTGAAAAAGCATGCGCCGTCGTACAGCCGCTCGCGCACCATGCGCAGGCAAGTTTCTTCGTAGCGTTTGGCATACGACAGTTGCTGAAACGCCGGGTCAACGCTAAATGGTGACAGCTTGATTTCCTTGGTGGCGGTTGAAGATTTCAGCGAATCTTCCAGCATGAACAAGTAGCCCAGCCAAGGCTGCGGTGAAGGCGCATACAAGCCTTTGGCGTAGGCTTTCCAAAAGTCTGTGGCATTGCCCATAGCCTCTTCCACACGATTGTTGAAATTGTTGCCAAAGCTGCCGACTTGGCTTTTCACCTCGATGGCTGCAATCAATTTGCCTTTCGCGATCACCAGCAAATCCCATTCTTTGCTCGGGCGGAAATAGCCTGGCAATGTACGGCTGGCCTTGCTGCTAGTCAAAACCTGCGCATCGTTGAAGCCGGCACTTTTGACGATCTGCGCAATCAGTTGCACAAAGCCGTCCGCATGTTTGCCGCCCGTCACTGCGCCGCGAGCACCCGCATCTTTACTGCCAGACTTTCCGCCTTGCGCTGACTGTTGGCTTCCGCGCGTGCGCCAAAAGTGTTTCACAGCCTCTGCTAATGCAGATTCCGAATCAAAAGCTTTGGTTTTTTTGCTCATGGTGTCTCGAAAGAAGTCTCGCCGCGCAAGCGAATCAAACGATTAGAAAACAGCTTACCCACATCGCGCTCCAGTCGATCGTGTGCCATTTGAAAATACGCTGAGTCAACTTCTACGCCAACACTGTTGCGCCCCCATTTGGCAGCGGCCAAATTCGTCGTGCCCGTGCCCATGAACGGGTCAAGCACCGTATCGCCCACAAAGCTGAACATGCGCACCAAGCGCTCGGCCAGCTCTAGCGGATACGGCGCAGGGTGCTGGCGCGTGGACGCGCCCGTCACGCCACTCCAAATTTGCTGAAACCATTCGCGGTGGTTCTGCGCAGAAATCACACTCAGCAGCCGCGCCGCCTCAGTCGGTTTGCGATAGCCGCCCGGCTTGCGCTCCATCAAAATAAATTCAATATCGTTCTTAATCACGCCGCCCGGCTCATAAGGCTTGCCCAAAAAGCCGCCGCCATTGCCCGCTGCTTCAAACGCCGCATTGGCAATCTTGTACCAAATGATCGGCGCTACATTGCTGTAGCCCAAAGCGCGACAATGCTCTTGAATCGACGCATGCAGCGGCACCACCGTATGCTCCCCCGCATTCTTGCGGCGCGACAAACACACATCCCCCACCACACAGATCAGCCGCCCACCTGGCACGAGCGCACGCAAGCAATGCGCCCACACCCGATCCAGCTCCGAGAGAAACGCCTCGTAATCCTCAATATCCCCCATCTGCCCCTTGGATGGGTTGTAGCTCTTAAGCGTCCAATACGGCGGCGAAGTCACTACCAAATGCAACGACTCCGCTGCCAAAAAATCCATCGCCCGCGCATCATGCCGCCACATGTCATGCCGCGTAGGAATGCTAGCCAGCGTCGCCTCAATCTCCCGCATCGCAGTAGCATCCTTGGCCAAACGCGGAATCAACGTTTGGTCTGCCACGCCAGAGCGGAGATGGGTGGGGAGCCAGTCTTCGAGACGAGGTGGAGGGAGGTTTTCGGGGGCGTTCATACGCTACACAGCTGCTTTGAATATTCGACTTTTTGCATGCTGGCGGACAACGTGTTCAAACAATTCGCGGCTCTTTGACTGGTTTCTAAAGAAATTCGGAATCATTGCTTTAGGATAAAAGCGTTGCATGTACTCTAGAGCTGTGAACACTATTAAATTTACTGCTTCTGCGGAACGAACATAATTAATGTGCGCTCCAAAGTCAAAATTCTGGTCATCGAAACGGTTTTGCTTCATTAGATTAAAAACCGCAGCAGATATTAGTCTGTTGCCTGATGTCAAAATACGGTGCTCTCTGGGTGTTTTTGTTTGTAGTCGAGCTGCTTCTATTGCAGTATCAATATAACGCTGAGCTTGTACGCAATTCCAAACATATGTACCTGAAACCGTTGCGTTAAACAACGCTTTGTAGGGCGCTTTTGTAAGATCCTCCCATAGTCTACCAATTTGATTTTTTAGTATTACTGCTATTGCCACATCACCGGATGCACATGCTAGTGCTATGCTGCTATCGACTAAATCAAAATCTCGTTCACCTTTAATACTGTCTTCACGGCGCATTATCTGGTAATTGATGTTTTCAATAAGCAGTTCAGTACGGATACGTTTTTGTTCACTATCTTGAGACACAAAGTCTTTAGCATCAATTTTATTTTGTCGGTTGTTAGTCCTAGTAACCTCGTCACCGAATACCTCACCCTCTTCACCAAGCTCGATGACTCTAAGTTGTACTAGACAAGTGCTTAAGTCTACCCCCTCGTTTTTGGCAATAAATTGACCAATTGTGCTGACTGTTTGGGCTCCGTTTACAACATGAAAATTCTCGCAGTGAAAGTATCCAAGTTCATGCTTTCCCCCACCCTTAGGGAGTTTGGCAACTCGTTTTGCTGTTGCAGTGATGCCGTTATTAAAATACCAAAATTGTTCCGGCTTACTTTGCAGAGTGGTACGGATCTCCTTGTTTACATCGCTGTCGCCAAGAGCGCCGCGCAAATTTTTAGCTACTAGACGATCTTTGAAATCAAGCCAAAGTTGACCTAGATCCGATGCAGTTACAGTTCCGAAAATAGCTTTCCGAGGCTCTTCAATTTTTCCCCAATTTTGTATTGGCAGCTCTACAGTCACTGGGCTATTTAAGTCTTCAGTCAATGAAAGATGTAATCGGCGTTGATTTATCACTGTCCAACTAAGAACATCACTAGCATCGTTTGTTTCAGTTTCTAAGTCACTGAAATCTCGACTAGAAACCACAGAAATTTCAGACGCTCCTGTATGAACTAAAACTACAGAAACTTTTAAGGAAGGTATGCCAAGTGCTTCATCAATTTCACTACTTTTGTCTTGGACCTTTTTGTTGAATCTTGAATAACTTTGACCTAAGAGGTCACTAACACCAGCGCAAAATTTCTTTACTGAGCCATTGTCTGGTTCGCCCCTGCCATCTTTGATCCATTTGGACTGCACTACATACAAAGTTTCTTCTGCCTCGTGGAAATATATAGCATCAAGTCCATTATCGTCGCCCCCGTCAACTATAGAGGTAGCAGCTGCTTCTGGCACACAAGCGGTCAAATGGTGAACTATGTAAGCGGCAAGCGCTCTAGACCGTAGTACATCGTCGAATGTATGGGAACCTATTTTTTGATCCCCCATATCTATCAGTGGATAAAGAATAGCTTGTAATTTTTTCTCGATTTGATGTAGGTGCAGCGCGCTCATGTAGTACTCCGTTGCCGTAATTGATGCTAGGCATAGTCTAGCAAACCAAACCACCCTTGAATGCCGATACTTGATTGAATGTGTGCTTGCCGACAGTATGATCAAACCGATCCGCTACAAAATACCCATGCCGTTCAAGCATGGGCGTACCAGCCCAGAGTTGCCAGAAGTGGGCCTTACCGAGCACAACTGCGAGCATGTCGTCTGCGCCTTGAACTGCGCGCAGCAGGCAGGCGAGCAGTCCGCTGAGCCAAGGTGCGATGTCTAGCGTGCCGCGTTGGGTGGCTTCGAGTTGCTCTTAATACTGTTCGTGTTCGCGTTGGGTTTAGTCGTTGAGGCTGTAAAAGCGCTGTGCCGTGCCTTCCGATCTGGCCATCGCCATGTCGCCCACGGCGCGGCTGATGCGGCCGTTGCAGTTGTCAACGGGGGCAGGGTGACGAGCCTGAGGTGCGCTAGCGCGCGTGAATGCGCGGGTCGCCTGCTGAAACTTCTGGGGCGGCGTTGAACCGTTGCAGGAAGGGGGCTGTTTTGGGCTATTGCCAGCGTGAAATATGCGCAAGCAGCTATTAATTTAGTAGCAACCGGGCGGTGTTGACGTCTGCTTGTCTCTACTTGTAGGCGGCGCTGGCGGGTGTGTTGCGCAGTTCTGGGCTAGCTTGTTTGCTTTGGCTGACGTCTTGTATCTGGGCTGCGTCGCCAAGAAAGCCGTCTCGTGTACGCAGGGTGAGCGTATGCTGCTGACCCGATTTTAGGTACTCCTACATGAGGGGCTACAGCATACGCTCACCCTGCGGCATTGGTGGTGGGCGCGCAGAACGGTAGCGTCCTCTGGTTTTGCTGGTATTCAACGGTTGCGCGCCAACCATTTCAAGGCTTGGCTAGGTGTTTGCAGGTTCCGCGATTTATCTTTAAAGCCGCGCGGGTGGTCGTTTATGAGCTGGCAACCGGGCAATTAGAGCCAACACAGCTATAATAGACATGAGAGCTTTCACATACTGTAAAGCTTTTATTTAACGGGGGTCTCATGTTCATCGGCTCACTACAAGCTCAAAACAACTGGGGTAAAACGCTAGACACCTCGCAAAGCGAGCCCGTTATCGTCACCCGCTACAGCCGCCCTTATTCGATTCTGCTCAAAGCCTCTGGCAATAAACGCGACATTTATAAGCAATATCTTATGGCCATGAGCACGCTTTTTCCGCTGCGCGGCGAAGAGGCGCAGTCCGAGCTACAGCGCGTATCCAGCAGTATAGGCAACCAAGCAGAGCAAGATGGTTTGACAGAAGGCGACATCAACAAACTTGTCCATGCCGCCAGAAAATAAGCCCTGCATTGTTTTTGACACTAATGTGTTGATTAGTGCGGCGCTGTTGCCCCAGTCTGCCAGCATGGCGGCGCTCAATGTGGCACTAGCTACATACCAGCCCGTTTTGTCGCAAGCGATATTTGACGAGCTAGAAGCCGTCATTCACCGCCCGCATTTGGACAAATATTTTAAAAACGGCAACAACCGTGAAGAGTTTTTAGAGTTCATCGCCCGCACGCATCTGTTTATCACCCCCCAAACGGTCGTCGTGGCATGCCGCGACCAAGCCGACAACAAAATCCTTGAAGCCGCGGTAGACGCAGACGCCAAGCTCATCATCAGCGGCGACGATGATTTGCTGAGCATGCATCCATTCAAAGGCATAAACATATTGAAGCCGCAGGCTTTGTTCGCTAAATTGCAGTAGCTTTGTTCAAATTTAGAGAAACACTAAACAATGTCTATCGCTCAAAGGGCTGAATTTGTTGATGGACGGCGGGAGTTTTCCAGGGACGTTTTAGTGGGTGTTTTGGGCTATTTCCAGCGTGGGATATGCGCAGGCAGCTATTGATTTTGTAGCAAACTGGATTGCTACTGACAACTGACCTTGTGCGGCGGCAGGGTGTGTGCTGTGCGTTTTTGGATTGGTTTGTGTATTTTGGGTGACGTCTGTCGTTTGGCTGCGTTTATGAAGAAGGCTTTCTCATGTACGCAGGGCGAGCGTATGCTGCAGCCCCTCATGTAGGAGTACCTAAAATCGGGTCAACAGCATACGCTCGCCCTGCTGCGTTGGTGGTTAGCGCGC
>JAYVTG010000091.1:0-72686 GCA_043774625.1 Polaromonas sp. | reverse complement strand
AACCATTTCAAGGCTTGGCTAGGTGTTTGCGATCCCGACGATTTCAGGTACTCCTGCATGAGGAGTGGTCGCAAACACCTAGCCAAGCCCGTACAAAAGCAAAAAAATCGCATTAGCTCCTCAAACACATGACCATCGCCATCCTTAGCGCCCTGCCCGAAGAACAAGCGGGCTTGTCTGCCTTGCTGCACAGCAAAGAAGTCATCCAGCATGCAGGCCGAGAGTTTCTGTGCGGCACCATCCATCAACAATCTGTAGTGCTCGCGCTCTCGGGCATTGGCAAGGTGGCTGCAGCCATCACGGCGACCGTATTGATCGAGCATTTTGCGGTCAAACGCATCGTGTTTACAGGCGTTGCAGGTGGGCTGGGCGAAGGCGTGCGGGTTGGTGACCTGGTGTTGGGCACCAGCTATGTACAGCACGACATGGACGCGTCACCCATCTTTCCGCGCTTTGTGGTGCCCTCGCTGGGCAAGGCCCTATTGGACGCAGATGGTAAATTAATTGCTACACTTTTAGTAGCTGCTCGCGCACTATCTACGCTGGCGTTAGGCCAAAATGGCTGTCAAACAGGCTTTCGGGTGCACCAAGGGTTGATTGCATCTGGCGACCGCTTTGTGTCCAGCGCTCAAGAGGCGCAGACTCTGCGCGCCGCCTTGCCGCATGCGATGTGCGTAGAAATGGAAGGCGCGGCAGTCGCTCAGGTGTGCCACGACTTCAACATTGCATTCGCAGCCGTGCGCACCATTTCTGACCGTGCCGACGATATGGCGCACATCGACTTCGGCACGTTCGTAAAAGATGTGGCGGGACCCGTTGCAGTGGCCTTGATGTCAACGTTTCTAGTAAATTTAGCTTGAGTGGTCGCGTCGAGTGCGCAATCTCCTGCCCGCTTGCAGGCTTCACTTCACAAGGATCAACCAGGCGAAGCATAAAACTGCGCGACCGTCACATGCAATAAGGCCAGCCGCTTGCGCATGCACAGCACGGCTTTGTCTTTACTCAGCAGCAAGCTGTGGTGCGCAGCGGCCAGATCGATAAATTTTTGATCGTCTGCGTCTTTGCATAGGTACACGCAACAGGCAGCGGTGTCTTGTAGTAAAGCTTGAGCGTCAAACGCAGCCAGAACTTGCGCCTTGCTGGTGGTATAAAAAACCATGCGGGGCTGTAGGTGGGCGTAGTCCAGCACGCGCTCCAGTTCGTTGCGCATCTCGATGGTGCTGATCCATTGCAGTTGCTGCGCATCCAGTGCTACGCGCAGAGATGTGCAGCGCGGGTCGTTGAAGAGAAACAAGTCCAGGACGATATTGGTGTCGATCACTACCGAAGGTGTTGTCATGGTCATCGTGGCTGTCAGTATCGACGTAGTAGTCGCTGCCATCAGAAGCCTGGCTGGTTCAAGTCCCGTCGGCATTCTTGTTGTGGGTATCTGGCGCACGCCGCCCCTGAATATCAAAGCGGAACATGCGGCATTCGATGGGACCGTTCCACATGGGTACACGGCGGGTTTCTTTCAGGCGCATGCGGCCCGGCAGCTTCATATCGGGCACCAGCACCCAGGCGGTCCAACCGTTGAAGTGGCTCTTCCAGTGGGTGGCCAGGCGCGCGAAGAAGTCGTCTGGGTCTTGGCCATACACGTCATGACCGTCAGGTCCTTGGCCAGGCTGCTGCGCACCCGCTACGCCGCGCACCTCAATGCGTTCGCCATAGGGCGGGTTAATCAGCATCACGGCCGGGTGTTCGGGCGTTGATTCGCAGGGCGGCAGGCGTTGCAGCGCATCGCCACCGCGAAAGTTGATCATATGCGCCACGCCCGCGCGTTCGGCGTTGCGTTCGGCAAAATCTACCATGCGAAAGGCCACATCGCTACCGAAAATTTTGGGATCATTTTTACCCTTATTTTCGTCGTTTGCCAGCGTGGGGACTGCGTGAGCAGCTTCGGTTTTAATAGCATTCCACACATGTGGCTGAAACGGCAACAGTTTTTCAAAACCAAAACTGCGCTGGCTGCCCGGTGCAATGTTCAGCGCGATTTGCGCCGCCTCGATGGCAATCGTACCGCTGCCGCAGCACGGGTCGTACAGCGCTTGGTTGGGCGTCCAGCCGCTGGCTGCAAGCATGGCTGCGGCCAAGGTTTCTTTGAGTGGCGCGTCGCCCTTGTCTTGCCGCCAACCGCGTTTGAACAGTGGCTCGCCGCTGGTGTCCATATATAGCGTGACCATCTCGTGCGTCAGGTGGGCGTGGATGCGCACATGCGGCCAGTGCGTGTCTACACTGGGGCGCTCGCCGGTTTTATGGCGAAAGCGGTCTGCCACTGCGTCCTTGATTTTGAGCGCTGCAAAGTTCAGGCTTTTAAGAGGGCTGTGCTGCGCGGTGATGTCGATCTTGAAGGTGTTTTTGGGAGTGAACCAAATTTCCCACGACACATCAGCTGCTGCGTCGTACAAGTCGTCTTCACCACGGTACGGCCGGTGCTGCAACTGCACCATCACGCGCATGGCCAGGCGGCTCCACAAATTCAGCAGCATGGCGTCGCGCCAGCTGGCTTGCACCTGCACGCCACCGCGCAGGGTACGGGCGCTGTCGTTGCCCGCCAAAATGCACTTTACCTCGGCGCACAGCAGGTCTTCTACGCCACCAGCGCAGGGTAGAAATAATTGGAGTTGGTTCATAACAATCGGGGCTAAATAGCCTTGCGTAAATGCGTAGGCGCAATGCGCAGCGCCTCGCGGTATTTGGCTACGGTGCGCCGCGCGCATTCAATGCCCTGTTCTTTAAGCATATCCGCTATCGCGTTGTCTGATAGCGGTTTTTTGGGTTCTTCGGCAGCAACAAACTGCGCAATCAAGGCCCGCACTGCCGTGCTGGACGCATTGCCACCCGTCTCGGTGCCCAGCGCTGAGCCAAAAAAGTATTTCAATTCAAACGTGCCATAGGGCGTAGACATATATTTGGCGGTGGTCACGCGGCTAATGGTGGATTCGTGCAGGCCCAGTTCGTCGGCAATTTCGCGCAACACCAGGGGGCGCATGGCCAGCGCGCCGTGGGCGAAGAAGTTGCGCTGCCGCTCCACAATAGCGTTGGAGACGCGCAAGATGGTGTCAAAGCGCTGCTGAATATTTTTGATAAACCAGCGCGCTTCGGCAAGGCGCGACTGCAAGGCGGCATGGTTGTCGCTCTTGCCGCCTTTCAAAGCGTTGGCGTAAATGTCATGCACCTTCAGGCGCGGCATCACGTCAGGGTTGAGCTGCACGCGAAACTTGACTTGCGCCCCGCGCCCCACCGCTGTGACCAGCACGTCGGGCACGATGACGTTTTTTTCTACCTCGGCAAAGCGGCGGCCGGGCTTTGGGTCCAGCCGCGCGATGAGGCCGATGGCGACTTTGACATCGTCCACGCTGCAAACGCACAACTGGGCCAGCTTTTTGGTGTCGCGCCGCGCCAGCAAGTCCAGCGGCTGCTTGCAAATTTGTAGCGCTACCTGCACACCGGGTGTGGACGTTTTGCGCTCTACCAGTTGCAAGCGCAGGCATTCAGCCAAATCGCGCGCGCCTACCCCTGCGGGTTCCATGTGCTGCAACAGTTTCAGCACGATGGTAAAGCGTTGTACCAGTTCTTCAATATCTTCCAGCGTGGTCGCGCCCAGACTTTCGGCAATCGCTTCAAAATCGTCCGCCAGGTAGCCGTCGTCGTTGAGCGATTCGATGAGGAACATCAACGCGGCGCGGTCTTCGTCACTCAGGCGCAAGGTGCGTGCCTGTGTATGCAACTGGTCTTGCAAACTGACATGTTCAGGGCTGAGCGTAGTGGCGTCTACTTCACTGTCGCTGCCAGATGCAGACGAAGCTGAGGTGCGCGGCCCGGCGTCACCGCCCCATTCGCCGTCATCGGGGCTGAACTCGTAGCTGCCTTCGCCTTCCCAGTTCTCGGGCATGGCTTCGCTGCCTTCGGGCGCAGGCTCGTTGGCAGTCTCTGTACTGGTTTCAGACGATTTTGAAGAAGAGAACTCACTGTTTGCCAGCGTATTTGTTGCGTAGTCAGCTATTGAATCCGTAGCGTCTATCGCACCGGCCTGCTCTGTCGTTTCAGTCTGCACGCGCTCGGCCTGCAGGTTTTCCTCATATCCATCGTCTGAAGCATCGCGTTCCAAAAATGGGTTGTCGTCCAGCATCTGCTCCACCTCTTGCGCCATCTCCAGGGTAGAGATTTGCAGCAAGCGGATGGACTGCTGCAACTGCGGCGTTAGCGCCAGATGCTGCGAGACGCGAAGGCTTAGGCCCTGCTTCATGGACCAGGCGCAGGGCCGTCCCAAGGCTGGCCGGCCCCCTCGGGGGGCAGCGCAGTGCACGAAGTGACAAGCGTGAGGGCCATAGGCTCACATTCGAAAGTGTTCGCCCAGGTACACACGGCGTACGTCGGGGTTGTCCACAATCTCGGCGGGCGTGCCGCGCGCCAGCACATGGCCGTCGCTGATGATGTAGGCGTGGTCGCAAATACCCAACGTCTCGCGCACGTTGTGGTCGGTAATCAACACGCCAATGCCGCGTGACTTGAGAAAGCCGATGATGCGCTGGATCTCGATCACGGCAATCGGGTCAATGCCTGCAAAAGGCTCGTCCAGCAAAATAAACTGCGGGTCGGTAGCCAGCGCGCGGGCAATTTCTACCCTGCGCCGCTCGCCACCCGACAAGGCAGGCGCGGGTGAATCGGCCAAATGGTCTACGCGCAGGTCTTTCAGCAGTTCCATCAAGCGCTTTGCCAGTGCGTCTTTGCTCAAAGGTTTACCGTTGCCATCACGCTGCAGCTCCAGCACAGCACGCACGTTTTCGGCCACGGTCAGCTTGCGAAAAATCGATGCCTCTTGTGGCAAATAGCTCAGGCCCAGGCGCGAACGGCGGTGGATAGGCAGGCGTTCTACACGCTCCCCATTGATGGTGATCTGGCCTGCATCGGCGCGCACCAGGCCCACGATCATGTAAAACGACGTCGTTTTGCCTGCCCCGTTGGGGCCAAGCAAACCCACCACTTCACCCTTGGCCACCGACAGCCCCACGTCTTTGACGACCTTGCGCGCTCCGTAGGACTTTTGTAATCCGGTAGCAGTCAGGCGTTCTGAAGCAGGTGGTACCAATGCAGGTGTTTGCATGCTCACTTGGTCGCTCCGCCCAGGTTCGTGCTTTGGCGCAGCACGGCGGCGGGGCTGGAGGCCGTGGACGCTGGTTTGCCTGGGGTGGGGGCGTCATTGCCTTTGGGGCTGAGCATGATGCGAACCCGGCCCGAAGGATTGCTGGCACTGCTGTTAGCGGCGCCACCGGCAACGTTAAACACATCGGTGGTGTTGTCGTAGGTGATGACGCTGCCCGAGCTTTCGTCGCTGATGGACGTGCCCCGGTAACGGCGCAGCACAGCATTTTTGGTGAAGGTGACGGTGTCGGCTTTGCCGTCGTAATAAATGGTTTCCGCTTCGCCTTCCATCCATTCATCCGCCGCATCGCGTTTTTGGCGGAAAAAGGCGCGCTGCCCTGCGGGCACGGTGACGGTGCCAAACTGAAAACCCTCGGGGTCCTGTCGCACTTCTACCCGCGCACCGCGCAGAATGATGGTGCCCTTGGTAATGACCACATTGCCCGTGAAGACGCTGGTTTGCTTCAGGTCGTCATAACGCAGTGCGTCTGCCTCGGCGTTGAGGGCTTTGTTTTTGTCGGCTTTTTCAGCCAGCGCAGCCGGGCTGGCCAAGGCCAAGGCAACAGCCATGACCAGTGGTAGATGCTGGGTAGCCCAGGGGGCTGTGGTGGCTGAAAAGCCAAGGGCAGAAGGGCTAAATCGCATGGCGGCATGAATCTTGCTAAATTGCGGGGATTTTTAGCCGATTCTAATGCGTTTACGCAGTTGTGCAGGCCTTGGACTGCCTGTTTCTCCTGTCTTTGCCTTTTTAGGCGGCCACGGGCACAGGTTTTACTTTTGGGTCAGTCTTTGCAGGGCTTCGCGGTATTTGGCGGCGGTTTTTTCAACCACTGCCTCGGGCAGGCGCGGAGCAGGGGCGACCTTGCCCCACACCTTGCCTGATTCTTTGCCGCCCACGGGCGTAGTCTCTAGCCAGTCGCGCACAAACTGCTTGTCGTAACTGGGCGGGTTCACGCCCTCGGCATAGGTTTCGGCAGGCCAAAAGCGTGAGCTGTCGGGCGTCAGCACTTCGTCCATCAGCACCAGTTGGCCGTGCGCATCCAGGCCAAATTCAAACTTGGTGTCGGCAATGATGATGCCCTTGGTCAGCGCAAATTCAGCCGCCGCCACATACAGCGCCATGCTGGTGCTGCGAATCTGCTCGGCCAGCGGCGCGCCAATGCGCCGGGTCATCTCGTCAAAAGTAATGTTCTCGTCGTGTTCACCCATCTCGGCCTTGGCCGCCGGGGTGAAGATGGGCGCGGGCAGCTTGCTGGCGTTCTTCAGGCCCGCGGGCAGCGGCACGCCACACACCTGCTGGTTGCTTTGGTATTCGGCCCAGCCGCTGCCTGCCAAATAGCCACGCACCACGGCCTCGACCATGATGGGCTTCAAACGCTTGACCAGCATGGCGCGGTCTTTGACCTGCGGTTTTTCCGCCTCAGTCACCACGCTTTCAGGCGCATCGCCCGTCAAATGGTTGGGGCAAATGTAGCCCAGTTTGTCAAACCAGAACAGCGCCATTTGGGTCAGCAGCGCGCCCTTGCCCGGAATCGGCTCACCCATGATCACGTCAAACGCGCTGAGGCGGTCGCTGGCGATCATCAAGATGCGGTCAGTGCCCACGGCATAGTTGTCGCGCACCTTGCCGCGTGCGAGCAGGGGCAGAGAGGAAATGGTGGAAGTGTGCAGGGAAGGCGTCATGGTGGGTGTAGGGGCGGTGTCACGGCAGGCTAAGCCTTGATTCTATGCGGATGCTGGGCATGGCACGCGCCAGGTTTTGTACGCGATCGGGCCGCTGGCTTGCTCTGCTACGCGACTGTCCCCCGCCCTTCGGGCTCCGCCTTTATGTCGCTACGCAAAGCAAACCAGCGACCCGATCCGGCAAATGTGATGAATGGCTGAGTCAAGATTTGTTGCTCAATTTTTGCAGAGCAATTCGCACACTTTAGTGACAAAAAGTGCTGATAGCCAGCGTGTAATGTGCGCGAGAAGCTATGAAGTTGATAGTGGCGTTGGCGCTCCGCTTGAGCGAGGGGTTAGTGCTACCACGCTCTACTGTGAGCATGAATTCAATTGCGATGAATCAATACCGTTCACGTGCCACGTGATTAATTCGTCGAGCCCGATCAGCGTCATGCTCTGGTTTTTTGAAGCACTATCCAAAGCTTCTCGCGTGAAGTAGCCTGTGGTAACGAAGAAACCCTTCCAAGCTGTATTCTCCTCAATGACGCCTTTGAACTGCTGAACGGCTGGACGGCCGACCCCATTCTCGGCACTGTAACGCTTGCATTGAACAACGATTAATCCACTCGGATGACGAGCAAAACCATCCACGCCAGCATCGTTGCTTTTCTTGGTAACCCATGCAAACAATCCAGCTTCTTGAAAGAAACTCATTACATGAGCTTCAAAGTCAAATGGATTCATGCTCAAGAGCAGAGTTCTGATGCCGACAGACTCATCGTCTGCCGATTTCCGCTTTGGCGGTGCTACCTCCTCGGACATCGCCTTTCGCATGGTATGGCTTGAGCGTCGCAGGATTTCATCGTTCGCGACCATGTAGGCAATTATTGACACATAGTTGCGCGCGTCCGGACTGCTTAGAACCGCTTCAAGCACTGAAGTTATTCCGGCTACACCTAGAAATATGATTAGCAGCACTGGCATGCCAATTGCGGAGCCGAAGCCAGCGATTCCGACGGACTGCCCGCCTAGAACTGCTGCAGCCGTAAGAGTAATCGGTATCGCAACTTTGACTGCCAGAGGGGTATTAGATGTTCGGTAGTTCCGATACGCTTCGCCAACAGCACCGACGACATTTGACGCAAGTCTGCGTGAGTCTGTAATTGCGTATATTTGTTTGGCCTTTGCGGTGGTACTGAGGCTGTCCTGCACAAGGACTTCCCTTGCGAGCGCTAGCCACGCGATTGCGTCGGTTCGGTCTCGCTCGGTTGAACATTTCGCAATCGCTGCCACAAACACGGAAATGACCCAATCTCTCACCGACTGAATTGCTGAACTGCTCAGAGATGCAGCGTCCACGATTCGACCGGCAGAAAGCTTCGCAACCTTGATCGATTTCGATTTAGCAACAACAATCGCAGTCTGGACTTTAGATCGGATGTTCACATTGGCGACCAGTGTTGCATGCAGGTGTATCGGGGAGCAAACGTAATGCATACCGCAGACGCTGTAACATATTCTGGCTGCTACGGTAACCATTGACTTTAAAAAAACGTGACAAGCCGCTCGTACACTGGCTTTGCAGTCGAAGCACTGTGAATATTGGCAGGTATAAAAAGAACATGAAACCCGGCAAGCCTTGGTTAGTGTTGTCGCGCCTTTTGAGCCAATTACGCGAACGAATTTGTTGCCTGCACTATAGCCCAAACCTTTGAAAACTCGAAGTGCACCGGCCTACTCGCCATGCTACGCGCGCCTACAGACCATGATGCGCTAGCGCAGTGTGTGCAGTCTGTTGCGCTGTATTTATGCGGTTTTAGAGGCAAAGTAGACGCATTGCCAGCGCAAAATATGCGCAAGCAGCTATTATTTTGATAGCACCCACAATGCCACCACTACAAAAGATAGACCAGAAACCACAGCGCGCAACCCCCTATGCAGCGCGGATGGAGGCATGGCGAGTGGGCGATTTCAGGTACTCCTGCATGAGCACACTCGACGTGCACCCATCAGCAGCCTGTGACCAAAGTCGAGTGGCGAAGCAAACCCATTCAGCCACTGCACCCATCAGCAGCCCGTAACCGAGGTACCGCGGAGAAGCGGGTTCAGTGCACCACCTGTGCCAACTCCCCCTTGGCGTATCTGGCCGCCACCACTTGCAAGGTGTCGCCCTTGATCTTGCCGCCCTGCCCCTCGCAGCCAAACTGCAGGTAGCGCTGTTTGCAGATCTGCTTGGCCGCCTCGCGTGCGGGTTTGAGGTAGTCGCGCGGGTCAAATTTGTCGGGGTTTTCGAACAGGTATTTGCGAATCGCCGCCGTCATGGCCAGGCGAATGTCGGTGTCGATATTGATCTTGCGCACACCGTATTTAATGGCTTCTTGAATCTCTTCTACCGGCACGCCGTAGGTTTCTTTCATATTGCCACCGTGCTGGCGAATAATCTCCAACAAGTCTTGCGGCACGCTGCTGGACCCATGCATCACCAAGTGCGTATTGGGAATGCGTTTGTTGATCTCTTTGATACGGCTGATCGCCAAAATATCGCCTGTGGGCTTGCGGGTGAATTTGTAGGCGCCGTGGCTGGTGCCAATGGCAATGGCCAGCGCGTCGATCTGCGTTTGCCGCACAAAGTCAGCCGCCTGCTCGGGGTCGGTCAGCAGTTGGTCCATGGTCATCACCGCGTCGGTGCCGTGGCCGTCTTCCTTGTCGCCTTTCATGGTTTCCAGGCTGCCCAGGCAGCCCAGTTCGCCTTCAACCGTGACGCCCACTTTGTGCGCCATCAGGGTCACTTTTTTCGTCACATCCACGTTGTAGTCGTAACTGGCAATGGTTTTGCCGTCCGCCTGCAAGCTGCCGTCCATCATCACCGAACTAAAGCCCAGATTGATCGCGCCCTGGCACACGTCGGGGTTTTGGCCGTGGTCCTGGTGCATCACCAGGGGAATGTGCGGCCAGCTTTCTAACGCAGCCTGGATCAAATGCTTGATAAACGGCTCCCCCGCGTACTTGCGCGCACCAGCGCTGGCCTGCAAGATGACGGGAGCGCCCACTTCGTCGGCAGCGCTCATCACAGCTTGCACTTGCTCCAGATTGTTGACGTTAAAAGCGGGGATGCCGTAGCCGTTGACCGCTGCATGGTCAAGCAGTTCGCGCATAGAAACGAGTGCCATTGTGAGAGTCCTGAAGGTAGAAGGTGGATTGGTAACCAGTTGGTAACTTTTCTAATTTTAGCCGCTTGCCAGCCTACCCCCGTAGAAACCCGTGTTTTCATGCGTGAGAGGCGTAAATTTTTTGAGTGAATAGTAGGAATGCCAGCGTGGAATATGCGTAAGCAGCTATTTATTTCATAGTAACTGGGTAAAGATTTTTAACAGGATTTGCTACTTTGCCAGCGGCAAGGCTGGGTTTTGGCCCTGTGCAGAGTTGGTAACTCGATGTACCACGCGCGCCCATCCGCGCCACGAAGCTGTTTGGTGGTGGAATTTTTCTCCCACTTTTGCAGCATTGATTTTGCCAATGCTATGAAAATAATAGCTGCTCGCGCATATCCCACGATGGAAAGCAGCAGTTTCTGGCAAAAAAATGCAGATGCAGCGTTGCAAACGCTATACAAAATTACGATGGATGGTTCTCACCCCAGCCAGCCGACCACGCTGGCAGGATCGGGCCGATGGGTTGCTTTGCGTAGCGTCATAAAGAAGGAGCCCGAAGGGCGGGTGACAGTCGCGTAGCAGAGCAACACGGCGGCGCGAGCCACGTACACACGGTTGCGTGTCAGTCTGTATCGCTAAAACCGAGCAAGCGGAGCTTTACGCCGCCCTGCAAATCTTCAGCATATTCGTGCCACCCGGCGCGCCCATCGGCTCGCCGCAGGTAATCGCATACACATCGCCGGTTTTCACAATGCCGCGTTTTTTCAGGTGATTTTCAGCCTGCGTCAGCGCATCATCACGGTCCATGCTGGTGTCCATCAGCAGCGGGCGCACGTTGCGGTACATGGCCATTTTGCGTTGCGTGGTGATCTTGGGTGTCAGTGCGTAAATGGGCACATGGATGCGGTGGCGGCTCATCCACAAAGGCGTGCTGCCACTGTCGGTCAACGCCACAATCGCCTTGGCGCCCAGGTGGTGGGCCGTAAAGAGCGCGCCCATGGCAATGGACTGGTCAATGCGGTTAAACGTCATGCCGGTAAAGTCAGCGTCCAGCTTCACGTCTTCGGCCTCTTCCGCCGCCTCGCAAATCTTGCTCATTTCCTGTACCGTTTCCAGCGGGTACTTGCCGCTGGCGGTTTCTGCCGACAGCATCACCGCGTCCGTGCCGTCCAGCACGGCATTGGCCACGTCGCTCACCTCGGCGCGGGTGGGGGACGCATTGGTAATCATGCTTTCCATCATTTGCGTGGCGGTAATCACCAGTTTGTCTTGCGCGCGGGCCATGCGGATCATGCGCTTTTGCAGGGCGGGCACCGCAGCGTTGCCCACTTCTACCGCCAGGTCGCCACGCGCCACCATGATGCCGTCGCTGGCTCTGATAATCTCTTCCAGACGAGGAATTGCCTCGGCACGTTCGATCTTGGCAATCAGCCCAGGCTGGTGGCGCCATTCGGCGCCCGCTACATTGCACAGCTGGCGTGCCATTTCCATGTCGGTGGCGTTTTTCGGAAAGCTCACGGCCACGTAGTCGGCCTGGAAAGACATGGCGGTTTTGATGTCTTCCATGTCTTTGGCGGTGAGCGCCGGGGCCGTCAAGCCGCCACCTTGCTTGTTAATGCCTTTGTTGTTCGACAGCTCGCCGCCAATCTTGACGGTGGTGTGCACGGCTTCGCCTTTGACGGCATCGACGGTCAGCACGATCAAACCGTCGTTCAGCAGCAGTACGTCGCCCGCTTTCACATCGCGCGGCAGGTCTTTGTAGTCCAGGCCCACGGCGTTGATGTCGCCCAGCTCGGTGCGCGCGCCGTCCAGTACAAACTTTTGCCCCACTTCCAGCATCACCTTGCCATCGGCAAACTTGCCCACGCGAATCTTGGGGCCTTGCAGGTCAGCCATGATGGCCACTTCGCGCCCCGTGCGCCGCGCGGCCTCGCGCACCATGGCGGCGCGGTTGATGTGGTCTTGCGCAGTGCCGTGGCTAAAGTTCAGGCGAACGACGCTCACCTTGGCGTTGATCATTTGCTCCAGCAGCTCTATGGTGTTGGATGCGGGGCCCAAGGTAGCCACAATTTTGGTGGCATGGCGGGGAATACGTGTGGTGTCCATCGGGTACTTTCTGGTGGTTGCTGCTTACAAGCGAACGTGCTCACAACATGAAATATTATTTCATTGTCGCAGGAGTTGAGTTACCTGTCAGGTACAAAATAACAAGCGGCAGATCTGATGGGGCTGATTGGATGGCACGCCCTGATGACAGCGTATGACTGTTAAGCAGCAGCACCCTCGGCTACAAAAGCAGCTGCTACGTGCGAACCATCGCACAACGGCTTGTGTTGAGACTGCCCGCAGCAGCACAAGCGCACTTCCTGTCTATGGGGGTCACCAATTTTTGCCACGGTGCGCATGGCTGGCAAATGTGTTCAGTCAAACATGTCGGGCTCGCGGCGCACCAGGTCGTTCCAAATGGTTTGAAAGTGCAGCCACCCAATGTACTCGCTGCCCACATGCTCGCGGCTGTAGCGGGCGCGATCGGGCGGCACCAATTGGGGCGCTGCGCCCGTGGCTTCCACCAGCAACTGCTGCTGGCAGCAGCGCTCTAGCGCCATAAACCAAAACGCCGCCGCTTCAATGCTGTGGCGGCTGGCCGTGAACAGGCCGTGGTTTTGGTGAATGGCGGCCTTTACGCCGACAAACCAATCGGCAACTTTTAGGCCGGCCTCTTCCTCTACGGCGACTTGGCCGGCTTCGTCGGTGATCACAATGTGATCTTCAAAGAAAGCAGCGGCATCTTGTGAAATAGGGGCCAGGGGCTTACCGAGCGCGGCAAAGGCCGTGCCGTACAGTGTGTGCGCGTGGCACATGGCCAAAATGTCGGGGTGCGCCTCATGCACGGCGGCGTGCAGCACAAAGCCCGCGCGGTTGACGGCGTAGTCGCCCTCGACCACTTTGCCTTTGTGGTCCACCAGAATCAAATTGGACACTTTCACCTGCGCAAAGTGAACCGCCATGGGGTTGGTCCAATACAAGTGCGGGTGCGCGGGGTCGCGGATGGTCAGGTGGCCGGCAAAGCCGTAGCTGAAGTTAGCGCGGGCAAAGGCGCGGCAGGCACCCACCAAGCGCTCTTTGCGAAAGCGCCGTTCGGAGGCTACGTCGTCAAACTCCGGTCGGCCTGGAAACATCAAGCCCGGCTGGTCTGGCTGGTAAATGGAGACTTTTTCTTCAGCCAGCGGGTCAAAACGGTATTCTTTTTGGGCTGTAGCTTTGATTTTTTCAATGATGGCGGACATGGCATTTCTCCTTAGGCAAACAAATCTAAACCGTATGCTCGCGCAAGTGCCTGGGTTTGACAAACGATTAATCTTCATGTAAAGATGAAATTAAATCATCTATTAGCCGTAAACATGAGAAAAATCCCCTCACTGGCACGCCTAGTCACCTTTGAAGTGGCGGCGCGGCTGCAAAGTTTTGCGCTGGCGGCACAAGAACTGAACCTCACGGCCTCGGCGGTGAGCCACCAGATGCGCGACCTGGAACAGCACTTTGGCCGCGCGCTGTTTGAGCGCAGCCACCGCCGGGTGCAGACCAGCTTTGAAGGGCAGCGCTTGCACCAGAGCCTGGAGCGCGTGTTCGACGCACTGCAAGCCGCGTGCGCCGAGGTGGCTTTGCCGCCCAAAGACCAAGTGCTGGCCGTGCATTGCGCACCCAGCCTGGCCATCAAATGGCTAGGCCCGCGCCTGCCAGACTTTTTGGCCAAACACCCGGCGATCAATGTGCGTTTGACCACCGGCGCAGCCGCGCTGGACTTGGGCCAAATTGGCGAGCTGGACGTGGTGCTCACCTACGGCACGCCGCCGCTCCAGAGGCCGGGCGTGGAAACCACCTCTTTGGGCGAGGAACGCATTGCGCCGCTGGTATCACCCCAACTGTTGCTGCCACGCGCGCGGGCCGCGCAAACTTTGCAGCAGCGCACATTGATTGACAGCAGCTTGAGCCCTGTGACCTGGCCGCTGTGGTTCGAGCATCAGGGCCTGCCATTGCCCGCAGGCCCCCGGCCCGCATTCGACCGCGCCGCCATGGCCATTGCCGCTGCCGCAGACGGCTTGGGCGTAGCACTGGAAAGCACACGCCTGGCCGCCCGCGAACTCGATCGCGGGGAACTGGTGGAGCTGGGAGCAAGAAGCTTCAAGCCCTTGCTGCGCGCGGTGCATTTCATCAGCGTGCGCAAAACTGACCTGGCCAGACCCGCCGTCCAGGCGTTTGTGAATTGGGTGCTGGAGTCTGCCAGCCCGCGCCGATAAGCACCGCGCAGTTAAGGCGCAAGCAATGCTGATGACGCGCCCTGATTAATTGGGGTTACTTGCAGCGGCCTTGGGTGGCTGGGGCAACTGGCGCTGCAATTCTTCTTCGGGGATGATTTCAAAGATGCGCACTACTTTTTGCACGCCACTGGCTTCACGTGCAATATCGGTGGCACGGTCGGCTTCACGTTGCGTAACGCGACCCATCAAATAAGTGATGCCGCGTTCGGTGACCACTTTGAACGCATTGGCATACAGGTCTTTGGCATCAATAAAAGACGCTCTGACACGGCCCGTGATCAATGCGTCTGAAGAGCGCGCGGTGATCGAAGAGTTGCCCATGACCGCCAGTTCGTTGACGATTTTTTGCACGTTCTCTACACGGCTGACGACTTGCTCGGTCAACTTTTTGTCCTCTTCAGTAGGCACTTCGCCTGTGAGCAGCACCTGGCGGTTGTAACTTTTCACGTTCACATGCGCACGTTCAACCAGGTTTTCGCGGATACGGTTTGCGCTGCGCAGCTCGATACCTTCATCTTCGAGCTGGGTGCCCGAGGTACGGCGGTCGGTAGCGACCAGTGAGCCGCCCAGAACCGCGCCACCCACAACAATCGGTACGCAGCCAGAAAGGGCTACAAAAGCCACGGCGGCGGTGATGCCGCAAACGGCGGCGCGCTGCTTGCAAATACGGGCAAAACTATGGTTCATGCGGGGTTCTCCTGATCGCCTAACAATTGAGTATCTACGCCATCGCACAGGCAGTGCAAGGTCAGCAGATGGACTTCCTGGATGCGTGCGGTGCGTTCGTGCGGCACGCAAATATGCACATCGGTTTCGCGCAGCATGGCACCGATTTTGCCGCCACCCTTGCCGGTCAGTGCCACGACGGTCATCTCGCGGGTGTGGGCTGCTTCAATCGCGGCAATGATGTTGGCCGAATTGCCACTGGTCGATATGGCCAGCAGCACGTCACCCGCCTGGCCCAGCGCACGCACTTGCTTGGAATAGATCACATCAAAGCTGTAATCGTTGGCAATGGCAGTGATGATGGAGGTGTCGGTGGTCAGGGCAATGGCGCCCAGCTCAGGCCGCTCACGTTCATAGCGGCCCACAAACTCGGCCGCAAAATGCTGCGCGTCGGCAGCAGAGCCGCCGTTGCCACAGGCGAGCACCTTGCCACCGCTGGTCACGCAGGCCAGCATGGCTTGCGTGGCGGCAGCAATGGGTTTGGCCAGAGCCTGGGCCGATTGGTACTTCAGATCAGCACTGTCGATAAAGTGCTTTTCGATTCGTTGTTCAAGCATGGGGGGAATGATACCTGCTAATAACCTGCATCAAATGCCGCCTTGATCCACTGCACCTGCGCATCGGGGGGCACGCCGTCAATGCTGACCACGTCAAATCGGCAAGGCGGCAACTTGGGCAGGCGCATCAAATAATGCCGCGCTGCAAATACTACGCGCCGCTGTTTGCTTGCGCTGACACTGGCCGCAGCCCCGCCGTGGCTAGTGCTGCGCCGGGCACGCACTTCTATAAACACCAGGGTGCCGTCGGGTTCCCGCATAATCAAATCTATCTCACCACCACCGCGCCCCGGGGTGGCAAAGTTGCGCATCACCAAGTGCAAGCCCGCGCGTTCCAGAACGTGCAAGGCGGCCTTTTCTGCCGCGTCGCCTACTTTTTTGGTGGTGGGTTTGGGGGCGCTGGCGGCGGTTGAAACAGGTTTGCGCGGAGGAGTGGATGCATACATGGCAGGGCTAGTGTGTCACACTGTCGGGTTAACTTTACATAACGATACGCTTGGGGTTCAAAATTTTTCTGCTGAATTTATGTCGAATGCTACGTTTTCAATAGCTGTCAGCGCAGCCAATACGCTGGCTGGAGGCCAAAATTACCCGCAAAGTACGCTGTATGTGGTGGCTACGCCGATTGGCAACATGATGGACATTAGCCTGCGCGCCCTGCATGTACTGTCCATGGCAGACACCATTGCCTGCGAAGATACGCGCCATACCCAGACGCTTTTGCGTCAATTTGGCTTGCACAAACCACTGCTGGCCGTGCACCAGCATAACGAACGCGAGGCTTCTGGCGCGGTCATTGGGCGCCTGCAACGCGGCGAACGCGTGGCCTTTGTGACCGACGCAGGCACCCCCGGCGTGAGCGACCCCGGTGCACGCCTGTGCGCGCAGGTGCGCGCTGCAGGCCTGCGCACCGTGCCCTTGCCGGGGGCCAGCAGCGTGACGGCGCTGGTGAGCGTGGCGGGCCTGGTGGCCGATGCGCAAACCGGTGCAGACAGCAGCGATGCACGGGGCTATGTGTTTCACGGTTTTTTGCCGACGAAAGCTAAAGAACGCGACACGGCCATCATCGCCCTGTCGCAAGACCCACGCGCCATCGCTTTGCTGGAGGCACCGCACCGCATTGAGACGTTGGCTGGTGCATTGGCGGTGCTGGGTGCCCGGTTGGTAACGGTGGGGCGTGAGCTAACCAAGCAGTTTGAAGAAGTTGCCACCATGCCTGCCGATGCATTCAGTGCATGGCTAAAGGCCGATAGCCACCGGACGCAAGGTGAGTTTGCGCTGGTATTGCACCCGGTGGCTGCGGCGGCCCCTGTACAGGGCGAAGGGGAGCGTGTACTGACGTTGCTGTTGACTGAGCTGCCGACCAAGACGGCGGTGAAGCTGGCGGCGGACATAACGGGTGAGCCGCGCAATGCTTTGTATGACTTGGCCTTGCGGTTGAAGAAATGACGCTGGGTTTTGATCGCTGGGCGTGGTGGATGTTTTATGACAGAGGTTTGGCTCTTGTACGCTGGGTGAGCGTATGCTGCAGCCCCTCATGTAGGAGTACCTAAAATCGGGTCAACAGCATACGCTCACCCAGCTGCGATTGAGGTTGGTGTTCAGACAGTCACAGCTTCAAAGTTTGCGGCATTAAACCGCTGCACACCAACCCGTTCACGGCTTGGTGAGGTGTTTGCGGGCTCCGCGATTTATGCGTATGCCGCATCATGAGCGGAACCGCAAACAACTAGCCAACCCCGTACAAAACCCAGCGCATCACGCTAAAAACAGGCACTTACCCGAGACAACAGTGGTCAAGCGTAAGTCACCCACTGTGGCAAATCGTCCAGGTGCGGCAAGGTGTTGTACGTCACCAGCATGTGCCGCTTGGCTGTGTACGCAAATTCCGTCACCGAGCTATTGCGAATACGCAGGTTCAACTCAATCGTCATCTCGGGTGTGGTGCCCAGCAGATTGCCCACTGCAGTAGAAATTGGCCCGCCGCTAGATACGATCAACACCTTGGCATCCGGGTTCGCGCTGAACTGCTCGCGCACATGGTCTAGCGCACTCGTCACGCCCCGCAAAAAATTCGGGTACGTGGGCATGCCCTCAGGCTGCACGGTGCCCTGCATCCATGCCTGCAAACCCTTGCGCAGCAAACCAAAATGGTGGCGGTAGGTCTCGGGCGTGCGGTCGGTAGATAAAGGCTCGGGGTGGATGGTGTGGATGACGGCGTGGCTGTCGTATTCGTTCAGGCCTGTCCAGGTGACGACGGCGGGTGTAGCCTTTTGCGCAGACGCAAGCCCCGCGCAAATACCGTCAAAGGTCTGCGCATGACGGCGCAGTGTGCCCATTAGTGCGCCGTCAAACTGCAAACCTTTGCGCGCAAAGTACGAGCCCAGCGCTTGCGATTGCTGCTCACCCAACGGGCTTAACTGGTCGTAATCAGCCGCACCAAAGCTGGCTTGTCCGTGGCGCACGAGGTAAAGAGTTCCCATGCCTGTATTGTGCCGTGTGCCGCCCGGCTCGTATGTCGTTTACGCGTCTGATGGGCCTGAAAATCAGTTTTATGACGTAGCTATCCATTCCGCTGGGCTTTTGCTGCATTCAGGGGGAATAAGCCCAGTTGGAGGGCGAGCGCCGCGCTCGGGGTATGCGCTGCAAAAAGTTTTTATCGTACACCCGCTCACCCGTCGCTTGCATGGTGGGCTGGATTGCTTGTGAATACCGAATAGCGCAAACCCGTGGGGTTGGGTTTTGTAGCTTTGCAGACGGGTTGGCAGGCGGCTGTGCAGCCTATTGATCCGGCCCTGTGAAGTCTGAACTTCTTTATCCGTTCGCCCTGAGCTCGTCGAAGGGGTTCCCTTTGCGAGCCAGGCTTCGACAAGCTCAGCCAGAACGGAAAATCAACACTTCACTGGGCCGGAGCAATAGTAGTCACTCTGTATTCACGATACGCACGCAATATGTACGCAATGTGCTCACTATCTATTTCATAGCTGCTTGCGCACATTCCACGCTGGCTATCGGCATATTTGAGCGCTAAAACCTGTTCAAGCAGTTCGGTAACCGCTCCTAAGCCGCGCCACGGTTTGAGGTCTCTGCATCCTGTTCTCAGCTTTCGACTTTCGGTGTCTGGTATCTGGTCTTCGGTATTTGGTATTCAAAGGCGTGCCAACCAAGCTGGCCAAAAAGTCCACCCACCAAGCGCGCCCAAAACCCAAAGCCTATCAACCCACCGAGCAAGTCAAAAGCCACAACAAATACACAGCACCCGCTATTTTGATAGCGTTAAAAGCGAATGGCACCGCCAGCAACAAAGCCGTAAGCCCCGCCGCCGCCGCGACGATGTGCACCACCAGGCCCAGTTGCACGCCGGCCAGGGACACCAGGCCCGCGCTGCGCCCCTGGCACAGCGTGCGCGAGACGCAGTAAATCATGTTGGGGCCCGGGGTCAGCACCATAACCAAAGTGGCTATGGCAAACCAAAACAATTCAGATGTGTGCAGCATGTTCCACTCCCTTTACAGACCAAAAGACTCCAACCGCAGCTCGCCCCCAGGCGTGCGCAACACCGCGCATACATTAGCTGGGCCAGGTGACACGGCAACAGATGTTAAACCTATAGCCCGGTAAGCCGCCTCTAGCACGGAGGCTTGCGGGTGCGTGACCTGCAGGCTAGCCAGCGTGACACCGCTGTCTACCATCGTCTGGCTGGGGTGCACGGCCCGCGCCGGGTCATCACCGGCCTTGCCCCATTGGATGAGCGTGGGCAAAGCGCCATTGAACAAACGCTGCCCGTCGCCCCTCACGGTGATCTGCCATTGCAGCAAACCGCTGGGTGTTGGGCGACTGGCTTGGCGCAGCGGGCCTCGGTCCATACCCTGCTGCTGCAAGGCATTGCAAGCGGTGCGGGCGTCAGGCACGCTGGCCACAAAATGCACTAGCCGCGGTTGCTGCGCCACAGCGGCTTGCAAAACTGGGTTATCCATATCAAACCATCGACTTGTCAGCACTGGATATACGCGAGCAGCTCCTGAATTAATAGCAATAATTTCAAGATATGCTGTCGGATATTCTGGCGTGGCAAGCTTGAACAACCGGTTATGGGTGCCAAACAAGGCGTGTTCACCCCCCGGCCCCGGCGTGATGCCCAGCGTGGCTTCGCACCAGGCAACGCCTTGCTCAAGGCTGTGCGCCACAACGACGAGATGGTCTATTTGCGCGGTCATTGGTTCAGTGTTTTACAGGCTCACCGTGCCGCTGATGCAGGTGACCGAACTGCCGCCAATCCAGATGTCATCGCCTTGTTGCTGCACATGTACGCGCCCGGCGCGGCCCAGCGCGGTGCCTTGCGCGGCAACATACTGCGTGGGGGCCAGGCCAGCGCCAATCAGCCATTGCGCCAGCGCCGCGTTGAGTGAGCCGGTTACCGGGTCTTCGGTCATACCGTTGTTGCCGGGGAAGAAGGCGCGCACTTCAAACGCGGTGAAATTGCCCGGCGTTTGTGCACCCACCACGCCCACGTCCAGCCCCGCCAAAATAGCGGCGTCTGGTGTGAGCGCCATTACCTGGTCTGCGTCCTTGAGCATGACGCCGCGCCATTGTGGCCCGTTGTCACACCAGCTGTGGGCGACGATGTCATTGCGTTGCACTCGCAGACCGCGTGCGATCAGCGCGACATCCGCTTCATCGAGCGGCCCACCTTTGATGAGTGGCGGTGCCGCAAAAGCCAAGCGACCTGAAGCTGTATCGTGCTTGATCTTGATCAGTCCCACACCACATTCCTGCACCACATGTTCAGCCTTGGGTTTACCACCCGCCTGCAACCACGCGTGGCAAGTGCCCAGCGTGGGGTGCCCGGCAAACGGCAGCTCGCGGCCTGGGCAAAAAATGCGCACCTGGTAGTCCGCATCGGCATGCGTAGGCGGCAGCACGAAGGTGCATTCGCTCAAATTCGTCCAGTTGGTAAAGTGCTGCATCTGCTCGGTAGACAGCCCTGTTCCGTCCAGCACCACCGCCAGCGGGTTGCCAAAATACGGCACAGCGGTAAACACATCTACCTGGTTGAAGGCTCTGGTTTTCATAGGTACATACTCGGTGTCAATGCAAAGTCATACACGCCCTTGCTGGCCGGGTGCTTGAGGATGTGTGCATACCAGCGTTCGACGTTTACAAACACAGGGCGTGGTTGCGGTAGCTCCCACCAGCGGTGGATTTCGCTGGCAATCGGAATATCGGCCATGGTGAGTGCATCGCCCGCCATGTAGGCGTGGGTTGCTAAATGTGCGTCCAACATGGCCAACACGTTTTCTGTAGCGGCTGTTGATTTGGCAATGACCTCGGCATTGCGCTGATCGAGTGGGGTGCGAAAGTACTGCATAAAAGCGGGGCCACCAGCAGGGTTGAATGTAGTTTGTTGCCAGTCCATCCAGCGCTCGGCGTCAAAGCGCTGCTGTAAATTTTCAGGGTACATCTTGCCCAGCGAATGCTTGGCGCACAGGTAACGCACAATCGCATTGCTCTCCCACAACACAAAATCACCGTCTTCCAAGAGCGGCACCAGCGAGTTCGGGTTCTTTTGCATGTACTCTGGCGTTTTCACCACGCCATAGCGCAGACCCGCGTCCACGCGCTCAAACGGAATCTGCAAGGCCTGCGCTGTCCACACGACTCTGCGTACATTTAGGGAGCTGATGCGACCCCAGATTTTTAGCATCGTACTCACGCCAATAGCTCCTTGATGGTTTTGGCCAGCGCCGCTATCCCCGTGTCGATCTGCTCTACCGTCGCAGTAACAAAACACAAGCGCAGCGTGTTGTGCTGCGCGTTGTCGGCGTAAAACGCAGCGCCAGGCACGTAGGCCACGTTGCGTTCCACGGCTTTGGGTAGCATGTCTACTGCGTTGATATGCTTGGGCAGTTGCACCCACAAAAACATGCCACCATCGGGTTCGTTCCAGCTCACACCCTCCAATCCGTGGCCTTGCATTTCGCGCTTCAGTGCGGCCAGCATCGCATCGCGCTGCGCTTTGTACAGTGCGCGAATGCTGGGCACATGCTGCTCCATAAAGCCGCTGTTCAATACCTGTGCCGCTACGCGCTGGTTAAAGCTGGGCGTGTGCAAGTCTGCAGCCTGTTTGGCTTGCAAAAGCTTGGGGTACAACGCTTTGGGTGCGACCAAAAACCCCAGGCGTAAACCCGGCGCGAGTGTTTTGGAAAAGCTGCCCATGTACAGGCAGCCATCAGGGTTGCGCGCGGCCAGAGGCGCGGGCGGTGGTGCGTCAAACCACAGTTCGCCATAGGGGTTGTCTTCCAGAATCGGCAAGCCAAGTTTTGCAGCGGCTGCGCTCAGCGCTGCACGTCGCGCTTCGCTCATGGTGCGGCCTGTGGGGTTTTGAAAGTTCGGCTGCACGTATAAAAACCGTGCACCTGCGGCTTTGGCCACCAGGTCATCCACGTCAATGCCTTGTGCATCGCTGCACACACTGACAAACTGCGGCTCCATCGGCGTAAAGGCTTGCAGCGCACCCAGGTAAGTGGGCGTTTCTACCAGCACTTTGCTACCCGCGTCAATCAAGATTTTCGCAGCCAAATCCAGGCCCTGCTGGCTGCCGGTGGTGATCAACACCTGCGCGGGGTCCACCTCCCAGGGCAGAGACTGGGCCACCCATTCCCGCAGGGCAGGGTAGCCTTCGCTCGCTGCATATTGCAGTGATGCACGGGCGTTGCTGGCAATGCCTTGCGCCGTTTTTCCTGCCACGCCATCGTCTCCCAGCACCTGCGCACAGGCCTTGGCAAATTCAGACACCGGGAAGGTTTGCGGTGATGGCAGCCCGCCAGCAAAGCTGATGATGCCGGGCTTTTCGGTCACCTTCAAAATCTCGCGGATGACCGACGGGTTCATTTTCTCGGCGCGCGCGGCCAGTTTCCATTGCATAGACATTCACTCTCCTCCTTGCGGGCCGTAAAACACCACCCAGGTCACAAAATCGTCGCTGAAGTTTTCAAACTGGTGTTGTACACCCGCAGCCACAAAAAATGCTTCACCCGGCGCAGCAGTAAAGCGTTGCCCGTTGATGACCAGCTCACCGCTGCCCCGCTGCACAAAATACAACTCGTCTTGCGTGTGGGGCTGCTGTAGGTCTTTGCCTTTGGGCGCAAACACTTCGACGCTCATGGTGCCGCCCGCCAGCATGGTGACGAACGGCGCGCCCTGCGGGAACGTGGGGGTGGGCGCCGCGGGCAAGCGTTTTAACGCTTGGTCAATAGACACTTTCATGGTGGTTTCAAGCCTTTACCGGCATACGTTTGCCGACAAACACGGTGCCGATCACAGCCACCGCAAAGCCCAGCGTCAACAGGTCGATCTTCTCGCCCAACAGCGGCACCGCAAATACCAAGGCAATGAAGGGTTGCACCAGTTGCACCTGGCTCACACGTACCGCGCCGCCCAAAGCCAGGCCGCGGTACCAGGCAAAAAAGCCGATCCACATGGAAAACAGGGCTGCATAGGCAAACCCCATCCAGCTCATGGCGTGGATGCTGCCGGGATGAGACGGCGCATTCCACAGCGCCATCGGCACGGTGAGCGGTAGGCCGCAGACCAGTACCCAACAAATCACCTGTTCAGATCCCAGACGCGGCGTGAGCTGTGCGCCGCCGATATAGCCCAGCGCGCCCGTGGTCATGGCGATGATCAGAAAAATATTGGCCGCACCGAGGTACAGCCCACCTGCGCGCCACACCATGAAGGCCAGCACCAAACTGCTGCCCAGCACCGCACACACCCAAAAGCCCGTGGATGGCCGCTGGTGAAACCATAGCGCGCCCAGCACCGCGGTTGACAGCGGCAGCAGGGCGGTGACTACCGCGCCATGCGTGCTGGGCACATAGCGCAAAGCCAGCGCCAAAAACAACGGGAAACCCACAATCACGCCAAATGCGGTCACGGCCACCGCTGGCCATTCGCTGCGCACGGGCACATTCAACTTGCCACGCGAGCGCGCCCACAGCAGATACCCGACCGACAACACCCCCGCCACCGCTGCGCGGCCAAAGGTGACAAACCAGGGCGAGAGTTGTGGCGCATTGACGCTACCTACCGCCAGTTTGGTCATGGGCAGGGTGGCGGCAAAAATGACAACGCCCAACAGGCCCAGCCACAGACCTTTGGTTTCTTGCGCTTTGCTCGCGTTCGTCATCGTCGTCGTCATCGTCATCGTCATCGTCAAATTTCCCACATCCACCACGCCGTCATCACCAACACGACGGCCATAGCACGGTTAAACCACAAGAGGCGCGCGCCCATTGCAAGCCAATCGCGCAGCAAGGCCCCCATGGCGGCGTAGGCCAGGTTGCTGATGAAGGCAAAAAACATCAGCGTGGGCAGCACGGTGGCCATGCGCAGCAAGGCGTCGGGTCTGCCCGCTATCCAGCCCGCAACCACGGTGAGCGCAAACATCCACGCCTTGATGTTGACAAACTGCAGCGCCGCGCCTTGCCAAAACGTCACGTTCAATCGGCTGCTGTCGGTTTGCCCCATGGAACCGGCGCTGGACAATTTGTACGCCAACCACAGCAAATACGCGATGCCAATGACCTTCACGGCCAGTGCCAATGCAGGCGCGGCCAGCAGCAGGGCGCCCAGGCCAGCGGCGCACAGGCTCAGCAGCACACCCCAACCCACCGGCACGGCGCAGACAAAATGCATGGCACCGCGCAAACCCCGGTTAGCCGCCAGCGCGGTAGACAGCGTGGTGTTGGGCCCCGGCGAAAAGCTCATGGCCGTGCCCAGCACCAAGAGCGCCGTAAACTCTTGCCAGCTCATGCCGTGGCCCCCGGCGCACGCGCACGCACCGGCCAACTGGCCAGTGCAATGCCGCCCATCACCAATGCAAACACCGCAAACTTCCAGGGCGGAAACGACTCGCCAAAGTACAGGGCCGACGACGCCATGCCAAACACCGGCACCAAAAGTGCCCACGGTGTGACCACGCTGGCCGGGTACTTGGCCATGAGCATGCTCCACAGCGCAAAGCCGAGTAAGTTGGCGCCCACGGCCTGCCACACCACGGCGCTCCAGCCCAGCCAGGTGGCGTGCTTCAGCTGCTGTAGCACCAGCGCGGGCCCGGCGCTCGCCAGCGCCAACAGGGCCAGGGGAATGATGGCAAACAAGCTGCCCCAGGCAATGAACGACAACATGTCGATCTTGACCGCAGACTGTTTGGACACCTGCTTGACCAGCAAATTGGACAGCGCCCAAAACCCGGTGGCAGCCAGGATCAACCACAGGCCGCGCACTGTCAGGTCACCGCCAATATGCCAACCCACCAGAGCCAGGCCCGCCGACGCCACCAGCAGGCCCAACACTTGGCGCTGTGACACTTTTTCCTGAAATACAAAACCCGATGCGATGATGGTGAGAAACACATGCAGTTGCATCAGCAACGACGCCAGCCCGGGCGTGATGTCACCGCGCAAGGCAAAAAACAGGCAACCAAACTGACCGCAGCCAAGCAGCAGACCATTGGCCGCAGCCAAGCGCATGGGCACGGTAGGCCGCTTGATGAAAAAAACCAAGGGCAGTGCCGACAGCGTAAAGCGCAGGCAGGTAATGAGCAGTGGGTCAAATTCACTCAAACCCAGCTTCATCACCACAAAATTACTGCCCCAGATGAACATCACCAGCAGCAAGAGCAGGGCGTCGAGGGCAGAAACGGTTTTTTGCATGTGTGGTGGGGCGCGTGGCACATTCTCAGACTGTTCAATGTACTGTACAGAGCAATACAGAACCAGTACAGTACAGCATGGCAGTTGTGCCTGCTGTACTGGTCATTTTGCAGGTACAGACAACCCACGTCCTTACAACAAGGAGCCCCCTATGCTGATGCGCGCATCGTCTCTTAGCCTGACCGAGCAACTGGCCCAGCGTTTTGCCGAGCGCATTCGCAACCGCCTGCTGGCCAGCGGCACTCGCCTGCCCAGTGTGCGCCAGTGCGCTGCGCAGCACGGTGTCAGCCCGCATACCGTAGTGGCGGCGTATGACCAGCTGGTGGCCAGTGGTTTGGTCGAAGCGCGCCGCCAAAAAGGCTTTTATGTACGCGATTTGCAAAGAAATACCGCCAATGCCAGCGTAAATAGTGCGCGAGCAGCTACTGAAAATATAGCAAAAGACAATCTGCTCATGGCCGTTGCCATGCGCAATGGCGCAGACACGCCGCTGCGCACCGAGACCCGTTTTGACGCCACTACCCTCATACGCGCCATGTTCCACCGTGGCCTGGGGCACACCCAGCCCGGTATGGGCGTGATTCCGCCCGACTGGCTGCAGTCCGACTTTTTGGCCAACGCCGTGCGCAAGGTCACCAACAACAAAGCCCTGCTGGACATGAGCCTGAAATACGGCGAACCCATGGGCGACACAGGCCTGCGCGAGGCGTTGTCCGCCAAGCTGCGCGATTTGTCGCTGGACGTGGGGGCTGACCGCATCATCACCACCGTGGGCGCCACGCACGCACTAGACATTGTGAGCCGCACCCTGCTCAAGGCGGGCGACTGCGTGATGGTGGAAGAGCCCGGTTGGGCGGTCGAGTTTGCACGTCTGGATGCCCTGGGCATGCGCATTTTGCCGGTACCGCGCCGCGCCGATGGCCCCGACCTCGCCGTGATGGCCCGCTATTGCGAAGAGCACGCCCCCAAGCTGTACGTCAGCGTGAGCGTTTTCCACAACCCTACCGGCTACTGCCTCACCCCCGCCAGCGCGCACCGCGTGTTGCAGTTGGCCAATCAGCACCACTTTCATATCGTAGAAGACGACACCTATGGCCACATCGCCCCCGCACACGCCACGCGCCTGAGTGCGCTGGACGGTTTGCAGCGCACGATTTATGTGAGCGGTTTTGCCAAAATCCTCGCCCCCAACTGGCGCGTTGGCTACATGGCCACCCCGGCCGACTTGACCGAGCGCTTGCTGGACACCAAGCTCCTGGCCACGCTGACCACCCCGGCCCTGCTGGAAAAAGCCATGGCCATCTGCATAGAACAAGGCCACCTGCGCCGCCACGCCGAACGCATCCGCACCCGGCTAGACGCCGCCCGCTCGCGTAGCGTCAAACTGGCTACGCAAGCGGGTTGCACTTTTGCTGCCGAGCCTGCAGGTTTGTTTGGCTGGGTAGACACGGGTGTGGACACCGACGCACTGGCGCTGCGGATGCTGGACGAAGGCTATTTATTGGCACCGGGCGCCTTGTTTCACGCCAGCAGGCAGCCCAGCACCCTGATGCGGATCAATTTTGCCGCAACCCAGGATGCGGGGTTTTGGAAGGTGTTTGGCAAATGTGTTGGGGCTGTCCGCTAGGTTTGACGTGGTTAGATAAACAGCCGATAGTCCATATAGATAATGCGCAAACTGCTATTATATAAATAGCAAAAACAGCTTCGTAGCCACGATGTAACCCGCAACTATAGAGTCGTTTTATTTGTCAAACGACCATGGTGGAGATCAAATGTATAAAATTATTGACTTTTATTTTTTATTTGATAAATTATAGATAAATTATTAATTTGAGCTAATTATATGATCCATTTTCCCCGAACTGTCTTGGCCGACGAGTTGGTGACGGCCTTGCAAGGCAAGGCCACGTTTGGTGATGCTCACAATGGGCTTTTTTTGGCGGCACCCAGGCGCACCGGAAAATCTACGTTCTTACAGGCCGACTTGCAACCTGCGCTAAAGCGCCAAGGGGTCGTGGTGGTCTACGTAGACTTGTGGTCAGACCAGCGCCGAGACCCCGGAATATTAGTGGCCGAAGCTATCGGCCGAGCGCTGCAACCACATTTGGGGCGGGTGGCCAAGCTAGCCAGAACGGCTGGTCTGGAGAGTGTGAGCATCGCCGGTGCTTTGAAGATAGACACCAGCAAAATCGGCAAAATCGATGGCACCACACTACCGGAGGCTCTGCGCGCCTTGCATGAAGCAGCCAAGGCCCCCATAGCCCTGATCGTTGACGAAGCACAGCATGCATTGACTAGCGAAGCGGGTGAGGCTGCCATGGCAGCTCTGAAGTCGGCACGAGATCAGTTGAACGGCCCAGGCACCATTAACTTAATGTTGGTCATGTCGGGCTCGGATCGTGACAAGCTGTTGCGCCTGGTCAATACGAATGGCGCGCCATTTTACGGTTCCCAAATTCAGCGTATGCCCGAGCTGGGACCTGACTTTATGGCGCACATTACCCGCCTAATTGAGGCACAGAGACCAGACCTGATGCCCATAGACACAAGCGCTTTGATGCAAGCTTTTCAAAGTTTTGGCTGCCGCCCCCAGTTTTTTATGGAAGCACTGGGTCAAGCTCTAAGCCCTTTGGCCGCTTTGACGATGCGATTTGAACCAGCAGTGGTGCAAGCGGCAGAGCAACGTAAGGCCGATGACGAGTCGCAAATGGAGTCGGATTATTTAAGTCTCAAAGTTGTAGAGCGGGGCGTGCTTTGGCGGTTACTGGCGCAGGGGCAACGCTTTCGCCCCTATGACGCTGAAGCGTTACGTTTTTATCGCGATAAAGCAGGGGTTGCCGTGGCCCCTCAGAAAGCGCAGAGCGCGCTGGAGGCGTTGCGGCAACGCTCACCGGCTATGGTGTGGAAATCGGCGCGCGGAGAATACGCAGTAGACGATGCGGCCATGCACCGCTGGTTTGAGCGGCGAGTGGCCGCAGGCACTTGGCCACCAGCAGGGCTGCAAACCGATTTTGGCTTTGGCGATGACTACAGCGAGCCTGTCTTGAAATAACTACTGAAACTCACCTGCCAAACTCGTCCCCCAGCTCCTTGGCCCGGTGCTTGGCGGCATGCATAGCCCGCATGAACATCGTGGCTACGTTGTCTTGCTCCATCGACGTAATAGCCGCGTAGGTGGTGCCGCCTTTGGATGTGACGCGCTGGCGCAATACAGCGGGTGTCTCGGGTGATGTGCGCGCCAGTTCGCTCGCTCCACCAAACGTGCCAATAGCCAGCTTTCTCGACTGGTCCAGGGTCAGCCCCATGTCCACACCCGCCTGAATCATCGCCTCGATAAAGTAAAACACATACGCCGGGCCAGAGCCAGACAGGGCCGTGACCGCGTCCAGATGCGCTTCATTGTCTAGCCACATAGAGTCGCCCGTGGTGGCGATCACTTGCTCTACGTTTTTCTTGTCATCGGCAGTGACCGCAGTGCGCGCAAACATCGCGGTGATACCTTTGCCAATCAAGGCAGGCGTGTTGGGCATGCCGCGCACCACGCGCTCGGTGCCCAGCCAGTGGGCAATCGTGTCGCTGCGAATACCCGCTGCCACACTAAAGTGCAGTGCTTTTTTGGTGTGAAAGCGCGCCTGCAAGGCCGCTTCTTTAAAAGTCTGCGGCTTGACCGCCCACACCACCATGCCAGCCGATGCCAGCGCAGCAGAAGGCGCTTGCATAGCCACAATGCCAAAGTCATTTTTCAGCTTGGCTTGCGCCTGGTCAAAAGGCTCCACGACAGCAATATTGGCCAGCCGCGTGCCTTGGCGAATCAGCCCGCCGATGATGGCGCTGGCCATGTTGCCGCCGCCGATAAACGCAATCAGATCACTCATTTTTTACTCCCATGGGTATTTTGAAACTATAGCCGGTGCCAGTAATTTTGCCAAAGGCGGCTCGAGCAGGGATGCAATGCATTTATGGTGCATAACTACCCGGTTACCAGCGTCAATACTGCGTAAGCAGCTATGAAATTAATAGTAATTACTGCGTTGAATAACCAAGTGAAGGTGTGGGCGCAGGCACTTCATCAAGCGGCTTCTTTGTAAAAATACCCCTGCGACAGGTTGCGCGCTGGCAGGGGTTCCACCGCCAGCCGAATCGCGTTGATGTGCTCGGGCGTGGTGCCACAGCAGCCGCCCACAATATTGACCAAGCCTTCCTTGGCAAACTCGTGCAGCAGGCGCGATGTCACTTCGGGCGTTTCGTCAAAACCGGTGTCGCTCATCGGGTTGGGCAAGCCAGCATTGGGGTAGCAGCTGATAAATGTGTCGCTGGCCACCCGTGCCAGCTCGGTGATGTAGGGGCGCATCAGCGCCGCGCCTAAAGCGCAGTTTAGGCCTATTGCCAGTGGCTGCGCGTGGCGCACACTGTGCCAAAAGGCGGTGACGGTTTGGCCTGACAGCAGGCGGCCCGAGGCGTCGGTCACCGTGCCGCTGATAATGAGCGGCAAGCGTTCACCGCTGGCGTCAAAATATTCGTCAATGGCAAATAGCGCAGCCTTGGCGTTCAGCGTGTCAAAAATCGTCTCGACCAGCAGCACGTCAGACCCGCCTTCTACCAAGGCCTCCACCTGCTCGTAATACGCTGCGCGCAGCTCTTCAAAGCTCACATTACGCGCGCCGGGGTCGTTCACGTCGGGGCTGATGCTGGCTGTTTTGGGTGTGGGGCCTAAAGCGCCCACCACAAAGCGCGGCTTGTCTGGGGTGGAAAACTTGTCGCAGGCAGCACGCGCCAGCTTGGCCGACTGCAGGTTCATCTCGCGCGCCAAGTCTTGCATGTCGTAGTCGGCCTGCGCCACCGTGGTGGCACCAAAGGTATTGGTCTCGATCAAATCGCAACCCGCAGCCAGGTAGGCTTCGTGAATGTCGCTGATCACGTCGGGGCGCGTCAGGCTGAGCAGTTCGTTGTTGCCCTTGATGTCTTTATGAAAGTGGGCAAAGCGCGCCAGTTGCTCGGCGCTGGCACCCTTGAGGCCTGCACCCCGGTACTGCGCTTCGCCTAGCTTGAACCGCTGAATCATCGTGCCCATGGCGCCATCCAGAATGGCAATGCGCTGCAAGAGTATGGCGGGCAAAGCGGCACCGCGGGTATAGGGTTGAAAGGTCATGGGTGCTATTTTCCATGCAATTGCCCTGCCGCCCCTGATATGCCCTGGATTTAAGCCATCAAATAACGGTTTTTACGGCTGCGTTACGGCGCGAGGATGCGAATTTTGTCCGCTAATCTGCACCGGTTTGATGCTTCTGGACGACACATTCGCAAAATTTCACATCCAGAATGTGTGATTTATGACAAATTGATTACCTTGCAAGGTATAAAGTTACTGTAACCAAACGAACCATGAATGTGGTCCAGGAAACAGAGGAGTTAGCTTATGTCATGAAGACCGCTAATGAGTAAAACTACGAGGAAGACAATGCGGTGTTAAACGATCAGCATAAAGTTATGTAACTAAAGTAGTAACCTTATTACGATGTTGTACACAATCACGCTTTTGGCAATGGCCAAAGCAAGCCGTTTATTCGGGGCTAACGCCACAATAAATTTTTGGCTACAAAATTGAATTTCGTATGGCGATAAAAATTTTGTACCTTAAACCGAGCATGAAAAGCCACAGCAGTGTGGTGACAGATGCGTAATATTAACTATTGAACTTGGAAAAAACCATGAAATTTTCTGCAACTACATCGGCAATTGCTGTCGCTATCATCGCCTTGGCTGGCACCGCACATGCTGCTGACTACAGCGCCAACATCGAATTGGACAACACGCTTCGCAGCGGTTCGCTGACCAAAGACACAACGAACGCTGGCCTCACACAAGGTGGTCGTGTCGAATTCAATGCTTCTGGCAAAGCTGGCAAAGACGTTACAGTATCTGGTCGTGCGTCCTTTTTGGCGCAAAAGACTGGCGGCGTGGCTACTGATGACATGTGGATCAGCGTGAACAGTGCTTCTGGCAGCGGTTTGAAATTGGGCCGTTTTGAAGCTTTTGACATGTTCCCCATCTCCCAAGACACCGTGGTGAATGATGCCGGTAGCATTTACAAAACCAACCTGCTGCGCGGCCGTAAGGGCGACAACCAGTTCCACGCTGCTGGCACACTGGCTTTGGGCGGCGGCTTGGCGCTTGAGTTGGGTCTAGTCGAGACCAAAGTTGTGGGCGCCGCTAAAGGCTTCCGCCCAGTCGTTTCATACGCCAACGGCCCATTGTCTCTGGCTGCTGGCCTTGAATCCGGCAAGATCTTGACCGCCATTTCGCCTGCTGCTTCTGACAAATTCACCGGCTTTGGTTTGACGGGTGCTTATGATTTTGGTGGCTTCAAACTCACTGGCGACTTTGCAAACGCTACCATTAAGTCAGCCACTGAGCTGAAGAAGAACGCATTTGGCCTGAACGCGCTGGTCGGTCCTTTCTTCGCTGGTGTGGTTGTTGGCAACAACAAATTGGCCGGCAACCCTACTGAGAAGATCACTACACTGCATGCATCGTACAAAATGCCTTTGTTTGACATCAAGAACGCTTTTGTTACGCCTGCATTCTCTACATCTAAGGCCACCAACTCTGGTAACGTGAATGGCGCTTCGCTGAAGGACAATTCAATTCGCGTGCGTTTGAACTACGAGTTTTAATCCACGGTTCACGTGATTTAAGACTTTCGCTAAGCTCGGGCATGCTTCGAGCCTAGCGAACCTAGGCACCCTTGAGGTGCCTTTTTTTATGCGCGATGGCTGCTTGCTGCGTATGCAAGCGTAGTTCGCATAGCGAATGGGCTGGCTTTGCAAGGGAACGTTTGCAGAGGGAAAGTCCCAATGCACAGATAGAGTAGTACAGCTATAGTCAATTCACTTCTGTTTGGCGTGTGGCCAAACCTGAGGGCTTGAGGAGACAAAAACGGCGTAGTCTGCAGATACCGATCGACAGCACACTGCGCAAAAGAAAAAGCCAGCCTACCCGGCTGGCTTTTTCTTTTGCGCCACATATCAGCGTTTGGCGGCCATCAGTCCGTTGCTTGCTGTGGTGGCTGGGGCAATGGTTGCACTTAGCGCTGGACTCACTGCAACCGTCATGGTGGCCGTGAGTATGGTGCCCACAGCGGTTGTACCAGCGGGTGGCCAGGGAATGTCTGCTGCTGACAACGGTTTGCCAATGGGCGCACTGGCCTGTCCTTTTTGTACAGCCGCCATGTCTTGCTCGTTGGGGTATTGTTTGAGCAGCCAGTAGTCAAACACGCGGCGTGCGATGGGTGCTGCGTGTTCTGCACCAAAACCGGCATTTTCTACCACCACCGCAAGGGCAATTTGCGGCGTTTCAGCAGGCGCAAAGGCCATGTACAAAGCGTGGTCACGCTGGTGTTCTTCCAGCTTGGATGCCTGGTATTTTTCTTTTTGGCCGATGGTCACTGCTTGTGCAGTGCCGGTTTTGCCGCCACTCAAATAGCCAGCGCCTGCAAAAACCCTGGCCGAGGTGCCTTCTTGCGTCACGCCTACGAGTGCACGGCGCACCACGGCAACGTTTTCGGGTTTATAACCCAGGTCTTGCGGTGGCGAGGCAGGCGTTGGAACCCCCACACTGCTCACGGAGTCTTGCGTGGCTATGACCAGGCGGGGTTTGTGTTTGATGCCCGCGTTGGCCAAAATGGCGGTGGCTTGGGCCAGTTGCAGCATGGTGAAGGTGTTGTAACCCTGGCCAATACCCAGGGAGATGGTCTCGCCTGCATACCATTTTTTCTGCTCGGGGCGTTTGTAGGCGTTGCGTTTCCATTCGGTGCTGGGCAGCACACCGCGCACTTCGCCTTGCACGTCAATACCGGTAATCTGGCCAAAGCCCAGAGGTTTCATAAATTCGTACATGGCGTCCACGCCCAGCTCGTTGGCTAGCGAGTAGTAATACACGTTGCTGGACTTGACGATGCTGCGGTACATGTCTACCGCACCCAGCCCGCCGTCGCCATGGCTGCGAAAAGTGTGGCCGCCAAAGGTCCAGGAACCCGCGTCGTTGATGATGGTGCTGGGGGAGCGCTTGCCTGTCTCCAGCGCTGCCATGGCCATGAAGGGCTTATACGTTGAGCCTGGCGGGTAGGTGCCGCGCAGGGCCCGGTTCAACAAGGGTTTGTCGATAGACTCACTGAGGTACTGCCAGTTTTCAGTGTCAATACCCTCAACAAACAAATTGGGGTCAAACGTAGGCTTGCTGACAAAGGCCAGCACCTCGCCGTTGCGTGGGTCGATGGCCACCAGCGCGCCCCGACGTTCGCCAAACATGTCTTCCACCAGCTTTTGTAGCTTGATGTCGATCGACAGCTGCACCGTATTGCCTGGTGTGGCAGGGTTGCTGGCCAGCTTGCGAATGGCGCGGCCACCGGCTGAGGTTTCCATTTCTTCGACACCCGTGACGCCGTGCAATTGCTGCTCAAAGCTTTGCTCTACACCCAGCTTGCCAATGTAGTCGGTGCCTTTGTAGTTGACTTGTTCTTCTTCAGGCAAATCTTCCAGTGCTTCTTTTTCTTTTTGGTTGATGCGGCCTATGTAGCCAATCACATGGCTGGCCAGCTCGCCATAAGGGTAAGTGCGAAACAGGCGCGCCTTGATGTCTACGCCAGTAAATCGAAAACGCTGGGCTGCAAACCGGGCCACTTCTTCGTCAGACAGGCGAGTGCGGATTGGCAAAGACTCAAAGCTTTTAGACTCGTCCATGAGTTTTTTAAAGCGCCTGCGGTCTCGGGCACTGATTTCGACAACTGAATGCAACTGGTCAATCGTCTCTTCCAGATTCGCCACTTTGGACGGCGTGATTTCCAGTGTGTAGGCCGAATAATTGGTGGCCAATACGATGCCGTTGCGATCCAGGATCAAGCCCCGGTTGGGCACAATGGGTACGATAGCTGTACGGTTACTCTCGGCTTGTTCGTTCAGGTCTTCATGGCGAAACACCTGTAACCAGACCAGGCGCGAGGCTAGCAGGGTAAATGCCGCCAACACCACCACAATCGCAATCACCACCCGATTGCGAAAGCGGTACAACTCAGCTTCGACATTGCGTAGTTCTGTCATGGCTATGCGTTACAGAGGCCGGTTGGCATCTGGATCTGGTGCACGGCGCTGTGGGGCTAACAAAATAATCGTCACCACAGGCCATAAGACGCACTCTATCACTGGTGTAAACAGCACAGGCAGGCCTGGAAAAATACCCCCAGACGCCATGCGTATGCCTAGCTCCAGCGCATGGGCCAACGCAAACAGCGGCAGTACCTGCAAGGCCTGCGACGGCACACTGAACCATAGCAAGCGGCGGTGGATGGTGATGGCACCAAAGCACAATACGGTATAGCTCAAGGCATGCTGGCCAAGCAAGGCGGACTGGTGCACGTCCATGCACAGGCCAAAAATAAAGGCTACGCCAATGCCGACACGCCGTGGCTGGTGCACCGTCCAAAACACCAGGGTAATAGCTACCATGTCAGGCACCCATACGGCCCTGCCAAATATGCTGTCGAGCGAAAAATTCAGCAGCAATGCGGCTAGCAAACTGCCCCAGACAAACAAGGGGTTAGCTGGCATCAATAACTGCTGGCCTTGGCGCATGATCATTTTTTTGCTCCTTTTTTAGGAGCTGTCTGCGCAGGCTCTACGCTGGGTCTGTCGGGTATTTGCGTAGCAACCGGGCTGAGCAGCATGACGTGTTTAACACCATGAATCAAAGACAGGGGCTGGCAATAAATGCGCGCAAAGGCAGAGTCTGCGCGGCGCTCAATTTTATCAATGCGGGCTACAGGCAAGCCGGGTGGGTACACGCCATCTACCCCGCTGGTCGAGAGCACATCACCTTGTTGCACGTCTGCGTTACCCGCCATAAAGCGCAACTCCAGACTGCCGCCCTGGTAGAGTGGGTCGCCGTAGGCCACACTGCGCGCACCGGTGCGTGTATTGAGCACCGGAATAGCGTGATCCCGGTCAATCACCAGGGTGACCTCGCTGACCAGAGGGTAGACCCGTGTGACTTGGCCCAGCACGCCTGACTCGTCGATCACGGGTGAGCCTGCCAGCACCCCATGTATTTGCCCTTTGTCCACCACCACGCGGCGTGTATAGGGGTCGGCGGAGTCGTACAGCACTTCGGCGGCCTGGGCCGGTGTGGTCAGTTGATCGCGCAGGGTCAGCAATTTACGCAGCCGGCTGTTCTCGTTGCTCAGCTGTTCGACCTGCGCAGCGCGCTGGGCTTGCAGGGCAAGCTTAATGCGCGCCTGCTCTTGCGAGTTTTGGGCGGCCTGCAAAGACTCAAAATAATCGCTGCCGCGTTGCACCAGTTGTACCGGGCGCAGGACGACCCATTGCAAGGGGTAAATGGCGGTAGCCAGTGTGGCGCGCAGCGGCTGGGTGATCTTGAAGCGCGCGTCAGCCACCATCACAAATAGGGCTAACGCGCTGAAAAACATGAGCTTGGTCAGCGCAGAATGACCCTGCCTGAAGAAGGGGGGCGGTGAGCGGTCTAGAGTGCCTAGTGGCACAGCCTTTGTCTCCGGTAGGACGTGGTAATCATTCCGAGGTGAAGATGGAGCCCAAGCGCTCCATGCGTTCCAACGCAATACCGCAGCCGCGAACCACACAGGTCAGCGGGTCTTCGGCCACCAGCACGGGCAGGCCGGTTTCTTCGGCCAGCAAACGGTCCAGATCGCGCAACAGTGCACCGCCGCCGGTCAGCATCATGCCGCGTTCGGCAATGTCGGCACCCAGCTCGGGTGGGGTTTGCTCCAGGGCGTTCTTGACGGCACTGACGATATTGTTCAGTGGGTCGGTCAGGGCTTCCAGAATCTCGTTGCTGGAAATAGTAAAGCTGCGCGGCACGCCTTCTGACAGGTTGCGGCCTTTGACTTCCATTTCTTTGACTTCGCTGCCCGGGAAGGCGCTGCCAATGCTCTTTTTGATGGCTTCAGCGGTTGGTTCACCAATCAACATGCCGTAGTTACGGCGAATGTAGTTGATGATCGCTTCGTCAAACTTGTCACCGCCCACGCGTACCGAGCCTTTGTAGACCATGCCGCCCAGGCTGATAACGCCCACTTCGGTGGTGCCACCACCAATGTCCACCACCATCGAGCCGCTGGCCTCGCTGACAGGCAGGCCCGCGCCAATGGCGGCTGCCATCGGTTCTTCGATCAAATACACCTCCGAAGCGCCAGCTCCCAGTGCACTTTCGCGGATGGCACGGCGCTCTACCTGGGTAGAGCCGCAGGGCACACAAATGATGATGCGCGGGCTGGGCTTGAACATGCCGCGCGGGTGCACCATCTTGATAAATTGCTTGAGCATTTGCTCGGTGACGGTAAAGTCGGCAATCACGCCGTCTTTCATGGGGCGAATGGCCTCAATGTTACCAGGCACCTTGCCCAGCATGGCCTTAGCTTCACGGCCCACCGCCTGGATGGTTTTTTTGCCTTGGGGGCCGCCTTCGTGTCGAATGGCCACCACAGAGGGTTCGTCCAGCACAATGCCCTTGTCACGTACAAAAATCAGGGTGTTGGCAGTGCCTAAGTCGATCGCCAAATCGGTAGAAAAATACCGACGAAAAGCTGAAAACATTGATTATCCTCTCCAGCTCCGTGCGCTCTTCGGCGGCGCGGCGGCTGTAAATCTCTTAAAAACGGTTCTAAACCTGGTTATTTCAGTGCAATTGACCCATTTTACAGAGTGGTGCACCAAAGGCAGGATAATACCCTATCGCCTGTGTGATGCCCGGTGGAAACGACCGCTTTTGCTCTTATTTTTGATGTCAGAAACAAGGGTTTACAAAGCTTTGCCGTACTATCGGACGCTTCGCCTTTTTGAGCATGGATTGCCCTGAGAAAAGCTTATGTCCTTGAATTCGCAAGATATTGACCGTATCGCGCACCTCGCGCGGCTAGAACTGCCACCACAAGCGTCCCGGCGCATGCTGGGCCAGATTAACGGTTTTTTCGACATCGTGGAGCAAATGCGCGCCGTAGACACCACAGGCATTGAGCCGCTGGCGCACCCGGTAGCCGCCATCCAAGACATCGCCCTGCGCCTGCGCGACGACGTGGCCAGCGAGCCCAATCAGCGCGAAGCTAACCAGCGCAGCGCGCCTGCGGTAGAACGCGGCCTGTTTTTAGTGCCTAAAGTCATCGAATAAGAGGTGCCCATGACAGCTATTCACCACATGGGCGTGGCCACACTGGCGCGCGAACTCAAGGCAAAAAAGCTTTCTTCTGTGGAGGCATCGCAGCACTTCTTAAGGCGCATGCAGGCGCATGCCGCGTTGGGTGCCTTTTTGGCCATCGACGAAGGCGTGACGCTGGCGCACGCCCGCGTTGCAGACGCACGCATCGCCTCTGGCGAAACCGCTCCTTTGCTGGGCGTGCCGATTGCGCACAAAGACATTTTTGCGACCCGCGACTTCTGCACCACTGCGGGTTCGAAAATCCTGAAAGACTATCGCTCACCTTTTGATAGCACAATCGTTAATAAACTCGCTGACAATGGCGCAATTACACTGGGAAAACTCAATTGCGACGAGTTCGCCATGGGGTCGAGCAATGAAAACTCTGCTTACGGCAACGTGCGCAACCCGTGGGACACATCGCGCATTCCTGGCGGCTCATCGGGCGGCAGTGCGGCTGCGGTGGCTGCGGGTTTGTGCGCTGCGGCTACGGGCACCGACACGGGTGGCTCCATCCGCCAGCCCGCAGCGTTTTGCGGCATTACCGGCATCAAACCCACCTATGGCCGCGCATCGCGCTATGGCATGGTGGCTTTTGCGTCCAGCCTGGACCAGGCCGGGCCGATGGCGCGCAGCGCTGAAGATTGCGCGCTGCTGCTCACCGCCATGTGCGGGCCTGATCTGGACCGCGATTCCACCTCGCTGGACATGCCTGCCGAAGACTATTCACGCTCGCTGAACGACAGCATTGCAGGGCTGCGCATCGGCATTCCCAAAGAATTTTTTGGTGAAGGTTTAAGCGCTGATGTGCGCGCTGGCGTCGATCGCGCTTTGAAGGAATACGAAAAGCTCGGGGCCAAGTTGGTGCCCATCAGCCTGCCGCGCACCGAGCTGTCCATTCCGGTGTACTACACCATCGCGCCCGCAGAGGCCAGTTCCAACCTGAGCCGTTTTGACGGCGTGAAGTTTGGCCACCGCGCCGCCAAGTTTGACGACTTGACCGACATGTACAAAAAGTCGCGCAGCGAAGGTTTTGGCGAGGAAGTCAAGCGCCGCATCATGATCGGCGCGTATGTGCTATCGCACGGCTATTACGACGCGTACTATCTACAGGCACAAAAAATTCGCCGCATGATTGCCGACGATTTTCAACAAGCCTTTAAGCAATGCGACATCATTGCTGGGCCAGTCGCGCCCACGGTAGCGTGGAAGATTGGCGAAAAATCGGACGACCCGGTGGCCAACTACCTGGCCGATATTTTCACATTGCCAGCCTCACTTGCCGGCTTGCCCGGCATGAGCGTGCCAGCGGGTTTCGCTTTATCACAAGCGGGTGGCAACATGCCAGTGGGCTTACAACTGATTGGCAACTATTTTGCCGAAGCAAAACTCTTGAATGTTGCGCACCAGTTGCAGCTTGCCACCAACTTTCACCAACGCACACCGGAGGGTTTTTAAGATGGCCTCCTCTCCTAAATTGATTCAAGGCTACGAAGTCGTCATCGGCTTTGAAACGCATACCCAGCTCTCAACTCAGAGCAAAATTTTCAGCCGTGCATCTACGGCGTTTGGCGCAGAGCCCAACACGCAAGCCTGTGCGGTGGACTTGGCATTGCCTGGCACCTTGCCAGTGATGAATAAAGGCGCAGTGGAGCGCGCCATTGAGTTTGGCTTGGCTATCGGCGCGCATGTTGCCGAGAAAAGTATCTTTGCGCGCAAAAACTATTTTTACCCCGACTTGCCCAAGGGTTACCAGATCAGCCAGTTTGAAATCCCTGTGGTGCAAGGTGGTTCGATTGAGTTTTACCTGGGCGACGAAAAAAAGAGCGTGCGCCTGGTACGTGCGCATCTGGAAGAAGACGCTGGCAAGTCACTGCATGAGGACAAGAGCTTGGGAGCGTCCACTTCCGATGGCCGGGGTCAGTCGGGCATTGACCTGAACCGCGCTGGCACGCCGCTGCTAGAGATCGTCACCGAACCCGACATGCGCTCCAGTGACGAAGCCGTGGCCTACGCGAAAGAGCTGCACAAAATCGTCACCTGGATTGGCATTTGCGATGGCAATATGCAAGAAGGCAGTTTCCGCTGCGACGCCAACGTGTCGGTGCGCAAACCGGGTGCTGACCTGGGCACGCGGCGCGAGATTAAAAACCTGAACAGTTTCAAGTTCATGCAACAAGCCATCGACTATGAAGTGCGCTGGCAGATAGAGCAGATCGAAGATGGCAAAAAAATCCAGCAGGCGACCGTGCTGTTTGACCCCGACACGGGTGAGACACGCGCGATGCGAACCAAGGAAGACGCTGCGGACTACCGTTATTTCCCCGACCCTGACCTTCCGCCCTTGGTAATTGGCCGCGACTGGGTAGAGCGCGTGAAAGCTGAGATGACCGAACTGCCACGTGTGATGGCTGCGCGCTTTGTGCGCGAGTACGGCGTGCCCGAATATGATGCAACGACGTTGACGCAAAGCAAAGCCATGGCGGCGTATTTTGAAGCGACCAGTGCCGCATGCAAGCAACCCAAACTAGCCAGCAACTGGGTGATGGGCGAAGTGTCGCGCCGCATCAATGCAGATGCGATTGCCATCGAGGCTAGCCCCGTGTCGCCCGTGCAGCTCGGTGCGTTGATTGCCCGCATTGCCGACAACACCATTTCCAACAACGCCGCCAAGCAAGTGTTGGATGCGCTGTGGAGCAAAGAGGCTGGCGATGTCGATGCCATCATCGAAGCCAAAGGCCTCAAGCAAATGAATGACTCCAGCGCGCTGGAAAAGATCATTGACGACGTGATTGCCGCCAACCCTGCCAACGTTACCGAATACCGCGCTGGCAAAGACAAGGCGTTCAACGCCCTGGTCGGTCAAGCCATGAAGGCGAGCAAGGGTAAGGCGAACCCAGCGCAGGTCAATGCGCTGCTCAAGGCGCGCCTGGACGCTGAGTTGCGGTAGTTGTGCAGCAGGTGGGCGCTATATTTTTAATAGCTGCCCGCGCAGTATCCACGCTGGCAATTGGCCGAAAACCCTACTTTTTAGCTGCAGAACTGGCTGCTGCCATCGCTGCGCCGCCAGCAACCGCCCATAGGGTTTTCAGCCGAGCCAGTTCTTCGTCAAAACGGGAATTAACCCGCTTTTTTTCGCCATCCTGTTCGCTGATAAAGCGCTTTTGTGCCACCACGTTGTTGTCGTTGTCTTCTGTCTGCCGTTTGAGCGACAGGGGTGCTTTGGCTGGGTCTTTTTTGTAGAACTCCAGTTCGGCATTGATCGACTTGCGCTGCGAATCCAGCTCTGCAATCCGCTTGCTGGCAGTATTGATTACCACGTCAATCTGGCTTAATGCTTCGCCACGCTCTTTGTCATGCGCGGCGCGGTTGGGGTAGCGCGACAATATAGCGCGGTCTTTGCGTTTTTCTTCCAACAGGCGTAGCCGCTCTTCAGCTTCGGCTTTTTCTTTTTCTTCGGCCACGCGCCGCTCCTCAGCCGACATCGCTGGTTTCACGGTGCGCTTGACGGTGCCGGTACTGGTTAACTCTTTTTGTTCACGGTCGGCGCATTCAGGAATGGGCCTGTCGGATGTGAGCTTGCGGCCTTTGGCGTCTACGCAGGTGTAAATGCCGCCCGCGCCTTGTTGCTGCGCCCACGACCCAGCGGCACTGGCCAAAACCAGGGCGACACACAAGGGGCGAAAAAGTAGGGACATACCGGTTTAGAAAGTTCAATAGCTGTAAAACATCAGGCTACGCCATACCGTTGACGGTAGGCTTGCACTGCCACGCGGTGCTGGGCCATGTCAGCCCCATTATTTTGTAAGTATTGCAGCAAATCGGTCAGGGTGGCAATCGCACAAACCTGTAGGCCCAGCACATTGGTGACGTATTGCACGGCACTGTGTGGCACATCCTGGCCATTTTCAGTGGCTTTTTCTTGCCGATCCAGTGCAATCGCCACGGCATGCGGCGTGGCACCTGCTGCCTTGATGATGGCAATCGACTCTTTGGCGGCTGTGCCCGCCGACATCACATCGTCAACGATCAGCACCCGGCCCTGCACGGGCGCGCCCACCAGGGTGCCGCGCTCGCCGTGGTCTTTGGCCTCTTTGCGGTTGTAGGCATAGGGCACGTTACGGCCCAGGCGGGCCAGCTCAATGGCGACGGCAGCTACCAAAGGAATGCCCTTGTAAGCCGGGCCAAACAGCATGTCAAACTCAACACTACTGCCCATGATGCGCTGCGCATAAAACTGTGCCAGACGGCCCAGTTTGGCACCGTCGTCAAACAAGCCAGCGTTGAAGAAATAAGGCGACAATCGACCGGCCTTGGTTGTAAATTCTCCAAAGCGCAGCACACCAGATTGCACGGCAAATTGCACAAAATCTACAGCCAAACTATTATCTTGCGTTGTCATATCGAGTTGTTATGAAAAAATCACTGTTCAAAATTACCAGCCTCAACTTCAACGGCATCCGCTCGGCGGCTACCAAGGGCATGGAGGCCTGGGTTGAAAAGTATGCCCCTGATTGTATGTGCGTGCAAGAAATCAAGGCCCAGGCGAGCGATATGGCGGGCAAGTTTGAGCAGATTGCGGGCATGCAGGGCCATTTTCAGTTTGCCGAGAAAAAGGGTTACAGCGGCGTGGGCGTGTACACGCGCCACACGCCCAGCAATGTGATCATTGGCTTTGACGGCGGCGAGTTTGACAGCGAGGGCCGTTATGTGGAACTGCGCTTTGACACGCCCGTGCGCAAATTCTCGGTCATCAGCAGCTATTTTCCCAGCGGCAGCTCGGGGCCAGATCGGCAAGAGGCAAAGTTTCGATTTTTAGGCAAGATGTACCCGCACTTGCAGGCATTGAAGAAAAAGCGCGAGTTTGTGCTGTGTGGTGACATCAATATTGCGCACAAGGAAGTGGACTTGAAAAACTGGAAAAGCAACCAGAAAAACAGCGGCTTTACACCCGAGGAACGCGCCTGGATGACCAAACTGCTGGACACATCGCCACAAGGAGCAGGCATGCACGACGTGTACCGCCGCTTGCAGCCCGACACTACCGACATTTGCTACACCTGGTGGAGCCAGCGTGGCCAGGCTTATGCCAACAACGTGGGTTGGCGGTTGGACTACCACCTGGCCACTCCAGCCTTTGCTGACCTTGCGCGGGAAGAAGAAATTTACAAAACCGAAAAGTTTTCAGACCACGCACCGATGACGATTGGCTATGACTTTAAGCTTTGAGCCAGTTTAATCCAGTCTCATCCAGCCTAATCCATCCGTCGTGCCATTGACGACAGCACCTCGGGCAGGCCGGTACTCGCAACCTATCCAGCCGTCATAGCCCAGCTCTTCCATCACGCTGAACAAATACGGATAGTTCAGCTCGCCCACGTTCGGCTCGTGCCGCTGTGGCACCCCCGCAATTTGCATGTGCCCCACACGCCCGGTCGGCACATACTGGCGCAGCTTCATCGCCACATCGCCTTCCACAATCTGGCAGTGGTACAGGTCCATTTGCACTTGCAGATTCGGCGCACCTACCTCTTGCACAATGGCATGGGCATGGTCTTGGCGGTTCAGAAAGAAGCGCGGTACGTCGCGCTGGTTGATCGGTTCAATCACCACCGCAATGCCCAACTTGGCGGCCTGTGCCGCAGCCCAGCGCAGGTTGGCGATATACGTGGCCTGCGCAACGGGGCGCGCTTCGTCTGCATTTACACCTTCGGGTAACAGCCCGGCCATCGCGTGGATGCGAGGACAGTTTAAAACCTGTGCGTAGTCCAGCGCACGCAATACCCCCGCTTGAAACTCTGCTTCGCGCCCCATCACAGCCGCCGTGCCGCGCATGCCTGCGTCCCAGGCAGTGTTCATGCCCGCCGCATCGGCACCGCCCGCAGGCGTGTTGAAAAGTACTTGCTGCAAACCGTGTTGTTTGAGTTGTGCTGCAATGGCTTGCACGTCAAACGCATACGGAAACAAAAACTCCACGCCCTTGAAGCCGTCTTGGGCAGCTGCAGCAAAACGCTGCATGAAGGGCAGCTCGGTGTAGAGCATGGACAGGTTGGCGGCGAAGCGAAGTGAGGGTGTAGCCATGGCGCAGACTAGTTGGTGCAAATGTGAAGGGGTAGAAAAAGTCTTTAAGCAGTGGCTTGGGTGGCTTGCAAGAGTTGTTCAAGTTTTACCTTTGCTGCTCCTGATTCAATAGCTGCTCGCGCACTATTTATACCGGTTTTCATGCTTTTTTCTACGTTGGCGGCGTACAGGGCCACACCTGCGTTGAGCACCACGATGTCTTTGGCGGCTTTGTGCTCGGGTGCGCTGGAATTGTTTAGCACGGCCATCAGCAGGGCTTTGGATTCTTCGGGCGTTTCTACGCGCAGGGCGCGGCTGCTGGCCATTTGCAGGCCAAAATCTTCGGGGTGGATGTCGTATTCGGTAATCGCGCCGTCTTTCAGCTCACCCACCAGGGTGGCGGCGCCCAGGCTCACTTCGTCCATACCGTCGCGGCCATAAACAACCACGGCATGCTCGGCACCCAGGCGTTGCAGGGCGCGCACCTGAATGCCCACCAAGTCGGGGTGGAACACGCCCATCAAGATGTTGGGAGCGCTGGCCGGGTTGGTCAACGGGCCCAGGATATTGAAAATGGTGCGCACACCCAGCTCTTTGCGAATGGGGGCCACGTGCTTCATGGCGCTGTGGTGGTTGGGCGCAAACATAAAGCCGATGCCCACGTTCTGGATGCATTGGGCGATGCGCTCGGGCGACAGGTTGATGTTGACGCCCAGCGCCTCCAGCACGTCCGCGCTGCCGCTTTTGCTGCTGACGCTGCGGCCACCATGCTTGCTGACCTTGGCACCCGCGGCGGCAGCTACAAACATGCTACAGGTAGAAATATTGAAGGTATGCGAACCGTCGCCGCCCGTGCCCACAATGTCCACCAGATGCGTTTTGTCTGCCACATGCACCTTGGTCGAAAATTCGCGCATCACCTGTGCGGCAGCGGTAATTTCGCCAATGGTTTCCTTCTTGACGCGCAGGCCGGTGATCATGGCCGCCATCATCACCGGGGACATTTCGCCCGACATGATTTGCCGCACCACATGCAGCATTTCGTCGTGAAAAATCTCGCGGTGTTCGATGGTGCGCTGCAGGGCTTGTTGGGGGGTGATGGGCATGGTTTTCCTCAAAATTGCTATTCAGGGATTTTGGCTGAGTTGTACTTGAGAAGTTCTTCCCAGCGAATATTTCCGTCCTTGGTGCAAAACTCAGTGATGAAGCTGCCAGTGAATTGATTCACTACAGCCGAGTACTTTGAACTGAACTCCTCTGTTCGTTTTTTAGCCTCGAATCCAAGCGGTTCGATAATGCCTAAATAAAAATCATCTAGGCCAGAAATTAATGACCAAAACTCTTGTCCGCAGAGTTTGATGTACGTTCCTTTATGCTTGTTCTTCTCTTTGCCATAACAGCAGCCATTAATAGCTTCAAGCGATGACTTAACTCCAGCTATTTTTTTCGCCTGCGAAAAGTTTGACTTCATTCGCGCTAGTTGCTGAGAATTTGCCCAATTCGGTCCACTTTTAATCGAGACGATATAACGTTTTCCGTCTCTTGAAAACTCTAGATCGATCCCCTCGCTGCTAGATTTCTGCCCACCAAAAGCCTCAGCACAAACATGAATGGCAAGAGATTCCAAGAAGCCCCCGAAAATTGTCTCTTCTTTTGAAGACAGGTGCGCATCCAACAACCCTCTTACAAGCTCATCGGCTGTCGATATTGATTTAGCTCGAAACAAGTAAGGATTCTTACGCCGCAACAAAACATGCAACTTGAGCTTCTGTAAGCCTTCAAGCAATTTGTTATGAAAGCTAGTGGCAATATTATTCTGAACGAATTGCTTTGCGGACGCGACTAACTTTGTATTGCGTTGTTGGCTCAAGTAACACTCCTTGGGTTGGTAAAAGTTTTTCTTTACTTAGCTGCACGTATTGGTCAAGAACGTCTATGCCGATCACCGCACGGTCTAGATTACATGCCGCTTGTACGGTTGTTCCAGAACCTACGAATGGGTCAAGTACCAGGTCACCAGGATTTGTAAATAGTTTGATAAACCATTCAGGTAGAGCCACCGGGAATGCGGCACTATGTCCTTTATTTCCGCATTCTGTGGCCATATGCAAGACATTCGTTGGATAGGCCATTGTGCGATCTTTCCAATTTGCAATATTCTTGCCAAATGCATTTCCAACTTGTGAGTCGAAACGTACAACATCATTTTTACCAAGTGTTTTCAATCGCGTTTGCGCCCAGTCACCCATAGGAACCATCACAGCATCCTGATTCATTACAAACTTACGTGACTTGGTGAAATGTAAGCAACGTTCCCACGAATCTCTAAATCTATTTGGCCATTTCCCAGGAAAGCAATTTTTTTTATGCCACATATATTCTTCCGTCCACAGCCACCCTTGCTTCTTCAAGGCAAGGATTAGCTCCAGTACATACGTGTGGCGCTCACCATTGATTGCTTTTTCTTTAATGTTCAGCACGAAGGAACCACTATCCTTTAAGACGCGCAACATTTGCTCCGTGCGCGGCAACATCCAATCCACATATTTATCCGGGTGTACACCGCCGTAAGTAGACGACCTTTGATCTGCATAGGGTGGCGATGTAACAATTAAATCTACACAATTTTCTGGATAAAGCTTCAGTACATCTTTGCAATCGCCTTGGTGGATAGCGCTCGGGACGCTTTGCCGTAAAAAGCTTGGCATCGGTAAATTCATGATGGTCTTTTGTATTTAAAGTGTTGAAGCAATTACGCTATATCGTAAAGTAGTTTTGGACGACTTGGATGGTGTAGTCAATGCCAGCCGCGTCTACATCCAGATGCGTGACAAAGCGCAGGCGGTACAGGCCGGTGGCCAAAATGCCGTGTTGTTTGAGGTGGCTAATCAAGCCCGCTGCCCTGGCCTTTGCCGCACCGTGCACATCGACAAAAACGATGTTGCTGTGCACCGGGTCTAGCGTCAAACCGTCGATTTTGCTCAATGCATCGCCCAGTCGCTTGGCCAGCGCGTGGTCGTCGGCCAGGCGTGCGACGTGGTGGTCTAGCGCATAAATACCCGCTGCGGCCAGCATGCCTGCCTGGCGCATGCCGCCGCCTGCCATCTTGCGCACGCGGTGTGCTTTTTGAATCAGGTCTTTGCTGCCGCACAGCACCGAGCCGACGGGTGCGCCCAGGCCTTTGCTTAGGCAAACGCTCACCGAGTCGAAATGTTGCGCGATGCGACGGGCTTCTGCATGGACTGCATTTGCTATTGAATTTGTAGCTGCTCGCGCATTGTTTGTGCTGACATTGGGCATATTAGATGCTTGAATCTGTAAAAACTGGGCCACGGCAGCGTTGAATAGGCGTGCGCCGTCCAGATGCGTTGCCAGCCCCTTGCTGCGCGCTAAATCTGTCGCGGCTTTGACATAGTCGATGGGCAACAGTTTGCCACCAATCGTGTTTTCCAGACACAGCAAGCGCGTTTTGGCAAAGTGCGCGTCGTCGGGTTTGATGGCGGCCTCAATCTCGGCCAGGGGCAGCGACCCATCTGGCTCATGCGCAATCGGCTGGGGCTGAACGCTGCCCAGCACGGCGGCACCGCCGCCTTCCCAGCGGTAGGTGTGCGCCATCTGGCCCACGATGTATTCGTCCCCGCGCTGGCAGTGCGCCAGGATGCCGCAAAAATTGCTCTGCGTGCCCGTGGGCGTGAACAGGGCCGCCTCAAAGCCCAACAAGGCGGCGATTTTGTCTTGCAAGGCGTTCACGGTCGGATCGTCGCCAAACACGTCGTCGCCCAATGGCGCGCGCAGCATGGCACCCCGCATGGCGGCTGTGGGTTGGGTAACGGTGTCGCTTCGCAGGTCAATGGCTTGGTCGATGGTGGGGTGGGCGGTTGTCATGGGTCTATTGTGCCTCGTAGCGGTGTGGGTGCAGGGTACAGCGCGAGACGTGTGGCAGCGCCTAGCGCGAGGTTTCAGACAGCGCCAGCTTGACGCCAAACGCTATAAACACCGCTCCCGCCACACGTTCCAGCCACAGGGTAAAGTTGCCCAGGCCGCGCTGCACGCCTGCACGCTGGCTCAGCCACACGGCCAGCAGCACGTAGCCCATGCCGATGGGAATGGAATTGACGATAAACAGCACACCCAGAAACAAGAAAACCAGCGACGGATGGGCGGCTGCAGGGCTGATGAATTGCGGCAAGAAGGCCAAAAAGAACAGCGCCACCTTGGGGTTGAGTACATTCGTCCAAAAACCTTGCAAAAACACCTTTGGGTAAGAAAAACCACGGTTTGCCAGCGCTGGATATGCGCGAGCAGCTACTATTTGTATAGCGTTCGGGTTGGCTTTGGACGTGAGCATCTTGAAACCCACATAGACCAGATACGCCGCACCCACCCACTTGAGCACCGTAAACGCGGTGGCCGACGCTGCAATCAGCGCACTTAAGCCCACCGTACCAGCCGTCACATGCACCAGGCAGCCTGCGCAAATGCCCGCCACCGCCGCCGCGCCCGCGCGCCAACCGCTTTTGAGTGCATGGGTCAGCATGTAGAACACGTCTGGCCCGGGCGTCAGGTTCAGCACCCAGCCTGCCAATACGAAAAGTGGCAGGTTGAGAATGCCAAAATCTGCCATATCCATGCTCCTTGAACGTATTTTTATAGGTAAATATGCCGGTAGCCAGCGTAGAATATGCGCGAGCAGCTATGAATTTAATAGTACGCGTTGCACGCTACCGCGTCAAAAAATTCTTCAACATCGCGTGCCCATGCTCGGTCAAAATGCTCTCGGGGTGAAACTGCACGCCTTCCATGTCCAGGGTTGTGTGCTTCACGCCCATGATCTCGCCGTCATCGGTTTGCGCGGTAATCGCTAGTTCGCTGGGGCACGACGCGCGTTCAATCGCCAGCGAATGGTAGCGATTGACGGTGAACTGCTTAGGCAAGTCCTTGAAAACACCCTCTTGCGTGGTGCTGATCACCGATGTTTTGCCGTGCATGAGTTGCTGCGCCCGCACAATCTTGCCGCCCAGAGCCGCGCCAATGGCCTGGTGGCCTAAACATACGCCCAGGATGGGCAATTTGCCAGCGAAATGCCGGATGGCGGCAACAGAAATACCCGCTTCGTTGGGCGAGCACGGGCCGGGGGAGATGCACAGGCGCTCAAAGCCGCCTGCCTTGAATTGTTGGTCCAGTTCGTCCACGGTGACTTCATCGTTGCGCACGACCGTTACGTCTGCGCCCAGCTCGCCAAAGTATTGGACGATGTTGTAGGTGAAACTATCGTAGTTGTCGATCATTAGGAGTTTCATGGGGTGGGTGTCCTTGGGGAGGGGATTTTTGAACGCGAAAGACGCGAAAGTTGCGCGAAAGTCGCAAAAGAAGATGATTAATTTGGTGCGTGGTTGACTAAGCGTTTGATGGATTTGGTCAATGGGAATTCGTGAAAATTAATTAACAGCCCCAGTGGTAAACCGCTTGTGCGCAGGTAAGACAATAATTGCGCACGGTGGCTATCTAGCAATGTGGACAAAGCCTTTACTTCGACGATGACGCTGTTTTCCACAATAAAGTCGGCACGAAAACCTACTCCCAAAGACTTGCTTTTGTAAAACGCCTCAATAGGCACCTCTCGCGCAAAACCCAGCTCTAGCTCTGCAAATTCAATCTCCAATGCCGCGCAATAAGCACTTTCAAGCAAACCAGTCCCCAACACGCGTTGCACTTCTATAGCAGCACCAATGATGTCACTGGAAAAATCATTCTCAAAATTTTGGTTTTCATTTTGTGAATTTCGCGCAACTTTCGCGTCTTTCGCGTTCAAAAAAGTATTCATTCCAACCCCTCCTCTACCAACTCAGAAGCACGCAACAAAGCACGGGCCTTGTGCTCGGTCTCTTTCCACTCCAGCTCAGGCACGCTGTCGGCAACCACGCCCGCTGCCGCCTGCACATACAGCATGCCGTCTTTCACAATGCCGGTGCGAATGGCAATCGCCACGTCCATGTCGCCCGCAAAGCTCAAATACCCGCAGGCACCGCCGTAAATGCCGCGTTTGGTGGGCTCCAGTTGGTCGATGATTTCCATCGCATGCACCTTGGGCGCTCCTGTGAGCGTGCCTGCGGGAAAAGTGGCTTTCAGCACGTCCATCGACGTCATGCCGTCTTTCAAAATACCTTCCACATTGCTCACGATATGCATCACGTGGCTGTAGCGTTCTACGGCAAAGGCCTCGGTCACTTTGACGCTGCCGGTTTTGGCAATGCGGCCAATGTCGTTGCGCGCCAGGTCAATCAGCATCACGTGTTCGGCGCGTTCCTTGGGGTCGTTGATCAGTTCCACCTCGGTCGCTTTGTCTGCCTCGGGTGTGGCTGCACGCGGGCGCGTGCCAGCCAGCGGGCGGATGGTGATTTTTTGCTCTCCTGTGGGCGTGCTTTCTTGCCGCACCAAAATCTCGGGACTCGCACCAACGATATGAAAATCGCCCATGTTGTAGTAGTACATATAAGGCGACGGGTTCAATGACCTGACGGCGCGGTACAGCGACAGGGGTGACTCGGTAAATCGCTTCTTCAGGCGCTGGCCAATTTGCACCTGCATAAAGTCGCCGCCTGCGATCAGCTCTTTGGACTTTTCAACCGCCTTCACATAATCCGCCTTGGCAAATTCGCGTTCCACCGGGTAGTCTTGCGACTGCTTCACCACGGGGGCCGTCACGCTGTAGCGCAACTGGTCTTTCAGCTCGCGCAGGCGTTTTTTTGCTTTAGCATACGCTTCAGTCTCAAGCGGGTTGGCGTACACGATGAGATACAGCTTGCCCGACAGGTTGTCGATGACCGCCAATTCCTCGCACAGCAGCAGCATGATGTCGGGACAGCCCAGCGTGTCGGGCGGGCAAGATTTCTCCAGCTTTTTCTCGATATAGCGCACCGTGTCGTAACCAAAGTAGCCCGCCAAGCCACCGCAAAAACGCGGCAGGCCGGGGCGCAGGGCGACCTTGAAGCGGGACTGGAATTTTTCAATCGCATCCAGCGGATTGCCGGGCAAGGTTTCCAGCAAAACGCCATCGGTCAATACCTCGGTTTTGGCATTCACCCCAAAGCCACTGGCACGCAGCACGGTGCGCGCAGGCAAGCCGATAAAACTGTAACGACCAAAACGCTCACCGCCCACCACGGATTCCAGCAAAAAGCTGTACTTGCCCTGCTGTGTGCCGTGCGCCAGCTTCAGGTACAAAGACAGCGGGGTTTCCAGGTCGGCAAAGGCTTCTGCCACCAGGGGTATGCGGTTATAGCCAGCGTCTCGCAGGCTTTTGAATTCAAGTTCGGTGATCATGTGGGCGCCCTATCGGTGGGTGGCTGCTAGCTGCAGCCCGGTGTTGGGGTTGGGAGGAGACGGCGTCAAGCCGTGTCACAAGCGGGTGCGGCGTGGCCGCAGGTCAACAAACGTCAGGCTGGCGTACGCCAAAGCCAAGCTCCCTGGCGGCCAGCGCCTGTGTGAGACATGCAAACGGAATTTGCTTTTTGGCTAAACATGGAAACAGTTTATACCAAGTTGATGCGCGTAACCCCTAATGCGTGCAAGAAACTGACAGCGCACACTGGGTAAATATTCGCACTTATGAACGATCGTTCTTATTTGGAGATGTCATGCTCAATCGACAGCAGTTCATGGTTATGCTTTCCGGTTTAGGCTTATCTTTCGCCTTGAGCGCGGCCACCATCGAAATTAGCGGAGTCAAGGTGGAAGACAGCGTGGAGTTGCAGGGTCAAAAATTGGTCCTGAACGGCGCAGGCATTCGCTACAAGGCTGTGTTCAAAGTCTATGTGGCCAGCCTATATTTGACCAAAAAGGCCGCTACAACCGATGAGGTGCCGGCGTCTTCGGGCAACAAGCGCATTAGCGCGACGATGCTGCGCGACATTGACGCTAACGAATTGGGCAAGCTCTTTACGCGGGGCATCGAGGACAATATGCCCAAGAATGAGTTTTCCAAACTGATTCCACCCATCATGCGGATGAGTCAGGTATTTTCTGACTACAAGAATCTGAAAACGGGCGACACCTTCACCATTGATTTTGTAGCAGGAAAGGGCACCACTATGAGTATCAGAGGCAAGCCAGTGGGTGAACCTTTCAAAGAGCCCGAGTTTTTTAATGCCTTGGCGCGCATATGGCTGGGCAACAACCCTGCGGACTGGAAACTCAAAGAAGCTTTACTGGGTAAAACCTGATTTTTTTGTGCACTGAATTGCACAGCGTTCTGCGCCTGACTGCTACGTAGTTGGCGCAGCCCGGGTATGCACATGCCTGCGACAATACAGGCATGAAGTTTCAAAATTCTTTTATCTGGGCTGCAGGCGCCCTGCTTATCGCCATGTCTTACTTCAAGTTTGGCTGGCAGGGCGTAGCTTTGGTGGCGGGAGGCATCGTGTTTTGGATGCTGCTGCACTTTAGCCGCATGATGACGATTTTGAAGCGCGCCGCGAACCGCCCTGTCGGGCACGTTGCCAGCGCGGTGATGCTCAATGCCAAGCTGCAAAAAGGCAAAACCTTGCTGCATGTCACTGCCATGACCAAAAGCCTGGGAGAAAAACTCAGCGCCAAAGATATTCAGCCCGAGGTGTACCGCTGGGCCGACACGGGCGGCTCGCATGTCACCTGCACCTTCATGGGCGGCAAGCTGACGCAGTTTGAACTGTGGCGACCGTCTATGGATGAAGCGACCGCGTAAAATCTGTATTTTCGAGTAACCAGAGATAAAAGGAGCCAGCATGGCACCCGTAGTTCCCAGCATGTCCGACCGTGACGGCAAAATTTGGATGGATGGTGAGATGGTGGATTGGCGCGATGCCAAAATCCATGTGCTGTCCCACACCCTGCACTACGGCTGCGGCGCTTTTGAAGGCGTGCGTGCCTACAATACAGCCCATGGCACGGCGATTTTCCGTTTGGAAGAGCACACCGAGCGGTTGTTTAACAGTGCCAAAATTTTGCGCATGAAAATTCCGTTCACCCAGAACGAAGTGATGGCTGCGCAAATTGCCGTGGTGCGCGCAAACAAGCTCGAATCAGGCTACATCCGCCCGCTGACCTGGATTGGCGACAAGAAGCTTGGCGTCTCTCCCAAGGGCAACACCATTCATTTGATGGTTGCCGCCTGGACTTGGGGCGCGTATTTGGGTGAAGAGGGCTTGAAGCGTGGCATCCGTGTGAAGACCAGCAGCTACACGCGCCATCACGTCAATATCACCATGATCCACGCCAAGGCGGTGTCCAACTACACCAATTCGATTTTGGCCAATATGGAAGCGACAGACGAAGGCTACGACGAAGCCCTTTTGCTCGACCCACAAGGCTTTGCTAGCGAAGGTGCGGGCGAGAACCTGTTTGTGGTGCGCAAAGGCGTGGTCTACACGCCAGACGCCAGCGCGGGTGCTCTGAACGGCATCACGCGTAACACGGTGTTTGCGATTTGCAAAGACTTAGGCATCGAGATCAAGGAAAAGCCGATTACACGCGACGAAATTTACATTGCCGACGAAGCATTCTTCTCTGGCACGGCGGCAGAAATCACGCCCATTCGTGAACTGGACCGTATTGAAATTGGCAAGGGCGACTACGTGGGCTCACGTGGCCCGATTACCGAAAAAATCCAGGCCGCGTTTTTTGACATCGTCAATGGCCGCAACCCGAAATACGCTGCCTGGCTGAGCAAAGTGTGATCATGAGCAATCCTGTTGAACTCAAAGCTACCGACCTGAACCCGCAAGGCGGCATTTTCTGCCCCAACACACTGGCTGGCATGCAGCTGTGGAATTCGCACCCGCGTGTGTTTTTGGATTTGTCGCACAACAAAACCGTCAAGTGTCCGTACTGCAGCACGCAGTACCAACTCAAGGCGGGTGAGCACGTGGGTGGTCACCACTAAGTCACTGGTCATCGCGCCGCAGTGGATCGGCGACGCGGTGATGACCGAGCCGCTGCTGCGCCGTTTGCAGGCACGCGGCGAGCGCATTACGGTAGGCGCGCTGCCCTGGGTGGCTCCTGTGTATCGCTGCATGCCGCACGTAGCGCAGGTGATTGAATTTCCATTTGCGCATGGCGGGCTACAGCTCAAAGCGCGGCGGTCTATCGCCCAAAAAATCGAAGGCCAATTTGACAAAGCATATGTGCTGCCCAATTCGCTCAAATCTGCCCTGCTGCCGTTGTTGGCAGGCATACCCGAGCGCATTGGTTATCTGGGCGAAACCCGCATTGGCTTGCTGACCCACAGGCTCAAAAATCCACCCAAAGACAAGCGCCCGCCGATGGTGCCGTTTTACTCGGCACTTAGCGGTGACGCGAACGTGGCGCAAGACAGACCGATTTTGCACGTGGATGAAGCCGCTGTGAACGCTACCCTGAACGAACTGAGTTTGAAGCGCGGCCAGTACGCCATCTTTGTTCCCGGCGCTGAATACGGCCCCGCCAAACGCTGGCCCGCAGCGCACTTTGCCGAACTGGCACGCAGTTTGAATGCACAAGGTTTGCAGGTCGTATTGCTCGGTTCTGGCAAAGACGTGGCGCTGTGTGAGCAAATTGCCGCGCAAACACCGAATTGTCAGTCTTTGGCAGGGAAAACCTCATTAGCCAGCGCCATATATGCGCTGGCAGCTACTAAATTCATAGTAACTAACGACTCAGGCTTGATGCACGTAGCCGCCGCGCTGGACGTACCCCAGGTCGCCATCTTCGGCTCCAGCAGCCCGATGCACACGCCACCGCTGAGTCAAAAAGCACAGGTGTTATGGCTCAAGAACGATGCCAGCTACCAGCCCCCGCTGGACTGCGCGCCTTGTTTTGAACGTGAATGCCCGCTGGGCCATACCCGCTGCCTGAACGACATCCAGCCTGGCGGCGTGCTCGGTATGATGCAGGCATGACCGATACCGCACAGACCCGTCCACAGGCTGCAACAGTGGCCCATCCACAGGCTGCCTCGCTCACGCCCACCGCACCCACCACGCCTGCCAAGCTCACCTGGCTGCAAACCTTCAAGGTCTATACCGAACTGCCAACGCTGCGCATGCTCACGCTGGGCTTTTCTGCCGGGTTGCCACTGCTGCTGGTTTTGGGAACACTGAGTTTCTGGCTGCGCGAGGCCGGCATTAACCGCGCCACTATTGGCTATTTGAGCTGGATTGGTCTGGCGTATGGCTTTAAATGGTGCTGGGCACCTTTGGTAGACAGGTTGCCGATTCCGTTGCTGACCCGGTTGATGGGCCGCAGGCGCAGCTGGTTGCTGCTGTCGCAGCTGGCCATCATGGCGGGATTGGTGGGCATGGCGTTTACCGATCCCAAAGTCAACCTCATGCCCGTCGTATGGTGCGCTCTCGTTGTTGCTTTTGCATCGGCTACACAAGACATAGCGCTGGATGCCTATCGCATTGAGAGTGCAGACACCGTGCGCCAGGCCGCTTTGGCCGCAGCCTACCAAACGGGTTACCGCTTGGCCATGATCTGGGCCGGTGCGGGTGTGTTGTGGATAGCAGCGCGCGCCGAGACGGCAGACATCAACAGCTACCAGCATACCGCATGGCAAACTGCGTATTTGTGGATGGCGGCCTCCATGGTGGTGGGGATGTTGACCGTGCTAGTGTCTGCAGAACCTCTACGCAAAGAACTGCCCAAGGCCAGGAATCTGGCTGAATGGTTGCAAACGGCCTTGGTAGAACCTTTTGCTGAATTCTTCAAGCGCTACGGCTGGAACGCAGCGCTGGTTTTGGCCTTGATCGCCACCTACCGCATCAGCGATATCGTCATGGGCATCATGGCCAACCCGTTTTATGTAGACATGGGCTACACCAAGGACGAGGTGGCTGCGGTGACCAAGGTGTTTGGTGTCATCATGACCCTGGTGGGCGCCTTCATTGGCGGTGTGCTGTCCATGCGCCTGGGCATGATGCGGGTGCTGATGCTGGGTGCCGTGCTGAGCGCCGCCAGCAACCTTCTATTTGCATGGCTGGGCACGCGCGGGCATGATGTGACGGCCTTGGTCTGGGTTATCTCGGCGGACAATCTCTCCAGTGGAATTGCCTCAGCCGCGTTTATTGCCTACCTGTCCAGCCTGACCAATATCCAATATTCGGCCACGCAGTACGCCCTGTTCAGTTCCATGATGCTACTGTTGCCCAAATGGCTGGCAGGTTTTTCTGGTGTGTATGTGGATAGCTTTGGCTACAGCAACTTTTTCATCGCCACTGCCTGCCTCGGATTGCCTGTACTGGCCCTGGTCTGGCTTGCTGGACGATTGCGCTAGGGTAAACCCGCCCACCGTCAGAGGGTTGATCGTTTGGTCAATTCGCGGTATAAAACAAAAATACACAAAATAGCATTGCCTCACGGCAAATGTTACAAGGAGCACCGTGGAACACCCTCGTCTAAGTCTGAGTATGATTGGATTTCCAGCTGAGCAACGCGCTACTGTCGCGCGCTTTCTGGCTGCAAACACGGCCGAGGTGACGGCTAAAGGCAAGATCGATTCAGGGGAAGGTGCCCAGCATCCGGTGTGGCATACAAGTGATTTTCGCGAAGCCAACGCCTTGCTCCTGCAGGCCCCTTATAAAGATGGCGGTGAACTGCGCTTTGATCCCTCACTGAACCCAGACGAACCGATGGGTGTGCATCTGTCAGAGCTTAGCATTCCATATGCAGTGCAGTGGGCCAGTGTCCCTGTGGTGCACCAGCAAGACGCAGCCAAGGTACGCAACGTGAATGTGGATGACCCGGACTCGTTGCTCAAAACCTTGCAATACTTTGAAGCATTGCTGCGCCCGATGCGCACCTTGTTTTCGCTGGCTGAACAAATGATTGAAAGGCGCGGCGAGCTGGACGAGAAACATGCTTTTCATTTGGTGAAAAAGAATGTGCTGGACTGCATTCTGGATATTTCAAAACGCCAAATCATTGTGCGTGATGGACTTCGCCCAGTGGATGTATATGGCGCTGCGTGGTTGTCTCGCCCTATCTCTGCTAACGCGGTTCCGCCGGGCTTTTCGGTGTGGACGATGGAAGAAGCCGCCTGGGTGTATGGGCTGCACTGCCAAAGCATTAACCTGCCCAAGCGCTACATGCAAGCGCCCGTTTATTTCAGGCGTTTGCCTCGGGTGCGATCTGGCATGCTGTACCCTAGGCATACCAACCTGATGGAATTGCTGGGCTGCGCGGCATTAACCTACGACCAGTTGTGCGAAGCGCCAGATATTGACACCGCCAATCTGGAGCGTGATTTAAACGCCTTGTATTTATGCCGCGCCATTAGCACTAGGTCGCAAAAAACATCTGGGTACCCCGATGGCAATAGCGGTGATTCCGACCTCTTTTCTCGTCCAGGCGGGCCCGCTAGTGATGGGTCCCAAGCCTATAAGCTGGAAACGGTCCCTGGCCATCTGATGTAACTTATATCGTCACAGGGGCAAAACTGCTGGCTTGGGCGCGTGGCCAATAGAGTTGAAAAACGCGGTGTTGCACTTTCAAATCGGCGTGTAGCAAGGCACCCGTTTCAACCTGGGGCACCAGGTTGGCCAGCAGGCGTACCTGGCTGTCATCAATCCGCCGCACAATATGGTGCGTGGTGATGTCACCCGGATGTTGCAAACCCGCTGCCTGCACGATTTCTTGCAGCGCATGCAAAGTTTGTTGATGAAAGTTAAACACGCGGTCTGCCTTGGTAGGCACATGCAGGGCTTGTTGGCGAATCGGGTCTTGCGTGGTAACACCCGTGGGGCATTGGCCGGTATGGCAAGCCTGGGCCTGAATGCAACCCAGTGCAAACATAAAGCCGCGTGCCGAATTGCACCAGTCCGCGCCCAGCGCCATCATGCGAGCGATATCAAATGCACTGACCACCTTGCCCGCGCATCCAAGCTTGATGCGGCCACGCAAACCCGCACCCTTGAGTGTGTTGTGCACCAGCAGCAAACCTTCTTGCAAGGGCGCGCCGACGTGGTCTGTAAATTCGAGCGGGGCCGCGCCCGTTCCGCCTTCGGCACCATCCACCACAATAAAGTCTGGCGTGATGCCCGTAGCCTGCATGGCTTTGACAATGGCAAACCATTCCCACGGGTGGCCAATGCACAGCTTGAACCCTGTGGGTTTTCCGCCCGACAGGGTGCGCAGGTGATCAATAAACTCCATCATCTCCAGTGGAGTAGAAAACGCACTGTGCGAAGCGGGCGACACACAGTCCACCCCCTGCTTTACCCCGCGTGCCGCTGCAATCTCGGCGGTTACTTTAGGGCCTGGCAAGACACCACCATGTCCGGGTTTGGCACCTTGGCTGAGCTTGATCTCGATCATCTTGACTTGAGGCTGTGTGGCAGCTTCGGCAAACTTGAGCGGATTAAATGAACCATCATCATTGCGGCAGCCAAAATAACCAGAACCAATCTCCCATACCAGGTCACCACCATGCACGCGGTGGTGTTCACTGATCGAACCCTCCCCGGTGTCATGCATGAAGCGGCCCTGTTTGGCCCCGTGGTTCAAGGCCAGGATCGCATTCGCGCTGAGCGCCCCAAAACTCATGGCGGAAATGTTGAACACGCTGGCGCTGTAGGGTTGGGTGCAACCGTTTGCCGCTTGCCCTACGGTCACACGAAAGTCATGTGTGGGCAATTGGGTAGGCACTATGGAGTGGTTGATCCATTCATAACCCTCGGCGCCCACGTCCAGTTGCGTGCCAAATGGCCGTTTGTCTGGCTCACCCTTGGCGCGCTGGTATACCAGCGAGCGCTGAGAGCGGGAAAAGGGTGCGGCTTCGTTGTCGCTTTCCAGAAAATACTGCCGCATCTCGGGGCGAATGTATTCCAGCAGAAATCGAAAATGCCCAATGACCGGATAGTTACGCAAAATAGCATGGCGTTTTTGGCGTAAATCCCTTATACCCAATGCGCTAAGCACTACGAAAACAATAGCGTACAACCACCCCACTCCAAAGGCGATGATGGAGAAAAAACTCAGCAAGGCAGCAAAAATGCACAAACCCAAAGCGGTATAGCGGATGGGAACGTAGGCGTTGGCCTTGGCTAGTGTTTCAGCAATCATGGCTTGCATGCTACCTGCAAAATGGTTGCTTGGGTGGATCAGGTCGAAACAAGGAACTTCGTCAGCGCCAGTGCGGTTGCTTGCGGCAACTCCTCGGGGATGAAATGCCCCGCTGGCAATGCCTGACCACTGACTTTGCCAGCACACTGCGCCTGCCACAGAACCAGCGGTTCAAACATGCGCTGCACCACGCCCCGCTCGCCCCATAGCACCAGAATGTCACAGTTGATTTTTTCTACTTTTTCGCGGCTTGTTTTGTCATGCTCCAGGTCAATACCCGCACTGGCACGGTAGTCTTCGCACATGGCGTGAATCGTCTCGGGCTTGGCAAAATGGCGCTCGTAGTCAACCAGGGCCTGTGGCTCGATGTAACCCATGCCAGCGCTACCCCAGCCGCCCAGTTTGGCATGCAAATACGGTTTCCAGGCGGCGTTAATCATCGTCTCGGGCAGTGGGTGTGGCTGAATCAAGTGAAACCAGTGGTAGTAAGCGCGCGCAAATGCCATATTGGTGGCGCTGTACATGTCCAGCGTGGGTGCAATGTCGATCACGCACAGTTTTTGTACGCGTTGCGGGTGATCCAAAGCCAGGCGGTGCGCCACGCGGCCACCCCGGTCATGGCCACACAGGTAAAACTTGTCGATGCCCAGCGCGTCCATCACATCCACCATGTCTTGCGCCATGACACGCTTGCTTGCTTGCACGTGCTGCGCTTGCGCGGTGGGTTTGGAAGAATCGCCATAACCACGCAAGTCGGGCATCACCAAAAAGAAGTCGTTCTTGAGCAACTGCGCCGTGCGATGCCACATGGCATGGCTTTGTGGAAAACCATGCAAAAGTAGTAGCGCAGGTTTTGCGCGGTTACCCCAGGTGCGTACAAATATATCGGTACTGCCTGTCGCAATATGCTTTTCTTCAGAGTCTGTAAACCAGTTCATGTGTGTTTCCTTTGTATGGTGGAAGCCTCAGACAATGCCAGTGGAATTTCCTGCGCCAACAGATCGTACACCGCGCGAATGCGTCGGTTGCCGCGAATTTCCCTGTGTACGGTCAACCAGATCGGCAGGGGCGCAATAGCAAAGTCGGGAAGCAGTCGTTGGCAAGCTGTATGGGGGGCCATTACATAATCAGAAATAAAACCAATGCCAAAACCTGCCAGCACGGCCTGCGTGTTGGCGATCAGGTCCTGGGTAAACAAGGCAAAGTCCTGTTGCTGCCAGGGGTAGCCAGCGCGCTTGACGCCAGCCAGTACATTGTCATCGCCAATCAAATCGTGTTGCAAGAGGTCTTGCGTAGTTCGGGGCAAGCCACGGCGCTTGAGGTATTTTTGATGGGCATACACACCCAGGCTGATCTGGGCGATTTTTTTGGTCGTCAAACTAGCCTGCTCTGGACGCACCATGCGCAGGGCAATGTCAGCATCGCGGCGCAGCAGGTTGCTCACTTCGTTGCTCACTACCAGTTCAATGCTGATCTGCGGTAAGCGCTCGCGCAGCTTGACCAGGATACCGGGCAATAAATAGCAGGCCACGGGCTGGCTGGCACTGATGCGCACACTGCCCTTGAGGGCGTCGTCGCTGCCTTGCAAATCGCGCCCCAGTTGCTGTGCTGCCACGTCCATTGCGCGGGCGCTGTTTGCCAGGCGCACAGCCGCCTCGGTAGCCTGCAGGCCGCGCCCGGTGCGCTCAAACAAGACCTGCCCCCATTGCGCCTCCAGTTCGGCAATATACCGCCCCACCGTCGGTTGGCTGATGGACAAGGCGCGCCCTGCTCCCAGCAGGCTGCCTGCGTCCAGCGCTGCAAGAAAGGATCGCACCAGGTTCCAGTCGAAACCAGCAATCAAGCGGTTGGCTGAGCTATTCATTTTTTGCAATTGTGCCCATCTACCATCATTTCGGGTGCCGCAGGTCGCTGCGCAGCAAACCATCAAGCGGCGCAGTGCAATCTGTCAGCACCGGATCAATCAACTTTTGCGCCTGAGGCTTTGACCATCACGTCCCATTTAGAAATTTCTTCACGAAGCACAACTGCCAGTGCTTTACCGTAAGTAGGTTTGGCCAGTTCGGCACCATTGCTTGCCAGTTTTGCTTGTAGCTCGGGGTCAGCCAGAGCCTTGGCCAGCAAAGTCTCTATGGCGCGAGTCACGCTATCTGGCGTTCCAGCGGGTGCAAAAACAGCCACCCAGAGTTCGGCACCAAAGCCTCGAACTGTTTCGCGAATGGCAGGAATGTCTGGTGCGGCTGCAGAGCGCTTGGCGCCGCTCACACCCAGCGCCCGCAGTTTGCCTGATTTAATGTGTGGCAACGCCGATGGCAGCGACGCAAAACCGCCTGACACTTGACCCCCCAAAATATCGTTGAGTGCCGGAGCCACGCCTTTGTAGGGAATGTGCTGAATTTTGATACCTGTAGACAAACTCAGCATTTCACCTAACAGGTGATTGAGCGTGCCGTTGCCTGCAGATGCGTATTGAATCATGTTGGGTGCAGCTCTGGCGGCTTTAATGTAAGCCTCCAGGTTGCCGTAGGGGGTGGCGCTGTTGACGACCAACACATTCGGAACTGTGGCAATCATGCCGATCGGCACAAATTCATTGATGGGATCAAAGCCCGGCGTTTTATAAAGTGCTGGATTAATAGCCATGGCACTGTTGATGGTGACCAGCAAGGTGTAGCCGTCTTTAGGTGCTTTGGCCGCGATTTGCGTGCCCACGTTACCGCCTGCGCCAGGTTTATTCTCGACCACAAAACTTTGCTGGGTAATTTCTGCCAACTTGGCCGCCAATACTCGCGCCACAAAATCGTTGGTACCGCCAGGGGTTTGCGGGACTAGCAGAGTTACTGGTTTGGTGGGGTAAGCCACCTTGCCAGTCTGATTCACTTGTTGAGCCCAAGATGTGTTGACCGCAAGCGTAAGTCCCAGTGCAAAACTGGTAGCCAGCAAGCGCCTGCGCTGGGCGTCAGTCGTTGATGTATTCGTACAGATCATGGTGTTGTGAGCCCTGAGTTGAACAGTCGATAAAGGTAAACGGATAAAAAATTCAACTACATGAAGCCAAGTATGGCACAGGGTTTATGACGAAGGCTTGCTGTTTGGTGGCCCTCTGGCTTGCCAAAGGGCCTGCGTCCAGCGCTGCAAGGAAGGACCGCACCAGACTCCAGTCGAAATCAGCAATCTGGCGGTTAGCTGAGCTATTCATTTTTGCAATTGTGCTAATTCGTATTAGGCAATTGTGTAACGCCACATCCGTTTGCACAATCCCCTTTAACGCCATATTGAAAGGAGTGCAGCATGCCATCTACCATCATCATCACCGGTGCCACAGGCCGTTTGGGACAGGCCTGTACGCAAGCATACTCGCAAGCGCACTGGCGTGTTCTGCCCTACAGCGTTCAAGCGCAGGGCGCACCACAGCAAACCCTGCCTGCCAGCGCCGCTGTGTTGCTGCATGCCGCCAACCCCGTCTACACCCAGTGGGCGACACAGGCACTACCAGCGTTGCAACAATCTATCGACATGGCCGTGCGCATGCAATCGCTCTTGATGCTGCGCCAAGCAACGCGCACGCAGGGCTTACGCTGTGTGGTGCTGCGGGCTGGGGACTTTTTTGGCAGTGGCAAGGGTTCGTGGTTCGACCTGGCTTTAGCTTCCAAACTACAGAAGGGCCAGTTCGTCTACCCCGGGCCGCTGGACGTGCCCCATGCCTGGGCGTATCTGCCTGATCTGGCGCTGGCTTTTGTCAAACTGGCGCAGCAGCGCACGCAACTGGCAGCGTTTGAAAGCTTGCACTTTGCGGGCCACACCCTGACGGGGCAAGACTGGCTGCAGGCGCTGACGCCGATTGCGCAAGCGCAGGGCTGGCTGGGTAGTGCTGAAAACTTGCGAACAAAGTCCCTACCCTGGCCGCTCATGAAGGCGCTATCGCCCGTCATGCCCCTATGGCGTGAGCTGCTGGAGATGCGCTACTTATGGCAAGAACCGCATGCACTGGTGGGCGACAAACTACAGCAGCGCATTGGCAATCTTGCGCACACTGCCCTGCTGCCAGCCGTTCTCGGCGCGCTGCAAGCGCTGGCTATGGTGCCGCGCAAGCAACCTGAAAATTCTTCATCAACGGCTTAACCCTTCTGGAGTCCATCATGCCCTCTCAAACTGTACTTTATTCATCAAATAAGGCTGTAGCCAGCATAAATAATGCGCAAGCAGCTATTATTTTTATAGTGACTGCATTACTCGCGTTTGCGCCACTGGTGATTCTGGGCTCCGCCATCGGCTGGCCAGCATCGCTGGGCAAACCTGCTGCAGACCAACTGGCAGCCATTGGCCGTGCACCGCAAGCAGTAGCCGCGGGCTATGGTCTGTATTTGCCGTATTCCATCTTGGTGCTACCCGTCATGGCCTTGCTGGCGCAGCGCGTGTATGGCAGTTTGACCACACTGGGGGCGGCGCTGGTGGTTGGCTTTGCGGCCTGGTCGGTGCTGGCGCGCAGCATCGGCATCGTGCGTTGGCTCACGGTCATGCCGCAACTGTCGGCCCAGCATGCCAACGCAGATGTCACGAGTCGCAGCACGATTGAGCTGGTCTTTCAAGCCATCACTGCCTGGGGCGGTGGTGTGGGCGAGCTGCTGGGCGTGAGTCTGTTCATGGGCGTGGCCTTGGGGCTGGCCATGGTGGCTGCGTGGCGCTTGCACAGCTTGCCGCGCTGGTTGACGCTGCTGGGCGCGGTGTCTGCAATACTCTTGCTGGGGTTGTTTTTGCCGGCTGTGGGGTTGACTGTCAAAGTGCCTGTGGCGGCTGCGGTAACCAGCCTGTCTGTGTGAATGCTGGCATTCAGGGTGTGGATTTTAGCTGCAAAAAAACTGCATGAGAATGTGTAGCTTAAGCATGCGAGGTGGTTTCTAACGCCCACTGTGCAGCGGCTGTCACGCTGTCTATGAGAGGCATTTTCAAATGCACTTGTATTGCCGCTGCCATACCTGCCAGTCCAGCACCACCCAGAATAATCGCTTTTACACCGTCTATCGCAGCAGCTTGCTGACAAGCGCTGAGTAACAGTTGATGGGTGGCCACCGGGTCTGCAGCCAATTGCGCGCCAGTGGCCGTGACGGTATGTATGCCTGCCAGCAGAGGTGCATAACCCAGTGACAAAGCCAAGCGTTCCAACATTGGCTCCCAGGCCTTGCCACCTGTGACAATGGCAAAACGCCCGTGACGTGCTGCTGCACTGAACGCAGTCTCCGCCAATCCACTCACGGGTACGCGGCACACATCGCGCAGTGCATGCAAGCCAGGGTCACCAAAGCAGCCGATCAATACGGCATCGGGCATGCCGTATTCGCCTGCGGTAGTGGTTTGCCATGCGTCAAGCGTAGCATGCGCGCCCACGACGTAAGCGGACTCGGAAGATATATAGGGAACGCCAAAATGCGCAGTGACGCCATGCACGGCCATCTTGGTGCCCACGTGCGCCGCAATATGTTTGCACAGCAGGCCGGTAATCGGGCTACTGGTATTCGGGTTGACCACCAGCAATCGGCGCTGACGCGCAATGGGGCTTGCAGGCATAGGGATTGTCAGGCAAGTTGTTGTGAATAACCAGGCGTGGTCACGCGCTGCTGTGTCAGATAATTGGCGATGTAGTCCACCACTGCCTCTGCCATGCGTCGTCCTTTTTCTTTGGTGGCTTTGGACGGCGCGCCCGTCGCACCGCTAGCCGTGAGTTCTTTGAACAGCCAAATTTGTTTGATGATGGGGTCTACATCTGGAATAGAGCCACGGGCGTTGGGCATGTCTACCCACTGTTCAAACAGCTCCAGCCCTATGGACGTTTCCGCCTCGCCACCATGCCCCCAGCCAGACCATACTTCAAACATATCAGCGGCGCACAGTTGGCTGACGGGCACCCACCAGTCCACACCCGCAATGCGCACCTGCGGGTGCGCCAGCTTTGAATCGCGGGCCGCAGTTTCCCAGCACGGAGTGTTGCCATCGTGACCATTGAGTACAAAAATATTCTGGATTCCTGAAATAACCAACGAATCAAAAATATCGCGGAACAAGGCTGTCGTGGTTTGGCTAGAAAGACTGATGCTCATCGGCTGGTGGCGATAGTGGTGGCTCATACCAAAGAAGGTAGGCGGCAGCACCATACTGTGTGGTACTTTGGCGCCCACGCGCAGGGCCAGTGCGTGTGCAGTCAACGCGTCCATGCCAAAAGGTAAATGGTCGCCGTGGCTTTCGCATGAACCAATGGGCACAATTGCCGTGTCATACGCACCCTCAGCCAAAGTGCGTGTATTGAGCAATTCGTACGGGGCGGCTTTAGTATTGACAGAGTGTTGGTTGAGCATCGCAAACCTCTCTTTTTATAAGCGGCGACGGCGCAACCAGGCAGCTGTTGCCATGGCCGCTGCAATCACCAATAACGAGACCAGGGTAGTCACGGTGCCCAGTGCATAAATGGCGGGTGTAGTGACCGTAGTGGTCAGGCCTTGCAGTTCCAGCGGTAAGGTATTCACATCACCAATCGCTTGCGAGGTGCGCGCAATTTCGTCCCAGCTTAATGTAAAACCAAACATGCCCACCCCCACAACAGAAGGCGCAATCATAGGCAGCACCACATGGCGAAACGACTGCCAATGGCTGGCACCTAAGTCTCTGGCAGCCTCCTCAAAGGCAGGGTTAAAGCGGTTGAATACTGCAAACATGATCAGCAAACCAAAGGGTAGTGTCCATGTCAGGTGCGCGCCCAAGGCAGAGGTGAGCAAGCCTAAAGAAGTGCCAAATCCTTCCAGCGCAGCCTCTGCGCCCATAGCTTGCAACGCCCATTTGATGCCCTCGTCCAGCAAACGAAACTGCAAACCGATGCCCAGCGAAACGATGATGGACGGCATGATCAGGCTGGCAACTGTCACAAAAAACAAGGTATTACCACCACGCAGTTTTTTTCGAAATGCCAAGCCAGCCAACACCGATAACACCAGAGTCAACACGGTCACTACGCTGCCTACCAGCAAGGAGCGGCGAAACGCAGCACCAATGTCTACCGTGCCCAAACCTTCAGCCAGCTTATAAAACCAGTGCAAGGAAATGCCGCGCAAGGGAAAGGTCAAACCGCCTTCCGGACCCTGAAAGCTCAAAATAAAAATAGTGACCATGGGCCCGTAGAGAAACACCACAAACAGCGCAAACACTATGGCCAGAGGCCAGAAACCCGGTGCGCGCTGCGTGATGCTGCGCACGTGTGTGTACGGGCCAAGAGCTGGTGGTGCCAACATAGGGATGGATGCAGTCACGCTCAAAGCTCCTTGCGAATATCGACCAGGCGCGTGAGCGCCCAAATCATCATCAGCACCAGTAGCAACAAAATCACGGCGTTGGCGGCAGCCAGCGGAAACTGCAAATACGAGGTCTGCACCTGGATGATTTTTCCGATAGAGGCTATTTGCTGACCGCCCATCACGCCAATGGTGACAAAGTCACCCATCACAATGGTAATGACAAAAATAGAACCAATGATGATGCCCGTGCGCGACAAGGGTGCGACGACATTCCACAGCGTTTGCCAGCTGCTGGCCCCAGCATCGCTGGCAGCTTCCAGCAACGAGCGATCAATGCGCATCATGCTGTTAAAGATGGGCACGATCATGAACATGGTGTACAGATGCACGAAGGCCAGCACCACCGAAAAATCAGAAAACAACAGCCATTCCACAGGCTGCTCAATCAGGCCCGTCCCTTGCAAACTCTGGTTTACCAGCCCGTTGCGACCCAGAAGCGGTATCCACGAAATCATGCGGATGACATTCGACGTCCAGAACGGCACGGTGCACAGCACAAATAGCAAGGTTTGCGTACTGGGGCTGCGCACATGGAAGGCTAAAAAGTAGGCTACAGCAAAACCCAGCGCCAGGGTGATGAACCACACCAACAAACAAAACTTGAATGTAGAAAGATAGGTTTTAAAGGTTACGCACAGTTCTTGTATGTTGCTACAGCCTTCAAAGATAGATGCGTAACTCTTAAAAACGAACGCAGGCGAGAGTGAATATTCGCCCGACTCCCAAAAACTGACCATAAACACCAAGGCCAGAGGCAGCAAAAAGAAAAACGCAAACACCAGAGCAAACGGGCTGGCTTGCCACCATGCTGCAACGCCTCGTGTACTGGGGATGGCTGGCAGTGTGCTGGCAGTAACCGGTTCGCTCATTGTGTCCTGTTATGGTGCGTCATGGTCTTTATGCGGCTACGAATTCGTTCCACTTCTTCACCATATATTCGTTCTCGTCCATTACCGCGTTCCAGCAAGCAATGCTGCCCATGCGAGTCTCGTAGCTGCCACCATCGCGCACGGCACCAGTCTTGGCTAGCAAGTCGCCGTTAGGGCCCTTGATGTCTTGCGCAGCGGGCTTGCCCTCCATCCAGTAAGCCCATTCATAGGCTTCCATCTTGGCCTTGGCGGTGTCCAGCACTGCGCTGTAGTAGCCCTGGCGGTTCAGGTAAGCGCCAGCCCAGCCGTCCAGGAACCAGTTGATAAATTCGTATGCGCCGTCCAGCTTTTTGCCCGACAGCGTTGCTGGAATACCAAAGCCTGCAGCCCAGGCGCGATAACCTTCTTTGAGTGGCTGAAAGTTGCAGGCAATGCCCTTGGTGCGAACGGCAGTCACGGCGGGTGACCACATCGACTGAATCACCACTTCGCCAGACGCCATGAGGTTCACCGATTCGTTAAAGTCCTTCCACAGTGCACGGAACTGGCCTGCTTTTTTGGCTTCTATCAAGGTGGCAATGGTCAAGTCAATTTCTTTCTTGGTCATATTGCCTTTGTCTGGGTATTTGTATTTGCCGGTGGCTTCCACCACCATGGCGGCGTCCATGATGCCAATGGACGGAATGTTCAAAATGGATGCCTTACCTTTGAATTCTGGGTTGAGCAACTCAGCCCAACTCTCGATGGGGCGCTTGATCAGGTCAGGGCGAATACCCAGCGTATCAGCGTTGTACACGGTGGGAATGAGCGACATGAACTGCGTGGGCGACTTGGCAAATACCTTGGACTTTTCGCCTTCTAAAAAGATCGTCTTTTTAGGCGCTGTACCTTGGTCGCCTACTTTTTTGCCAGCAACTTCACCAGTCGTGAATAACGAAGTGATCTTGTCCGCATTTTTGATGCGCTTGCTGTCAATACCTTTGAGGTTGCCCGTCGGCACGATTTTTTTGAGTGAAAAATATTCGGTGTCTATCAAGTCAAAGCTATTAGGTGCGGTAACGGCACGTTTGGTCACGTCGTCGGTGGTAACGGCAACGTATTGAATCTTGATGCCAGTGTCTTTTTCAAACTTGTCGCCGATGGCTTTGTCCTGATTGACCGCTGTACCTAAATATCGCAGGGTAATTTTTTCTTGAGAAAGCACCGCTGGCGCAATGCCGGTTGCCAATATGCCGCCCATGCCTTTAAGCAAGGCGCGGCGTGGGAAGTCTGCGTGAGAGGAATCAAATGCATGTGACATGGTTAGCTCCTGGTGGTTTGAAAAAAATGAAGAGAGGTCTTTCAGGCAGGCAACGCATGGGCATGCGCGTCCGCCCAAGACAGGTTGACGTTCTCGCCCAGGGCAAAGGGGCGGTTGACGAATTTCGCTTCTGGTAGCATGACCGACAAGCTTTGCTTGCCCGACCCATCGTGGGCGTGCAACCCCAGTAGCACATAGCTGCCTTGGTATTCCACGTCGGTCACCGTGCCAGCGATACCACCATCGGTAGGGCTGGCTGGGGCGATCTGCATATGGTCACTGCGCACGGCCACCTTGCCTGTACTGGTGTGCAGCACATTGTGTCCACCCATGAAGCGGGCAACAAACTCGCTGGCTGGTTTGTTGTACACGTCGCGCTGCGTGCCCACTTGCACAATATGGCCATGGTTCATCACCACCACCATATCGGCCAGTGCCATGGCTTCTTCTTGAGAATGAGTCACGTGGATGAAGGTAAGCCCCAGTTCTTTTTGCCAGCGCCTCAACTCTGCTCGCATTTGAACGCGCAAGAAAGGGTCCAGTGCTGACAAAGGCTCATCCAACAGCAAGGTACGTGGTTCCGTCATCAGGGCGCGCGCCAGTGCCACACGCTGTTGCTGACCGCCAGACAGTTCATGGGGTTTGCGCTGTGCGTAGGGCGTCATAGCCACGCGGTCCAGCAAGTCTTGCGCTTTGGCATGGCGCTGCGCCTTGTCCATGCCTTGCATCTTCAGACTAAAAGCCACATTGTCCAGCGCGCTCAAGTGGGGAAACAAAGCAAAGCTTTGGAACATCATGGCAGTACCGCGCTGCGCTGCAGGCAATGCGGTGATGTTGCGGCTTTCCAGCAAAATGTCGCCACTGGTAGCGGTCTCATGTCCGGCAATCATGCGCAGGGTGGTGCTCTTGCCGCAGCCAGAAGGCCCCAGCAGGCAGCAGTAGCTCCCGCTGGCGATGCGCAAGTTGATGTTGTCAACTGCCGCTGCCTGCGTGGGGTCTGCACTGTAGCGCTTGGTCAGCGCAACCAGCTCTATAGCAGCTGATGAAACATGGGTTTTCATATCTATGACAATTCACAAAACATGCCAGTTTTGTTTACATTTTTGGACGCTATGGCTACTAAAGAGCACTATTTATGTGCAAATCCAGCCTACACGGTGCATAGGTCTATCAGCAGTCGATTGAATCGCACCAATCGAGAGATTTGTGTGACTATTTGCAACTTGAACTACTCTGTTGCTAGGGTTCTGGGAATGCCTGCCTGTGTGGTTTGCTGGCGCCTCGATCAGTGGGAATTTGCCAGGCAGCACCACCTTACTGATTAAAGCCGTCATCTGCCACCATCGGCGGATTCAAGTACGAAGTGCAAGCGGCTATGAAATTTGCAGCAACTGTATTAAACGCTGCAAGGCGTATTGCACCGTGGCCTCTCGCACGCCAGCCCGGTCGCCCGTAAAGTGCTGTACTTCGCTCACCAGGTTACCGTTGACAGAAAAACCAAACCACACGGTGCCCACCGGCTTGGCCGCGCTGCCGCCTGTGGGGCCTGCCACGCCGGTAACGGCCACGCTGACCTGCGCGCGGCTGAAGCGAATGGCACCAAAAGCCATGGCGCGGACGACCAGTTCGCTCACCGCGCCGTGCTCGGCAATCAGCGCAGCGTCTACGCCAAGTTGTTCGGTTTTGGCTTCGTTGGAATAAGTGACAAAGCCGCGTTCAAACCAGTCTGACGAACCTGCAACAGATGTGCACACCGCACCGATGAGTCCGCCGGTGCAACTCTCGGCAGTAGCCAGTTTATAACCGTTTTTAACCAGTAAATCTGCCAATTGCCAGCATGGATAGTGCGCGAGCAGCTCTGAATTTAATAGCATATGATAATCAGGTTTGAATTTAAAACCGCCAGATGGCGATTGCCAGCAGTGTGCAACCAGCCGCGACCAGGTCGTCAAACATAATGCCAAAACCACCACTCCAGCCAAAGCCCTTGAACGAGCCGTCTGCCCAGGCCACGGGGCCGGGTTTGACCGCGTCAAAAAAGCGGAACAGCACAAACGCCACCAACTGCCCCATAAAGCTGGAAGGCGCAATGAGCCACAGAATAATCCAGAACGCCACCACCTCGTCCCACACAATACTGCCGGGGTCCATCACCCGCATGTGCTGCGCGCAGCGCGTGCAGGCCCACCAGCCGATGGGTAAAGACGCGGCGATGAGGTAACCCATGTGCGCCACGTCTAAATATTTTTGCAGCACTAAAAACGCCACCCAGGCCCACAGCGTACCCGCCGTGCCAGGTGCAAAACGCGACAGACCCGAGCCAAAACCCAAGGCGATGATGCGCGCAGGGTGGGCCAACATAAAGCGCACTGTGGGGCGCAGCACGCCAGGCTGGATGGGCGGCGACGAGGCCGCTGGCACAGCATCTGCAAGCGTAAAGCCGCTGGGTGAATCGGGGTTGGTCATGGGCTTATTGTCCCCCTTTTACGAGCCTGTCAAATCGAGGCTCTATGTGATTCATGTCGGATCTGCTACCCCCTCAGTTCAGGCGCATGCCATACACACAGACGCGCCTGTGCGCTACTCTTTTCTATTCAACCATTGTGCAAAAAACTCAATGCAGGCCCGCACCTTGGGCGCGCGGTGGCGCTCTTGCAGCATCACGGCGTTGATGGGCACGGCTTCGTACTGCACCAACGCGTCCAGTACCCTCACCAGGTCGCCACGCGCCACCAGGGGTTCGCAAATGGCGGTGTTGCCCCGCACAATGCCCAGGTCCTGCAGGGCCATGGTCATGATGATGCCGGTGGAGTTGGCGCGGTAAAAGCCGCGCGGCGTGATGACCAGCGGCTTGCCATTCACCATAAAGGGCCAGCGGTTGTAGGTGGGCACTACGCTGTTGGTCACTACCCGGTGTTGCTGCAAATCGTCTACGGTTGTGGGTAAGCCATACAGCTTTGCGTAGGATGGCGAGGCATACAAACGCCTGCCGTGCTCGCCAATGGGCCGCGCCACCAGGTTGTCAGACCCCAGCGGCCCGGTGCGAATCGTCATGTCTAGCCCATGGCGCACGATGTCTACCGAACGGTCGTCCACATGCAGCTCAACACCCAGGCGCGGGTGCTGCGCAGCCAGTGCGCCCAGGCTAGGCACGATAACGTATTGCGCCATGGCTGGGCTAATACCAATATGCACCGTGCCGCTGATATCCACCTGGTTCGCGGCAAAGTCTGCCTGCAAGTCGGCCAGACTGGTTAGCATGCGCTTGCCGTGGTCCAGCAGGGCCTGCCCTGCTTCGGTAAGCGACAAGGCGTGTGTGCTGCGGTGCAAAAGCCGCACCTTGTGCAAAGCCTCCAACCGTGAAATGGCGCGCGAGATGTGGCTCACCGGCACCTCACGTTCACGCGCGACAGCAGACAGCGAACCCAATTCAACGACCCGCTTAAAAGTCTGTACGTCGTCTAAATCCATGGTTTCAAGCCTCTTTGTTTTGCATTTTACGCAAAAGCAATGTGCACTGCACGGGCTTTCCGAATAGGCGTTGCTTGCCTACAGTCAACGTAGCTTCAAAAAAGTTTTCGAAGCGTTAAATAAGGAAAAAATCATGCGATCATCCACCCGCCTTGACGCTGCCATCGCCCGCATGCAAGAGCGTGACCAAATCGCCCCGGATTTGCAAATTGTGCAAATGATTCATCGGCAGGCCGTGCAAGCCCGCCGCGACTTGGCGGACGCTTACTGGGCCAGATTTACAGCTTTCGTTCGCCGTCAACTGCTACGCCGTATGACATTAGGCCGCGCGACGCAAGCTGAAGCCTGCGCCACTTCTTCCACCCCGGTTGGAGGTGCAGCATGCCCACGTTGAACCTGCGAATCACGCCGCTGCAAAACCCTGAACGTTACGCCGCGCTAGGCGCAGCCCTGACGCGCATCACCGCCGACGTATTGCACAAAAAGCCCGATGTGACGGTGGTGATGATCGACGACATGCCCGCCGCGCGGTTTTTGATCGGCGGGCAAAACGCCACGCAAAGTGCCGCGTGTTTAGAGATCAACATCACCGCAGGCACCAATACGGTGGATGAAAAAGCACGGTTTATTGCCACGGCCCACGCCGAGCTGCGCCACCAGTTGGGCAACTTGCACGAGGCCAGCTACGTCATCGTGCGCGAGCTGCCCGCCAGTGACTGGGGCTATGGTGGGTTGACGCAGTTGCAGCGCAAGTCCAATGCGACAAAGGATGTAATTTTTCGATAAATTGCATGATGCAATGCGTGTTGCGCTCAGAGGAAATACGCTTACGTTGGTAAGTTGGCGCCATTCTCAAGGAACACGCCTCGTTTGCAGACTTGTGCTGTTCTCAAGGGCGAATACGCCAGCTTGGTGGGCGAGCGCCGCGCTCGGGGTATGCGCTGCAAAAAGTTTTCCTGATTAGTGACTTGCCTCAGATGGGTGCATCCAATATTCTGTGCATGTGTACATGCTTATCAAGGATCGAGGT
>JAYVTG010000090.1:0-2036 GCA_043774625.1 Polaromonas sp. | reverse complement strand
TGTCTTTGAGCGCGTCGTAACTTTGGTTGATGAGGTCAATTTGCGCGGTGCCAAGGGTGCTGACCAGTGGAATGGCGGTGATGGGAGCACCCGCAACCGCACCACCACCGGCCAGGCCCAGCACGCCAGACGTACTGGTGGGTGGCAGCGCCTGGATGAATTTGTTGCCGTTGAACACCTCCAGCACGTTCACACGGCGCAGCACTTCGGTGCCTTCGGCTGTGGGTACGGTGATGTACGCGCCAGGGCCAACGTTTTGTTGCTGCGTCAAACCCTGGGGGGTCAGGGTCAGTAGGTAAAGGGTGGTGCCCAAGTCACTGGTTACCAAACGTCCGTCCTGCACCGCCATGTTGTACTGGTAGGTGCTGTGCACCAGCTTGCCGGTGCTGTCGGCCCAGTTGGCCATCAGGGTATCCAGCGTGGCCACTTGCGTGGCGCGGCTGGTGCTGCTGGTAAATTGGGCAACGTTGCTGGTCAAGTTTGCCGCCTGCGGGTTGTCCAAACTCATGGCTTCACGCAAGTCCCGCACCCAGCCGCTGCCGCGCATCTCTGGCAGGCCTTGCGCTTGCGTGGTGAGCGGGACGGCGGTGGTGAACGTGCGGTAAAACGGGTTGTTGGCCAGGTTGAGGTTGCTGGCCACCGTGGAGCTGGTGGTGTTGTCATCCCCCACACTGACCGTAGTCGCCAGGGTGGTGGTGCCGTTGGTTCGGGTTACCACCGCCGTGCCGCTCACGGTGTTGCCGTTGCCCAGGTTGGTGGTGGCGGTGCTGGCCACCAGGCCAATGCTGGTGATGTTCTTTTGGGTGAGGGTGAAGAGTTCGCTGCTTTGGCTTACGCCGTCCTGGTTCAGGTCTTGCCACAGGCGAACCTGGGTGAAGGCGGTATCTGCCGCATCAAAGACGTTGTCGTTGTTGCTGTCCAGGGTTTTAAGGGCTTCAAAGCCGCTGGATGCGTAGACGGCGTTGGGGCTACCCGCTGTGCCAGCCAGCAGGGTATCAACCCCAAACAGTTCGCGGCCTGAATCGATCAAGCCGTTGCCGTCGCGGTCCAGGGTCAGCCAGGCGTCGTCGCCAGCCACCCAGCCGGTGCCGGTTTTGATGCCGTCTGCGTTGTGGTCGAACAATACCGGGGTGGCGGTGATGCCTACGGTTTCGATACCGTCGCCGTCTAGGTCGATGGCCAGAGGGTCTTTGCGGGCTGTTGTTTGGCGGGCTGTGGTGAAGGCGGTGTTTGTGTCTACCGCAATGCCGCCCCAGGGCATGCCGGTGGCGGCATCACCGCCAGGATATGGGTCTGGTGCATTGCTCATTTCCGGAGGTTCTGTCCATACCCTCCCCTGAGGATCAATTGGTTCATTAATTGTGATGCCACGATTCACGGCATCGTAAATCCACTTCTCCAATGAGTCTGTCGTCGCACCAGCGTCACTTGCCTGCCTCCATTTTTGGTACTCCGTCCTACCAACACTATTGTTGTAGAGATCCATATTTTGCTCCGGCGCCGGATTCGGATTGTCAATTTCATGCTTATCCATCATCTGTTTGGCCGCAAGCGCACCAAGCCGATTGGTCAACCATGCGCTCACCACGGCGTGGCGATATGCGTCGTAGGAGTCGTTGTGTCCACGTTCATCAGGTGTCGCTCCAGACCTAGGGGGAAATCCGCCGAGCTTGTCTGCGAGACTGGTTGTGTAGATGTTCACATAAGCTGCTGTCATTTCGTTTCCTCAAAGTTCAGTACAAATTGTTGTTCGGAATAACTCGGTTGAAAAATCGCACGTTCGCCATCTATACACCTCGGACTGTTCTTGAATCGCACAATGTCAGCAGCAAACATTCTGTTCACAGAGATATATCTCGCTGTGGAGGATGAGTCCACTATCCAAAGCATATTTTCCGTATCGTCCGCCATTCGTGAGCCAAGAAGGTTTGCCTTCATATGCTGTCTGAAGGCCGAAGGTGTCATGTAGGGTGGCTGTACGCATATTTTCTGCGGCACATACCCGACAAGCTCAGCGGCAGTCAGTGGCTGACTAG
>JAYVTG010000089.1:0-32370 GCA_043774625.1 Polaromonas sp. | reverse complement strand
GCTGGGTGTGTGGATACCGTAGGTAAAAGGGGGAGCCAGGTACAAAAGCTGACAAGAAGCCAATACCTATACCCTGGCGGAGGACACGAAGGTATCCGCACACCCAGCCTGTCTGTCAGCGCAAGCGCTCTAAGCCCCGGAGGTATCCGCACACCAACAGTGCCTGACAGCGCAAGCGCTACAAACGCCCAATACCTTATTTCGGAGCCAGGCGAATCGCCCCATCAAGGCGAATCGTCTCGCCGTTGAGCAAATCATTCTCAAAAATGTGCACAGCTAATTTTGCATAGTCTTGCGGCGTACCCAGGCGGCTAGGGAAGGGCACAGCAGCGGCTAGTGCGTCTTGCACATCTTGCGGCATGCCAAACATCATAGGTGTGCCCATAATGCCCGGTGCAATCGTCATCACGCGAATGCCCAGTTTGGACAAATCGCGTGCGATAGGCAGGGTCATGCCCACAATGCCGCCCTTGGACGCGCTGTACGCGGCCTGGCCAATCTGCCCGTCATAGGCCGCTACCGATGCAGTGCTGATGATGCAGCCGCGCTCCATGGTCGCTTCTTGCTCGTTCTTGCCCATAGCGTCAGCGGCCAGGCGAATCATGTTAAAGCTGCCAATCAGGTTGATAGTGACCGTTTTTTTGAACGCGTCAAAGTTGTGCGGCCCGTTTTTGCCCACGGTACGCTCGGCGCTGGCAATGCCCGCACAGTTCACCAGGCCCATCAGCTTGCCCATGGACACCGCCTTGGCAACGGCAGCCAAGCCGTCGGCCTCACTCGTCACGTCGCACTTGACAAACGCGCCGCCAATTTCTTTGGCCACCGCTTCGCCTTTTTCGGCCTGCATGTCCGCAATCAAAATCTTGCCACCCTTGGCCGCCAGCATGCGCGCCGTGCCTTCGCCCAAACCCGACGCGCCGCCGGTAACGATAAAAACCTTGCCTGAAATGTCCATGATGGCTCCGAAAGAGGGGTTAACTGAGAATGTTCTGCGACTGCAAGTTGACGTTTACGTTAACGTCAACCGCTGGGTATTATCGCGGGTTTTTTGCGTTCGAGATTAACTGGCGGCTTCAAGCACGAAGTGCACGAAAAGTTGAAATGAGAAGGTTAATTTATCTCGCTTAGGCATTGCGTCAACAGCCCATCCCAGTCATCCGGCGGATGCCCGCTTTGCAACAATCGGGCAAACACTCGGTAGGCATCGCTTGCACTGTCGTAGGCGCGCTTGGTGTCTTCGTCGTTCACCCACGCGTACACAATGACGCGGCTTTGCTGGTGGTAGCGAAAGAAGAGGCGGTATTGTTGAAAGAACTTGGCACGCAGCCAGTGTTTATGTGCGTCACCAAGTGTGCCGCCTTGGCGGTACTCGGTACGTGAGGGATCTTGGGGAATGATTTCAAACGCCAGTTTATGGATGGCGGCGAGGCGTTTGCTGGCGTTTTTGCGGGCGTAACCTACGGGGTCTTTGCGTTGCTGCGCTTCTACTTGCGCAGTGAGCGCGTTGAGCTGGGCGGTAAACAGGGGGTGGGCAAATAGGGTCCAACCGTTGATGACGGTTGGTTTGCTATTGCCACTGGCTGGGTTTGCTGCTTGTTTGCTAGATTTGGATGCCGTGGATTTCATTCGTCTGCTTCATCCAAGGCGGCGTTCAAGTCAATCGGCACATTGGCTGTTAGCGTGCGGATGCGGTTTAGCAAGTTTGCGTCCAGGGTTTCTAGCCGCTCTGGATGCTCTGCCATGTCCTTGGCCAGAAAATTCAAAAACTCGCTTAAAACGGGGTCTGCATCGCCTTTGTCCTGGCTTGCACGGGTCATCAGTACGGTGCCATCGGGTTGAATCAAATAATGGATGCTGTCGCGCTTGCCCAATCGCAACACTCGGCGCACAGTCTCGGGCACGGTGGTTTGGTAACGGTCGGTCAGAGTGGACTCAACTTCCATGATGGCAGACATTTCTGGCTCCAATAGTTTGCAAAAACCTATGGTAATGCAATTGCATTGTCTTAGCAAGAGCCCAGCATATGTCGACGTGCAGAAAATTTAGGATTTGAGCGTTAAAACAGGCCTAAGCCAGCGTGGAATATGCGCGAGCAGCTACTAAATTGATAGTATTTACAAAACCTCAACGGTCATAACTCACCGTCAGCATTTCCCACTGGTGCCCATCGGGCTCGTTCCAGTACACAATTTTGCCGCCGTGGTCGGTATTGATGTGTGAGTCCACCGGGCCATGTACGCTGCTGCGATACGCAATGCTCACCATCTTGATGCGCGCCAAAATTTCGTCGAACTCGTCGGGGCTGACCCGAAAGCAATAGTGAATCAGCGCAATGGGCTCTTCCCATTCGTCAAAGTCCAGGGTCAAGCCGTCGTTCACGTACACGGGTGCAAACGAGCCTATGCCGGTGTGTGACCAGGCCACTCCTAGCAATTGGGCCAGCAGTTTGGCCGACTCGATTTTGTTGCGAGACGGCACCAGCAGGTGATCGAGATGAACGGTCATCGTGCGCTCCTCTGTGGTAAACAGGTTTTGAAATTATCCAGCAACTTACAATCGAACCCAAATCCACAGAGTATTTTGAGAAACCTTTTGCATGTCATCGTTACAAAACTTTTTTACCTCGTTCTTTAGCTACAAAGCGTATGTCATGCTCCCCATCATCATCTGGCTCATCGCGCTGGCGGTGCGGGTGCCATTCAAGCGGTCGCTCACCAGCACGCTGCAGTTGGCGGTCGGCTTTACGGGTGTGTTTATTGCATTCAACTTTTTTGTGTCCAACATCAGCCCGGCGGTCAATGCGCTGTCGCAGGCGCGGGGGCTGAATTTTCCGGTGCTGGATGTGGGCTGGCTGCCGCTGGCGGCCATTACCTGGGCATCTCCGCTGGCGGCTATTTCTATCCCGCTGGTGATGCTGCTTAACGGTGCCATGCTGTTTGCCGGACTCACGCGCACCCTGTACATCGACATCTGGAATTTTTGGCATTTTGCCTTTTTGGGCGCGGTGGTGATGGCACTGTCGGGCAGCATGCTGCTGGGCCTGTCGGCCACCTTGTTGATTGCTGCGTATTGTTTCAAGCTGGCCGAGTGGACGGCGCACGACGTGGAGCGCGAAATGGGGCTCAAGGGCATATCGGTGTCGCCTGTGTCGGTGAACGGCATTGCGCCCTACACCGCGTGCATGGATTGGCTGATGGACCGTATTCCAGGCATCAAAAACATCAATTACAACCCCGAACATGCCAGCAGAGCACGCGCTGCGCAAGGCCAGGAACAGGTGCAGGGTGACGAGGCCGTGATGGACCACGGCAGCCTGCTAGACCTGCTGGGCGAACCCATGGTGATTGGTTTTTTAATGGGCTTGGCCCTGGCGCTGGCTGCAGGCTATGGCATAAAGGAAACGCTGGAGCTTGCCGTGCACATTGCCGCCGTGATGTTTTTGCTGCCCAAAAGCGGCGGCTTGATTGGCGAGGCCATGGTGCCAGTGATGACTGCGCTGCGCCAGCAGGTGGAAAAACGCTTTCCGCAGCACGGCAACCTGGTGGTGGCCATGGACACGGGTTTTTTAATGCACCATAAATCCGTCGTCGTCACCGGGCTGTTTTTAATGGCCATAGCCATTGGCATTGCCTTGGTGCTGCCAGGCAACAAGGTGCTGCCATTGGGCGATTTGCCCAACCTGATCTCCATCATGTCGCTGTCGGTATTGATGTTTCGCGGCAACGTGTTTCGCGCCGTGCTGGCGGGCATTCCCGTTATCGTCACTTTTCTGCTCATCTCGTCCCGCATGGCACCGCTGTTTACCGACCTGGCCCGCAAAACACCGTCGTTCAATTCCGAAGGGCTGGGTTTGATTACCGCGTTTACCGACGGTGGCCACCAGGTGCGGTTTTTGATTTTTGAAGCCTATCAAGGCACTTGGTGGGCTTGGGCAGCACTGGTTTTGCTTGTTGCAGCCATGGTGTTCACCCGCCAGCGTTTCAAAGCTTCGTTTAGACCCTAAAAATGGCTGTAACCAGCGTGGAATATGCGCAAGCAGCTATTAAATTCATAGTAAAAAATCTTCAAAAACCAGCTGGTACCCCCTGCGTGCACAACGCATAATCTGCACATGTATTTACTACCCTTTCAACAGCGTATTTTGCTGGCCCTGCTTACCACGGCCAGCGTGTTGCTCAGCGCTTGCAACACTGCGCCTAAGCAGACTCTGCCTGTCGCCAGCACGCCCTCCACAACGGCTACCACTACCACCACTCCCACGCTGCCGCCTGTCGTGCAACCCAAGCGCCCACCCAAAATCGGCCTGGCCCTGGGCGGCGGCGCAGCGCGCGGTTTTGCGCATGTGGGCGTTATTCAGGCGCTGGAAGAAGCAGGCATCAAGGTCGATTTGGTCGCGGGCACGTCTGCAGGCAGTCTGGTGGCTGCCGTCTATGCATCGGGCAAAAATGGCGCGCAGTTGCAGGCGGTAGCCGAGGGCATGGAAGAAGCGTCCATCACCGACTGGACGCTGCCCTTTTTTGGCCGTGGCATGCTGCGCGGCGACGCATTGGCGCGCTACGTGAACCAGCAGGTCAACAACAAGCTGGTGGAAAGCATGGTCATTCCGCTAGGCATTGTGGCAACTGACCTGCATACAGGGCAGGGCGTGCTGTTCCAGCGCGGCGACACGGGCGCAGCAGTGCGAGCGTCCAGTGCAGTGCCTTCCGTATTTAACCCGGTGAAAATTGGCGCTGCCGAATACGTAGACGGCGGCCTGGTGTCGCCCGTGCCAGTGCGCTACGCACGCCAGATGGGGGCAGAGCTGATCATTGCGGTAGACATTTCTGCTGCGCCAGAGGGCAACAGCGCCGACAACCAGCTACAAATTTTGCTGCAAACTTTTGCCATCATGGGCAAAAGCATCAACAGCTTTGAACTGAAAGACGCCGAGCTAGTGGTGCGCCCCGCCTTGGTAGGCGTGAAGGGTGGAGACTTCAGCGCCAAGCGCCGCGCCATAGATGCCGGCAAACTGGCCATGCAGCAGGCAATGCCGCAGCTCAAAGCGCTCATTGAGGCCAAGACAAAATGACTTTACGTGATTCGCATTTGAGGGTAACACGCCGATAGCAACGCGCTTGGGCTGTCAGGCACTGCGCATGGGCGGATACCTTCGTGTCCTCCGCCAGGTTATAGGCTTTGACTCCTTGTCAGCTTTTGTACCTGGCTCCCCCTTTTACCTACGGTATCCACACACCCAGCCTGCCTGTCAGCGCACGTGGTTGGCAAACGACGGACGAGGAGGGGGAGGAAGAGGCATATCCAACCAACCTCTCGTGCTGGCGTGTGCCGATGGTGTGTTTAGCGTAGCGGCATAAGAGGGGGAGGCGCGTACAAAACAACGCCAATAGAAACTACGCCCACGCGCCGGAGGACAGCCGCGTAGCTGAACACGCCATCGGCACGCGTCAGCACAGCACACACGTTTGCCTCAAATCTTAAAAGCAACAGCGTGTGGCTGAGAAAAAGTCAACAACCCAGCATCGCGCAAACTTCTGACAACGAACCCACTTCTACCGTGGGTTTTTTATCAAACGGGTACAGCTTTTCTTCGCGGTTGAGCCACACGGTTTGCATGCCTGCGTTGATGCCGCCCAGCACGTCCAGCGCAGCGTCGTCACCAATGTGCAGCATTTCATGCGCTTGCACGCTCACGGTTTCTGCTGCTGCGTGGAAGATGCGTGCATCTGGCTTGCCCACACCAAACACGCTTGCACTGAGCGCCGCCTTGAAGTACCGCCCCAAGCCCACCGTGTGCACACTGGCGTTGCCGTTTGACAGTGCCACCAGCGGGTACTTGGTTGCTAAGGCTTGCAAAGCGGGGAGCGCGTCGTCGTACAGCTCTACCTTATTGCGTTCGGCAAAAAATACGTCAAAAGCAGGCTCGGCCAAATACGGATTGTCGCCAGAGCGGGTCAGCGCCAGGCGGATGGATTCTCGGCGTATGGCGCTCAGGTCGTGGCGAATTTCGGGCATGGTTTCGACCAGTTCTGTGGTCACGTATTCGCGTATTTCACGCATCGCGTCTGGCTGTGCGCACAGCGCCGCTGTTGGCACGGCGTGCTGCTGCAACCAGGCCAGCAAGACCTTTTCTGCCCGTTCTATCACTGGCCAAATGGGCCACAGCGTGTCGTCCAGGTCCAGGGATATTGCTTTGATGGTGTGAATTTGCAGCATAGGTGGTGGAGAATACCTTATGTCATTCCAAAAAGAACCCAGTTTTACCCACGGGCAGGTGCCAAACTTTAACAGCCGCACAGCCATTTTGCTTTGCAACCTGGGCACACCCGACGAACCCACCGCCCCCGCCGTGCGCCGCTATCTGGCAGAATTTTTAAGCGACCACCGCGTGGTAGAAATCCCCAAGCCCATCTGGTGGCTGATCTTGCATGGCATTATTTTGCGGCTACGCCCCGCCAAATCGGCAGCCAAATACGCCAGCATCTGGACAGCCGAGGGCTCGCCGCTGAAAGTATGGAGCGAAAAGCAAGCCAAGCTGTTGCAAGGCCACCTGGGCGAGCTGGGCCACAAGGTGCAGGTACGTTTGGGCATGCGTTATGCCAACCCCAGCATGGCGTCGCAACTGGACGCATTAAAGGCTGAAGGATTCACCCGCATTTTGGTGCTGCCTATGTACCCGCAATACAGCGGCACCACTACGGCCAGCGTGTTTGACGCCGTCTACACCTGGGCCGCCAAGGTGCGGCGCATTCCCGAGCTGCGCTTTGTCAACAACTACCATGACGATGCAGGCTATATCAACGCGCTGGCGGCCACTATTTCAACGTATTGGAAGCAGCACGGCAAACCCGACAAACTGGTGATGAGCTTTCACGGTGTACCTGAGCGCACTTTGACATTGGGCGACACCTACCACTGCGAATGCTACAAAACCGCTCGCCTGCTGGCTGAAAAGTTAGGTCTGGCCAAAGACCAATACCAGTTGACCTTCCAGTCCCGCTTTGGTCGTGCCAAATGGCTGGAACCATACACCGAGCCGTCCATCATTGCCTTGGCCAAAGCAGGCGTAAAGCGCGTCGATGTGGTGTGCCCCGGCTTTACCGTGGACTGCCTGGAGACGCTGGAAGAGGTGGCGATGGAAGTGAAAGAAGCGTTTTTGCATGCGGGCGCAGGATCTGGTGCGCCCCTTGATGGTCGCAGCTTTCACTACATTGCGTGCTTGAACGACAACCCCGACTGGATGCGCGCCCTGACGCGTGTGGCTGAACAACACCTGGCAGGTTGGGATACACGTGACGCGCCAGATACGCAGATGCTGGCTACGCAGCGTGAGCGTGCGATGGCGCTGGGTGCCAAGTCATGACGGATTGTGCAATGATGTTTACCAAGTCAGCCGGACTGCTAGTTACTATGAATTTAGTAGCTGCTCGCGCTTATTCCACGCTGGCTACTGGCACATTTTGCATGTAAAACTGCTTGCAAACATGCAAATCAAGATCATCGTCAGCACCCGCATAGACAAATTCTTGTGGGCTACGCGTCATTACAAAACGCGCAGTCTGGCCAGTGAAGACATTGGCAAGGGCCGTGTCAAAATCAACGGCGATGTCGTCAAGTCATCACGCGAAGTGCGCGCTGGTGATGTGGTGCAGTTATTGCGCGGCGGCATGATTTGCAGCTTCAAAGTGCTGCAAGTCAGCGACCAGCGCGGCCCGGCCCCGCAAGCACAGACGTTATTTGAAGAAACGGCTGAAAGCATCACCATACGGGAGCGCATGCAAGAACAGCGCCGCCTGCAGCCCGAACCAGCCCTAACCATCGAACAAGGCCGTCCTACCAAGCGCCAGCGGCGTGAGCTGGACAAGGCCAAGGGCGGTAGCTCCAACGACTGGAATAGCCGTTGGAGCGCGTCACTTGATTAACTACCCACGTAGGCAGCAATGTCCTGGATTTGCTGATCTGTCAGCGTGCTCAAACTGCGCATGCTTCCAACGTTGGCAATACCCCGCTTGATACCCGCAGCACTGGCGCCACCCAACCCTGCGGCAGCTGCTTTGGTGTGACACATCACGCAGTTGGCACCAAACAGCGTACTTCCGTTGGACACACTAGGCCCAGGAGGTGGAGGTGGAGGTGGAGGTGGAGGTGGAGGTGGAGGTGGTGGCGTAGTGGTCGTTGTAGTCGTAGTCGGTGGGGTCGATGGCGTTGGCGTTGGGTTCGTTACGGTTCCCGCCGTGATGCTGGCAGTCCAGGTACCCTTGCCCAAGGTGTCAGGGCCTGTAAAAGTACCAGCCAGGTTGCCTTTTGCGTCAGGCTTACCAACACCTTTAATGGTGCCCAGTTTACGCACCTTAAAGCTCAATGCCACACTACCGTCAGCATTGAATTTTCCGGTCACCGGAATAGCGCGGGCCTTGGGTTTGTCGTCATCATCGTCGCCTTCTTTTTCGTCGTCTTTATCGTCTTTTTCCATCACGTCGCCTGTCATCTTGAGCAAGTCTGCACAAGCGGCTTGCGCCTTGTCACGCGCAGCTTTGGATATGGCTTTGTACTGCGCTTCAAACGCATCCAGGGCTGCCAAGGCATCGGCTTGCGTTTTGGCTGCCTTCAAAGCGGCCTGTAGTGTGTCCACGGCTACCTTGAAGGCTTTTTGCGCTTCTGTGTAGGCTGTATCAGTTGCAGTGCGGCATTGGGCCAGTGCAGTGTCGATGCTTGTCGTACTGGTAGTGCTGGTCGTATTGGTGCCAGCAGGTGTTGAAACTGCGGGCCTGATCAGCAAGGTACCCTTGATTTCGCTGGAGCCTAGCTCTTTGGCTCCCAGCATCAGGTCGCCAGACAGTGCGGTGCCCTTGTATTTGCCTTCGGTAACGTTGGCGGTAAAAAGGTATTTGGATACCTCGTACTGTTTGGTGGCTGTTGCATTGCTGGTGTCGGTAACCACCAGCACCTCGGTGGACGTTGTGCTGACCGCCTTGGCCTCTAGCGTTGGCACCCCGTTGTTGATAATGCCGGTACCCCCGGTACCGTTTTCTGTGCCACCACCGCCACAGGCTGCGACCAGCAGGCCACCAGCCAAGGCAAGCGATAGGACTTTTGGATGAAAATTCATTCTGCAAACTCCTAAAAAATTGGTTTATACGGATGTGAAATACCAAAGCACCCAGTGGTTTGCGATGGGCTACAGGGAGTGTGAACAATGATTTGCAGGCTTGGCGAAAGCAAGGGTGAAGAAATGTTTACAGGTTTTGCCTTCGCTTTGGTTATCAAAACCACGTTTTCGCCTTATAAATTGGGAAAATTACCCTAAAAATTGTTTTGTATTCCAAAGGCTGGATCAACACATTTACTTGCGAAATAAGTGCCCTTGCTACGCCATACGGTGGTGTTTGTGCGTTTCCCTATGCAATTAGCGGGCTTAAACAGCGGCTACCATTGCAACCCTAAAGGGAGTTTGCGTGTTTAGATTTTTTGAAAACCTGGTCGATCCGTATCCAGATGCCGCGCCGACCACGCCGCCCAAGAGCTTTGGGGCATTTTTATGGGCTTGCAGCACGGGGCTGCGCAAATATATTTTGGTGATGACCCTACTCACGGCCTGTATCGGCGCGATGGAGGCGCTGTGGTACGGCCTGCTGGGCAAGCTGGTGGACTGGCTGGCCACCGTTGAGCCTGCCAAGCTGTGGAGCGGCGAGAGCACCACGATGTTTGTGCTGATGGGCGTGCTGTGCACCAGCCCAGTGCTGGTGCTGTTTCAGTCTATGCTCAAGCACCAGTCGCTGTTTGGCAACTTTCCCATGCGATTGCGCTGGAACTTTCACCGCTTGATGCTGAGCCAAAGCCTGTCGTTTTACCAAGACGAATTTGCGGGCCGTGTGGCTACCAAAGTCATGCAAACGTCGCTGGCTGTGCGCGATGTGTGGATGATCGTGACCGATATTTTGGTTTTTGTGGTCATTTATTTCGTCACCATGTTCAGCGTGGTGGGTAGCTTTGGTGCGGTGTTGTTGATTCCGTTTACCGTGTGGCTGGTGCTGTATGTCGTATCGTTGCGCTACTATGTGCCGCGCCTGGGCAAGGTGGGCCAAGCCCAGGCCGATGCCCGCTCACTGATGACGGGGCGCATTACCGATGCGTATACCAATATCTCCACCGTCAAACTCTTTTCGCATACCCAGCGCGAGTCAGGCTACGCGCGCTCGGCCATGCAAGAGTTTATGGGCACGGTATATATACAGTGGCGTTTGATCACCGGCATTCAGGTGGTCAACCATTCCCTGAGCATGCTGCTGATCGCCAGTACCGCAGGCGTTACCCTGTGGATGTGGAGCCAGGGCCAGGTTGGTGCAGGCGCAGTGGCGGCAGCCACCGCCATGGCACTGCGGCTGAACGGTATCTCGCAATGGGTGATGTGGGAATTTGCTGCGCTGTTTGAACACATTGGCACCGTGCGCGATGGCATCAACACCTTGTCGCGCCCGCAAACCGTGCTGGACAAACCCGACGCAACTGAATTGAACGTACCGCGCGGCGAGGTGAAGTTTGAGAATGTGAACTTTAACTATGGCGGCAAAAAAGTCGTGATCGACAATTTCAATCTGCACATCAAGCCTGGCGAAAAAATTGGCCTGGTGGGCCGTTCGGGTGCGGGCAAATCAACTCTGGTGAATTTGCTGCTGCGTTTTTACGATGTTGAAAGTGGCCGCATTCTGATTGACGGCCAAGATATTGCGCACGCCCAGCAAAACAGCCTGCGCGCGCACATTGGCATGGTGACACAAGACACCAGTCTGATGCACCGCTCAGTGCGCGACAACATTGTGTATGGCAGGCCCGATGCCAGCGAGGCTGACATGCTGGCCGCTGCCCAGCAGGCCGAAGCAGCAGACTTTATTGCTAACCTGGTTGACGCCAAAGGCCGCACCGGCTTTGACGCCCACGTAGGCGAACGCGGGGTTAAATTGTCGGGTGGCCAGCGCCAGCGCATCGCCATTGCACGGGTGATGCTGAAAGATGCCCCGATTTTGCTGCTGGACGAGGCCACCAGCGCGCTGGATTCAGAAGTAGAAGCTGCTATTCAGCAAAGCCTGTACCGGTTGATGGAGGGAAAAACCGTGGTGGCGATTGCGCACCGCCTGTCCACCATTGCGGCCATGGACCGTCTGATTGTGCTGGACCAGGGCAGTATTGTGGAAGAAGGCAGCCACGCGCAATTGTTGGCGCACGGTGGTTTGTACGCGCGGCTATGGGCACACCAAAGTGGCGGCTTTTTGGGGGAACACGCAGATTAGGTTTTGCCTAAAGCCGCTTTGCAACTGGCTGGTTGGCAGCCGAGATAACAGAAATGGAAAAAGCGGAAATAAAAAAAGGCTTGTGATTTCTCACAAGCCTTTAGATTATGGTGGGACCTGCGGGGGTCGAACCCACGACAAACGGATTAAAAGTCCGCTGCTCTACCAACTGAGCTAAGGTCCCATTATGGATAACAGGGATTCATGAGCTAGCCGGTAATGACAAGTCAATCTGCCCACACACTATGAGCATTACTGCTTGTAGTGTAGCCTCAAATTATAGCGTGAAAAATGCGCCACTGTCACCTGCCTGCACCCTGAAACGATATTTAGGGGACAAAAACTATGCACTTCTACGGGGCAGCACGCTTGGCCAATGCGTCCAGCACCCAGCCAGCGGCGCACAGGCCAAAGCTGGCAGTTACGCTCACCACAGACCCGTAGCCATGGCAGTTGAGGCTGCTGTCGCCCACGCCCACGCCCACGCCCACGCCCATGCCCTCGACGGTGCAGGACGCATCAGGCGGGGCCACGGCTTCGCGGCTGAACACGCAGGCTATGCCGATGCGCTTACTTTTATCGCTGGTATTTTTGTCGCCCCCTTGCGGCGCGCCATGCGCGCGGCGCAGGTTGTAGCGCAGCTTGGCCAGCAAGGGGTCGTGGGTGGTTTCGCTCAGGTCGGCAATGTCTACCCAATGCGCCAGGCGTTTGCCACCGGCCGCACCTGCGGTGATGTAGAGGCTGGTTTTTTGCGCGCGCGCCCAGGCTGCCATGGCTGTTTTGGCTTTGACCTGGTCGCAAGCGTCTATGACGGCATCAAAAGGGTCCATAGCAGCCGCAGTGGCAGCCACCATGCCTGGCCAATTTTCAGGCGTAGCAAATTCTTCTTGCCTGTGCACCACGCACTTCGGGTTGATGCGCGCTATGCGCTGCGCCATGGCGTCTACCTTGGCCATGCCCACGGTATCGGTTTCGGCATGGATCTGGCGGTTGATGTTGGACTCGGACACCTGGTCAAAGTCAATCAGGGTAATGCGCCCTACCCCGCTGCGTGCCAGCGCTTCTACCGCCCAAGAGCCTACGCCGCCAATGCCCACCACAGCCACGTGCGCGCCGCGTATGGCGGCTGCACCGGGCACGCCGTACAGGCGCTCTAGGCCACTAAAGCGGCGTTGCAGATCGGCATCAACTGCTGCTGCCATCATCAGATCATTCTTTCAATACGCCACATTTGGTACTTAAAAGCGGCTACAGAGCCCGCCAATATTGCGCCAACAGCTATAAAACTGGTAGCAGACAGGGTAGAAATTCCGCTCAAACCCTGCCCCACCGTGCAGCCCATGGCAGCCACGCCGCCAATGCCCATCAGCACGGCACCGCCCAGGTGGTTGGCCACGTCTTCCACGCCGCCAAAGCCTTCCCACCTGAAGTTTTTAGTACCCACAGCCACCACGGCAGACCCTGCAATAACGCCCAAAACCGAGGCAATGCCCAGTGTGACCACCTTGGTTTTGTCACTGAAAAACATCAACCAGTCCAGTGTGTAAGCTACGGGCGCCACAAAGCTCAGGGCCTCGGCGCGGCCAGAATTGGTGGTTAAAAATGCTTCTTGCAAGGTGTCGGGGTGTTCGGCCACATAGCCCACACTACTGCTAACCCACCACGTGGCCACAATAACGCCGCCAATACCCAAACCTGCCAGCCAATTGTCCAGCGTCCAAAAGTCTTTGCGCGCCAGCACCCACGTCAGCAAGCCACCACCCATCAGCAATGCCAAAATCAGGTGTGCCGTTACTTTATTGATGCCAAAACTGGCGCTAGCCAGCGTAGATAGTGCGCCAGGAGCTACTGTATTAATAGCAACTGCATCCACGGTTGCTACCCGCGCCACCGCCGTGATGCCTTTGAGCGTAGCAAATGCAGCAAACCCCATGACAATAAACACCACCAGCGACTTTAAGCTGCCACCCCCAATACGCACCAGGGTTTTGCTGCCGCAGCCCGACGCCAGCACCATGCCAAAGCCAAACATCGCGCCACCCACCAGCGCCGACAGCCACATAATACGACCCGAGGCGTAGAGCGTTTTGTCCGGGTCTAGCTGGCTAAAGCCTTTAGAGCCGCTTGGTGTGGCCATGTAATACAAAAACGCAAAACCCAGCATGGCCACTGCCACTGCCAGCGCCCATTGGCGCATGCGCGTCCAGTCACCCATGTTGACCACGTCGCTGACCGCGCCCATGGTGCAAAAATGCGTGCGCTGGGCAATAGCGCCAAAAATGAAGGACAAAATGAAAGAAGCCCACAGCACCTGGGTACCGAGGGCGTTGATATCTGGAGTTTGCATGCCCGCAATTTTACTGGTTGCCATGCTCCGATACAGGTTTTCACGCTTTTGTGTGGCTAGGTCAGGCTTTATCCTTTATGGTGGGCAACTTTGTGTCTCCCTGTAGCATCCAAGAAACGTTATGCATTGCATGAAAACCAATTTTTCACACCTTTTTTTACGCAGCCTGGCTGTAGTGGCAGCCACGGCTAGCTTGCTGCTGGCAGGCTGCGCGACCACCCTGCGCAGCGAAGTCACCAGTTTTCAGCGCTGGCCTGCCAATGCGGCGGGCGCCACCTACAGCTTTAAACGCATTGGCAACCAGGCCACCAGCCTGGAGCACGGCAGCTACGAAGACCTGGCGCGGATAGAACTGAACAAACTGGGCCTCAAAGAAGCCACCATGCCCCCTGGCACGCCCACGCCCGCCAATGGCGTTGCCGTTGCCAAAGGCCGCTTTGAGGTGACTTTGGACTACGGCATCAACTCGGTCATCGTCAAAAGCCAGGAACCCGTATGGGACAGCGGCTTGGCCTATTGGCACCAACCGTACTGGCACCCTGGCTTTGGCTGGCGGCCTGGCTACTGGTCGCCCGACCCTTTTGGCCCACGCGTGGTGGGTTACCGCACCGTCATCCAAAACGTCAGCAAGCGGCACCTGCGGGTAGACATTGCTGAAGGCCCCCTCAAGCTGTTTGAAGCGTCGGTCACCAGTACGGGCAACACCAACTCGCTGCCTGTGGTCATGCCCTACCTCATTCGCAGCGTATTTGACGGCTTTCCAGGCGCTAATGGCCAGGTGCGAACGATTGATTTTGACATCGACAAAGGCGACATTAAAAACCGCAAGGCGCAGCAACCGAGCTAACCGTTACGGCCCTACAAGGGTATGTGCAACAGGCCTGGCGATGTCAGTATGCTATATATTTAATAGCTGTTCGCGCATATTCCACGCTGGCTACCGGCATAAAACCCTGTTAAAAGTTATTTAAGAGGCAGTTTGGCCAACCGGTCTTTGGCCGCAACGGCTGCTTCAGACTGCGGGTACACCTTCATCAGGTCTTCCAGCGTTTTGCGCGCTGCGGGAATGGCTTTTAACTCGATCTGGCAGTTGGCTATGGACAATGCAGCTTCGCTGGATTTGGGGTGATCGGGGGCCTGGCCGATCATGCTGCGAAAGTTGGTGATGGCCTCGTTGTAGTTGCGGGTGGCGTACTGCGAATTGCCCAGCCAAAACAAGGCTGACGGGTTGTAGCCACTTTGCGGGTAACGGCGCAAAAAGTCGATAAACGCTGGCTGCGCTGCAGCAAAGTCGGGTTTACGAAAGACGGCAAAAGCAGCGTCATAGTCGCGCTTTTCATTGGGCTCGGCGTTAAATTCACGGCCATCTACCGATACCTTGGTGGGTTCAAACTTGCGCACGCGGTCATCCACGGCCTGGGCCATGTCTTTTTGCTTGCGCTGCAGGTCAGCCACGTCTTTGGCCAGTTGCTCGTCCAGCCCGCGCTGTTTGGCCACTTCGCCACGCAGGCCTTCGATCTGGTTTTGCAGGTCCAATAGGCTGCGGCGCAGGGCGGCATTGCTGTCTTCTAGCGCCTTGCGCTGCTCGGCAGCATTGGCAGCAGCATTAGCCGTCATGTTGGCAGTCATGTTGGCAATGGCGGCATCGGAGGCTTGTTTGTTGGTATCGGTCTTTTGGCGCAGGTCCAAAATGGCTTTGCGTGCCTCTTCATCGTCAAACAGGCCCGCATGGCCTAAATTTGACGATAAAACAAGCGCTAGCCCAAGTGCAGACTGCGCAAGAAGCTTCCAAAAAGATAGCGAAAAGCCTGGTACCAGGGTACGGTGCATGGTTCGGTTTTGCATAGCGAGTCAGTCCAGAGCCACAAGGGCACGGTCAAGTGGTTAAAGCCGCGATATTAGCGGTAATTGATCTCGGCGCGGCGGTTTTGCGCAAAACTGGCTTCGTCACTGCCCGGTGAGGCCGGCTTTTCTTTGCCAAAGCTCACAGCATCAATCTGGGTGTCAGTCACACCCAGCAAGGCCAAGGCACGGCGCACGGCTTCAGAGCGTTTTTGGCCCAAGGCCAGGTTGTATTCACGTCCACCGCGCTCGTCGGTGTGCCCTTCAATCGCCATTTTGCGGGCTTTGTTGGCCACCAAAAATTTGGCGTGGGTGTCGATGGCAGACTGAAATTCGGGTTTGATCACGTAGCTGTCGTAGTCAAAATAAATGATCTTGGCAGCACCAGCCGGGCCTGCACCGCTAGCCTGCGCGCTGTCGATACTGGCTGGTTCTACGGTACGCGATGTGACACCGGCACCCGTACCCGCACCCGCACCCGAACTCGCGCTGCTGGGCGCAGAGGCTGTTGCTAAAGGCTTGACGACTACCCCCGACTTGTCTTCTACCTTGACTTCATTCAATTTAGTGCCAGAACTGCACGCAGCCAGCACAGATATTGCGCAAGCAGCTATTAAAAGAGTAGCGTTACGCGCTACGGATGATGACCACAATGAGATTGCCATGGTAAATACCTCTTATAAAAATGGGATACAAAAACAGAAAACAAAGTTCACTGGCTACTTTAAGAACGGCCCCCAGTGCGGCTCACGAATATCACCACCCTGGGCACCCAGACGCGCCTTGATCCGCCCGTCCAGGGTCGTGGTCATCAAGGCTTCTTTGCCGCCCTGACGGGTGGCATACACAATCAACTTGCTGTTTGGTGCAAAGCTGGGCCGTTCATCAGCCGACGTATCGGTAATGCTGGTGGCAGCCCCGCCCGCCAAGTCCATCACATGCAGCTTAAAAGCACCACCCACGCGGGAAATGTAGGCTAACTTTCTGCCGTCCGGGCTAACGGCAGGTGAGATGTTGTAACTGCCCGTGAAGCTGATACGCTCAGCCCGGCCAGCGCCCTCACCCCCCGCAGGCATGCGGTAAATTTGCGGGCCACCGCCACGGTCGCTCACAAAATAGATGTTTTTTCCGTCCGGGCTGAACGCGGGTTCGGTGTCTATGCTGCTGGATTGGCTTAATTTTCGCGGCTCGCCGCCATTGCTGTCGATTCCGTAAACCTGCGACAGGCCTTCGCGGCTCAGCGTTAAAGCCAGGCTTTTGCCGTCTGGCGACCAGGCCGGCGCACTGTTGGAGCCGCGAAAGTTGGCTATTTCTGTTTTTCTGCCCTTTGCGACGTCTTGAACGTACACAGACGCCTTTCGTTTTTCAAACGAGACATACGCCAGCCGCGTGCCGTCAGGCGACCAGGACGGGGAAATAATCGGTTCTGGGCTTGGCAGGGCCGCCTGCGCGCTCTCGCCATCGGCGTCTGCCACCCACAGGGTGTAGCGGCTGCCAGCCTTGGTCACATACGTAATGCGGGTTGAAAAAACACCTTTGTCACCCGTGAGTTTTTCATAAATAAAGTCCGCAATACGGTGAGCGGCCAAACGCAAGTCAGCTGCAGGCACTGCGAAGCTGAGCCCCCCCAGGTCCTGGCTGCGCACCACGTCCCACAACTTAAAGCGCACGTCATACCGCCCATCGGCCAGCCGTGTCACGCTGCCCGCTACCAGGTTGTCTGCCGTTTTTTGCCGCCAGGGGCTCATGTCGGGCCGCGAGGTTTCGTCCAGGCTGGCCCCAGCGGTGTCCACCCCTTTGAACTGGCCGCTACGCTCCAGGTCGGCCAAAACAATGGCTCCTATTTTTTGCGGCGAACTCTCATCCCCCTTGAAGGCGACCACGGCAATAGGCAGTTGGGTAACGCCCACGCCAGCAATTTCGACGCGGAACTGGGCCAAAGCACGCGTTGCGGTGCTGGCCAGTGACCCAGCCACCACCATCGTTGTGAGCAAACGCCGGCGGGGCCACAGGGGCAGGTTTGAAGCTTTATTTTTCATGTTGGCGACTCAAACAATAGAGTTCAAAATATTTTCCAAAAGCAGCCTGCGCCTGCATGCTGCATACAGCAAAGCCCATGGCACCATCCAAAAACCCTAAACGCAACACATAGCTGCGAATAAATGCAGTAAGAGCCGACATTGCAGCCCGCGTCATGGTTGTCGTTTGGCCCTGTGCATGGCGCTGACGAGCCCAGTCTTGGCTATAGCGTTGCAGCTTGCGCCAATAATGTGCAGGTGTGGGATAACTGTAGTGCAAAAGCGGTGTCTTTAACCGGATGGTCTGCGTTTCTGCATGTTGCAGGAGTAGTTTTTCATGTACTAAATCGTTACTAAACCGCGCATTGCCGTTTTGAAACACGCGCAACACATAATCTGGAGTCCAGCCGCAATGGCGAATCCACACACCACAAAACTGCGTGAGTCTAGGCAATTCAAACGCCACACGCTTGCCTGTAGCAACCGCCAGCGCAATGGCCTCCGTGATCTCCGTAGCCAATTCGGGAGAAACGCGCTCATCGGCATCAATAGACAGAATCCAGTCACCGCTGGCTGCGTCAAGGGCACGGTTTTTTTGCGGCCCAAAACCTGGCCAGTCGGGGGTTTGGGAAATCTTCAGACCCAACGACTTGGCTAACTCAAACGTATGATCTGTACTGCCATGCTCGACAGCAACACATTCATCGGCCCAAGCCACTGACCGCGCGCAAGCCGTCAAATTGGATTCTTCGTCGTGCAATATCAAAATGACAGAAAGCTTCATTACCAATATTTAATCCATAGAAATTTGCCTGTTTTGAACCCGATAATAGCGCATGGTAAAACTGCAATCATGAGCACATACAGCGACTGGCTGAAAATACAAGCCCTCCGCGGCATTACACAGCCGCTCTCTGTTCCCGTACGAAGCAATGGGGAAGCTTACTTGGAAGCTACTGGTTTCGAAAAATTGGGATGGCGTCATGTTCGCCGGGCGGTTCAATTTAAACTATCTGGACAGCAAAAACAACTTCATAGCCTAATAGCAAAGGATTGGAAACGAGGGTTATGGATTTACAAAGGCGTTCCACAATTGGGCGACGCACTCATGGACTTGGCTCCGCGTAGCTTACTAACGCAGCAGGGGCTGAAAATGGACATTTACACCGATAAGCATATTGCCGAGATGCTTGTCAACGATCCGTGGTTCGAGCAGATTTACGAAAATCCTGACCAGATTGATGTGCGCAGCTATGACTTCATGATCGTTCAGAGCCATAAAGATAGATCACTGAAGCATAAATCAGGCTTGTCGAAGAACCACCCTTGGGTGTCTATGCATGGCTTTTATACGGGGCCAGAATTTCATCGCGGGCAATTCGCTACACAAAGGCTAGCAGACTTACTAAGTTGCAGCCTGTCAGAGCAAGAATTTGATTGGCACCAAAAGCAAAAGCTAAAGCCTCTCGAAATTCCTATCCCCAATAAAAATCAAAGCTTGCTAGTTGCTCTGGCACTTGGAGGCGTCGATCAGCTACGCACATATAGAAATTGGACTGCTTTGCTATGCGATCTAAAAAAAGTGCATTCTCATCTCAATGTAACTCTACTCGGTACAAGTAACGCAGAACAAGTAGCCAAAGACTTAATAGAAAATTGCCACGATATAAGCTTCAATAATCAGGTGAATCAAACTACAATTTCTCAATGTCGTGAATTGATTGCACAGCAAAACATCTTAGTTACTGCCGACGGCGGCCTCATGCATTTGGGTGTCACCACGTCCGTGGAAATGATCTCTCTCTTCCATAAAGGTGTTCAACCATGCTGGCGACTTTCAGGTAATCATTTACATTCGGCTCTTCAGTCTCCCACCTCCGACGTAAACGACACGGCACATAATTCCATAGTTACAACTATCATGCAAATGATTACAACCAAAAAGCAAGCTGCAAACACTTGATAGTGGAATTCAGTTTCGCACACCACCAAACTTGCAAGAATTTTGATGAAATTAGAGTATCTAAAAATTAAACACAGCGTAAATTCGCTAGCTCTTGTTTTTGCCTACATTATGGTTTTTGGATTGCCATGGTCTAACGCCCTATTTCGAATTGGACTATATGGATTTTTGGCTTGCTTCATGCTGTCAGGCCAATGGGCGCAGAAGTGGAATCTGGCAATTCAATCAAAGATATTCTTATCTGCAGCAGGCCTGGCCATTCTCGCCATAATCAGCTTGAGCTACACCATAGCATCAATGCATCTTGCTTGGCTTGATGTAGCCCGTTATCTGAAACTTTTGATGGTTGGCGTCTTAGTGTTTGTGATGGACTCTGAGAAAAAGAGACTCAGAATATTAACCGCACTAACAGCGGGAGTAGGCATATTAATGCTCCCAACACTATTGGATGGAAGTGGTCTCGCAAAACTCCTGCATCTTCCAATAGAGCATTTTGCTAATCAAGCATATTCTGTCAATTATTTAGGCAAAGGTTTTACAAATTTGGTGTACTGGCGCAATCAGATTGTGCATGGCTTTTTCGTAGCAATTCTTTGTTTCGTGTCTTTGTGTGCAGCGCTTACTTATGAGCGCTACAGAAAAGCACTTATTCTTTTGGTGATTGTTTGCTTTATCGACATTACTTTTTTAATTTATGGAAGGATGGCTCTCATCAGCCTGATTGTGTCACTCATGTTGGTTGGCCTATTTTATTTGCCTTCCTTACGGCAACGAATCATTGCTCTTTTCATGATTGCGCTGATAGCTGGTAGTAGCTATTTTCTAAACTCTAAATTGCAACAAAGGGTTGAGTCGATTTTTAAAGAAACACAAGCGTACGTTGTTGACGGAAATACAGCTTCAGGTGCAGGGCATCGGCTGTATTATTGGAACATCAGTCTCAATATCTTGAAGGATTCAGTTTTGCTAGGCTCTGGGGCCGGAGGGTTTCGGTACACACTGGAATCGACCAAAGATCAATTTGCCCACGAAAATCACAGCCATGCCCACAATGAATACATTACGGCACTCAGTCAATATGGACCCGTTGGCCTACTTTTATTTGTTGCAATATTACTCTTGGGCATTAAGACTGCACTAAGGCTTGAAAATCCAATAGAACGCAGATGTTACTCCGCAATACTAATAATATTTTCTTTAAACTGTTTAACTGATTCGATGCTGTATAACCAGCATGAGGGATGGACACTCGTGGTGACTCTAGCCTTGATTGCGGGAGCGACATCATCACAAGCAAAGACAAGGCTGTCTCTAAAAAACAAAGAAGTTAATTATGCTGCCCCGCGATGATGCGCAACCTGCTTCTGTGTTCCAAGAACCTGCTACCGTAGCGGAACGCCTGATACGCCTGCGCCCCTACTTTGCTGGCAACCAGAAGTGGCTGCTGCTGTTGGTAGTGGCCGTGCTTCTGGCGGCTTTGACTGAGCCCCTCATACCCGCCTTGATGCAACCTTTACTGGATCGAGGTTTTTCGGCTGGTAAGTTGGCGTTATGGACCGTGCCTGTCGCCTTGATAGGTTTGTTCGCATTGCGCGGCATTGCTGGGTTTTGTGCGCAATATTCGCTGGCTACCATGAGTAACCGCGCGATGGTGAGCTTGCGGGACAAACTGTTTGACACGGTACAAAACGCGCATCCCTCATTGTTTGCAGGCACCAGCGCCAGCGCTCTGGTCAACACGGTGGTGTACGAGGTACAAGTTGGGGCCAACTTGCTGGTCAACGCCCTGCTTTCGTTGGTCAAAGACTCGCTCACGCTGGCGGCCCTCATGGGCTATTTGCTTTACCTGAACTGGAAGCTCACCCTGATTGTATTTGCCATCTTTCCCGCTGTGGTGCTGGTGATGAAGGTTTTGTCCAAGCGCTTGCACCGCATTACCAAAGCCAGCCAGAGCGCTACAGACGAACTCGCCTACGTAGTAGAAGAAAATGTGCTGGCCTACCGCGCCGTGCGTCTGCACCACGCGCAAACAGGTCAAGCGCAGCGATTTGGTTTGCTCAACCAGCAATTGCGCCGCCTGGCCATGAAGTCCACGGTCGCCAATTCAGCCATGACACCGATGACGCAAATGCTGGCAGCCGTGGCCCTGTCAGCCGTCATCTGCGTGGCGCTTTGGCAAAGCTCGTCCAGCGGCACCACGGTAGGCGGCTTTGTCGCATTCACTACAGCTATGCTGATGCTGATTGCGCCTATCAAGCATTTGTCCGAAGTTGCGGGGCCGGTCACACGCGGCCTGGCCGCCCTGGAACGCGGCCTGGACTTGATGGACAGCACACCGAGGGAATCCAGCGGCAACTACACGGCACACGTAGCCAGCAAGCTGGGCGGATTGTCGCTAGAGCATGTCACAGTGCGATACACCAACAGCGAGCGTGACGCCCTGCAAGACATTAGCCTGACCATCCAGCCTGGTGAAACTATTGCCTTGGTGGGTAGCTCAGGCTCTGGCAAAACCACACTGGTCAATCTGTTGCCACGTTTTGTAGACGCTAGCGCAGGCAAGGTACTAATGGGTGGGATAGATATACGCGAATGGAATCTGGATGCGCTGCGTCAGCAGCTGTCTTTTGTGAGCCAGGATGTCGTGATGCTGAACGACACCGTAGCTGCCAACGTAGCGCTAGGGCAAACACCAGACCCTGCGCGCGTGTACGCCGCGTTGCAAGCGGCAAACTTGAGCGAACACGTTGCCAGTCTGGCGCAAGGAATTGACACCTCAGTAGGTCACAACGCCAGCCAGTTCTCGGGCGGGCAACGCCAACGCCTAGCCATTGCACGGGCCGTGTATAAAAACGCTCCCATATTGGTGCTGGACGAAGCCACCTCTGCACTGGACACTGAGTCTGAACAAGCAGTGAAATCTGCACTGCAAACGCTGATGCGGGGCCGTACTACCTTGATCATCGCTCACCGTCTGTCCACCATCGAGCATGCGGACCGCATTGTGGTGATGGGCCACGGCAAAGTTTTGGAAGCTGGTAGCCACACCGAGTTGCTAGCCCAGCAAGGTGCCTATGCACGTTTACACCGTTTGGGCAGCGCTACTGGTGTGATCGACGACACTCTCTTGCCAGCATAAGATTTCCTAAAACCATGATCTCCAGCACACAGCCCAGCATCAGCGGCTTTACCTTTATACGCAACGGCAGCTCTTTGGGCTTTCCGTTCATTGAATCCATACGCTCGTTACTGCCCCTGGTAGACGAATTTGTGATTGCTGCCGGGCAAGGCAATGACGACACGCTAGAGCGTATTCGCGCCATCAACGACCCAAAGATTCGTGTGATTGAAACCATCTGGAACGAGCGCATGGGTGATCGCGGTTTTGTCTACGCGCAACAAAAAATGATTGCCCAATATGCGTGCACCGGCGACTGGGCCTTTTATCTGGAAGGCGACGAGGTCGTGCATGAAGACGACTTGCCCAAGATTCGCGCCAGTGTGAACCAGCACCATGCCAACCCGAAAGTAGAGGCTTTGGTGTTTGACTATGTGCACTTTTACGGTACGCCAGACTACGTATCCATCAGCCCTGGCTGGTACCGACGCGAGTGTCGTTTGATTCGCAACACCATCCGTTCCTACGCACCCGACGGGCAGTATTGGCTGGTCATGCACGAGCACAAGAAGCCGCGCTTTGCGCATTGCGCACTAGCCAATGCGCGTATTTTTCACTATGGATGGGTGCGCAAGCAAGACCAGATGCAGGCCAAGCTGGACCAGGTCGCCAAGTACTGGAAAGGCTCCACGCCCATGCAGATCAGCTATGCCAATTTTGACGCTGGCATGGTCAAAAAATTTGACTCCACCCACCCGGCAGTGATGGCAGACTGGAATAAAAATGGAGCGGAGCAAACTATTGCGTTCAACCCCAACTACCAGCTAACCCGCAAAGAAAAGAAGTACCGTCTGTCTAAATGGGTAGAAGACAACACCGGGCTGGACTTTAGCAAAAAGCATTTCAAGCTGGTGGCTTGATCTTGCCCTACGCCACCAGTCGTTGATAAATAACGTTATAGGCTGCGCCCGCCTGCTTCCATGTGTGTTGTTGCGCAAAATGGAATGCCTGGGTGGTTAGCTTTTGGCGCAAGGCGGCGTCGTCCAGCAGGCGCATTAAAGCAGCGTGCAAGCTGGATACGTTGTGGGGGTCATTCAATATCAACGCGTGTTGCTCGTTTTGCAGCAAAGCAGACAGCCCGCAAAAAGATGACTGGCTGACGATTACGGGAAGTTTATGCGCCATGGCCTCCAGCACCACCATGCCAAAGCTATCTTCCAGCGTGGGGTGTGCCAACACGTCTGCAGCGCAGTAGGCTGTATGTAGGTCTTGCAAAGGGCCTAAAAACTCCACGCGGTCTGCAATACCCAGGGTTTGCGCTTGGGCGGAAAATGGTGGAATCTGGCTGGCATTACCCACCACCAAAAGCCGCACATCGTCTGGCAAGATTTGCATGGCATTAAGAAGTGCCTGCAAGCCCTTACGCATGTAGTCATTGGCTACAAAGAGGATGATTTTGCCAGTAGCCAGGGTGGATATTGCGCAACGTGCTTCTGTTTTTGTAGCAATAGTGTCTGGAATATTGACGCCTGGCGTAATCACAGACAACATCGACGCCACTTGTGGGTATTCTTGCACCAACTCGTCAGCCAATGGCTGGGACGCGGCCACCACGGCACGCTGTGTTCGTAATTTGAGGCGCGCACGCTCCAAATTCAGGTAAGTTTGCAGGCGCGGACTCAGGCCGATTTTTAGCTGACGCAACATCAAGGGCAAGCCCTGTCGGCCACCCAGCAAACTGCGCTGCACCGTCTTCACATGCATGGTCTGCACATTGCCAAACCATACCCCTTCGTGCGAATGCACAATGTCAAAACCGGTGCGCGTGGCGCGCCAGGTGGCATAGGCGTACCACAACTGGTTGAGCCAGCGGGGTTTGCTAAAACCACGCGCAATACGGTGATACGTTACGCTTGGCCATTGGTGTTCTATGGTTTGCGCAAACACGTGTATGTCGTGCACAGCAGCCAGCTCTTCTACGATGGCTATCGAATAGCGCTCTGCTCCGCCGCCCGTGGGCGTAAAGTTGCGATTAAGTACCGCTACTTTCAAGCGGCGTTGAGACAAACCTTCACTGGCGGCCATCTTCATAGCCCGTGGTTATTTTGCGCACAAACTGCAGCCACCAGGTTGACCCCATTACAGGAACACGCGGCAGCGTAAATAGCCCCGCTTGATTCGTTGCAGCCGCCGCCACATGAGCCCGCCCGCGCTGCGTGGTCGTTGCTGTCAGGTAGCCAGCGCTCTGCACCATGGTTACATGGCTGGCATCATACAAACCATAGGGATAGCAAAAATGTGCCACGGCGCTGCCCAAGGCATCTTCCAGTTGCCGTTTGCAGCCTGCAATTTCTTGCTGCGCCTGGCGTGCAGACAAAGTGGTCAAGTCCGCATGGCTACACGTGTGCGCGCCAATATCTTGTCCGCCAGCCACCCACTGGCGCATCTGAAAGTGGGTCATCAGAGGTTGGGGGGCAATACCTTTACCGTGATCCCACACATTGCTGCCGCCGGGTTGGTCGCTAACGATGTAGCAGGTAGCCGAAAACCCGAATTTTTGCAATATGGGCAGTGCGTGGTCCAGATTGTTTACATAGCCGTCATCAAAGCTGATGCCCACCACCTTGCTCGTTTTTTCACCCAACAAATAGGGCATCAACTGCGGCAGCGACAAGCCTTGAAAACCTAAACGCTTCAGCCACGCCATCTGGCTGGAGAAATTGTGTGGCGACACGACCAGGCCACGCAAAGGTGTGCCTTTGGCTGGGCGCGCATCCACCTGGTGGTACATCAAGATGGGGATGCGGGAATGGATCATGCGATTGCGTATGCGGTTGGTGGTGCGCTGTGAACGTGAAATGCACTGCGGCTGCTAGAGCAACACAATGTCGTATTGTTCCTGGCTCATGGCGGACTCGGCCTGCAAGGAAATGGGTTTGCCAATAAAGTCGCTCAGGCCGGCCAGGTGTTGGCTTTCTTCATCCAAAAACAGTTCAATCACCTTGGGGTCTGCAACAATGCGAAACTCTCGCGGGTTGAACTGCCTGGCCTCGCGCAAAATCTCTCGCAAAATGTCATACGCCACACTGCGTGCTGTTTTTACGCTACCTTTTCCAGAGCAAACAGCGCACGGCTCGCACAGCATATGGGCCAGCGACTCGCGCGTGCGTTTGCGCGTCATCTCTACCAAACCCAGTTGCGAAAACTCACCCGCCATGGTTTTGACGCGGTCACGCTGCAACTGCTTGCGAAACTCAGCCAGCACGGTGCTGCGGTGGTCTTCGCGCGTCATGTCGATAAAGTCCACGATGATGACCCCCCCCAAATTGCGCAAACGCAGTTGCCGCGCAATGGCCAAGGTCGCTTCCAGATTGGTCTTGAAAATCGTATCGTCAAAATTGCGCGCTCCCACATAACCGCCAGTGTTCACGTCCACCGTGGTCAGCGCTTCTGTTTGGTCGATGATCAGGTAGCCGCCAGACTTCAAGTCCACCCGCTTACCCAAAGCGCGGGTAATGTCTTCGTCGATGCTGTGCAGGTCAAAAATAGGCCGCTCGCCTTTGTAGTGTTGCAATTTGATGGCTGCAGTGGGCATAAACTCTTGGCCAAAAACCTGCAACGCATCAAATTGTTCGCGAGAATCGATACGAATGCTTTGCGTCTCTTCCCCCGTCAGGTCGCGTAGCACACGTTGCAGCAAATTCAAATCGGTATGCAAAACAGATTTGGGTGGCAGGCGTGTAGCCGATTCGCGAATGCGCGCCCAGGTTTTGCGCAGATAGGCCACGTCATCGCCCAGTTCGGCGTCTGTGGCGTCTTCTGCATTGGTGCGCAAAATAAATCCGCCACCATCGTTACCAGCCACAGCCAACACCCGCGCACGCAATGCGTCGCGCTGTGCCATGGGGATTTTTTGCGACACGCCGATATGGTTGTCTTGCGGCAAAAACACCAGTTGCCGCCCAGCAATGCTGATCTGTGTGGACAAACGCGCGCCTTTGCTGCCTATCGGGTCTTTGATAACCTGCACCATGAGCGACTGGCCTTCAAACACCTGCTTTTCTATGGGCATGGGCGCAGCCGGTGCAGGGTCTGTGTCGTGATTGCGCGCGCCCGCGTGGGCTTGCTGCGCAGACAGTAAATCCGCCACATGCAAAAACGCGGCTTTGTCCAGTCCAATGTCGATAAAAGCAGACTGCATGCCCGGCAGCACGCGCGCTACCTTGCCCAGGTACACGTTGCCAACCAGGCCACGCTCTAAGGTTCGCTCGGTGTGCAGTTCTTGCACGGCACCGTTTTCTACCACGGCAACGCGGGTTTCTTGCGGGCTCCAGTTGATCAAAATGTCTTGCTGCATAGTTTCTTATTTGAACATCTTTTAGGGTCGCTTTGATGCATCGTGGGACTGACTTTTCGCACGGACGCATGCCGGTTTCTCGCGCGGGCGTATGCTTTGCACCTCGCGTAGGCGTATGCCGCTGGCCTGTGCAGCTACGCGGCTGTCCCCCGGCGTGGGGCTAAGTATCTTCTTGCGTCGTTTTGTACGCGCCTCCTCCTCTTATGCCGCTACGCTGCACAGACCATCGACATACGCCCCAACTGTGGGGGTTGGCTCGCAACAGCAACTGCAACAGTCATACACGGCCCCCCCCGCCACGCGTTTGCGCTGTCAGGCACTGTGCGTGGGCGGATACCGTAGGTAAAAGGGGGAGCCAGGTACAAAAGCTGACAAGAAGCCAAGACCTATACCCTGGCGGAGGACACGAAGGTATCCGCCCACGCACAGTGCCTGACAGCGCAAGCGCTCCCAGCCCCGAAGGTATCCGCGCAGCTACAGTGCCTGACAGCGCAAACTCTCCCAGCTCACCGAGAGCGTATCAACTACCCAATCAACTTCAACCCGCGCAACAGCGATGCCGTTTCAAACATCGGCAATCCCATGATGCCGCTGTAGCTACCCGCCATGCGTTCTACAAAAGCCGCCGCCCTGCCCTGCACGGCATACGCGCCCGCTTTGCCCAGTGGCTCACCCGTCGCTACATAGGCCTTGATTTGCGCTGTGCTCAACGGAGCAAAACGCACTTGCGATATCGACAACGCCATCACCCGCTTGCGTCCATGCTGCACGGCAACTGCGGTCAACACGCGGTGCGTCTTGCCAGAAAGCTCAGTCAACATACGCTGAGCGTCTTTGGCATCCAGCGGTTTGCCGTACATGTTGCGCCCCAGGGCCACGGTGGTGTCTGAACACAGCACAGGGGCTGTGGGCAAGTTTCGCCGCTGCATACGGGCTAGGGCTGCGTCCAGCTTTAAGCCGGTAACCCGCTGCACATATGCGGCAGGCGCTTCGTTTTTAAGAGCATCTTCCAGACTTTCTGCATCTTCGGTAGCGTCGGCAACCAACAATTCAAAACGTACACCCAACTGTTCCAGCAACTGGGCACGGCGCGGACTTTGGGAGGCTAGATAAATGGATTTATTCACGATGGTACGGATGCCCCGCATTGACCGACCACGCCCGGTACAACTGCTCAATCAACAGCACGCGCGCCATGGCATGCGGCAAAGTCAGGTCAGACAGGCGAATACGCTCGTGCGCCGCTTGGCGAAATTCGGGTTGCAAACCGTCGGGGCCGCCGATGATGAGGGCTACATCGTCACCGCTCAATTGCCAGTCGGTCAAGCGGGTGGCCAGCGCCTTGGTCGTGAGGCTGGTGCCGCGTTCGTCCAGCGCCGCTATACGGCAGCCGCGTGGAATGGCAGCTTCAATACGTTCGCGCTCAGCGGCTAGCAAATTCTCCAGCGTTTTAGAGCCGCGTGGTTCGGTTTTAACGGCTTTCAGCTCAACCTTCAGCTCAGAAGGGAACCGCTTGGCGTAATCGTCCCAGGCGGTTTGCGCCCAGTCGGGTATGCGCTGGCCGACGGCTACGATCAGCAAGCGCATGGCAGTACCTAGGCCTTGCGTGGCTTGACGGCTGGTTTGGATGCAGTTTTGGGTGTGGTTTTGGCTGCAGTTTTACCCGCTGGCTTCACCATAGGCTTGCCCACCACTTTCATCGGTGGTTTGCCCGCAGGCTTGGTTGCCGTTTTGGTCGCAGGTTTTGCCAAGGACTTGAGCACCGATTGGGCGTTTTTGGCACGTGGCGGTAGCGTTTTGCTTGCAGGTTTGCGCTTTGACGCAGCCTTTTCGGCCTTGGCTGCCTGCTCTTGCGCCTTGATAGCCGTTTTGGCGGCGCTGCTGCGGCGTAGTGTGGGTTCTTTGGATTTTTTGGCTGGTGCAGCGGGCGCAGCGGCTTTAGGCATAGCCGGTTTGGCAGCGCCCAGCTTCATGCGCACCGGCTTTTCACCCCAAATCTCTTCCAGATGGTAATAGGTACGAATGGCGGGCTGCATGATGTGCACCACACAGGGCCCGCAGTCCACAATGATCCATTCGCCATTGTCTTCGCCCTCGATGCGCGGCTTGGCAAAACCTGCTTCACGCACAGCGTCGCGCACGCTGCTGGCCAGGGCCTTGGTTTGGCGGTTGGAAGTGCCGCTGGCGATAATGACACGCTCAAACAGGGAGGACAGGTGTTCGGTGTCAAAAACAGCAATCTCTTGGGCTTTGACGTCCTCCAGGCCATCAATGATGGCGCGTTGGAGTTTGGCGGTGTCTTTTTTGGCAGCGGATTCAGACATTAAGTGTTCTGGTAAAGGTGATGGGTAGCAATATAGCGCGCCAAAGCGGGTTTGACCAGATGGTCTATCGGCTCACAGCGGGACGCACGTGCACGTATTTCGGTTGCGCTGATGGGCATGGCGGGCATGTCAATCTGTACAGGCTGTATTGTACCGGGCTTGGCATTGAGCATCTTTAAACCGATTTCGGGGCTGAAACTGGCCATTGTCAGCGTGGAATATGCGCGAGCAGCTACTGAAATTGTAGCAATTTGCACAATCTCCTGGTAACGGTGCCAACTGCTGAAGGCGGCCAACTGGTCGGCACCCATCACCAAAAACAGTTGGGCATCGGCATACTGCTCGCGCAGCTCCCACAAAGTGTCCACGGTGTACGTTGCTCCCGCGCGACGTATTTCGCGGTCATCTACCAGCGCGTGGGGCAAATCGTCAAAGGCCAAATGCGTCATGGCCAGGCGGTGCTGTGCACCACTGCTGACCACCCGGGTTTTGTGCCAGGCTGAGCCAGTGGGCAAGATATGCAGAACGTCCAGTTGCAATTGCGTGATGGCAGATTGTGCCAGCGCATAGTGCGCCAGGTGCGGCGGGTCAAACGCACCGCCGTAGATGCCTACGCGGTGGAACACGCGCTCACCCACGCGCTGCGCATCCGTCTGCTGTAAAGTCACACCCACTCCTTTTTAATCAAAAACTTCTTGGTCAAATCGTCTTCGGCAGACCCACTGACCGGGGTGTGCGCATACGACCAACTGGCCAATGGCGGCATGCTCATCAAAATGGATTCTGTACGCCCACCAGACTGCAAGCCAAAGTGGGTGCCACGGTCCCACACCAGGTTAAATTCCACATAACGGCCACGGCGATAGAGCTGAAAATCGCGTTCTTTCTGGGTAAATGGTGTAGCGATGCGCCGCCCCAAAATAGGCAGATACGCGTCTAAAAATGCATCGCCCACCGCGCTGATCAATGCCAGGCCGTTGTCAAAACCGCCCTCGCTAAAGTCGTCAAAAAATATGCCGCCAATGCCGCGTGGCTCGTTGCGGTGCTTGAGAAAAAAATATTCGTCGCACCAGGTTTTGTATTTCGGGTATTTGTCTGCGCCAAAAGGTGCCAACGCGTTTTTGCACACGGTATGAAAGTGCACGGCATCTTCTTCAAAGCCGTAATACGGCGTCAAGTCCATGCCGCCGCCAAACCAGAACACCGGCTCTTTACCCTCGGGCTCTGCACTGAGCGCACGCACATTCATGTGCACCGTGGGCGCATAGGGGTTGCGCGGATGAAAAACCAAAGACACACCCATCGCCGCAAACGGGGCACCTGCCAGTTCAGGGCGGCTGTGCGTGGCCGACGGCGGCAGACTGGCACCGCGCACATGGCTAAAGCCGCAACCGGCGCGTTCAAACACCGTGCCATTTTCTAAAATTTTGGTAATGCCATTGCCTTGCAGCGGCTCGTTGGCGGCTTTTTCCCATGCGTCTACAGCAAAGTCTTGCCCGTCCACTTTGGCTATGGTGGAGGTGATGTGCGCTTGAAGCCTAAGCAAATAGTTGCGAACGGTAGCAGTGCTCATGGGTGTGACGGTGGCTCTGGCGTGCCTTGAAAAATGACAATTCAAATGAGTTTATCGCACCACAGTATCCCCGCGCGAGACATTCGGGTCAAGCAGTTGTACGGGCGCTGCATTGGCTGGCAGCAGCCCCGTCACGCCCTTGTAAACATCGGCAATGCGGGCCATGTCCACCACCACTTGGCCCGTGAGCGAGACAAAGTCGCAAATAGAAATGTTCTTGCTGGCGTAATCCAGCTTGACCAAGGCCAAAGGCACACCAGCCTGCACGGCAGTCTGGTAAAAACCGCTACGCCAGCCCGGAATGAATTTGCGCGTGCCCTCAGGTGCCAGGCCCAGCCAAAAATAGCGGTTGTTGTGCTTGTGCTGCGCCATCAAGCTGGCCACCTGCCCCACCACGCCCGCCGCAGACGTGCGCTGCACCGGCACCCCGCCCAGCCAGCGCAGCCAGATGCCCAACAGTGGCACACGAAACAGCGTGTCTTTAGCCCAAAACATAACCTTGACACCAATAGCCGATTTAGCCAAAAACATGATCGGCGCGTCCCAGTTGCTGGTGTGCGGATACACCACGGCAATGCCTTGCAAAGTAGGAAAGCCGTAAAAATGCACCTTCCAGCCCATCAGGCGCAACACCGCGCGCGACCAGCGATTGGGTTTGAACTGGTAGGCATAGGGCTGAGGGAAATCGCTGGTGTGGGGCATAAGCGCTATGGTCAGGTAAACGCCTTGTTTTAGCTATTGGCAGTAACCATTAGCCTGCCAGATTACTATGTATTTGATAGCTGCTCGCGCATATTCTGCGCTGACTAGAGGCGGTTTTTACCTCTAATCGTCACTGTATTCAGCTACTCATGCTAGTACAACACGCTTGGCTTTGGAAGATGACTTTGGCTTAACCACAGCTTTACGCAAAAGAATGGGCTGGGGCGAGCCCGGTACATGTTTGGCAGCGGTTGCCAAAGCCAGATGGGCAAAGTATTGCACTACTGTTTTGTAACGCGCAGCAGTCTCAGTTTTGATGGCCCACAACTCGCGCTGGGTGTCGTCTGTTGCTTGGTATTTATTCATCGTTTACCCCTAAAATTTCTTCAGGTGTTGCTATCAGCGGCGGTTCAATGGCCTGCGCTGTCGTATTGGTAGTCGATTTGTTCGATCAGTTGTTCGCTGGCCGTTGCTTCTGCCTTGATGTATTTGATCTGCGCCAGCCTCTCCAGGCTGTCGTAGCCGTAGCGTTGGGTGATCAGGTCTGCGCTGGTGCCTGCTTGCACTTTGCGGGCGGCCAGGCAGCCTGCGTCGTCGTATTGCTGGGTGCTGACGGTGGCGTTGTCGCGTACCTCGGTCAGGCGGCCTAGCGCGTCGTAGGTGTACTGAATAGCTTGGTCGGGCTTGGTGATGGCGCTGACTTGGCCGCGTTCGTTGTAGCTGATTTGGCTGGCTTGGCCTTTGCGGTCGGTGACTTTGATGGGGCGGTTGCTGGTGTCATAGTCGATGCTGGTGGCTTGGTTGAGCGCGTCTTTGACTTGGCTGAGTTTGCGGCTATGCG
>JAYVTG010000088.1:0-19203 GCA_043774625.1 Polaromonas sp. | reverse complement strand
TGCGGATACCTTCGTGTCCTCCGCCAGGGTATAGGCCTTGGCTTCTTGTCAGCTTTTGTACCTGGCTCCCCCTTTTACCTACGGTATCCGCACACCCACAGTGCCTGACAGCGCAAGAGGTTGGTTAGCTACGGACGGGGAGAGCCAACCAACTCCCCGTGCTGGCGTGTGCCGATGGTGTGTTTAGCGTAGCGGCATAAGAGGGGGAGGCGCGTACAAAACGACGCAACCAGAAACGACACCCCCGCGCCGGAGGACAGCCGCGTAGCTGAACACACCATCGGCACGCGCCAGCACACTACACAAGCTAGCATGCATGCATGCATGCATGTACTTGACCACGATAAATCACAGCAAGCCAAGTTTTGTTATGATTTTTTATGCAATTACAACCAACATCCCAGCCCACCTTCATCGCACCCGCGCAATTTACCGACGCGCAGCAGGCTTTAACGCAGATTACGCGGCTGTACGACAACAGCATTGCCCACCTACGCGACAGCCTGCAAGCCTATGTGGCTGGCACGTTGAAAGAGCAAAAAGTGCGTGCCTGCTACCCCTTTGTGCGCCTGCGCAACACCAGCCTGGCCCGCACCGCGCATGCCGACAAGCGCCACAGCTACGGTTTTGTGCAGGGCCTGGGCGTGTTTGAAACAACGATTACCCGGCCCGATTTATTTGCCAGTTATTTGCTGGCGCAATTTACCCTGCTGCTGCGTAACCACGGCACCGCGCTGGAAGTGGGCATCAGCACCCAACCCATTCCCATTCACTTTTCGTTTGCGGAACATGACCACCTGGAAGGCAGCATGCCCCCTGAGCGCCGCGCCATGATGCGCGAGGTGTTTGACCTGCCCGACCTGGCCGCCATGAACGACGACATTGCCAACGGCACGTTTGAAGCCGCGTCGGGCCAGCCGCAGCCCCTCAGCCTGTTTACTGCGCCGCGCACCGACTATTCGCTGCACCGCTTGCGGCATTACACGGGTACATCGACCGACCATTTTCAAAACTATGTGCTGTACACCAATTACCAGTTTTATATCGACGAATTTGTAAACCTGGGCCGCTTGGAGATGCAAAACCCGGCCAGCGAATACATAGCCTTTGTAGAACCCGGTAACGTGGTAACCCGCCGCACAGGCTTACCAGCCGAGGCCGCAGACGCCCTAGGCAAAGAGCCGCCGCGCCTGCCGCAAATGCCCGCCTACCACCTGGTGCGCAAAGACGAAAAGGGCAACCACAGCGCGCCTCATAGTGGAATAACCATGGTGAACATTGGCGTTGGCCCGGCGAATGCCAAAAACATCACCGACCACATTGCCGTGCTGCGCCCCCATGTGTGGCTGATGCTGGGCCACTGCGCGGGCCTGCGCAACAGCCAGGCGCTGGGCGACTACGTGCTGGCCCACGCCTATGTGCGCGACGACCATGTGCTGGACGACGACCTGCCCCTGTGGGTGCCCATCCCCGCGCTGGCCGAGGTGCAACTGGCCATGCAGCAAGCGGTGGCCGAAGTGACGCAGCTGGAGAAAAGCGACCTCAAGAAAATCATGCGTACCGGCACCGTAGCCAGCACCGACAACCGCAACTGGGAACTGCTGGGCGTGGGCCATTTGACCAAGCGCTTTAACCAAAGCCGCGCGATTGCACTAGACATGGAATCTGCCACCATTGCCGCTAACGGTTTTCGCTTTCGCGTGCCGTATGGAACACTCTTATGCGTTTCAGACAAGCCGCTGCACGGCGAGATCAAACTGCCCGGCATGGCCAACCAGTTCTACCGCGACCGCGTAGACCAGCATTTGCGCATCGGCATGCGTGCGCTGGAAATTTTGCGCAATGAAGGCACCGAAAAACTGCACAGCCGCAAACTGCGCAGTTTTGCCGAGGCGGCGTTTCAGTAAAAGTGCTGGTAATTTTTGCTTTTTGCATCATTTTTATTTTTGATGCGATAATACAAAAATGTATCATTTTTTGAAAATGCACCATGCGCACCACACTCAATCTGCAAGATGACGCTTTTCAGGCAGCATCTGAATACGCCTCTGCGCGCGCCATGAAACTGGGCGACGCGGTTTCTGAACTGGTGACCAGGGGACTGGGTCAAGCCAAAGAATCCAAAATTGCCATAAAGAAAGCGCATGGCATCTGGATTTTTGATGTGCCTGCAAATGCCAAGCACCCCAAAGCCACGCCCGCATTGGTCAAAGAGTTGATGGAAGACTGATGGCGCGCTATTTGCTCGATGCCAATACCCTGATAGCTCTTTGCTGGAGCAACCACATACACCACACCATGGCTCTGGCGTGGTTCAAAAACCATTCCCGACATGGTTGGGCCACATGCGCGCTGACGCAAGCCGCTTTTGTTCGCGTCATTTTGCAGCCGGCATTCTCAGGCGAGTCTATGCAGGCGCATGAGGTGATAGAGCTACTGGCGCGTACCACATCGCACCCGCAGCACCATTACTTGCCTATTGACTTTGACATGCTTCAAGTGCAAGTCGCTTGTACGGGTGGCTTGCTGGGGCATAGGCAAATCACCGATGCGTGGTTGCTGGCTACCGCCATTCGCCACAAGGCAAAGCTGGTAACTTTTGATGCGGGAATCAGTTCTTTGCTGGCAAAATCAGCCGAACGTTCAGCCCATGCTCATTTACTGAAGGAAGCAGGTTCGCTGCATTGAGCATCTTCAGGCCAGGTCGCCCATCCGTTCGCCCAAACGAATCCCCCGCGCAGGAGCCCAATCGGGGTTGAACTTCAGCCCCATCTTGGGCCACAACATGACGACGGTAGAGCCGAGCAAAAACCGGCCCATTTCGTCGCCTTGCTTGAACGTGATGTTCTTGACTTCATAACGCCAGTCGCGCACGTCCCCGGTGCGCGGCGGGTTCACGACGCCGTGCCAGGTGGTCGCCACGCTGCCGACAATCGTTGCGCCCACCAACACGTTGATGAAGGGGCCGTGCGCTGTGTCAAACACGCACACCGTGCGTTCGTTGCGCGCAAACAGGCCGGGCACGCCGCGTGCCGTGGTGGGGTTGACGGAAAACAAGTCACCCGGCACATAGACCATGCGCGTCAGCTTTGCGTCGCAGGGCATGTGGATGCGGTGGTAGTCCTTGGGACTTAAATACAGGCAGGCAAAGTGGCCGTCGTCAAACTGCGCGGCCAACGCAGCGTCGCCACCCACCAAAGCTCGCGTGCTGTAGTGGTGGCCTTTGGCCTGAAAAATTTGGTCTTTTTCGATGCGCCCAAATTGGCTGATCGCACCGTCTACCGGGCAGACCCAATCGGCCTTTTCCAATGGCCGGGCATCGGGTTTTAAGGGCCGGGTGAAAAAGTCGTTGAAGCTGGTGTAACTGGCAATGTCGGGGTTGGCCGCCTCGGCCATGTTCACGCCGTATTTGGCGACAAAATTACGGATGATGGCTTGCGTAATGCCGCCCCATTGCCCACCGGCAACAAAGCCTGCAAACACGGTCAGTGCGCGTTTGGGCATCAGGTATTGGGGGAGAACGGCTAGGCGGTCAGACACAGTGGCTTCTTTTTAACGGTGACAAGTTTTCATTCTATCCGCCACAATAGGCCGATGACTGAGCCCCTATTTTCTGTGCGCAACCTGCATAAACGCTATGGCGACAACACCGTGGTCAACGACTTGTCGTTTGACATTGCCCCAGGCGAATGCCTGGGCGTGATTGGACCGAACGGCGCTGGCAAAACCACCACCATTCGCATGTGCCTGGGCCAAAGCACCCCCGATGCCGGCGAGATCCACGCGCTGGGCATGCGCATGCCGCAAGACGCACGCGCCGTGAAGGCGCGCCTGGGCGTGGTGAGCCAGTTTGACACGCTGGACCCGGACTTCAACCTGGAAGAAAACATCGTCGTTTATGGCCGCTACTTTGGCATGAAGACGGCAGACATTGTGGCCAAGGTGCCCAAACTGCTGGAGTTTGCGTCGCTCACGCACAAAGCCAAGTCCAAACCCGGCGAATTGTCGGGCGGTATGCGCCGCCGCTTGTCCCTGGCGCGGGCACTGGTAAACGACCCCGACTTGTTGATGCTGGACGAACCGACCACCGGGCTAGACCCGCAAGCGCGCCACCTGATGTGGGAGCGTTTGCAGGTGCTGCTGCAACAAGGCAAGTCCATCTTACTGACGACACACTTTATGGACGAGGCCGAGCGCCTGTGCAGTCGCCTGCTGGTCATCGATCATGGCAAGAAAATTGCAGAAGGCAAACCGCGAGACTTGATCAAAGAACACCTTGAACCAGACGTGGTGGAGGTGTATGGCCAAGGCGCGCTCGAGCTGCAAAATAGCGCGGCCGCCCGATTTGCACAACGCGTAGAAGTGAGCGGTGAAACCGTGTTTTTCTATACCCGCGATGCTAAACCCTTGATGGACGCTTTGAGTGTGCATACGCAATTACGCACCCTGCACCGTCCCGCCAATCTGGAGGACTTGTTCCTCAAACTCACGGGTCGTCAGATTAGAGAAGAAGGATAATTTGCTATGAATACAGTAGCTGCTCACGCACATTCCACGCTGGCTACAGCCCTAAAAGCACCTTCTTTATGGCGTACACCGTCTATTACCACGCGTTGGTGGCCGGTTTTCTTGCGCAACCTGCTGGTCTGGAAGAAGCTCGCCATTCCCAGCCTGGTGGGCAACATTGCAGAGCCCTTGATCTGGCTGGTCGCTTTTGGCTACGGCATGGGCACGCTGGTGGGCCAGGTCACGCAAAACGGCCAGCAAGTGCCCTACATTGTGTTTTTAGCCAGCGGCTCCATTTGCATGAGCGCGATGCAAGCGGCCAGCTTTGAGGCCTTGTACTCGGCCTTCTCGCGCATGCAGATGCAAAAGACCTGGGACGGCATCATGAATGCGCCGGTGAGCCTGGACGACGTGGTGTTTGCCGAAACCCTGTGGGCCACTTACAAGGCCATGTTTACCGCCATCGCCATCATGGGGGTGATGCTGCTTTTGGGCATCAGCCATGCATGGACACTGCTGTTGGCCCTGCCGGTGTTATTGCTGACCGGCATCACTTTTGCCTGCATTGCCATGGTCTTTACCGCGCTGGCCAAAGGCTATGACTTTTTCACCTATTACTTCACGCTGTTTCTCACGCCCATGATGTTTTTAAGCGGTGTGTTCTTTCCGCGTGAACAGTTGCCCGGCTGGGTGCAGTCGATAGCGCAATGGCTGCCGCTGGGCACGGCGATTGACCTGGTGCGGCCCCTGTTTATGGGGCAACTGCCCACGTCGCCTTGGGGCAATTTGGCGATTTTGATGGTGTGCGCCATCGGCTCGTTTTGGCTGGCCATGGGCTTGATGCGCAAGCGGTTCAAGGCTTAACCACCATCACCGAAAGCCGCTAATAGCAGCGGCTTATTTGTAGCTGCGAGCGTCTTCAATCACCTTGCCGTCGTTGGGCAAACTACCGGCGCTCACCAGTTCCACATCTGACCGCAGTTTGGTCACGTCGCGCACTGCCGTGGCGATTTTCTCGCTCAAACCATCGGGAGTGGAATGGGTTTCTACTTTCAGCAACATGGTGTCGTTGGCCATTTCGCCGCTCACCACTAGGCGCGCCTTGGCAATCTCGGGGAAGCGTTTGGCCACTTCGGCCACTTGGCCAGGGTGCACAAACATGCCGCGAATTTTGGTGGTTTGGTCGGCGCGGCCCATCCAGCCTTTGATGCGGCTATTGGTACGGCCTGTGGGGCAGGTGCCGGGCAGTAGCGCCGTCAGGTCACCCGTACCAAAACGAATCAGCGGGTAGGCAGTGTTGAGTGTGGTCACCACTAGCTCGCCCACTTCGCCTTCGGGCACGGGGTCCCCAGTGCCAGGGCGCACGATTTCGACAATCACGCCTTCGTCCAGTACCAGGCCTTCGCGCGACGCAGTTTCGTAAGCAATCAGGCCCAAGTCTGCCGTGGCGTAGCACTGGTAAATGTGCATGCCGCGCTCGGTGAACCAGTCGCGCAAACTGGGTGGAAAGGCTTCGCCACTGACCAAACCCTTTTTAATCGACAAGGTTTGGCCTGCCTCAGCCGCTTTTTCGACCAGAATTTTCAAAAAACTGGGTGTCCCCAAATAGGCATCAGGCTTGATCTGGGCGATGACTTGTAATTGCTGTTCGGTTTGGCCTGTTCCAGCGGGAAAAACAGTGCAACCCACCGCGTGGGCGCCGCTTTCCATCATGTAGGCGCCGGGTGTCATGTGGTAGCTAAAGGCGTTGTGGGCAATGTCGCCAGCGCGCAGGCCCGCAGCAAACACAGCGCGGCCTGCGCGCCAATAGTCGGGCGCCATGGCCTCGGGTTCATAAATGGGGCCGGGGCTGGCGAATACGCGGCCCATGCGCTGTGCGCCTGTTGCCGCAGGTCCGCGCAGCAGGGCGCTAAAGCCGCCAAACAAATCACCACCCGCAGCTTGCGCGGCGTTTTGCAGGTCTTGCAGCTGGGTTTTGCGCGTTACCGGCAGTTTGGTCAGTGCAGCGCGGCCTGTCACCGCAGATGCGGCTACGCCCTGCAAAATGTGTGCAAAGGCTGCCGTTTTTTTTTGCGCATGCGCAATCTGCGCAGGCAAGGCTTGCATCAGCGCGGCTTCGCGCGCGGCAGGGCTACGGGTTTCCAACGTGTCATAGAACTGTCCCATACACCACTCCTCAATCTATTTGCTATTTATTTTATAGCTGCTTGCGCAATATCTACGCTGGCAAACGGCATATTTAATCAGTAAACTTAAGCCAGCCAGCGCTTGCGGCGCTTGTAGCTCTTCAGGTCCTTGAAAGATTTTTTCTCGCCACCACCGCCGGTGCCCAAATAAAATTCTTTCACATCTTCGTTCGTAGCCAGGTCTTTGGCGGGGCCGTCCATCACCACGCGTCCGCTTTCCATGATGTAGCCGTAATCGGAATAACGCAGCGCCATATTGGTGTTTTGTTCGGCCAGCAAGAAGGTGACTTTTTCCTTCTGGTTCAGATCTTTCACAATCTCGAACACTTCTTCCACAACCTGCGGTGCCAGGCCCATGGACGGCTCGTCCAGCAGCACCATGGTGGGGTTGGCCATCAGCGCACGGCCAATGGCGCACATTTGCTGCTCACCCCCCGAAGTGTAGGCTGCTTGCGACGTGCGGCGGGTTTTAAGGCGCGGAAAGTAGTTGTAGACCTTCTCCAGGTTGGCGGCAATTTGTGCCTTGCTTTTGACGGTGTAGGCACCTGTCAGCAGGTTTTCTTCAATCGTCAGGTGGGCAAAGCAGTGCCGTCCTTCCATCACCTGCACCACGCCGCGCTGCACCAGGTCGGCGGGGCTCAAGTTTTCAATGCGTTCGCCACGCAGTTCAATACTACCCTTGGTGACCGCGCCACGCTCGCCCTTGAGCAGGTTGGACACTGCGCGCAAAGTGGTGGTCTTGCCAGCCCCGTTGCCGCCCAGAATGGCCACAATGCCGCCCTGAGGCACTTGCAGCGACACACCCTTGAGCACCAAAATGACGTGGTTATAGATGACTTCAATGCCGTTGACATTGAGGACGATGGAAGGCGACGTGGTGGCAGTTGTCATAAATTTGCTTTGGTCAATGTCAAGCATTGAAATGTTTCATTCAATGCTTAACATTGACGGCACTAACGATCAAGACTGGCAGTCAGCACCAGTGCGTGCCACCAGTTTCTTGTCTGCAGCGTATTTGCTGGCAGTTGCCTTGACCAAGGGCTTGATCACCTGCTCGTCAGCTTGCAGCCAGTCTGACGTGAAGTTCCATTTAGCACCGTCCCAGGTGTGGATGCGTGCCCATGCAGCGCCCATGTGGTCGGTACAGCTGGTAGAGATGGGGCGCATCACGCCCTTGAAGCCCAATGCATCCAGCTTGGCCTGCGTCAGGTCCAGATTCTCCAGGCCCCAGCGAATTTGCTCGCCCGTCATGACCTTGCCTTTGCCAAAGCGCTCTTGCGCGGCACGCACGCCTTCAATACCCAGCATCGCGCTCATCGCACCGCGCATGTACAGCACCTGGCCAAGTTCTTCTTTGGGGCCCGTACCCTGGCCCTTGCTGTGCACCATGCTCATCACGTCTTTCACAAGTTGAGAGTTAGGCTCAGCGCCGTGTTGCATGGTTACCGCGTTGTAGCCTTTGGCACCTTCAGCCACGTCTTTCACATCTGGCTCGGCACCAGCCCACCATACACCGTACATTTTCTCGCGTGGGTAGCCCGTGGCTTGCGCTTCTTTAATGGCCGTGGTGTTCATGATGCCCCAGCCCCACAAGGCCACGTAGTCAGGCTTGGCCTGGCGCACTTGCAGCCAGGTGGCTTTTTGTTCTACGCCTGGCGCTGTAATGGGTAGCAATTGCAATTCAAAACCGTGCATGCGGCTACGCTCTTGCATCAGGGGAATCGGCTCTTTGCCAAACGGGCTGTCGTGGTAAGCCAAAGCAATTTTCTTGCCTTTGAGCTTGTCCCAGCCGCCTTCTTTTTTGGCAATGGCCTGCAAAATGGTGTCAGCCGCTACCCAATAGGTTCCAGCGAGAGGAAAGTTCCACTTGAACACACTGCCGTCAGCTGACTCGCTGCGGCCATAGCCCACGGTAACCACGGGTACTTTGTCGGCGGGAGCTTTTTCAGTAATGGCAAAAGTGGCGCCGGTAGACAAAGGCTGAACGAAGGACGCGCCGCCATTTTTGCCTTTCAAGCGCTCGTAGCATTCCACGCTGCGGGCCGTGTCATAACCAGTTTCGCATTCTTCAAAACTGATTTTCACGCCATTGATGCCGCCACGGGCATTGACCAGCTTAAGGTAGTCTACGTAGCCGTTAGCCCATGGCACACCGTTAGGCGCATAGGCACCCGTGCGGTAAGACAGCACGGGAACGAACTGTTCTTTGGCCTGAGCAAAAGCGCTCGTGGTAACTACAGACGATGCGCCAGCGGCCAAAGCGGCGACTGCTAAAACAAGATTACGAATTTTCATAAACGTCTCCAATAAAAACAACAACAAGAAAACTACCAGTGAACATCCATGCGGGTCAATGCGAGTCAATGAGGGAAGGGCCATAAGCGCAGCTTTTGCTTACCAATAGACCACAATTTAGCCAACCCGTGCGGCTCCACAATCAAAAACCACACAATCAATGCACCAAAAATCATCAGCTCAGCGTGTGCAATGCCCGCAGTAGAAATATCAATGCCCACCATGCTGCCCAAAACAGGCAACATCTGGTTCAGTGCAATCGGCAAAATCACAATAAAGGCGGCACCAAAAAAACTCCCCATGATGGAACCCATGCCGCCGATGATGACCATGAACAAGAGTCTGAACGATTGATCTACCGAAAAGGCTGCTGGTTCCCATGCACCCAAATAAATAAAGGCCCACAGCGCACCGGCAATGCCCACAATGAAAGAGCTCACAGCAAAAGCCGTGAGCTTGGCGTACATGGGGCGAATGCCGATAACGGAAGCGGCCACGTCCATGTCTCGTATGGCCATCCATTCACGCCCTATGGCACTGCGCACCAGATTTTTTGCCATCAGCGCCAAAACAACCAGTAAGCCCAGGCAAAAAATGTATTTGGATACAGGGCTTTCGATGGGAAAGCCAAACACCTGCAGATTGCTGACCGACACCGAACCCGAAGGCGAGTCGTTGGTGAACCATTTGATACGCAAGAACATCCAGTCAGCAAAAAACTGTGCTGCCAGTGTGGCCACAGCCAAATACAAGCCCTTGACGCGCAAGCTGGGCAGCCCAAACAAGATACCGAAAGCCATGGAACACAAACCGCCCAAAATGAGCGCTGGAATCAGCGGCATATCGGGAATGCGCACAAAAAAGTTATAGCTGGCGTAGGCTCCCACGGCCATAAAGGCACCCGAGCCCAACGAGATTTGCCCGCAGTAACCCACCAGAATATTCACCCCCACAGCAGCAATGGAAAAGATCACAAAGGGGATCAAAATAGCACGGAAGAAGTAGTCACTGGACAGCAACGGCACTGCGATAAAGGCGAATGCCAAGATTAATGCTATCGCCACACGGTCTTGCCGAATCGGGAAGATCTGGTTGTCTGCCCGATAGCTGGTTTTAAATTGTCCGTTTTCGCGGTAAATCATTTTTACTTTTCCTGATGTCTAGGTTGCGACTCACACGCGGTCAATGATTTTTTCACCAAACAAGCCTTGTGGTCTGAACAGCAAAAAACCCAACGCCAGCACATAGGCAAACCAGATCTCAATGCCGCCACCCACATAAGGGCCTAAAAATACTTCAGACAACTTCTCGCCCACACCGATGATGAGCCCGCCTACGATAGCGCCAGGCACTGAGGTCAAGCCGCCCAAAATCACTACAGGCAAAGCACGCAAAGCCACCGTAGTCAGCGAGAACTGCACGCCGAGTTTGCTGCCCCAGATCATGCCGGCCACCAGGGCCACAACCCCCGCCACGCACCACACGATCACCCAAATGCGGTTGAGCGGAATGCCAATGGATTGGGCGGCCTGGTGATCGTCTGCCACGGCACGTAGTGCGCGGCCCGTACTAGTTTTTTGAAAGAACAGGCTGAGCAGTGCCACCATCACGGCAGCTATCAACGCCGCGTACAGGTCTTCCTTGTTGACTAAAACGCCGCCTTCAAAAACCGACTCGAATACAAAAATCGGGTCTTTGGGCATGCCAATGTCGATCTTGTAAATACTGCTGCCAAAAATAGTTTGGCCAAGGCCTTCCAGAAAGTAGGTAATGCCCAAAGTTGCCATCAGCAGCGTGGCACCTTCCTGGTTCACCAGGTGGCGCAGCACCAAGCGTTCAATGACCCAAGCCACCACAAACATGACCCCGCCCGCCACGATGAATGCCAGGGCGCCAGCCACAAAAAGGTTACGGATACCCGTCCATTGCGGAATCCATTCCATAAAGCGAGCCATGGTCAAAGCCGCAAACAAAACCATGGCACCTTGGGCGAAATTAAAGACACCTGAAGCTTTGTAAATCAGCACAAAGCCCAGCGCGACCAGCGAATACAACATGCCAGCCATCAGGCCACCGAGTAGTGTTTCTAGAAAAAATCCCATGTCTTAACCTTAGTGCAAGATGCTCGTGTTACTTTATGCGTGATGCTTGCGTCGCCTAGCGTGAAGTGCCCAGATAGGCTTTAATCACTTCAGGGCTGTTACGTACTTCCTGCGGCGTGCCGTCACCAATCTTCTTGCCGTAGTCCAGCACCACTACGCGGTCGCTGATGTCCATCACCACGCCCATGTCATGCTCGATCAGCACAATCGTGGTGCCAAACTCGTCGTTCACGTCCAGCACAAAGCGGCACATGTCCTGCTTTTCTTCCAGGTTCATGCCGGCCATGGGTTCGTCCAGCAACAGCACTTGCGGGTCCATCGCCAGGGCGCGGCCCAAGTCAACACGCTTTTGCAGACCATAGGGCAACTGACCCACCGGTGTTTTGCGGTAAGCCTGGATTTCCAGAAAGTCGATGATGCGTTCTACATATTCGCGCTGTGCAATCTCCTCTTTTTCTGCAGGCCCCCAGTGCAGGGCTTGCGCGAGGATATTGCTTTTGAACTTGAGGTTGCGCCCCGTCATGATGTTGTCCAGCACGCTCATGCCCTTGAACAAGGCCAGGTTCTGGAAGGTACGCGCCACACCCATTTCGGCTACCTGGCGCGAGTTCATGTGCTTGAAGGTTTGCCCCTTGAAGCTGATGCTACCTTCTTGCGGCTGGTACACCCCGTTGATGCAGTTGAGCATGGACGACTTACCTGCGCCGTTGGGGCCGATAATGGCGCGCACTTCATGCTCGCGCACGTTAAAGCTGATGTCGGTCAGCGCTTTGACACCACCAAAGCGCAGCGAAATGTTTTGCACGTCGAGAATGACTTCACCAATGCGTTTTTTGGCCCCCACGCTTGCCACTGCGTGTGCTGCACTGCCCCCCATGGGGGTGCTCTCGCCTAGGGACGGCTCGGCGGCGTTCGTACTCATGCTGCGGCCTTCACGGGTGCAAATGTTTTGGTGTCTGCAATCTTCAAGGTTGCGCTGACTGTGCCGCTGCGGCCATCTTCGAACTTGACCACAGTTTCAATAAACTGCTCTTGTACGCCGCTGTACAGGCCGTCGATCAATGGCTGGTATTTTTCTGCAATGAAACCCCGGCGGACTTTGTTGGTGCGCGTCAATTCGCCATCGTCTGCGTCTAGTTCCTTGTGCAACACCAAAAAGCGGCTGATCTGGCTGCCTGCCAATAATTCGTCACGGCTCAAATCGACATTCACGGACTCAACACATTCCTTGATGAGCTGGTAGACCTCGGGCTTTTGCGCCAGATCGGTGTAGCCCGCATAGGGCAGGTTGCGCCGTTCGGCCCAGTTGCCTACGGCATCAAAGTCGATGTTCAGCATCACGCACACACGGTCGCGACCATCGCCATAGGCCACGGCTTCCTTGATGTGCGGGAAAAACTTGAGTTTGTTTTCGACATACTTGGGTGCAAACATCGCGCCGTCGTTGGCACCACCTGCAATGTGGCCCACATCTTTCACGCGATCGATGATTTTCAAGTGACCCGTGGCATCCAAAAAGCCTGCGTCACTGGTGCGGTACCAACCATCGGCTGTTTTTACTTCAGCCGTGGCTTGCGGGTTCTTGTAATATTCCTTTAGCAAGCCTGGGCTCTTGACCAGAATTTCGCCATTGCTGTCGAGCTTGATTTCTACACCTTCAATCGGCACACCCACGGTATCGGCTTTGGCCTCAAAGTCGGGCTGCAAGCAGACGAACACCGCCGTCTCGGTACTGCCGTACAGCTGCTTCAAGTTGATACCGATGCTGCGGTAAAAGCTGAACAAATCCGGGCCAATCGCCTCACCTGCTGTGTAGGCCACACGCACGCGGCTAAGGCCCAGATTGTTGCGCAGCGGGCCATACACCAGCACGTCGCCCAATGCATACAAAACACTGTCTGCCAAACCAATGGGTTTGCCGTCCATTTTGGTAGGGCCTGCGCGTTTGGCTACTTCCATAAACTTTTTGAACATGGTGCGCTTGATAGAGCCCGCGTCTTCCATGCGAATCATCACACTGGTCAGCAAACCTTCAAACACTCTGGGGGGTGCAAAGTAATAGCTCGGGCCGACTTCTTTCAGGTCGATGGTGACCGTGCTCCCGTTCTCTGGGCAGTTGACCACATAGCCACAAGCCAACCACTGCGCGTAGCTGAAAATGTTTTGCCCAATCCAGGCAAGCGGCATATAGGCCAGCACTTCTTCGCTGCTGGTCAGCTTGTCAAACTTGGCACCTGCAAACGCGCGGTTCAGCAAGCTGCCGTGCGTGTGCACCACGCCCTTGGGGTTGCCCGTGGTGCCGCTGGTAAAGAACATGGCGGCTACGTCGTCCACGTTGACCTGGGCTACCGCTGCCTTGAAAAAACCGCTGTTGCTGGCCGCAAAGCTTTGGCCAGACTGCACCAAGGCGTCAAGCGATGACAAACCTGGGAAGCTGTAGTTGCGCAGGCCGCGCGGGTCGTCAAAGTAAATGCGGCCAAGCGCGGGGCATTGCTCGCGCGCTTCGAGCATTTTGTCTACCTGCTCCTGGTCTTCGACCATAGCAAAGCGCACTTCGGCATTGTTGATGGGAAAGACCACCTCGGCTGCCGCCGCGTCCTGGTACAGCGGTACTGGAATGGCACCCAGACACTGCGCAGCCAGCATGGTGGCGTAGAGGCGGGGGCGGTTGGAGCCAATCACCACCATGTGCTCGCCACGTTTTAAGCCTGCCTGGTTCAGCCCGCAGGCCAAATGCTCTACCAAAGTAGCCAAAGTTTGCCAGTCGGTGGTTTGCCAGATGCCGTATTCTTTTTCACGCATGGCTGGCGCTGTAGGGCGCTCGGTAGCGTGCTTTAAAAGTAATTGTGGAAAGGTGTGCATGACAAATTTAAGGTAGTGCACGCACTGTACGATTCCATTTGACGTTATAATGTCTACACAACGACAATTTAGGGTAAATACCATGGGTATATTCCCTCAAAAGTCGGCTTAGCTTATTTAAGCTTACAAACGAGCCCGCAATTCGGTTAGATTAAAAACTTACACCATGCGCAACCCTGCACCTACCGATCTCGCCCTGCACCAGCGCCGCCGTGCGCCGACCGCTGAAGAAATGGCGGGCATTCCGTGGCTACAGCTTTTGACCCCGGCAGAGCGTAGCCGTGCCCATGCTGCCCTGATGGTGGGCGACGCCAAGGCGGGGGACTACATTTGTCGCGTGGGCAAGGCCGCTGCTTACTGGCTAGGCGTGGTAGATGGCCTGCTAAAAATGAGCAATGAAACGCCAGATGGCCGCAGCATCACGCTCACAGGCGTGCCACCAGGCGGCTGGTTTGGCGAGGGCACGGTGCTTAAGCACGAGGCTTACCGCTACAACATCCAGGCGCTGCGCCCCAGCGTGGTGGCAGGCATTCCGGTGGAGACTTTCCACTGGCTGCTGGACACCAGCATCGGCTTTAACCGCTTTGTGATGAACCAGTTGAACGAACGCCTGGGTCAGTTTATTGCGGCACGCGAGGCAGATCGCATGGCCAACCCGGATGCACGCGTGGCGGCCAGTCTGGCGTCGCTCTTTAACCCGGTGCTCTACCCGCGCACGAGTGATGTGCTACGCATAACGCAGCAAGAACTGGCGTATTTGGTGGGTCTTTCGCGTCAACGCGTGAATGAAGCGCTGAATGTACTGGAAGAACGCAAACTGGTGCGGGTGGAATACGGTGGCCTGCGTGTGCTGGATTTGCCCGCTTTGCGTGCGGGGGTGTTTGCATGACTACGCCCCCAAGTTCTTCGAACCGGCCCACCCTTGGCAAGCCTATCGGTCAGGCTGTGCGCGTGCCTGCTGCAGCGCAGGCAGTGCGTGTGCCCCGCGCAATTGCACCCAACCCGGTGAACGCCAAACCTGTAGCTCCTGCCGTTCGAATTCGCAGCACAGAATCTGGCGTAGAACCTATGCGCCTGAACAAACGCATGGCCGAGCTGGGCATGTGTTCGCGCCGCGAGGCAGATGCCTGGATTGAGCAAGGCTGGATCAAGGTGAACGGAGTGTCCGCCGAAATGGGCGTGAAGGTTTTGCCCAGCGACCGTATTGAAGTAGACAAAAAAGCCCAGGGTCAGCAGGCCCAGCAAGTCACTATTTTGCTCAACAAGCCCGTGGGCTATGTGAGTGGCCAGGCAGAAGATGGTCACCAACCCGCTATTACTTTAATAGCTGCTCGCGCACAATGGACGCTGGATAGAAGCAAAATCAGCTTCCAACCAAGCCAATTGAAAGGCTTGGCTCCCGCCGGGCGGCTGGACATTGACTCCGTGGGCCTGTTGGTGCTGACGCAAGACGGCCGCGTGGCTCGCCAGTTGATTGGCGAAGACAGCACGATGGAAAAAGAATACCTGGTGCGCGTGCGTTTTGGCGACGAAGAAAAAGACGTGCAACGCATCTTCCCGCGTGAGCAACTGGCGCGCCTGCGCCATGGCCTCGCGCTTGATGGCCAGCCCCTGAAACCCGCACAGGTCGAATGGCAAAACCCCGAGCAATTGCGTTTTGTGTTGATCGAAGGCAAAAAACGCCAGATTCGCCGCATGTGCGAAGCTGTAGGCTTGCATGTGACGGGGCTCAAGCGTATTCGTATTGGCAATGTCACGTTAGGCATGCTGCCCATTGGGCAATGGCGCTATTTGGCTCCAGGCGAAAAATTTGGTACTTGATTGAAACGGTTGTTCAACCAAGTCAAAAGGAATCTTCTATGCGTTTATGGGTGTCTTTCATTTCTCCCTTGCTTTTGTCCAGTGTGTTGGTTGGCCCTGCCTTGGCCCAGACTGGCAAGCCTATGCTGGAAGACATGACCTCGCCGCAAGTGGCGCAAGCCATTAAGGCGGGCATGACCACCATCATTGTTCCCATTGGCGGCACCGAGCAAAACGGCCCCCACATGGCTTTGGGCAAACACAACACGCGCGTCAAACTGCTGGCAGGCAAGATTGCGACCCGCCTGGGTAACGCACTGGTTGCGCCCGCCATGGCCTATGTGCCCGAAGGCAGCATCAACCCGCCCGCCGCACACATGCGCTTTGCGGGCACCATCTCCATTTCGCCCGAAGCTTTTGCAGCTGTTATCGAGGGTACGGCCCGCAGCTTCAAGCAGCATGGCTTTACCCATGTGGTGCTGATGGGCGATCATGGCAGTTACCAGTCGCAACTCAAAACCATCGCCGCCAAATTGAATAAAGAATTCGCCACTGGCACCACCCGTGTGCACTTTGTTGAAGACTATTACCGCGTTACGCAAAGTGCCTATGTGGACGCTCTGCGCGCCAAGGGTTTGAGCGATTTTCAGATAGGCACCCACGCAGGCAGTGCCGATACGTCTTTGATGCAGGCACTAGACTCCAGCCTGGTACACCCTGACAAGTTTGAGGATGCCGGGCGCGAAGGCCCGGCCACCGGCACCCTGGGTGACCCACGCAAAGCCAGCGCAGCACTGGGCGAACTGGGCGTGGAACTGATTGTGTCTCGCACGGTAGAGGCCATCAAGGCTGCCACACTGCGTTAGGCTTGTCCTGCAGCACAGCCTGCCAAAGCACCTAGGCGCTGCCGTTAAAATGCTCTATCCGCTGTTTTACAGCTGTCTTTTACCGACTTACAAAAAGCCCGTCCGTATGCCACTGCCTTCCGGTTTTCCATCTCGCTTTGCTATCGTTATCGCTGTGGGTGCTATTGCCAGTGCCGCTGTAGTGTTCAACGGGCAAGCCCAGAGCACGACTACAACCATGACCACGGCTCCTGCCGCTCTTGCCATGTCGCCCACGCTGGCGCCAACCACACCCCAAAGCGTGGTCACGGTGTCGGGCATGCCGCCAGTGCCAGATGCGCTGAACCTGTATAGCGAAATCGCCAAAGGCAAAATCAGCTTAGGCACTGTAGGTGCGCTGGAGCGTGTGTACGTGCCTAACCGGGGTGAAAATTCGGTATCTGTTATTGACCCCGCCACGCTTAAAGTGGTGGACAAGTTCAAGGTTGGCATCAACCCGCAGCACGTCGTTCCGTCCTGGGACCTGAAAACCCTGTGGGTGGCCAACAACGCCGAAGGCCGCACCGATGGCAGCCTGACACCGATTGACCCGAAAACCGGCAAACCTGGGGCATCCATTCCGGTAGACGACCCTTACAACATGTACTACTCGCCCGACGGCAAGTTCGCCATCGTCGTGGCCGAAGCCCACAAGCGCCTGGACTTTCGCGACCCGGTGACGATGAAGATGCAGTACAGCATTGCCACGCCCAAGTGCCCCGGCATTAACCATGCAGACTTTTCCATGGATGGCAAGTTTGTCTTTTTTACCTGCGAATTTGCGGGCTCGTTTACCAAGATTGATCTGGTCAACCGCAAGGTGGTGGACACCATCAAACTCAGTCCCTACTTCAACCGGCCTGACGCACTGGCCGTGATTGCAGCCCCTGGCAAAAAGCCGCGCTATGTACCTGACCCGACCAAACCCGGTGAAGAGATTTGCACCACCCCGGGCATGCCGCAAGACACGCGCTTTTCACCCGACGGCAAAACCCTGTTCGTCGCCGACATGATGGTAGACGGCGTGCACGTGGTGGACGGCGAAAGCTTCAAGCAAATTGGCTTTTTGCCCACCGGCGTAGGCGCGCACGGCCTGTACCCCAGCCGCGATGGCAAGAGCCTGTATGTGGCCAACCGCGGCAGCAACAAGATTCGCGGTACGCCCAGCGGCAAAGGTAGCATTTCGGTCATAGACTTTGCCACGCGCAGCGTGGTGAAAACCTGGCCCATCCCCGGCGGCGGCAGCCCCGACATGGGCAACGTGAGCGCTGATGGCAAATACCTGTGGCTGTCTGGCCGCTACGACAACGTGGTGTACCGTATCGAGACGATGACGGGTGCGGTGGACAAGATCAAGGTAGGCCAGGAACCGCACGGCCTGACTGTGTGGCCGCAGCCGGGGCGCTATTCGCTGGGGCATACGGGAAATTTGCGGTAAAAGCCCACTTTCAACGCTTGCGCGCGCGTGACTACTTCAAATCACATAGAGCCTAATTCTGCGTTGGCAGCTTCAGCATCAATGTGCGTTCATCAATCGTCTTCACCGCTACTGCCCCCTATCGCCTTGCGAATCACCTCGCCTGAAAAACCGCGACTGGCTAGAAAGCGCATGTGTTTGCCGCGCTCGGCAGCGTCGGCTGCAGGTGTGCCAAATTTTTTGCGCCACACCTCGCGGGCGCGGTCCAGCTCGGTGGTTTTAAGCTCGGCGGCAGCTTGGGCAACGGCTTGCGGGTCTACGCCTTTGGCTTTGAGTTCTTGCACCACACGGGCTGTGCCCAGTTTGGCACCACGCCGGTAGGCGACCGACGCAGCTACGCGCTGCTCGTCAATAAAACCTTTGTCGGTCAGGTCGCTCAGGACGCGCTCCAGTTCGCCCGCTTCGGTTTCAAACTGGGTTAACTTGCGCACCAGTTCTACGCGAGAATGTTCGCGTGCGGCCAGTGCGCGCAGGGCGCGACCTTTGAGGCTGAGAGTGGGAGATGCAAACATGCCAGCTATCAGTATATGCTATTTATTTAATAGCTGCTTGCGCATATTCCACGCTGGCTACCGGCATATTTGGCACCTAAAAGTCAACTGAAAGCTTACTTTGCCTCGTCTGCCACCGCACCGAGCGCCGGAATGCCCAGTGACTCGCGCACCTTGTTTTCAATCTCGCGCGCCAGTTCGGGGTTTTCGCGTAAAAACTCGCGGGAATTGTCACGGCCCTGGCCGATTTTTTCGCCGTTGTAGGCGTACCAGGCGCCCGATTTTTCGACGATTTTGGCGTTCACACCCATGTCGATGATCTCGCCTTCGCGGCTGATGCCCTCGCCAAACAAGATGTCAAATTCGGCAAACTTGAACGGGGGCGCCACTTTGTTTTTCACCACCTTCACTTTGGTCTCGTTGCCCACGGCCTCTTCGCCGCGTTTGATGGTGCCCGTGCGGCGAATGTCCAGGCGCACGGATGCGTAGAACTTGAGCGCGTTGCCGCCCGTGGTGGTCTCGGGGCTGCCAAACATCACGCCAATCTTCATGCGGATCTGGTTGATGAAAATCACCATGCAATTGGCTTTTTTGATGGTG
>JAYVTG010000087.1:0-2199 GCA_043774625.1 Polaromonas sp. | reverse complement strand
TTGAGAGTTAATTGCAGGTGATTTGAGAGGTGGAGACCATGAAATTGATGACAAAAAGTATTTTTGCGTGCGCGTTGCTTGCCAGCCTGCCCGCATGGGCCCAAGAAACCAATGGCTGTCCTGAGGGAAGCTACAAGGTCGTCATGTCCCCCGATGGCACCAGCTTGAGCATCTTGTTTGACCAATTCACCCTAGACAGCAGCGGCATCGCAGGCAGCACGCAGCCAAAAAAAGTTTGCCGCATCTCTGCGCCACTCAATTTACCGGCAAATCAATCCATCGGTGTTTACAAGGTCGACTACCGGGGTTTTGCAAAACTCGTCAAGAAACAAGAGACCGATCTTGAGGTTCAATATTTTTTAGGACCACGCGACAATGATCGTGGCCGCGTTTTCAAACGCAAAGTCAAAGGCCCCCATGAAGGTGATTATTTGTTCACCGAAACCATCGGTGCCGGGCAAATGAAACGCGTCGGCTGTGGCACCGCCGCCGTGCTCAACCTTGCCATCACCCTCAGCCTCGATGGTGCCCTGCAAGCCGGCCAGGCCATGTCGACTCTGGACACCACCGATGCCGCCTCGCGTGGCGCCTTGGTCTACCATCTCGATTTAAAGAAATGTTCTTGAAGCGTTGTGATCAAACGCACGTAATCTGGGTGGTTTTTTTCTCAGAGAGCTGAATTACATTCTTAAAATATACCTATAGCCAGCGTATTTATTGCCTGCGACGCTATTAAAAGTATAGTTAATTTGGGTTGAGTTTCACTCCGGCTCCTTTTTTTTCCAAATACGAGGCTAAGCCACCGCATCCGCTGGCAGCGCCTATCTATGAGTTTCGGCAAGATGGATCTCAGATTTACGGAGCCGCACTTTCGCCCTAAAATCCGCCTTATGCCTACGCCAACACCTTCGCTTACGCCTGCTAACAAAAAGCGCCATCAGGGACGCATTGGGCTGCACGTTGTTATCACCAGCAGCTTGGTGCTGGGCTTGACGGCTTATGTGGCGGCGATGGCTTGGTTGTACTTCAAACAAGAAGGGCTGTTGTTCAAGCCTGTGCCACTTTTGGCCAGCCAGCCGCTGGCGGGGTTGAGCACCCAGGGTGAGGGGGTGAGCGAGTTCACGGTGGCGGTGCCGGGCGCCAAGCTGTCGGGGCTGCGGCTGAAGCTGCCCAATCCGAAAGGCGTGGTGTTTTTCTTGCATGGCAACCAGGGGAATCTGGACGAGTGGTTCATCAACACCGAGATTTACCGCCGCAACAACATGGATTTGGTGATGCTTGATTACCGCGGTTATGGCAAAAGCACGGGGCAGATTGACAGCGAGGCGCAGCTGCGCAGCGACGTGCGCATCGCATGGGATCAAATTGCGCCGCAGTACGTGGGCAAAAAGCGGGTGATTTACGGGCGCTCGCTGGGCTCGGGGCTGGCCGCTGGGTTGAGTGCAGATTTAGAAACCCGTAAAACGCCGCCGGACTTGACGGTGCTGGTCTCCCCCTACAGCAGCATGAGCACCTTGACCGCGCAAATTTACCCCTATGTGCCGCAAGCCGTGCTGCGCTACCCGCTGCGGACCGACGAACTGCTGCCCAGCATCAAAAGCCCGCTGTTGCTGATGCATGGTGACATGGACAAACTTATCCCCCCTAGCCACAGCCAAAGCCTGAAAATGCTGTCACCACAAGCTAAGCTGTTGATCGTCAAGGGAGCGGGGCACAGCGATATTCATAAGTTTGAGGCGTATGTGCAGGGTTTTGGCGCGATGCTGGCGGGGTTATGACGTCAAGTCAGGAATTACTTCGCCGCCATCCCCAGTCGTTCAATCGTCTTTTTCTCAGCCGCAAACGTCCGCACCGCATAAGCGTTGTAGTCCGCGGTGTTCATGTAGATGGTGGGCTGGTAGAACTTGTCTAGAGTTTCCTGCACTTTGGGGTCGTCCAGCGTTTTCTTGAAGGCGTCGTGCAAGATTTTCACCAAATTAGGGTCCATGTTTTTTGGGCCGCCAATACCAAAGGGTGATTCGGTGATGGTGTCCCAGCCGCTTTCTTTGACGGTGGGCACGTCGGGGAAGGCTTTGTTGCGCTCGCGCCCTAGCGTGGCCAGCAGGCGCAATTTACCGCTTTTGACGTGTGGGGCAAATTCTGTGGTGCCGCTCATCAGTGTGATGTGGCCACCTAGGATGGATTGAATCAACTCAGCCG
>JAYVTG010000086.1:0-40627 GCA_043774625.1 Polaromonas sp. | reverse complement strand
ATCAAGCCGAACAGCAAAAACCTACAATTGAGCGTTTCAGGCTCACTTCTGGGTGGAAATACGCGCGCCGTTCAGGCTCATACCTCGTTGGACAAGGCTTTTTATACGCAAAGCCTCGCAAAAAAGCTATAATCGCAGGCTTGCTGGCAAACCCCCGCCGCCTGCGCAATTATTCAAGGCGGGGAACCCGCCAAATGCCTGAAGGCTTGATCTACCTTCGCCGTATTTGGCAAACTTAACTTTTTAACCCACATGACCACGATTCGTGTAAAAGAAAACGAGCCCTTTGAAGTGGCTCTGCGCCGTTTTAAGCGCACCATTGAAAAACTCGGCCTGCTGACAGACTTGCGTGCACGCGAGTTTTATGAAAAGCCAACGACTGAGCGTAAACGCAAGAAGTCGGCTGCCGTCAAACGCAACTACAAGCGTATTCGCAGCATGCAATTGCCCAAAAAGCTGTTTTAAGCTTTTTGCTTTGCCTGGGTAAGCTCTTGTGAGCAGCCCTAGCAAAACTGTGAGCCAGCAAAGAGCACCCAAAAGCTCAAACAGCTCCAATAGCCGCGTTGAATGTCAATTTCACGCGGCTTTTTTCATGGGCTACGTCGCTGCAACGCACTTGGACCGAGCCACCCTACAAACACCATAGGGTTTGCACCCCAGCTTCACAAAAGCGCACACAAGCCGTTGAAACGCACAAAACGCTATGCCACACTTAGCCTATGCAAGCAGCTAACCCCATTCGCCCCATCACCCGTCTAGCGCGCTGGGTGCTGCTGTGGTTTGCACTGGCGCTGGGCGCGGCTATCGCTTCTCCCATCATAAAGCCGCAGTCGATAGAACTGCTGTGTTCTGCATCGGGCATGACTAAGCTGCTGGTAAAGAGCGATACAGGCGATGCAGTTACCAGCAGCCACGTGCTGGACTGTGCGCTGTGCCTGAACATCAGCGCGCCGCCCCCTGTGGCCATCGCTATCGCAGCCCCCTCCCAGCCATTGGCCCACGCCCTGCAGCCCATGGCGCAAGCGCACCTGGTCACGCTCACCGCCCCTGCTCTGCCCCCACGCGGGCCGCCTGCCGTCTAAGCGCCACGTCTGTGCAGAGTAAGCCCTGGCTGGCTGCACGCCCCTAGTAGCACCCTGTGCGCCCCTTGGCGCTGTGCCCCTTGCCGTTTAAATTCAGGATTTCATCATGTCAAACATTTTCATTGTCACTGCAAAATTCATAGCTGCCTACGCACTATCTACGCTGGCAACCCGCATGCAATGCACAAACTCTAGTCGCATGCCATCGTAGCTTTACCGATAAACTTTATTGCTGTTGAAAGGATTCATCATGAAAAAATCTCCACTCGCTGCTAAAAAAATAGCGCTGCAAGTCTTGTTTACGCTAGAAGTAGTTGCTTTTGCGTCGGCATTTGCTGCCAGTGCCAGCGCACAAACTGCACCCAATGTGCAAGTGGCTGGTGCATGGGTACGCACTGCTGTTGCAGGCCAGCAGGGCACGGGCGGTTTTATGCAAATCACGTCCAGGGAGCCGCTGCGTTTGGTGGGCATTGCATCGCCCGTAGCCGGTGTAAGCGAAGTGCACGAAATGAAGATGGAAGGCGACGTGATGAAAATGCGCGCCCTGACCGAAGGACTGGAACTGCCCGCTGGCAAAACCGTAGAACTGAAACCTGGTGGTTTTCACATCATGCTGATGGACCTGAAACAGGCATTGCCCAGAGACACTACCGTGCCCATGACCTTGGTGTTTAAAGACGCCAAAGGGCAAGAGAGCAGGCTGGAACTGAAGGTGCCCGTGTCTGCCCGCGCGCCAGCAGCAACCCCCTCGGCCACCATGGCTGAGGACAAGATGGAGGACCACAACGGCCACAAGGGGCACAAGCGCTAAATGGGCAGGCGGTGGTGTCACAATCCACCCTTGCCCCTTATTTTGCCTGTGGAGAACCCTATGCCGCTCAAAGACCAAATTTCTGAAGACATGAAAACCGCCATGCGCGCCAAAGACAGCGTGCGCCTGGGCACCATTCGCCTGCTGATGGCCGCGATGAAGCAAAAAGAAGTGGACGAGCGTGTGGTGCTGGACGATATTGCTATCGTCGCAATTGTGGACAAGCTGATCAAGCAGCGCAAAGACAGCATTGCCGCGTATGAACTGGCAAAGCGTGCCGACTTGGCCGATATAGAAAAAGCCGAGATGGTCGTGCTGCAAGCCTATCTGCCTGCGCGCATGTCGGCAGACGAAGTGACTGCTGCCGTCAAAGCCATTGTGGTGCAGTTAGGTGCCAGCGGGCCTGGCGACATGGGCAAGGTCATGGGTGCGGTTAAAACGCAATTGGCTGGCAAAGCCGACATGGGCCAGGTGTCTGCCGCAGTGAAGGCTGCGCTAGCTGGATAGTGTGGGTTATGCTGGCATGGGGGGCGCGATTTTGGGCAGCGTCTTGCCCTGCTTGACCATCGTTAGCGCTTGCGCAAAGCGCTTATGAAAAGCCGATTCCGTCAGGGTGCTGGCGCTGCTTAAAAAGTTGCGCTTGGTCAATATGGTTACTTTGCTGGTCTGTGCCTGCTTTCCTGGCTCAATCCACGCGCCCATCACCGTACCAGACGACAGCGCATTGGCTCCTAAACTGGTCAACATATAGCCTTTGCTGCGCTGTTCTTGTATTGCGCCAGCCCCCTCCCAGCGGAACACGGTTTTGGCAATCTCCCAGGCCGCTTCGGGTGTCACGTCGTATTCTTTCACCAAGCCTTCTGTATTGGACTGTGCGCCCGGTTGTGGCGTAGCTGGCACAGTGGTGCCTGGTGTGCTGGTGTTTGGCACGCTGGTGTTTGGCACGGATGATCCAGAAACTGGGCCGCCAGGCCTGGGTGCTGTGCTGGTACAAGCGCTAAGCACATAAGCCACTGTTAGCAAGACCACGCAGGCCCATGACTTACGCAAATTTTTGCTTAGATTCATCTGTACTCCATGCATCAACGCCGCCAGACTGGCGTACTGGCTTGCGTGGTGGCGTTGGCAGGGGTACGGTCTGGCAGAACTTTAACTACCTGCCACCTTCATCCGGTTGATCAAGACCGACCCCACTGTTTTAGCGCCGTAGTTGTACGCGTCGGCACCAACAGCCGTGATGCCCAGCAACATGTCTTTCATGTTGCCAGCAATGGTGATCTCTTCAACCGGAAAAGCAATGCACCCATTTTGAACCCAAAAGCCGCTGGCACCGCGCGAATAATCTCCAGTTACGTAATTTACGCCGCTGCCCATCAGCTCAGTCACAAACAGTCCTGTGCCCAGCTTGCGCAGCATTTCATCCAGGGTATCGCCCGGTTGGGTTTGGCTGGAGCGCATGACTAGGTTATGCGAGCCGCCCGCATTGCCCGTGGTGCGCATCTTGAGTTTGCGTGCGCTGTAGGTAGACAAAAAGTAGCCTTGCACGCGGCCAGCATCCACCACGCGGCGCGCCGTGGTTTTAACGCCTTCGTCGTCGAAAGGCGCGCTACCTTTACCACCGATGACGTGGGGGTCTTCATCCATGCTGATGTGCTTGGGGAACACCGCTTTGCCCATGCTGTTGAGTAAAAAACTGGTATTGCGGTACAAAGCTCCGCCACTTACGGCTTGCACAAAGGAGCCCATCAAACCGGTAGCCAAGGGCGACTCAAACAAGACCGGGCAGGTCGTGGTGGGTACTTTGCGAGAATTCAAACGGCTCAGCGCACGTTCTGCGGCGTAGCGGCCCACGCCTTCAGGGCTGGCCAGGTCACGCGCGTTGCGCATGGAGCTGTACCAGGAATCACGCTGCATGTTGTCGCCTTTGCCAGCAATCGGCGACACACTGATGCTGTGACGCGACGAGGCATAGCCGCCGCGAAAACCCAGTTGCCCGCCGCGCAAATGCCCGGTAAAAAAGTGGCTTTGTTGTGCCGATACGCCCGCACCTTCGCTGTTGGTGATCAACTTGTTCGTGTCCAGGGCTGCCAGTTCACAACGCTGTGCTATGTCTGCTGCCCCTTCGCTGTTGATAGACCAGGGGTGGAACAAATCCAGGTCGGGGTAGCTGGTAGCCACGTCGCGCAAATCGGGCAGGCCCGCAACGGGGTCGGCTGCTGTAAAGCGCGCAATGTCGTACGCTGCCTGCACGGTTTGTTCGATGGCGCGTTGCGAAAAATCTGACGTGCTGGCGTTACCGCGCTTTTTGCCAACGTACACCGTGACACCCAGTGACTTGTCGCGGTTGCGCTCCACATTCTCCAGCTTGCCCATGCGTGCCGACACGCTTAGCCCGCAGCCTTCGGATGCTTCGGCCCCCGCGTCGGTTGCACCCAACTTTTTGGCATGCGCCAAGGCGCTGTCTACCAGGTTTTCAAAATGCGCCCTTGAATAGGCAAAACCTTCTGCGGGTTGGTCTTTGTTGGCTACCTTACTGCCGTTTGATGTCTTTTTTGTCATACCCGAATCATACTGGGCTTGGTCGGGCGACAAATCTACAGGCTTATTCAACCAGCACTTCGGTATTTGCTGCCTCTGCAAGCGTTTTGCCGGGGTTGACGTTGTCGATCAAATCAAGCTTGAGTTTGTAGCTACCTGCTGGCGGTGCTAGCCATGTTTCGGTTTGTCCGTTGGTAAATATCAGCTCGACGGGCTTACCACCGCCTTGCGGTATGACAGACAAGCGAAAGTGCCCAGTGTCTTTTTCTTGTTGCATCAAATGCGCTACATTCAAACCAGACGCATGAAATTGAACCCTGAAAGGTGTCTTCAATTTTGCGCCTACTGCAGGGCTTAGCAGGCTAATACCTTTTTTGACCAGTGATTTAGGATCCACATTTGCGTTTTTACGCGTTACGTTGATGCGCACAGGCTTGCTGTACACAAAGTGCAGCACATGCTTATCATTAGCCAGTAATAAACGCAAAGTGTGCATGCCCGGCGGTAAATTCAGCACGGTTTCCATCTGGCCCTTTCCAAAATGGATGTACTGGTCATCAAAAGGCAGGGGTTTGGAAATATCAGTTGGCAGGTTACGATTTACCAATAAATGGTGGTGCCCACTTTTGCCGCCCAACGGTTTGCTAATGGGTGCCAGGCCCCAACCACCTGATAGTCCAAAGGTTACTTTGAAAGGCATTTCTACATCGCTGCCGTCTTTCAAATTGGTGAAATAGGCCTCTTTGTCAATTTGCGGCATGGACGCCTGCCAGGGATGCAGGGACAGCGGCGTGGGGATAGCAAGGTCTTGTGCGTGAGCGGTGCTACCCGTAGACAGCAAAAAGACTGAAATTAAAGTTGCCAAAACACGCATTTTTTACACCCCCACTTAGTTACTTTTATCATCTGGGACGATTGTGAGGTAATTTTGTGCAACAAATCACATAATTGTAAAAAATCTTGCGCCAAGGCCGCACAACGCCAGCAGGTACAATCAAGGTTGACGAGCCTTCCCGCATGGTAAAGCGGCCAACCGGGTCAGGTGGGGAACCAAGCAGCCCTAACTGTGGAGTCAGTGCCGGGGTCAAGGCTCGTCAACCTTATTGTTTTGCGTCTGCAAATTGTATGCTACAAATTTAGTAGCTGTTCACGCACATATCTATTGGCTTTAGAGCTTCAAGCTACTTGTTTTTCAAATAAGCCAGCGCACCCTGCCCCGCCAATCTTCCTGTCGCCATCACGGCTGTCAACAAATAACCGCCCGTTGGGGCTTCCCAGTCGAGCATTTCGCCTGCGCAAAACACACCGGGTACTTTGTCTAGCTGATACTGCTTGTCCATCGCGTCAAATCGCACTCCGCCTGCGCTGCTGATGGCTTCGTCGATGGGGCGCGTGCTACTGAACGTGATGGGCAATGACTTGATGGCTGCGGCCAAAACAGCGCTGTCATGCATGGCGTCTTTGCCCAGCAGTTCATACAAGATGCCGAGTTTGATACCGTCCAGTTTGAGACGACTCCCCAAGTGGCTGGACAGGCTGCGCGAGCCGCGCGGGTGGCTGACCTCTTGCAGTACGCGCTCAGTGTTCATGTGGGGCAAAAGGTCTAGTGTGATGATGGCACTGCCGTTTTTTTGTATGTCATTGCGCAAAGCAGCGCTGACTGCGTAGATTAGGCTGCCTTCCAGGCCTGTGGCGGTAGCGACGAATTCGCCTTGGCGGGTAAAGCCGCTGGCGGCATGGGTGATAGACAGCTGCTTGAAGGGCTGGCCTGCAAAGCGGTCTATAAAGTGCTGGCTCCAGCCAGTGAGCGCACCCTGGCCAAGCTCAGCCTGCGCAGGGCTTGCACACAGCGGGCGATGGGCCGACACGTCAAACCCGCCGTTACTGGGCAGCAGGTCGGCCACCTGCACGCCGCGTGCGCGCAGCCATGGCACCCAGGCACCGTCAGAACCCAGGCGTGCCCAGCTACCCCCGCCCAGAGCCAGAACAGTGCAGCGGGCCTGTACGCTGTGTTGGGAGGTGGTTGTAGCTTGTGTAGTGCTACCGGCTGGCGGGTTGCTGGTTGAATGGTCTGCACGGTTGGCAGATTCAAACTGCAACGCCCCTGCGTCAGACCACCCCGTCCAACGCTGGCGCATATGAAACTGCACGCCCTGGCCGCGCAAGCGCTGCAACCAGGCGCGCAGCAAGGGCGCAGCTTTCATGTCTTGGGGGAAGACGCGGCCCGATGTGCCGACAAAGGTATCTATGCCCAAGCCTTTGGTCCATGCTATACATTGCGTAGCGCCCCACGCATATAGTACGCTGGCAAAGCGCTCTTTTTGTTCAAAATATCGGGTAGAAAAGATGTCCAGCGGCTCAGAATGCGTGAGGTTGAGCCCGCCAATGCCCGCCAGCAAAAACTTGCGTCCCGCCGAGGGCATGGCGTCAAATACATGCACCGCCACCCCCGCTTGCGACAAAACTTCTGCAGCCATCAGGCCTGCGGGGCCTGCGCCAATGATGGCTACGTCTACTTGTGCGGGAAATTTTGAGGATGGGGCTTGGGTCATGCCCCTATTGTCAGGCCAAGTCGAAGCGGTCCAGGTTCATAACCTTGTTCCAGGCGGCGACAAAGTCTTTCACAAACGCTCCACCGGCGTCATCACATGCATAGACTTCTGCAACAGCCCGAAGTTGGGAGTTTGAACCGAAGACCAGATCAACCGCTGTGCCCGTCCATTTGATTTTCCCCGTCTTGCGGTCTCGCCCTTCCAGTACACCTTGCACGCCCGATGAAGGCTGCCACTGGGTATGCATGTCCAGCAGATTGACAAAGAAATCATTCGTCAACGCTTCGGGCTGCTTGGTAAATACGCCGTGCGGGGCTTGGCCCACATTCGCATTCAATACACGCAAGCCGCCAATGAGAACGGTTAACTCAGGTGCGGTCAAGGTCAGCAACTGGGCGCGATTGAGCATTTCATGCGCTGGACTGAGCGTGCTGGTGCCGACGTAATTGCGAAAACCGCATTGACCTGGCTCCAGCACAGCGAAGCTATCCACATCTGTTTGCTCTTGCGATGCGTCTGTGCGGCCTGGCGAAAATGGTACCGTCACGCTGTGCCCGGCCTTCTTGGCCGCCGCTTCAACGGCAGCGCAACCACCCAGCACGATCAGGTCAGCCAGCGAGACGCTCTTGCCACCTGACTGGGTGCTGTTGAAATCTTTTTGTACCGCTTCCAGCTTGGCCAGCACGCTTGCTAATTGCGCAGGCTGGTTCGCTTGCCAATTTTTCTGCGGTGCCAGGCGAATACGCGCACCGTTGGCTCCACCACGTTTGTCTGAACCACGAAACGTCGATGCAGATGCCCAGGCTGTGCTGACCAGTTGCGAAATGGACAGACCTGATGCGAGGATCTTGGCTTTCAAAGCCGCAATATCTTGCGCATTGACCAATGCATGGCTGGCGGCGGGAACCGGGTCTTGCCACAGCAAAATCTCTTTGGGTACGAGTGCACCCAAATACCGTGGCAGCGGCCCCATGTCGCGGTGGGTCAGCTTGTACCAGGCTCTGGCAAACGCATCTGCAAGCTGCTCTGGGTTTTGGTGAAAGCGCCTCGAAATTTTCTCGTAAACCGGGTCCATGCGCATGGCCATATCGGCTGTGGTCATCATCGGTGCGTGGCGTTTGGAAGAGTCGTGTGCGTCGGGCACGGTCGTGCGGGCAGCCGGGTCTTTGGGTGTCCATTGTTGTGCGCCGGCGGGGCTCTTGGTCAGTTCCCATTCGTAGCCAAACAAGGCGTCAAAGTAACCGTTGTCCCACTGAATCGGGTTGGTGGTCCAGGCGCCTTCTATGCCGCTGCCAATCGTATGCACCCCACTGCCGGTGCCAAAGCTGTTTTTCCAGCCCAGGCCCATCTCTTGCACATCGGCGCCTTCGGGCGCGGGGCCCACATATTTGCCGGGGTCTGCAGCTCCGTGGCTCTTGCCAAAGGTGTGCCCACCCGCAGTCAGCGCAACGGTTTCTTCGTCATTCATCGCCATGCGGGCGAAGGTTTCGCGTATGTCCCGCGCAGAAGCAACAGGGTCGGGCTTGCCGTTGGGGCCTTCCGGGTTCACGTAGATCAAGCCCATCTGAACGGCGCCCAGAGTATTTTCTAGCTGACGACCTTCGCTGTAGCGCTCGTCGTCCAGCCATTTGCTTTCTGCACCCCAGTAAATGTCTTGTTCGGGTTCCCAAATGTCTGGGCGTCCACCGCCAAAACCAAAGGTTTTAAAGCCCATCGACTCCAGGGCTACGTTGCCGGTGAGAACCAATAGATCGGCCCAGGAGATTTTGCGGCCATACTTTTGCTTGATCGGCCACAGCAGCCTGCGCGCCTTGTCCAGGTTGACGTTGTCTGGCCAGCTATTGAGAGGCGCAAAGCGCTGACTGCCAGAACCCGCACCACCGCGACCATCTGCAATACGGTAGGTGCCAGCGGCGTGCCAGGCCATACGAATGAAAAATGGCCCGTAGTGGCCATAGTCCGCCGGCCACCAGTCCTGCGAGTCCGTCATCAGGCCAGTCAGGTCTTTGACCACGGCGTGCAGGTCGAGGCTTTTGAATTCTTTGGCGTAATCGAAGCCCGGCTCCATCGGATCGGACAGCTCAGATTGCTGGTGCAAGATATTCAAATTGAGTTGCTGGGGCCACCAGTCTGTATTCTTCATGGCCCCAGCAGTAGCGTTTTGACGTACGCCGCCCGACATTGGGCATTTGGATTCGGTTGACATGGCTTTCTCCTGATTAAATGTGACACCGGGGTGGTATCGCAGTTAATCTTAGGCTGTAGTTACCTATCAATCCAATAGATTCGATTGATTATCTCTATAGTCTTGCTGTATGTGTAAAACCTTGTACGAGAAAGCTCTGCGTTGGTTTTGATCTTTCGCTCTTTTTAAGAGTGAGGGCAGGCTTTTGTACTGTGCTGGCGCGTGCCGATGGTGTGTTCAGCTACGCGGCTGTCCTCCGGCGCAGGGGCGTAATTTTTTCTTGCATCGTTTTGTACGCGCCTCCCCCTTTATGCCGCTACGCTGAACACACCATCGGCACACGCCAGCACGGGAAGTTGGTTGATGCTTTTCCCTCTCTCAGTAGCGATTAGTCACCGGCTTGCGCTGTCAGGCACTGTGCGTGGGCGGATACCGTAGGTGAGGGGGAGCCAGGTACAAAAGCTGACAAGAAGCCAAGGCCTACACCCTGGCGGAGGACACGAAGGTATCCGCCCACGCACAGTGCCTGACAGCGCAAACGCTCTAAGCTACCGTCTTGAACAGCGCCGCGACTTTCTTTTTCGACTTGATATTGGTAGACACGCGAGACGTAGTGGCTTTGACAGTCGGTTCCCATGACGGGGAAGGAATTGGCGTGCCTTCTGCCACAGCGGCAGCTTCATAGGGCTTGTCAAAAAACGGGTCACGCGGTGCAGCAGCGCGGTGCTGGCGAGATGGCTCGCGCGTGAAGTCACGGCCACCTTCACGCGGTGCATATTCACGCTCGCGGCGCGGTGCACGCTCGAGGCTTTCACGCTGCTCGTCTTCATCGCCCCAGGCACGGCGGCCCACGTTGATGCGTTCACGCGGGGTGTTTTCGGCAAACTCAATCGCTTCAACTTCCAGTTTTTTCTTCAGCAGCTTTTCAATGTCAGCCACCAGGCGCGCGTCGCTGCCCGAGACAAAGCTCACCGCCAAGCCCGACGCGCCCGCGCGGCCTGTGCGGCCAATGCGGTGCACATAGTCTTCGGCGTTAAACGGGATGTCAAAGTTGAACACTGCAGGCACGTCTTTGATGTCCAGCCCGCGTGCGGCCACATCAGTTGCCACCAACAGGTCCACCTCGCCTTTTTTAAACGATTCCAGCGCCTTCAAACGCTCGTCTTGGCTCTTGTCGCCGTGCAGTGCCGTGGTCTTCAAACCTTCGCGCTCCAGGCTGCGGGCCAGGCGCGCGCAGCCCAGCTTGCTGTTGACAAAAACGAAGGCTTGCTTGATGCCGCGCTCGGTCAAAATTTGCTTTAAGGCACGGCGTTTGTCATCGGCGTCTACGCTGTAAAAACGCTGCTCTACGGTAGACGCGGTTTCGTTGGGCCGCGCCACTTCTACCAAAATAGGGTCTTGCAAATAGCTGTTGGCCAGGCGCTTGATCTCGGGGCTGAAGGTGGCGCTAAACAAGAGCGTGGTGCGTGCCTTGGGCAGATAAGACAAAATGCGCTGCAAGTCAGGCAAAAAGCCAATGTCCAGCATGCGGTCGGCTTCGTCCAGCACCACATATTCCACCTGGTTCAGGGCCACGTTTTTAGCTTCGATATGGTCCAGCAAACGGCCGGGCGTAGCCACCAGCACCTCAACGCCTTTTTTCAGCTCGATGGTTTGCGGCTTCATGTCGATGCCGCCAAACACCACGGTGCTGCGCAATTGCGTGTATTTGGCGTACTGCTGCACCTGGTCGGCCACCTGGTCGGCCAGCTCGCGCGTGGGTAGCAGCACCAGGGCGCGCACGGGGTGGCGGGCGGGGGATGTGGAGGCACTTTCGTGCTTGAGCATGCGCTGCAGCAAAGGCAGCGTGAAAGCCGCTGTCTTGCCGGTGCCGGTTTGGGCTGCACCCATCACGTCACGGCCCTGCAACACCACGGGTATCGCCTTGGCCTGAATCGGGCTCATCGTGGTGTAGCCTTTTTCGGCTACCGCGCGCAGGATAGGTTCGGCCAGGCCCAGGCTGGCAAATTGGTCGCTTGCTGGGTTGTTCACTTCGGTGTTTGATAGTTCAGTCATGTACCCCTATTGTCGCATTTTGCGCCCGGGCAGGCTGAAATGCTTTCGTTTTAGACTGTCACCACTATGATTTTGGTAGCTGCTTGCGCATATTGTGTATAGGTAAGTAGCATTTACATCGCTTAAATTGCACTACTGGCTACCAGAGTGCATTCACAGCCTATAAATTAGTATTACCGCCTGCGAAATCTCAATTAAGTTATACTTAAATATGACTTTTGGAGATTTTTATGTTGCAAGCTGCATTGCGCCGATCAGGCGGTTCTTTCATCATGACGGTGCCCCTGTCTTACGTGGAGCAAAACCATTTAGAGGCCGGCTCCACCTTGACAATTGATATCGTGGGCGATGAGCTCAAAGTCAGGCCACGACGCGTGCGCCGTTCGCTAGCCGAGCTGCTGGCTGCCACACCGCGTGGTGCGCAACGCGCCGAGGGCTGGGACGCGCTGGGCACGGCTGGGGCTGAGCTGTGACGCCGGATCGCGGCGACATATTGCACCTGGCCTTTGACCCCGCCAGCGGGCGCGAGATGAAGGGGGCGCATTTTTGCCTGGTAGTGTCACCCCGCGCTTTTAACGCGCGCTTCAAATTGGCCATGGTCTGTCCTATTTCTGGTGGTGCGGCAGATGCTGCACGCAGCGCTGGGTTTTTAGTCTCGCTGATGGGACTGGGCCTGCGCACTGATGGTCAGGTGCATGCGCACCAGATCAAGTCGCTGGACTGGGCGGCACGCCAAGCCAGCTTGGTAGAGCGAGCACCGGATGCGCTGGTTCAAGAAGTGCTGGCTTGCTTGCAAAGTGTTTTGGAATAAACACATCATGTGTAGTTTAGAACGTATTTCGACGTTAAAAATTTTTCTACTGCTATATATTTAATAGCTGCTCGCGCATATTCCACGCTGGCTATCAGCCAAAATGGCTGTTAATTCAAGCTGGCAGGGTCCACGTTGGCACCGCACAGAATCAGGCACACTTTCTCATGGGGCTCTGGCTTGTAAACCCCCGTTTGCAGCGCAGCCAATCCTAACGCTGCTGCGGGTTCTACGGCCAGTTTCATCTCACGCCACAGCCACAGTTGCGCGGCTTTGATGGATTCGTCCGTTACCAGCAGGCTTTGCGGCACCAGGCGCTGCGTTACGTCCCAGGCGATATTGCCAATGCGCTTGGCACCCAATGAATCCGCCGCCACGCCGCTAACCGCCACGTCCACCGGCTGGCCTGCGGCGCGGGCGCTGTGCAAGGTGGGGGCGTTTTCGGGTTCCAGGGCGATGACCTGGGCGCGATTGTCTACCCACGCCGCCAAGCCCGCGATCAGCCCACCACCACCCACGCTGACCAGCAGGCTGTCGGGCAGGCCGCCTTGCTGTTCTATTTCGGCGGCCAGGGTGCCTGCACCTACGACTACCTCGGCCTGGTCATAGGCGTGTGCCATCAACGCGCCGGTTTCAAGCTGGCGTTGGGCGCAGGCAGCAAGCGCGTCTGCGTAGGCTGCACCGCTGATGGTGACGTGTGCGCCCAGACTTTTCAATCGGTCACGCTTGGCTTGGGACGAGACTTCGGGCAAAAACACTTCGCAGCGGTGGCCCAGCAACTGGGCTGCAGTGGCTACTGCAATGCCTGCGTTGCCGCCAGACGCTATGACAACACCGCTGGCAGGCACGGTGTTGGACAGCATGCGGTTAAGCATCCCGCGCGCTTTGAAGCTGCCACTGGTTTGCAAATGCTCCAGCTTGAGCCAGACCTCTGCACATTTCAGGTCAAATGCTGTGCCAGGCAGCTTGTACAGCGGCGTTTGGCGAATAAAGTGGCGGTAGCCAGCGTCAATAGTGCGCAAGCAGCTATTAATTTCAGAGCGATTTGGAAAGTACGACACGCTGTATTTCAGTTAACAGCGAAAGCTAAGGCCACTGTCTGCGCGAAATGCGGGTTAGGAATGGGCATCAATCTTCAAGCCCTTGGGCAACGGGAATTTAATCGTCTCTTCAATCCCGTCCATCTTACGCACCGACGTTGCGCCCAGCGCCTTGATGTGCGCGATGACATCGTTGACCAGCACCTCGGGGGCCGATGCTCCTGCTGTCAGGCCCACGCGCGTCACGCCGCTAAACCACGCCTCTTGCAACTCGGCCGACGTGTCTACCATATAGCTGGGCACACCCAGCTTGCGCGCCAGCTCGGCCAGGCGGTTGCTGTTGGAACTGGTAGGGCTGCCCACCACAATCATCAAATCGACCTGCGGGCTCATAACCTTGACCGCATCTTGCCGATTTTGTGTGGCGTAGCAAATGTCTTGCTGCTTGGGTTCGCGCACCAGTGGAAAGCGCTGGCGGATGGCCGCATGGATTTCAGCCGTATCGTCTACGCTCAAAGTAGTTTGCGTGACCACGGCCAGTTTGGTGGTTTGGCTGGGTTGCACCTTGGCTACATCGGCAATGTCTTCTACCAGGTGGATGCCGTAGTCCAGTTGCCCCATGGTGCCTTCCACCTCGGGGTGGCCTTTGTGGCCGATCATGATGAATTCGTAGCCCTCTTTGGCCAGCTTGGCCACTTCGACATGCACCTTGGTAACCAAGGGGCAGGTAGCGTCAAAGATCTGAAAGCCACGCTTGTGTGCTTCCAATTGAATAGCACGGCTGACACCGTGGGCGCTAAACACCAGCGTAGCGCCAGGCGGCACGTCGTCCAGCTCTTCAATAAAGATAGCACCCTTGGCTTTCAAATCATTCACCACAAAGGTGTTGTGCACAATCTCGTGGCGCACATAGATAGGGCGACCAAATTTGGTCAAGGCGCGCTCCACAATTTCAATCGCACGGTCTACGCCCGCGCAAAAACCGCGTGGTTCGGCCAATAAAATTTCACCAACTGTGCTCATAAAACTCCAATCACATGCACTTCAAACGTCACTGGCTGGCCTGCCAGCGGGTGGTTAAAGTCAAACAGCACACGCCCGTCTTCCACCAGCTGCACAGCGCCTGCGTAATTGCCTGCGCCGTCAGGCGTGGGGAACTGCACCACATCGCCCACGTGGTACTGCTCCAGCGGGTCGCCCAGCTCATTCAGCAGCTTTTTGGCCACCCATTGCTGCATGTCGGCATTGCGGGGGCCAAAGGCATCGCCAGCAGGTATCTCAAACGTGCTGCGCGTGCCCTCTTCCAGCCCCAACAGGCGCTGCTCGACAGCAGGGGACAGCTCGCCGGTGCCCAGCGACAGCGTGGCAGGCTTGTCGTGAAAGGTGTTGATAATGTCACCCGACGGGCCGCTTAAGCGGTAGTGCAGGGTTAAAAATGAATGGGCGTCGATTTGGGGCATAAAGATTCACGTAGACTGCCCCTATTGTAGAAACTTCTATCCCCACACCCCCGAATTACCCCCTTTATGGCCTTGAAAGACATTCCCCTGGACGCGCAACCGCGCGAAAAGCTGCTGGCACGTGGCCCGCAGGCCCTGGCCGACAGTGAACTGCTGGCCTTGCTGCTACGCACCGGCATTGCAGGCAAAAACGTGCTGATGATGGCGCAAGAGGTGTTGGACAGTTTTGGCGGTTTGAGCGGCTTGCTGCATGCCTCGGCAAAAGACCTTGAACGCATCAAAGGCCTGGGTCCTGCCAAGCGCACCGAACTGGTCGCCGTGCTGGAGCTATCGCGCCGAGCGCTGGCAGAGCAGTTGCAAGAAAAAACCCTGATTGCCTCGCCTAAACAGCTGCAAGACTATATTCGTCTGCACATTGGCGCCAAGCCTTATGAGGTGTTTTGCGTGCTGTTTTTTGACGTGGGTCAGCAATTGATTGCCATGGAAGAGTTGTTTCGCGGCACACTCACCCAAACCAGTGTGTACCCGCGCGAAGTCGTGCTGCGCGCCCTGCACCACCATGCCGCTAGCGTCGTGCTGGCGCACAACCACCCCAGTGGGCAACCCGCGCCCAGTCCGGCAGACCAGGCGATTACGCAGCGGCTATCTGCAGCCTTGGGGTTAATCGACGTGCGGGTGCTGGACCATGTGATTACCACCCGCAGCGCGACACTGTCGATGGCTGAAGCAGGATTGATGTAAAACTGCACCATCAAGCATGAAACCGACGACCAAACTGAACAGCCTGGCGGATTTGAAAACCGTCAAAAAAACCATCGACGCGCAAGCTGCTGCGCGTGTGGCCCAGGAACTGGCGCGCAAGGAAGCAGAGCGCATACGCCAAGCTGAAAAAGAAGTTTTTGCAAATGCGGTTGGCCGTGTGCAACCCCTGCCACAAAAAAACGCCGCCAAGCCCCACACCAAGCAGCCCGCGCCCATACCCGTGCAGCAAAAGCTGGACGACATCGCCGTGCTGCGCGAATCGCTGAGCGACGAGTGGGACACCAGCAGCCTGCTGGACGTAGACGAGTCCATGAGTTTTCGCCGCCCCGGCATTGGTGCAGACGTGGTGCGCAAGCTGCGCAAAGGTGTATGGGCTGTGCAAGCCCATGTGGATTTGCACAATCTGCGCACTGACGATGCGCGCGACGCTTTGGGCCAGTTTATTCGCGCGAGCCATAAGCACGGCCTGCGCTGCGTGCGTGTGGTGCATGGCAAGGGCTTGGGTTCACCGGGCCAGGTGCCCGTGCTAAAAAACAAGGTGCATAGCTGGTTGATTCAAAAAAACCAGGTACTGGCCTTTGTGCAAGCCACGCCAGCGCATGGGGGCGCTGGGGCGCTGGTGGTACTGTTGCAACCAGTGGATTCACTATGAATTTCATAGCTACTTGCGCATATTCTGCGCTGGCATTGGGCGGTTTTTATCATTTTTTCGCTGCTTACTGGTTAATTCTAGCTCTATGAGCTTTGTTGAGCTGTCAGGGTTGGTTGGTATTGGACATGCTTGGTGAGTGCGCTTTGGGCTTTGGGGAATGTGCCAAGTTGGTTAGCATGCTTTGGACTCGGGGTATGCACTGCAAAAAGTTTTTAGAAAACACGCGCGAATGGTGTTTTGTAACGCTCGACCTTCAACAACGCGCGCCTACCTAAAAATTTTGTCTAAGCACACCCCTCCCCCAAAGCTTTCAAAGTGTGGTCGGTTCGCTTTTGAATACCAATACCGAAAACCGAAGACCCAATACCCTTGACGCAGTACCGAAGTTCCGAAATTTCGAGATCGAGCGCTGACAGCCTGCAATTCGATCTGGGTAACGCTGCGGAACCATTCTGACGCGTTTTAGCGCTCAAATATGCCGATAGCCAGCGTGGAATATGCGCGAGCAGCTATCAAATGCATAGTAAGTGCAAGATGACAAGACGGTAAATTCACCAAGCTGCAAAGTCACAGGTTACTGAGGTGCAAGTCACCAGCCACTGAACGGCAATGCTACCCAACTACATGGCTGCAAAGCTACAAAACCAAGCCCCACGGGTTTGCGGTATTCGGTATTGGGTATTCAAAAGCAAACCAGCCACCCAAGCAGGCGACGGGTGAGCGGGTGTGCGTTGAAAAATTTTTAGGAAGGCGCGCGTTGTTGAAGGTCGAACGCTACAAAACACCGTTCGCGCGTGTTTTCTAAAAACTTTTTGCAGCGCATACCCCGAGCGCGGCGCTAGCCCACCAAGCTGGATGTATTCCTCTGTAAGCCCACCAACTTAGCGTATTTTCCCTGAGCGCGACACACATTCAGAAACTCGGCGTATTCCCCTTGGACGAGTCGTACGCCCATCAGCAGTGATGTAACATCAGCAAATTACACACTCTTCAAACCATGACAAGTATTTTGAAACTATCCATAGTGCTTTTTGCATTCGCATCGACTGCCACTTATGCAGACAACTGCGAGGCGATACGTGCGCAGATCGATGCCAAAATCAAAGCTGCGGGCGTGAGTAGTTACTCGGTAACTATCGCCGACAGTGCTGCGCCCACACCTGGCAAGATCGTAGGTACCTGCAACAAGGGCGCGAACAAGATTGTGTATGCGCAAAACAAGCCTGCGGGTACTGCAGCCGCCCCAACCCAGTCATCTGCCACGCCAACCCCACCGCCCGTTAAAAAGAAGTCTCAAGCCATTTTGACTGAATGCAAAGACGGGTCTACACCTATCAACGGCACCTGCAAGTAGCAAAAAATACTTGCCCTGCGCTAGACATTGCGCATCCAGTCCGCTGTCTTGAAAAAACTCTCGCGCAGCCGCGCCCGCAGGGTCTCGTCCACACCCACGTCGCCCATGGCCTGGTCCATGCAGGCCAGCCACTGGTCGCGTTCACGAATGCCGATAGGCACATGCATGTGACGGGCGCGCAGGCGGGGGTGACCATAGGTCTCGGTATACGTCTGTGGGCCGCCCAGCCAGCCGCACAAGAACATAAAGGTTTTTTGCCGCGCGTTGGTAAGCGTTGCGCCATGCACTTCGCGCAGGCGGGCGTAATCGCTTTCCAGGTCCATCAGGTCATAAAAGCGCTCGGTCAGGGCTTTGACTTGTGCCTCGCCGCCTATCCATTCGTAAGGTGTAGCAAACAATGGCTTTTCTTCAATTTTCATAGTCATTTCAGCCTGTAGCCAGCGTAGATAGTGCGCGAGCAGCTATTAATAATATAGCAGTTGTAAACCAGCAATTACTCTGCAGCGCGGCGTAGCGTAGTCACCACCGGCGTGTTCAGCACGCTGCGCAGCCCCCACCAGCCCGCTGCCATGGCCAGCAAAGCGCCCAGTATGCTGCCCACCAGCGGCACCCACAGCGACGCCGTCCAGGTAAATTCAAACACATATTTAGCCAGCGCCCAGCCCACCACCACGGCCACCACGCTGGCCAAAAAGCCCGCCAACAGACCTACGCCTGCCAGTTCAGCGCGCTGCACCTGGCGCAGCAGGGTGCTGCTGGCACCCACAGCGCGCATGATGGCAAATTCGCGGGCGCGCTCCTCTCGTGTGGCCGTCACTGCGGCAAACAGCACCACCAGGCCTGCTGCCAAGGTAAAGCCGAACAAAAATTCCACCGCACGAATGACCTGGTCCAGCACGCGCTGTACCTGGTTGATGGTTTGGCTCATGTCGACATTGGTCACGTTGGGAAAGGCGCGCACCATGGCGTTGTCAAAGCCTTTGGCTTCGGGTGCCTTGAAGGCGCTGAGGAAGGTGACCGGCAAATCGGGCATGCTGCTAACGGTATAAATGACGAAGAAATTGGCCCGCATGGAACCCCAGTCCACCTTGCGCAGGCTGGTGATGGTGCTCACGGTTTGTATGCCGCCCACGTCAAAAATCACGCTGTCGCCCAGCTTAAGGTTAAGCGTTTTGGCGATGCCCTCTTCCACGCTCACCGCGTCTTTTTCTTCGGCCTGCCAACGGCCCGCTACCACCTCGTTGTGCGGGGGCTGCACGGCAGTGTTGGACAAGTTGAATTCGCGGTCTACCAGGCGCTTGGCGCGATCATCTTCAAAACTGTCTGGGGTGATGGTTTTGCCATTGATAGCAATCAACCGGCCCCGGATCATGGGGTACCAGTCGTATTTGCTGATGTTGTTGTCTTTCAAATTCTTCAAAAACGCATCGCCTTGCTCAGGCATCACGTTGATGACAAAACGGTTGGGTGCGTCAGGCGGCGTGGCCTGCCGCCAGCTAGCAATTAAATCGGTGCGCAGCAACACCAGCAAGATCAAAGCCAGCAAACCCACCGACAGTGCGCTCACCTGCACTACGGCAAATGCGGGCCGTGCCGAAATTTGCCGCGTTGCCAGCACCAGCCAACGCGGGGCAGTCGCCTCATTCACACTGCGGCGCAGTAGCTTGACGGCAACGTAGCTCAGGCCTGCAAAAATAGCGACGGCGACGGCGAACCCGCCCACCGCAATCAGGCCCAGCTTGATGTCTGAACTGGCAGCTAAAAGCAAGGCAGCAAAGCCCGCAATACCAATACCCAGCACCGCCAGCGATGTGGGCTTGAGGCCACCCAAGTCGCGCCGAATCACACGCAGGGGCGGCACCTGGGCCAGTTGCAAAACGGGTGGCAGGCCAAAGGCAAAGAGCAGAGTCAAACCCATGCCAAAGCCAAACGCTACAGGCCAGCCAGAGGCCGCTGGCAAGGAAGCATCTACCAAGCCTGCCAACAGGGCCACAAAACCGTAATGCACGGCATAGCCAATCACCACGCCTAGCGCACTGGCCGCCACACCCACCAAGGCAAACTCGAATGTGTAGCTGAGCGCGATATTGCGCTGGCTGGTGCCCAGCACACGCAGCATGGCGCAATCGTCCAGGTGGCTGGCGGCAAAGCCGCGCGCCGCAATGGCCACGGCTACGGCACTGAGCAAAGCGGCCAGCAGGGCCACCAGGTTCAAAAACTTTTCGGCACGATCCAGCGTTTGCCGCATCTCGGGGCGGCCACTTTCCAGCGATTCGACCCGCATGCCGCGCACCTCGGGTTTTTTCACTTCAGCATCTGCCCAATCTGTAAACGCCTTGACCGATTTGGACTCCCCGGCCAACGCCAGTCGCCAGGTAATACGGCTGGCAGGTTGCACCAAGCCCGTGGCAGCCAGTTCAGACTCATGCAGCATGACACGCGGCGCAAAATTCATAAAGCCTGCACCACGGTCAGGCTCCTGGGTGATGATGCGCTCAATTTTGAAAGCTGCGTTGCCGAGCAACAGTGTGTCGTTTACCGATAGTGACAAGGCGTCGAGCAAAGACGCATCTACCCACACGGCACCCTTGGCAGGCAGATCTTTGGTCACCTGGCCTGTCAGCCCATCGCCAGTTATCGCCACAGCGTCAGCAGCAGTCAGTGCCGTGCGCACAGCCCCACGCAACGGATAGCCCTGCCCCACTGCTTTAAGCGACACCAGCTTGGTGGCACCACCCTGCGCATCGGGTGCCCGCGCCATGGTCGGAAAGCTAACGTTCAAAGCTGTCTGCAATCCATTCGCGCGTGCCTTGTCAAAAAACGATGGCGGCAACAATTTGTCTGCCGACACCACCACATCGCCCCCCAGCATGGCACGCGCATCCCGCTGCAAACCGCCTTTGATGCGGTCTGCGAAGAAACCAACGGCGGTGAGAGCTGCGACAGCCAGGGTCACAGCTAAGATCAATAGCCGCAGCTCGCCTGAGCGCAGGTCGCGCCAGAGAGAAGTCAGACCAAGTCTCCAAAAGGATGCATTCATTCTTTGCAGGTTATTGAATAGAAAAATCCCAGTTATTTGCGAACCGTAGAAAATCTAGATTTCAATAATTTGATCTTATCAGATATTCTAGTTTGTTGTGCAAACGAACACATCACTTGCAAGCTGCTCGCAGCCGCATCTACATCATCTACAGACATGAGAGAGGCATCTACGATCTTGCTTTGTAGAAATTTGGGTATTCTTTGTTGATAGAGTTCAATTTTAGCCATCCAGTTTCTCCACTGCGAAGGAGTTGGTAGTTCTATTTGTAGCGCATTCGCAGTTGTCATGATGGCCAGAGGGTCAATATCTGATTTTGGATACAGTTGTACATCCTGTAAGGCTTGAGCGAAAAGCGCTTTGAAATTTACTTCATCTTTTTTTAGAAGCTCTGAATGGTTCACCAGCAGGGCATGGCAAGCCTCGGCGAGCATCATTTTGATACTGGGAGACGTCGTGAAAGGCGGCAACGATGTACTGGTGTTTTCAGCAAACCACCGATTCTTCTCAGTATCATCTTTCGTTACCTTTAAAAAAGAAGCACCATTGCTGTGATTTGATGTCCCATTGATTGCCAGCGGTTCATGCGAAAAACAGAAATTTGGAATCGACAACGACACGGCTACGCTAGAGAACACGTCAACAATGTTTGTCAGAAAAAGCTTGCCATGCTTTTGACGAAGCTTCTTCAAAATATCGCTATTGAGGTAACCGTAATAAATGCACGGCACATGATTAAATGGATACCGTCCGTACAAAACACCCTCAAGTGCTTGCTTAGTAGAACGAATTTCATAACCAGTTTTTGTTGAAAAAAGGAGCTGATTAGCCGAATCAGTTTTCACATTGGGCCACATGTAATGGGCAAAATCAGACACCACAGCCTCACAATGCGTATCTGAGATCAGTTGATTGGCTTTGACCACGGAATTTCTGGTCAAGCCATCGTCATCTCCCATCGACAAAACATAACCGCTGTCCACATGTGAGAATGCAAACTCAAAATTCTCCATCATGGAAACTCTGCGCCCAGTATTGATGTACCGAATGCGAGGATCGCTGAATGCATGCACGACCTCTTTGGTGCTGTCTTGGCTTGCGTTGTCACACACCAAAATTTCCAGTTGGTCATAGTCCTGCGCAATACAGGTTTTGATAGAGTGCAATAAGGTGCTTGCACGTTCGCGAGTAGGAATGACAATAGTGAATTTTCGATCCATGGCTGTTCGATATGCTCAGTTATTGATGGCGTTTACGCAAACGCGTATAGATGCGCCATAAATTTTTGATTAGATTTGTAACCCTTGGCGAACTCCTTGCCTTGATCGCATCTGCAGCCAGCGCAGCACCATAAATATCTACCGCACCATGCTGTTTTTCAGCATCAAAATACGAGTTGTAGACCAAAGACAATCTGTATATATAAAAGACAAATGCTATCTTGATTTTTCTGACTGTTAGTGCTTTTTTAATATCAACAAGATTCAAACCATGAAGCGTAGCAAACTGCTCAGCCCAGTTGACCGTCACATCAGGGCTCACGCCGGGGAAAGACAATATATTTCTTAATTGCTCGTATGCAGATATTTTTTGTGCTGTAGAAATAACATCACACACCTGTGCTTGCGACTCATAAATCAAAGCCAAAATTGACTTGGGCACATCACCCGCCTTTCCTAAAGGTACTGTGGGATGGAAAGGCAAATTCGTTTCAGAAGCAAACTTGACGGCTGCATTCTGGTTTTTATCGGCAGGGTGCGTCGGTGTGCGAAATTGCGCAACACCAGTACTGTGCACAGATGTACCATTAATTGCTACGGGTTCGTATGTATACACATATGATGGCAGTACATGCGCCAAGAACAAGCCCGAATACACATCGGGTATACGTGAATTAAAAAATCTGGCATGTGATGTCATCCAAGCACGAACAACTGCCATATCCAAAAATCCACCGTTATACAACATGGGAAGTTCAGAGTAATTGGCAGCTCCCGAAAGAACTTTTTTAATCCACTCGTTGGAACTTCTGGTTTGCCAGCCACGGCCCAAGGGTACATTCAAAGGTATGTTAGCTCCAGTAGGCTGGGCTGCTGGCCAGACAAAAGAGCATGCTCGAGTTCTTATGGCTTGGGTATTCGTCACATTTATCAAATCATTGATGCTCTCAAAGCAACCCGGTAGCAATCCATCATCGTCGCCAAGTATGGTTACCCAGTCGCCAGTTACATGCGCCAGAGCAAACTCCCAGTTTTCAGACATGCTCACGCGTTTTCCAGTGTTGATATAGCGAATGCGCGCATCATTAAATGATTCAATACATGCTTTTGTTGCGTCTTGGCTGTAGTTATCTGAAACGATGATTTCAAGATTCGCGTAAGTCTGGTGAACAGCAGTTTTGAGGCAAGCCTGCAAAGTGTCTACTCGCTCACGTGTTGGAATGATGAGACTGAATTTTCTCTGCTTCATTTCTTTGTTCTTATACGAAATTTCTGCAGCAAGTTTATAGGCTGGAAGTGTGGCGTTGATAAAAGTATCGGCGCTGAATCAAACGAATGGAAAAAATGACATAAGACAGGTTAACAGCACACCACCCAACCGCAGCACCTTGCAAACCCCACATTTTGACGGAAAAGTAAATGAGCGGAACGATAAATACACAGGCAAGTAAATTTTGAATCAAAGCAAATCGCGCCCACCCGTGAGCCAACGTCAAGCCGTAGGGGATATGCATTAGTGCATTGCAGGCCATGCCAATAACTAGCAATACCAGTGCAGGGGCGGTCGCTTTTGCCAGCGCAGTGTTTTGAGTATAAATTTCAAGAATTTGAAAGGAAAAAATTGCCATGAGCATGGCCGCTGGCAGTACCATCCACGCGACCAGCTTAAAGCCAGAAACGTATATTTTTTGGAGCCTGGATACATCATCTGTATGGACTAACTGCGACATGCGAGGCAGCCAGGCTGTGAACACGGGCGTGGCCAGACGCAGTAAGACACTGGCCAAAGACCAAGCCAGCATGTAGTAACCAAACTCGGTCAACGGCAGCATGCGGCTCAGGATAATTTTGTCCATTTGTGTCAATAGCAGGGACAGCACTGCAACACCCGCCATCTCGGACGCAAATTTGGAAAGTTTTCTCAACTTATTGATATCAAACCAGACTCGCCCAGGCGGAAGTAATTGCCACAGCACCAAACCCATTACGCCTAAGTGACAAATTGAAGCATATAGCTGCCACCGAAAGAAAGTGGTAATACTGGTATCGCCATAAACCATGATGATCACTGCACCTACCATGCGAATAAAAACCATGCATGTGGTAAGCAGATTAAATTGCATTTGTTTTTGCAAACCGGTATAGCTGCCTGTGTACACAGCGAGCGGTAGTTGCAACGCTATTAAAACAGCCATCAGTTCAAGCGCCTCTTGGACTGTTTTCAAGTCTAGCGTTTTTATCTGAAGCCAATCCGTAGCCAAGAAAGGAAGTGCAAGAAAACCCAGACACAAAAGCAAAGTGGCCAGCAGAAAGAACACCACTTCAAAGGTGCGAACTGTAGAACGAATAACAGCATGTTCTAAAGGGTTTGCCGAAAGCTGTGCCAACTCCTTACTCAGCGCTGGACTGAGTCCAAGGTCAAGCACGCTGGACACCGCTGTCAAGGTAGCAAACAAACCAATCAGCCCAAAGGCTTCTGGCCCAAGATAGGACAGGTAAAAGGGCGTAACGGCTAGATGGATGAGAACTACAGCGCCGCTGCCTGCGAAGTTTGCAAGGAAATTTTGCCGTAGCGACACAATATTGTGCAGATTAGCTTATGCGCTTCAAATAGCCGTCAGGGGCCACAGTAATCAGAATCTTGCTCTCAATATCCTTATCGATTACAAAGTTCAGTTTATCGTTATCAGCAGCCTTACGGCCCTCTTTTTCAAGCCGTCGCATGTATTCAAAAACTGCGGTTTTTGGATTATTGCCTGGCCCCCAGGATCTGTCAGGGTACATGCTTTGCGGCAACTCTTCGACTAATGTGTCGAACACCACACAATAACTGCCCTTGCTTGTTAAAGGTGCATAGGCTTCCAATTCTGCCAACACATGCTCATGGGTGTGGTTAGAGTCCAGGCAGACCAGCACTTTGCTATAACCTTTGGCGATGCCTTCTACACGTTTGATGATTCCAGTGTCGATAGACGAGCCTTCGATCATATCAATCATGTGGGACATGGGGTGCGCCAAAATAGCTTCTTTATTGTGTGATCGAATATCAATATCCAAACCTAAAACACGCCGTTTTGATTTTTTAGGATCAAGAGTCAAGCCTTTTTCAACAGCATCGCAATAGTCAATCAAGGCCAGTATGCTGGCATTTAAGATCAATGAACCTCCGTGGGCAATACCAGTTTCGATAATAAGGTCTGGTTTAATTTTCCAGATGAGTTCCTGCATGGCCACCATGTCTTGTGGATACTGGATGATTGGGCGCGAGAGCCATGTGAAGTTGTATGAGTACTTGGGTATAGTACTTGCAGCGACGAAGGCTTTGGCTACCGCGCCAATATCTTGCTGAGGATACTGCCTTAAGCGTTCCAGGCACTCTTGCGTGAATTCTTCGTTTTTGTTCAACATGATTTTCCTTTTCAGTTTCTTTTACCAATACTTGTGATGTCGAAAGATATGCACGCATAAATTTACAAAACACCTACTACCATTTTTGGGTCGGCCTCATTTTCGGCTTGTGCTCCAAAACGCAATAAATCTCTACGACCAAATTCATCTGCCATCTTCTCGGCCAAAGCGCGCACTGTAATAGGTACCCCAGAGCAAATGTTCTTCGTACCAACATGCGACGACATTGCAGTGTCCGCAATTTGCTGCCCTGCCAGTCTGACGTCCATGAAATCCCTGATCTGGTTACCAGAAGTCAGCTCAACAGGCAGCCCACGCTCCAATTGTGAGCGTACATAAGGCACTAGGCGCCGTGGATCTTCATTTTCACCAAATAGATAGAACAATCTACACCAGGCAAACTCCATATCAAAGCGGGGAAGTAGTTGCGATAGTGAGAAATATGCAGCCACTTTGGCCGCTGCATAAGGGCTTAAGGGCAGCAAGGGTGTTGCAACAGACAAGATCCCTGGGGACAAGTCATATTCAAAGCAGGTGCCTACGCCGGTTATCCTGTGAACGCCAGCACTAGCGGCTCCCTTGGCCAAATTCAATGTACCAATGAGACAATCCAGATTTTTTCCAGACTGCAAATATTTTCCTGGCTCTGCATACCAGGCGCAGTGAATCACAGCGTCAACACCCTTGCACACCGTTTCCCACCAGGCAGAAGTTTCTGCAAAAATATCGGGAGAATAATGCACACTCTCAATGCCCTCTTGCAATGCTGCATTGATCTTCGTACCATCTCTTAACACTAGTCTAATGTGCAGGCCTTTTGCTTGGAGCGCTTTCAAAACCTGCCTGCCGACAAAACCCGTAGCCCCCGTCAGCAAAACCAAGGAATTCATAGTATCTGTAACTGTGGAACAGCCGTGACAAATTTGACTTCTGTACCGAGCTGGGGTCTGAGTAAAGCTTGCACTTCATCTACGAGATTCCAGGGCAAGACCACCACATAGTCTGGCGCATACGAAACCAATTTATCCGCAGAATAGATAGGAATATGGCTTCCTGGAAGATACTTACCCTGCTTGGATTTAGCGCCATCGCACACAAAACTAAGTAAGTCAGGTTTCACGCCAGCGTAATTGAGCAATGTATTACCCTTGGCTGCTGCGCCGTATGCGGCAACTTTTTTGCCCTCACGTTTTGCATGTAGCAAGAAGCTCAACAACCCATCCTTTACTTTGTCCGCTTTTTCTTGAAAAGCGAGATAAGTATCAAGAGAACTCAGCCCCTGCTGCTGCTCAGTTTCCAGCATGTCGCTCACGCGGCTATGGCTGACTCTCTGGTCGTTATGGCGGCAACCGTACACACGCAAACTACCGCCATGCGTGGAAAATATTTGCACATCAAAAATACGCAACCCCGCTTTTGCAAAAATTTTCTGCACTGTGCCAAGTGACAAATATGAGAAATGCTCGTGATAAACAGTATCAAACTGGTTCAAAGCCAGCAAATTGAGTAGATGCGGAAACTCCAAACAAATCGTACCGCCGGCTTTCAATAAAACTTGCAAGCCCTTAGTAAAGTCGTTGATGTCTGGAACATGGGCATAGACGTTATTACCGACGATCAAATCTGCACTCTTACCTTCTGCAACCAGGTTTTTAGCCAAGCTTTCACCAAAAAATTCTTGCAGCACCGGCACACCCAATTTCTCAGCCGCCAACGCAGTACTGGCAGTTGGCTCAATGCCCAAACACGGTATGTCTGTCTTCACAAAGTTTTTGAGCAAGTAACCATCGTTCGAAGCGACCTCTACGACCAAACTACTGTTTGAGAGTTTTAGCTCTTGCGTAATTGCTGTAGTAAAGCGCTCTGCATGTTCTAGCCAAGTCTTTGACGCGCTAGAAAAATACGCATAGTCTCGGCTAAACAATGCATCCGCCTCTGCATAGTCTTCGGTTTGTACTAACCAGCATGTATCACACACCTTGATGCGCAGCGGAAAGTAAGTTTCTGGCTTGTCTAAATCTTCTGGGTTTAGGTAGGCGTTAGATGGCGGCGCGAATCCCAAATCCAAAAACGTGTGCTGCAGATCAGCTAAGCAGTGGCGGCATTTCATAGAGTTATGGCTTTAAAGTGTGAGTCAATCAATGGATGCGAGCGATCTCTGTCAGACATTTCACTGATGGGGAGCGGCCAGGTAATAGCCAAAGCAGTATCGGTCGGGCAGATGCCCCCTTCTGCTTGAGGCGCGTAGGCTACGGAGTGCGCGTAGATTAATTCACAATCATCGCTCAGGCTTTGAAAACCATGTACAAAGCCCGGCGGAATCAACAAGGCCGTCTGGTTATCAGCTGATATTTCCACTGCCTGCCATTGTAAATAGGTTGGTGAATTTGCACGTAAATCCACCGCCACGTCCCATACAGCTCCGCGAATGCAACTAACGAGTTTGATTTCTGCATGCGGTGGGTACTGAAAGTGCATGCCCCTGACGGTACCCTTGCGCTGCGTGCAAGAGATATTCAACTGAGCAACCGTACCCGTCCAGCCAAACTCGGCCAGTTCATCTACACAAAACAGTCTGCTGAATGATCCACGCGCGTCCTGCATCTTGCGACGCTGTATGCGCATCAGGCCCTGCAATGCTGTCGTGCTCGCGTGCATGTGGCTCATTTTGGCCCTCGCTCTGCAGCGGCTAGTGCATAGTGATCCAGATCCTGGTAACAATGCGCGCGCATATCCTCGGACTGCAGACATGCTTTGTACCAGGCCATCGTGCGTTCGATAGTTTGCTGCAAAGACCACTGGGGTGTAATACCCAGCAAGGCACGGACTTTGGATACATCCAGGGACAGCAATTGCGCCTCATGCAGTACTGTCTCTGCGGCTGCGAATTCCACCTGGCCAGAACCAAAACAAGATTGCGCCAGATCAACCACATTTCGGACAGTCGCAGTAGATTCGACGCCAGGCCCAAAGTTATAGGCGCTTGAATGCTGAGTAGGGGCAACCCATAATTTTTCGGCAAGTCGTAAATATCCAGCTAGCGGTTCGATAACATGTTGCCAAGGCCGCGTCGCTACCGGGTTACGGATTTGCAAGACCTGCGAGGTACTCCAGGCGCGTACTGCGTCGGGAATCAATCGGTCTTCAGACCAGTCTCCTCCACCAATCACGTTGCCAGCGCGGGCGGACGCCAAGCCTACACCCTTACTTGCGAAAAAAGAGGCTCGGTAGCTGGCAATAACAATTTCTGCTGCGGCTTTACTGGCGCTGTAGGGATCATGTCCACCCAGCCTGTCGCCTTCACGAAAAGGATAGATCGAGGCATGGTTCTCATAAACCTTGTCCGTAGTGATCGCCACGATGGCCTTGAGTGGCTCTGTGTCACGCAGCACATCCAACACATTGGTAGTACCCTGGACGTTCACTTCAAATGTAGCGGCTGGTTCGCGGTAGCTTCGGCGCACCAACGCTTGTGCTGCGAGATGGAACACTATGTCAGGCTGATGCTGATTCACAATGGTCCGCATCGCCAGGATATCGCGTATGTCGCAAATATGGTGACTGCACAGTTGCGCTATTTTGGCCTTTTCAAACAAGCAAGGCTTGGTTTCCTGCTCTAGTGCCAGACCACAAACGTTTGCACCCAAGCGCTGCAGCCACAGCACCAGCCACGCCCCTTTGAAGCCCGTATGCCCAGTAACCAGAACACGTTTACCCTGCCAAAACCCGGCATCTGGCAAATTGGTATTGCTCATGACCAGGACTTCCAGGGTGCCTTGCCAGTCGACCAGAGGTCTTCCAGCATATTCTTCTCGCGCAGCGTATCCATGGGCTGCCAAAAACCGGAATGGTTAAAAGCCATGAGCTGACCATCACTTGCCAATTTAACTATGGGTTCGCCTTCCCAGCTTGTCCGGTCAGCTGCGATATAGTCGATACAGCGAGGAGACAAGACAAAAAAACCACCATTGATCAGGCCCCCATCTCCACGCGGCTTTTCAATAAAACCGTTAACAGTGTTGCCGGTAAGTGATAGCGCGCCATAGCGGCCCGGGGGTTGCACAGCCGTCACCGTAGCCAATTTTCCGTGTTGGCGATGAAACGCAATAGACGCCGAAATGTCCACATCACTGACACCATCACCATAGGTAAAGCAAAACTCGGTTTCGTCTTTCAAATACTGCGCCACCCGCTTCAGGCGACCACCCGTCATGGTCTCTTCGCCTGTATCGACCAGCGTCACACGCCAGGGCTCAGCCTTGCGTTGATGTACTTCCATGCTGTTGGTGGCCATATCAAAAGTAACATCTGACATATGCAAGAAGTAGTTGGCAAAGTACTCCTTGATGACATAGCCTTTGTAGCCACAGCAAATCACAAACTCGTTGACATTGTGTGCAGAGTACATCTTCATGATGTGCCACAGAATGGGCTTGCCACCTATCTCAATCATCGGTTTGGGTTTGAGATGGGTCTCTTCTGATATTCGGGTGCCCAAACCACCAGCCAAGATCACTGTTTTCATATTGTTTCTCGATCAGACATTAATGGGAGCTTTGCAATGCCAACTTGCGCTTCATTGGAAGCCTCCGTTTGCAGCCGTTCAATCTCTATCCGCAAACTCTCATATTCGGCAAGCTTCACTTGCAAGAACTCAGCCGTGAGATCTGCGCGTGCGGTAATACCTGCTGGGGTCAGCACATAAGCATAGGCTAACTTATTCTTGCTGTTCTTGAAGTTTTGCATCTTGATCTGCCCTTTGGCAAGCAAAGCACGAATGCAATAGTTAGCCTTACCCAAGCTCACCCCAAGCGCGGCTGCAAGCTCGCGCTGGTTGATTTGCGGGCTTTTTTGCAGCACCTGCAAAGCTTTGACATCAATTTCCAAAGAGGATGTGTTCATAGGTTGAACTAATGTTACCATATTCGTAGTTTCACATACCAACTCCATGCTAAAAGTTCTTTGTTTTGGCCGATTTTTTGACGAAATTCCAGGGGGAATGCAAACACACGTGGATCATTTATTCCGCTCACTTCGAAACGAGGTGGAATTTGTGCATCTGGTACCCAGCCGCAATGGGCAGTCATTTGAAGGCACCCTGCATGGTGCCCCTTTGATCCGGACCCCGAGCTGGAATGTCGATGGCAGTCTGGCGCTGTCGCCCCAGCTGTGGTTCAAAGCGCGCCAATTGCATCGCGAGCGTCCATTTGATTTGGTACATCTGCATTTTCCAGACCCTATGTCGCACATTGCATCCCTGGCAATTCCCGCGTCTGTTCCACGCGTAATAACCTGGCACGCCGACATCATTCGGCAAAAAACCATGTTGCGCTTATATCGACCTTTACTGGATCGGGTTGTCAAACAGGCCAAGGCCATTGTGGTGGCAACGCCTTCACACATCAGTAGCTCACCCACGCTGTCTGCCATTAAAGACTTTGAGCGTTTGCATGTCATTCCGTATGGTTTTGATTTGGCCAGCCAGATGAAGCCGCATGTACGAACCAGTGCGCTGCGCCAGCAATACCCTGGCAAAATCATCTTTGCCCTGGGCCGACATGTGCATTACAAAGGCTTTGATGTACTGATCAAGGCCATGGAAAGCTTGCCACCCGATACACAACTGCTCATCGGTGGGGAGGGGCCTTTATCGGAGCCATGGAAGCTACTCGCATCGCAATCCATTGCGGGAGATCGCATCCATTTTGTGGGACTGATCAGCAACCATGATCTACCTGCGTATTATCAGGCGTGCGATATTTTTTGCTTGCCTGCCGTCAATCAGGCAGAAGCCTTTGGCATTGTGCAGGTGGAAGCGATGGCGTGCGCCAAGCCTGTGGTCAGCACCAAACTGAATAACGGTGTGGATTTTGTCAACCAGGATGGATTGAGTGGCTTGACTGTAGAGCCTTCCAACGTCACCGCTTTGGCGGACGCCTTGCGCACCTTGTTGCAAGACGATGCGCTGCGCTTACGGCTCGGCCAGCAGGCGTTGCAGCGTGCTCGGCAAGAATTTTCTTTGGAAGCTTTGCGTAGCAAAACGCTGGCCGTGTACGAACAGGCTGTGCGCCAAAAGGTTGCGCAGCAATGAAGCTGCTGGTCACGGGTGCCAATGGCTTTGTGGGGTCTGCAACAGTTCAGCTTTTTGCCAACCTTGGCCATAGTGTGCTGGCGCAAGCACGGTCTGCTACTGCTTTACCCCATTTCGTGGGTAAGGTCAAACCGCTATACGGTAGCTACGATAATTTGGCTGCATGGCAAGACGAGCTGGTCGGTTTCGACGCGGTGGTACACACAGCTGCGCGGGTGCACCAGGTCAAAGAAATGTCTGCGGATCCATTGCGCGAATATCGCCGCGTGAACGTAGACCACACATTGGCACTGGCCGGTGCAGCAGCAAAAAGCGGCATCAAGCGCTTCGTGTTTTTAAGTTCGATCAAAGTCAACGGTAACTACACCTTGACCAACAAGCCCTACACCGCCGATGACGCTCCGGGTGCTGACGACCCCTACGGCATCAGCAAACAAGAAGCAGAGCAGGCATTGATGCAGTTGGCCAATGAGACCGGCATGCAAGTCGTCATCATCCGCCCGCCCCTCATCTATGGCCCCGGTGTGAAAGCCAATTTTTTAAGCATGATGACCTGGTTGCAGCGCGGCATACCTCTTCCTTTAGGGTCCATTCACAACCAGCGCAGTTTGCTGGGACTGGGAAATCTGCTGGACTTGATTAACGTTTGTTCGAGTCACCCAAATGCTGCGAATCAAACCTTTCTGGCCAGCGACGGGCATGATGTTTCCACGACGCTGCTATTGCGGCTCATGGGTGACGCACTGGGCAAGCCTGCGCGCCTGGTCAACGTACCGCAAACCTGGCTGGAGAATGCCGCCAAATTGCTGGGCAAACCCGGCGTGGCTCAACGTCTTTGCGGCAATTTGGCGGTAGATATTAGCAAAACCCGTAACCTGTTGGGCTGGCAGCCCCCCTTGTCGCTGGAGGCTGGTCTGCGCCAAACGGCCGTGCATTTTCTGCAATCTCAGCACTGAATCTGCTCTGAATATGCCTCTTTGAACGCCCCTTGGGACGCTACATGGGCGCTAGAACTTAAAATAGGATCAACATGACCCAAAATACATCCAACTCCCCCGCAAACGCCACCGCTCCAATCGCTGAGCCTGTTGACGAAAACAAACTCATCGCAGAGCGCCGTAGCAAACTACAGGCCATTCGCGCCACGCAAGCCGCTGGCGGTGCCATCAGCTTCCCTAACGACTTTAAGCCTGGCAACAAAGCCAGCGACCTGCACGCCGCCCATGGAGACAAAGACATGCCCGGCAGCGACGATGCTGCCTTGAGCGCCAGCGTGGCCGGTCGCATGATGCTCAAGCGCGTCATGGGCAAGGCCAGCTTTGCCACCATTCAAGACGGGTCGGCTGGCCTAGGCATGAGCCGCATTCAGCTTTACATTTCCAAGGACAGCGTGGGCGAAGAGGTGTACGAAGCCTTCAAACACTGGGACCTGGGCGACATCATCGCCTGCGAAGGAAAGCTGTTCAAAACCAAAACCGGTGAACTGACGCTCAAAGCTACGTCCATCCGCCTTCTCACCAAAAGCCTGCGCCCCCTGCCCGACAAGTTCCACGGCATGGCCGACCAAGAGGTGAAGTACCGCCAGCGCTATGTGGACATGATCACCGACGAAACCGCGCGTGAGCGCTTTCGTGCGCGCAGCAAGGCGGTTACCTCCATTCGCAACTTCATGGTTGACCATGGCTTTTTGGAAGTAGAAACACCCATGTTGCACCCCATTCCCGGTGGTGCCAACGCGCGGCCGTTTACCACGCACCACAACGCGCTGGACCAGGAAATGTTTTTACGCATCGCGCCGGAATTGTTCTTGAAGCGCCTGGTAGTAGGCGGCTTTGACCGCGTGTTCGAGATCAACCGCAACTTTCGCAACGAAGGCATCAGCGTGCGGCACAACCCCGAATTCACGATGATGGAGTTTTACGCGGCTTACTGGAACTACCAAGACTTGATGGATTTTACCGAGGCCTTGATTCGCGATGCGGCTCTGAAAGCTGTGGGCAGATTGCAACTGAGCTATGGCGGCAAGCCGGTAGATTTGTCGGTGCCATTTGAACGCTTGTCCATCCGCGACGCTATCCTGAAGCACACCGACGCTAGTGAAGTGCTACCAGACAAAGCAGGCGTTGCAGTAGACAACCGCGACTGGCTCACCAACGCGCTGAAAAAACTGGGGATGAATGAAAACAAAAACGGCTTGTCCAAGCGCTCCATCGCGTCGTTGCAAGTGCTGTATTTTGAAGAAGTGGTCGAGGTAAAGCTGTGGCAACCCACCTTCATCTGCGAGCACCCCACAGAAATATCCCCCCTGGCCCGCGCCAATGACCAAAACCCCGAGATTACCGAGCGCTTTGAGCTGTACATCACCGGGCGCGAGTTCGGTAACGGCTTTAGCGAGCTGAACGACGCCGAAGAACAAGCCGCCCGCTTCCAGTCTCAGGTAGCCGCCAAAGACAGCGGTGACGACGAGGCCATGTACTACGACCACGACTTTGTGCGTGCGCTGGAATACGGCATGCCCCCCGCCGGCGGCTGCGGCATAGGCATTGACCGGCTGATGATGCTATTGACCGATAGCCCGAGCATTCGGGACGTGATCTTGTTCCCAGCCTTGAAGCGCGAGGCTTAAGCAGTCATTGTACAAACCATGGTCATTTATGGCTGTAGCCAGCGCAGAATATGCGCGAGCAGCTATTTTATTTGTAGCAAAATAAATCTATAACTACCATCGCACTAAATACCTGCCTGCAACTTGCGCAAAACTTGTTTGTCCAGCAGGTCTTTTTCGCGGTAGTCGGTTTTGGTTTTCAGCAAACCTGCAATGTCCAGCGTTTTAATCATCACACCCTCTACGGTAAGGGTGTGTATATGCGATTGCAAGCTCTCAAATGTTTCACCATTGGCGGCAAACAGCAAGTCAATCAGCAGCGTGTCAGCTACCCGAATATTCTCTGGTTCGTTCACATCTGAAGCAAACCACAGCGGGTCAAGCTCTGCTGCGCTGGGTAAAAAGTTCAAAGCTCGAATAACTTGCCGTCCGTTTTCTACTGAGTGGGGCAGTAAAACGTCAATATCCTCCGTATTGCGCAAAAACCCGTTCAAGCGCACAGCTTGGCCGCCTATCAGCACATAGCGCACGCCTTCTTCTTGAAAACGCTGCAACATGCGAAGCAAGTCCACACTGGCAGTCTGACTGGAAACTAATGGGTCACTCATGCGCGTCAAGTATGTTCAGCAGTTTTCGCAATAGTAGTAAGGCGGGCATTGAGCAAACGCGCCTGGGTTACAGCGCGCTGCAGGTCCATCGCGTTGAAATAAGCCTGTGTTCCTCTGAAAACACCACGCGGATGCGGCAACGTACCCACATTGTCGACAGGCAACCAGGCCAGCGCACGCTGCACGGCACGCACCGGGTCAGGTTCCAGCTCGCTACGATTTTGATTGCCTACGATGCGCATGGGGTTGGTACAGGAGTTTGATGCTTTATCTTAGCGTGATTTCACGGGTTGGGTAGTGAACGGATAATCAAGCCCATGCAACCCCAACCAGTGACGGCACAAGCCGTCTACGGTGACGGCAAGCCACCGCGACTTGTGTCGCTAGCATTTACCAAGCAGGTGTAGTGGCCGCTACGCACGGCACCCTGCGCAGTCTGTCAGTGGGTAGCTAAAGTCGCCAAAGCGGCACTGACTATCGCGTCAGCGTTTACACCAAAGTATTGGCGCAAGACTGCTCTGGTGTCGCTGCGGCCAAAGCCATCGGTGCCCAGGGTTTTGTAAGCTCGACCCTTTGGCACATAAGCGCGCACCTGCTCGGGCACAGCACGCACGTAGTCGGTGGCCGCGATGATGGGGCCCTGGGTATCGTGCAGCACTTGGGCAAGCCATGGCGTAGCGCCGGTAGACTCGCAGCGCATTGCGTCCCGCGCCAACTCGCTCCAGCTGGTCACGCTCACGATATGCATGTTGATACCTTGGTCGCGCAGTACACGGGCTGCTTTAACAGCCTCTGTCAAAATCGCACCAGAACCCATCACGGTGACACTGTGGTGTGTGTTTTGCGACGTTTCTGCCGTATTGCCAGCGTATATATTGCCTGACGTGCTATCAAATTTATAACAACCACGAATCACCCCTTCATGTGCAGACTCAGGCAGATCGGGCTGTGCGTAGTTCTCATTCATCAGCGTGACGTAGTAAAAAACATCAAGTTGTTCAACGAGCATTTCGCGTGCGCCACGGTCAATGATGACGGCCATCTCGCCTGCAAACGCAGGGTCATAGGCCTTGCAATTGGGAATAGTGGCGGCTACCAAATGGCTGCTGCCATCTTGGTGCTGCAAGCCTTCGCCGCCAAGCGTGGTGCGGCCAGAAGTTGCGCCGAGCAAGAAGCCGCGCGAGCGTTGATCTGCCGCCGCCCAGATGGCATCGCCCACGCGCTGAAAACCAAACATGCTGTAGTAAATGTAAAAAGGCAGCGTGGCGATGCCGTGCACGCTGTAGCTGGTGGCGGCTGCTGTCCAGCTGGCAATCGCGCCTGCTTCGCTGATACCTTCTTCCAAAATTTGACCGTCTTTCGCTTCGCGGTATGAGAGCACCGAGCCAATGTCTTCCGGCGCATAGCGCTGGCCCACGCTGGAATAAATACCGACTTGTTTGAACAAATTAGCCATGCCAAAGGTACGCGCTTCATCGGCCACGATGGGCACGATGCGGGGCCCAAGCTCTGCATCTTTGAGCAGCCCTCCGAGCATGCGCACGAAGGCCATGGTGGTACTCATTTCTTTGCCAGCGGGCTGCAAAGCAAACTGCGCGTAGCTGGGAAGGCTGGGCACATTGAGTTTAGCTGCCGCCGTGTAGCGCTTGGGCAAGAAGCCGCCTAAGCGTTTGCGCTGCGTTTGCAAATACTGCATCTCGGCGCTGCCCTCGGCGGGCTTGTAGTACTGCATTTGCGTGGCTTGTTCATCAGTCAGCGGCAAATTAAAGCGATTACGGTAGTCGATCAAGTCGGTATCGTCCAGCTTCTTTTGGCTGTGCGTCGTCATCTTGCCTTGGCCCGCGCTTCCCATGCCGTAGCCTTTTTTGGTGTGCGCCAAAATCACCGTGGGTTGGCCAGTATGGGCGGCAGCGGCGGCATAGGCGGCGTAGATTTTCACGATGTCGTGGCCGCCGCGTTTCAAGCGGTCAATCTGCTCGTCGGTCATGCCTTGCGCGAGCGCAGCTAGCTCTTCGTTTTGGCCGAAGAAATTATCGCGGTTAAAACGGCCGTCTTTGGCGGCAAAAGTTTGCATTTGGCCGTCAACCGTGTTGGCGAATGCGCGGTTGAGCGCACCTGTGGTGTCGCGGGCAAAGAGGCCGTCCCAGTCGCTGCCCCAGATGAGTTTGATGACGTTCCAGCCTGCGCCAAGAAAGAGCTTTTCCAGCTCATCAATGATCCGGCCATTGCCGCGCACCGGGCCATCCAGCCGCTGCAAATTGCAGTTGACGACCCACACCAAATTGTCTAGACCTTCGCGGGCGGCGAGCGTCAACGCGCTCATGCTTTCGGGTTCATCCATCTCGCCATCGCCAAATACGCCCCAGACTTTGCGGCCAGTGCAATCGAGCAGCTTGCGGTGCGTGAGGTAATGCATAAAGCGGGCGTGGTAAATGCTGCTGATCGGGCCAATACCCATGGAACCCGTGGGGAACTGCCAAAAATCAGGCATAAGCCAAGGATGTGGGTAACTCGACAAGCCGCGCGCGCCGTGCTCAGGGGCCTGAATTTCGCGGCGATAGAAATCAAGGTCTTTTTCTTGCAAGCGGCCTTCTAAAAATGCGCGGGCATACACACCGGGGGCGCTATGCGGTTGGAAGAAGACCAAATCACCTTGGTGATTTTCATATCCACCTTGGTGATTTTCATGTCCACCTTGGAGGTTTTTATTGTCGGCTTTTGCATGAAAAAAATGGTTGAAACCCACCTCAAACAAATCTGCTGCGCTCGCATAGCTGGCAATATGCCCGCCCAGCTCACCATAGGCTTTGTTGGCTTTGGCCACCATCGCCAGCGCGTTCCAGCGCATCAGCGAACCCAGGCGCTCTTCCATCGCCAAATCACCCGGAAAGCGCGGTTGATCGTTCACGCCTATGGTGTTGACATACGGCGTGTTGAACTCAGGCTGCCAGCCCACGCGCTCTTCATGCGCTTGGCGCACGAGCTCATCCAAAATAAACTTCGCCCGCTTTGCGCCCTGGGCTTTGACCAATGCGCCGAGCGCTTCGCGCCATTCAGCAGTTTCTTGCGGGTCGATATCTGCAATGGTGTCGGTGGCCATTGCCGTGGCTAAAAAATGGTGATCTGTAGGAGCATTCATGGCAGTATTTTGATCAAATACATGAGAAATGTGCTGCTGAGTAATGGCTATTTATGCTTGAAAATCAGCATAAAATGCTGAAAATATGAATTTAGACAGCATCGATTATAAAATTTTGGCCTTGTTGCAGATAGATGGCGCCATGAGCAATGTGGAGCTGGCTCGCCGTGTGCATCTAAGCCCATCGCCCTGTTTGGCACGCGTCAAAGCTTTGGAAGCGGCGGGCGTGATCGAAGGCTATGTAGCGCTGGCTAGCGCGGCCAAGTTGGGGCTGGGACTGAACGTGTTCATCAACATCAGTTTGCGTACACAAAGCAAAGAGGCGCTGGCTGATTTTGAACGGCGTATTGCCGAGCATGATGAAGTGATGGAATGCTATTTGATGACCGGCGACAGCGACTATTTGATTCGCGTAGCCGTGGCTGACATGGGCGCTTTAGAGAAATTTATTTTGGAGCAGCTATCGCCCATACCGGGGCTAGAGAAAATTCGATCTAGCTTCGCACTTAAGCAAGTACGCTACAAGACTGCATTGCCTCTGCCATGTTAAAACTACCACCCCGAGGCGCGATTACTGAAAGCGGGCATTGAGCGCGTAAGCAAACAGGGCGGGTGCAGCATTAACCAGTTTGTAGCCATGGCAGTGGCTGAAAAGCTGGCTGCACTGGATACAGAAGACTACTTTCGCAGACGTGTTGCGCATGCTGACCTGGCAGCGTTTGACCGCATCATGTCCAGAGCAGGCGGCGAGCCGCCGCGTGAAGGGGATGAGCGTTAGGGTCTTAGGCTGATGTGGTCAGCATCAAAAGGCGGATTTGCTACTGCGTGACCTGATTTCGTATTCTGCGTAATCGTGGGAGGGAATGCATGAATGAAAGACCTGACCCCAATGACTCAAGCCGTCAGAAGCGTCCGACGCACCCACGAGAACTAGATCAAGCTGGTCAATGCTGCATATCGTTTGAAAAGAAAAGCCACGCGCTCGCCGTCGTTGGCGTAGCTGCTAGCGCCGCCGTCTTCTTTGTAGGCAGTATCAACCGCTTTGTCGAGGGCGGCGTGTGCCTTGGCCAGGTTGGCGGGCATGGTGGTGGGGTCGTAGAGTTGGGCCAGGGTAGACGGCGCGGTGCCTGCGGGCAAGCCGGTTTGGTGCACGGCCCGTGCGTCGAGAACGGCTTGAGCGGCGGTTTCAATTTTGGCGATGAGTTTGTCAGATGACTTGGCGGTGGCGATTTTTGATTTTTCAGTCGCTATGTTTTCAGGAGCTGCTTGCGCACGTATTGATTGGTCTGGAGGCTGATTTGAGGGTGTTTTTGGTAAAAAATTGACTATGTTTGGCCACGGAAAGTTGTTGTAGACGATGGTGTTGGAATAGCGAAAATCGCTTTTCAGCCGCCCGCAAACGTAGCGCATCCAGGCCATGTGCATGTGGCTGCACAGGATGGCGAAGTGGAAGAGCTGGGCGTTGGGGAGCATGAAGTTGGCGTCACTGCAAATAGTTTTTCTCGGCAGGTAACCAACTGGCACATATTTACGTCGCTCTGAACTCACGCGCGGTATCAATAAATACTCATCGTCAACTTGCCTATCCTCTCCAAAAAGTGTCGGTTGATCTGCTAATTTTTGAGTGACCACTTTTGTACTCGCAGTACGCATTTCGCGTACCTTTTGTACTCTGGCTTTAACCAGTTTGAGTTTTGCAAGCTCGCTTGGCGGGCAATCCTTTAGCCACAAACACCAGCGTTTGATGCCTTGCAAAAACTCCTCTGCTCCAAGGAAAGGTCGTATCCAGTCTGCTGCAGCAGGTTCTTTTGCTACCAATTCGTTTTTTTCATCATCGGACAATAGAAGATGACCGCCATCGGTGGGCTGACTGCCTTTGATCATTTCAGGCACAGCGCAAATCGGTCCGCGCCGTTTTTGAATCAATGCAATCGGCGCATCCACCAAATAAGGATTGATTTGCGCCACGGTGGTACCCACAGCGTCAGCCTTCACATCCGCATACGACCAAAGCTGCTTGCTGCGCTGGCTTGTGGCCCCAAAGCCCACAACCACGCAATGCACCGCCGCCTTGCCCGGCGCGTCGTTGCTCCACTGAAAGGTGCGGTGGGCAAAGTCAATCTCCATGCCCATGCGCAGCATTTCGCCCCACAGCACGCCGACTTGCTCGCCCTGGGTGATGCTGTTGGTTGACACAAAGGCACAGCGTACTTGTTTGCGGTTGGCAGCTTCTTGTTTGTCAAAGCTGATGAACATGTCGTCTATTGCAGCGTCAACGGGTTTTTTGCGCGTCTTGGCTTTATTTGCGGAATGACTTGAATCAGCAAAAGCCACGTCAGCAAACGCTTGGCGGTCTCGGCTGGCTTCGCCCAGCTGGCTGCCTGATACATACTGCGCTGCTTTTAAATACCAGCCGCAAACGTAGTCCAGCACGCCCACGCCTGCAATGCCTTTGGTGACAAAGGCCAAGTCTTCTTTTTGGCTCGCAGTTTGGTAGCTGTAGCCAATAAACGGCGGATTCCCCAAGATGTAGTTCAACTTGCCAGGTGGGCAAAAGTCTGCCCACTCAATCCGTAAGGCGTTGCCGTGGCGAATTTCGGCTGACTTGTCCAGCGGTATGCGTTTGATCCAATCGCCAAAAAACTGCCCGGCCTCCAGGTTCATCTGGTGGTCGACCAGCCACATGGCGACCTGGGCAATTTGCGCGGGAAAGTCTTCCACCTCAATGCCGTAAAACTGGTCGACATTCACGCCGGTTTGCTCAAACACTTCACGCGTGATGCTGCCAAAAGACTGGGCGGCTTGCAACACGCGCAGCTCTAGTCTGCGCAGCTCGCGGTAGGTGATAACTAAAAAATTGCCGCAGCCGCAAGCGGGGTCTAAAAACACCAGGTGGCGCAGCTTTTTTTGAAATTCAAACAGCTGGTTTTTGTTGCGTTTGACTTTTTCAAACTCAAGCTCAAGCTCATCTAAAAACAGCGGCTTGATGAGTTTGAGGATATTCGCCTCGCTGGTGTAGTGCGCGCCCATCTGGCGGCGGCGGTCGCCGGGCTCCAGGCTGATGATTTTTTGAAACATCGCGCCAAACACTGCTGGCGAAATTGCGCCCCAGCTGATGCCGCAGCAAGCCAGCAGCTTGGCGCGCATGGCGCTTGAAAATTCAGGAATATCGTGCTTGTCAGCGTACAAACGGCCATTGACGTAGGGGAAGGCA
>JAYVTG010000085.1:0-13186 GCA_043774625.1 Polaromonas sp. | reverse complement strand
GCTTTGATTTGGCCAGTATGGTGCCTCGTTTGTTGCATGCACTGGCTATAACCAAACCGCATCCGCTGCGTGTGTTGCGCATGTCTGAGGCAGGTCACTGATCAGGAAAACTTTTTGCAACGCATACCCCGAGCGCGGCGCTAGCCCACCAACTGGGCGAATTCCCTGAGAACGGCACCAACTCACCAACAGGGTGCATCCCCTTGAGCGCAGCGCTCGCCCATCAAGCGGGCAAAAATCCCTCTATCGACAAATAGCGTTCACCCGTGTCGTAGTTAAAGCCCAGCACCGTGGCATTGGCTGGCAGATCGGGCAGTTTTTGCGCAATGGCGGCCAGGGTGGCGCCCGACGATATGCCCACCAGCATGCCCTCTTCGCGCGCGCAGCGGCGGGCCATTTCGCGGGCGGGTTCGGCGTCTACCTGAATCACGCCGTCCAGCAAGGCCGTGTGCAGGTTGGCGGGAACAAAACCTGCACCAATGCCTTGAATAGGGTGCGGCGCGGGCGCACCGCCCGAGATGACGGGCGATGCAGATGGCTCTACCGCGAACACTTTGAGCTGCGGCCATTGGGCCTTGAGCACCTGCGCACAGCCTGTGAGGTGACCGCCAGTGCCCACGCCGGTGATGATCGCGTCCAGCCCGCCCGGAAAGTCCGCCAATATCTCTTGCGCGGTGGTACGCACGTGCACGTCGATGTTGGCGGGGTTTTCAAACTGCTGGGGAATCCAGGAATCCGGCGTGGCGGCTGACAATTCTTGCGCACGGGCTATCGCGCCTTTCATGCCTTTTTCTCGCGGGGTCAAATCGAAGCTTGCGCCATAGGCCAGCATGAGGCGGCGCCGCTCGACGCTCATGCTGTCGGGCATGACCAAAATGAGTTTGTAGCCCAGCACGGCTGCCACCATGGCCAAGCCAATGCCGGTGTTGCCCGATGTGGGTTCGATGATGGTACCGCCGGGTTTTAATTGGCCTGATTTTTCTGCGGCTTGCACCATGGCCAGTGCAATGCGGTCTTTGATGGAACCACCGGGGTTGCCGCGCTCAGACTTGATCCACACCTGCTGGCCCGCGCCCGCAATGCCGCTAAAGAGTTTGTTGATGCGCACATGCGGCGTATTGCCAATGGTGTGCAAAATAGTGTCAGCTTTCATGAGAGGCTCCTTTTGACCGAATGTTAAAACTTTTCCAGCGCGCTCACATAGCGCCATTGCCCTAGCGGCAAATTACTCAGCATCACCCGTCCGATGCGAATGCGCTTCATGCCCACCACTTGCAAGCCCACGTGCTCGCACATCTGCTTGATTTGGCCGGGGTAGCAGCCCTTGATGGCAAAACGCAGGCCGATCACAGGGTTGCGCAATTCTTCACCTTGATGCGTCACGCTCACCTTGGCGGGCAGCATGGCACGCCCGTCCACCACTTGTGATTTATTCAGGTAGTGCAAGGCGCGCTCGGTCACTTCGCCGCGCACGTCCACTATCATTTCATGCTCTACACGGGCGGCGTCTTCTACCAGCTTGCGTTGCACAGTCCAGTCTTTGGTAAACACCAGTAGCCCACTGGCACCTGTCTCTAGCGGGGTCACAGCCATCAGGTCTACAAAATGCTGCTGGAGCACGCGCATGCCTGATTTATCGGTCTTGGCCTGGCTCTGCGGCATGATCAGGCGCTGCGCAGGGCGTTGGCCATCTATGGCGTCAAAGTCTGGTGGCTTGTGCAGCAGCAGGGTGATGGCTGGCTGTGCCAGCAGGCTGGCGTGCGGGTCCAGCTCCACTTTTTCTTGGTCTACGCGGTGACCCGGCAGTTCGACCACTTCGCCGTTCACACGCACCCAGCCGCCCTCAATGTAACACTCGGCATCTGCCCGCGAGCAGCCAGCCAGCTCGGCTAGGCGCTTGGACAGGCGAATGCCGCTGGCAGGTTCGAGTTTGCGTGTGGTTCGCAGGGGCGGTTTCAACATAGGTGAAATTAGAGCACGGGCTAGGGAATCACCGCAGCATTTGGCAGCTTATTTGCGTAGATACTTGTGTTAGTCTATTTTTATCGTATTGGAGCAAGCTGATGAAGCGTTTGTCTTTTGTTGTTTCTGCCGTCATGGCTATGGCGGGCTCTAGCACGGGTACAGCGGCCTGGTCGCAAGCCACTTCGGCAAGCTCTGGACAAGCCTGGCCCACCAAACAGCCTATCAAGCTGGTGGCCGTCTTTCCGCCCGGCGGCTCGGTAGACCAGGTGGCGCGCATTTTGCAGGTGCCGTTGCAAACCGCCCTGGGCCAAACCGTGATTGTCGAAAACAAAGGCGGTGCGTCGGGCTCCATCGGGGCCGCCGCCGTGGCTGCTGCTGCGCCAGACGGTTACACCTTTGCCGTGGTGTTTGACACGCATGGCGTGAACCCCTCTCTCATTCCCAATCTGCCGTTTGACAGCAAAAAAGACCTGGTGCCCCTGGTGCTGGTGGGCACGTCACCCATGGTGCTGGCTACCCATGTGGGCAGCGAATACAAAACTTTTGCCGACGTGGTGGCTGCCGCGAAAGGCACGGGCAGTGCCAAGAAGAACGTGAGCTTTGGCTCCATCGGCTCGGGCAGCCTGGGCCACGTGGCCATGACGCTGCTGGGTAAAAACAGCAATATCGAGTGGACGCACATTCCCTACAAAGGCGGCGGCCCGCTGATGAATGACGCCATTGCGGGGCACGTGCCTTTGTCCATTGGTTCGGTCTTTGTCACCAAACCCCATATCGACAGTGGCCGCATGCGCCCCCTGGCCGTGACCACCAGCAAACGTAGCCCCGACCTGCCCAATGTGCCTACGATGGCCGAGAGCGGCTACCCCGGTTTTGAAGCCCCCGCCTGGTGGGCCGTGCTGGCACCCGCCAAAACGCCGCCCGAGATCGTCAAGCGCATGAACGAGGAATTGAACAAGGTGCTGAAGTTGCCCGAGATTGCCAAAAAACTTGACGCGCAAGGCATTGACGTGGTGGGCGGAACGCCCGAAACCGCCAAGGTGTTCATCGAAAAGCAGATGGATATTTGGGCCAAGGTGGTGAGAGACAACAATATCAAGGCGGATTGATTTCTCGATCTGCATTTGGGCCAAGCTTGTCCAAGCCCTTCGACAAGATCAGGGTGAGCGGTTAGCCGTTCAGACTTCTGGCGAGACCCCCAGGGCCACCAAAAACCGCGCCACCATGTTGTAGGTGGCTATTGCACTGGTCAGCTCCACGATCTGCGTGGTGTCAAAGTGCTGGCGTAGCGCGGCAAAGGTTTCGTCGGCCACTTTTACATTCAGCGTCATCTCGCTGGCATATTGAATTACTATCTTTTCGATAGCTGCTCGCGCAATATCCACGCTGGCATTACGAGTTTTGGACTGTACCCAGGCGCTCAGCTCATCCAGTTCAGCCTGGGTGCCGCCCGCCGCCAGAAAGTCTGGCGCATGGTGGTGGTATTCGTAGGCGGCACCGGTCAGCAGGGCCACGGTGCAGATGGCCAGTTCGCGCAGTTTGCGGCTGGTGGGCAGCTCGGTGCGCACGGCTTTCAAATACACGTTCCAGCCGCGCGCCAGCGGTTCGCTCCACAGCAGGGCTTTGTCCAGGTTGATCAACGCGCCGCCGCGCCGCGCCACAATGGCGTCTACCAGCTCTTGCGGTTGTGGTTTGAGGGCGGGGGTCCAGTCGGGAATGCGCATGGTGTATCTCTTAGGGTGCAATTTTTGTTGAGACGTTATCGTAAGCGCTGGTAAAGATGCATGCGCACATTTTTATTGTATTTATCTAATTCTCACTTGCATTAAAAATAGTCACTGTTTCATAAGACTTTCTATCTCCAGGCTTTCCACAGGCACCCCTCTCGAAATCAACTCGCATCCAGTCTCATTCACCACCGCATCATCCTCAATCCGAATACCGATGTGGTGAAACTTCTCGGGCACGCCGGGGGCGGGGCGGACGTAGATGCCAGGTTCTATGGTCAAGACCATGCCGGGGTGCAAGATGCGGCTGGGGCGGTTTTTGATGATTTCGTCGCTGAGCGGGTCTTTGCGTTCTGTGGCCTTGCCTAGCTCGCTGAGTTCGTTATAGCCACCACAGTCGTGCACGTCCATGCCCAGCCAGTGGCCGGTGCGGTGCATGTAGAACTGGCGGTAGGCTCCCGACTCGATCACGTCGCTTGCACTGCCATGCTTCTTTTTGTCCAGCAGGCCTGCGTCTAACATGCCCTGAGCTAAAACTTTCACGGCTGCGTCGTGCGGGTCAATAAAGCGTGCTCCTGGTTTGGTAGCTGCCTGCGCAGCGTCCTGGCTGGCTGCCACCAGATTGTAGAGTTCTTTTTGAGGGCCAGTGAACTTGCCGTTAGCGGGAAAGGTGCGGGTGATGTCGCTGGCGTAGCCGTCTAGTTCGCAGCCTGCGTCTATCAACACCAAGTCGCCGCTGCGCACGGGCGCGGCGTCTGCACGGTAGTGCAACACGCAGGCGTTGGCACCCGCGGCGACGATGGAGCCGTAGGCGGGGTATTGCGATCCGTTCAGCCGAAATTCGTGCAGCAGTTCAGCGTCCAAGTGGTATTCGCGCACGTCTTTGCCTTCGCGCAGCATGCGGGCGCACAGTTGCATGGCGCGGATGTGCGCCTTGGCACTGATCTGCGCGGCACGGCGCATGGTGTTGATTTCATGCGCGTCTTTGACCAGGCGCATTTCGTCCAAAATGCTGCAAGCGTCGCGCTGCGTTTCGGGGCACAGCGCGCCATAGCGCACGCGTGCACGCACTTTTTGCAGCCAGCCGTCGATGCGGCCTTCCAGCCCGGCGTGGATGGCAAAGGGGTACCACACGGTGGCCTGGTTTTCCAACATTTTGGGTAACTGCGCGTCCAGCTCGGTGCTGGGGTAGGCGGCCTGCACGCCCAGCGCGGCGGGAGCGGCGTTTGGCCCCAGGCGAATGCCGTCCCAGATTTCGCGTTCCATGTCTTTAGGCTGGCAAAACAGCGTGGCCTTGCCATCGGATGTAATGACGAGCGTGGCATCGGGTTCGGTAAAACCGGTCAAGTAATAAAAGTAGCTGTCGTGGCGGTACAAAAAATCGCTGTCGCGGTTGCGCTGGCGCTCGGGCGCGGTGGGGATGATGGCTATGCTGTCCTTGCCCAACTGGGCAGCAAAGCGGGCGCGGCGGGCGGTGTGTATATTGAGTTTTTGGGCGGAAGGGTTATCGGTTTTCATGGCTCTAATTTACATCCAATCTGCCCGCATATGGGCCAAGTCTTTTAAAGGTACGGCTTCTACCGGGGGCAAGCCCGTGCTTGCATCAGGCCGGTGCATGACATAACGCCGTTCGCCAGGGTACACCACGTAAAGCGCATCCAGCTTCAGGTCTTGCAGGGCGATGTGCATGGAGGGGGTCATTTTGGGTGCGTCCATGCGTTTGAATTCCACCCCCACGCGCAGCCCGCGCTTGAACATCAATAAATCCAGTTCAGCGCCAGCATGTGTAGCCCAAAAATAGGCTTCGTCGGGTTGCGCAGTGTGCAGCACTTGCTCAAGCGCAAAACCTTCCCAGCTAGCGCCGCTTTTGGGGTGGTGCCACAGGTCTTGCGTATTTTCTACACCCCACAGGTAATGCAGTAACCCGCTGTCACGCACATAAATTTTGGGCGCTTTTACCTGGCGTTTGCCCAAGTTTTCATGCCACGGGGGCAGTTGGCGCACCAGTTGCAAGCCCGTCAAAAAATCCAGATATTTGCGTACCGTAGGCTCGCTCAAACCCATGCTACGCGCGGGCTCGGCGGCGTTCCAGGTTTGACCGTGATAGTGCGAAAGCATCCGCCAAAACCGCTGCATGGCCGGTGCGGGCACATTCAGACCCATTTGGGGCAAATCACGCTCAATGACCAGCGACAAATAATCACGCAGCCAGCGAAAAGCAGCGCGGTCACTGGTTGCCAACAAGGCGCGTGGAAATCCGCCGCGCAACCAAAGCGCCAGCGGGTCAACCGGAGAAGCTTCTGACAACGACAGTCCGCCCATGTAGAGCAGGCTGAGCCTGCCCGCCAGTGACTCGCCCGACTGCTGCGTGAGCACGGGTGATGCGCTACCTAGCAACAAAAACTGCGCATTGCGTTCAAAGCGGTCGATAAGTGTGCGCAGCAGGGGGAAGATGTCTGGGCGGCGCTGCACTTCGTCGATGACGATGGTGCGGCCTTGCATGAGCAAATTTTGCAGCGTGTCATAGGGTTGTGCCAGTTCTTGCAAGGCGGCCGGGTCTTCAAGGTCGAAATAAGCGCTGTTGTTTTGCTGTGCGTACAGACGTGCCAAGGTGGTTTTGCCAACCTGGCGCGCACCAAGCAGCCCGAGAGCGCGCGACTCGTTCAGGTAGCGGCCAATAACTTGAAACAGATGATCACGATGAACGTCCATGCGCCATCATAACACCTTGAAAATCGAAACTAATGTTTTCGATTTTCAAGGCAAATTAGGCATATGCTTAGACGCATTCAGCTCTGCCAAGCGCTCAGGGGTACCCACATCCGTCCATTCGCCCTTGAAGAATTCTGCGCTGACCAAGCCAGCGTCCATGGCTGCACGCAGCATAGGGGCTAGTGGGGCCTTTTCTCCCTGTGGATTGCCAGAGGGGATGGCACAAAAAGGCGGGGCGAAGAAGGCGTGTTTGTACAGGCCAATGGTGCTGTAGGTGAAAAGCGAATGGCCTGCGTCTTTGGGCAGGTTTTGCGCCAATCCGCTGAACGATAAACCAAAGTCACCGCGCAGATTGTGGGCAGGGTTGGGTACCAGCCAGAGGTGGGCCAGTTTGTCACTGGCTGCGAAGCTGTTATAAGCGGCGCGGCTGAAGCTGAAAGTGGGGCAATACACGTCGCCTGCCACCACCCAAAACACCTTGGCCAAGTGCGGCAGGGCGCGGCAAATGCCACCTGCAGTTTCCAGCGCACCACCAAAATCCTGGCCTTCGTGAGAGTAGGTCAGTTGCAAATTGGTTAAATCGTTTGTAGCTGTTAGCTCTGAATTTGATAGCTGCTCGCGCATATTTGGCGCTGACAAAACGCTATTTTGACTATCTGAATGCTTGTCAAAGTAGTTTTCTATCGCTGCTCCGAGCCATGCGGTGTTGGCCAGTTGATGGGTAAAGCCCCCCCCCAGCAGGGCCTGCATATGCCACTGCATCAGCGGTTTGCCATGCACTTGCAGCAGCGGTTTGGGGCAGGTGTCGGTCAGTGGGCGCATGCGTTCACCGCGGCCAGCCGCCAGGATGATGGCTTGGCACTTGCCTGCCCCCTGGCCAGCGCCAGTACTCGGCACGCTCATACAGCCGCCCCGCGGGCGATTTCGTCCCGTGCAATGCGGTTGCGCACCACGTCTTGGGGCAAGAACAACTGCAATAAAGCATCCATCAAGGCTTGCGCCTTGGCGCTATGGTTGCCGCCAAAGTTGCATACGTACACGTCCAGCGTGACAGCGTTAAGTTCTGGCCATGTGCACACACACAGGTGCGATTCTGCTAGCAAAACAGTAGCAGTAACTCCAGGCGGTGTGCTGGCAACTGGCGCAAAAGTGTGAAAAAGATGCCCCACAGCCTGTAAATTTGCCGCCTGCACGGCTTGCAGACAGGTGGCGCCCAGACGGGTGGCATCGGTCAGCCAGGCGCTGTCGCACTGACAGTGGTGAAGGTCGGCGGTAAGGTGAAGGCCCTGCATGGTCACATCGTAAGCGATAGCGGTTACTAAACCGGGCGGTGAGTGGAACAAAGCCCAGCAGTGGCGCTACCCGTTAAAATCTTGGGGTTTTCCCCGTTCATTCAATCCAACCGCCCCACTGGCACACCTTCTTAGCAACCCCATGACGCAAGACACAAAAAATATGACCAACGGTCAAGCCATTTCTGCACAAATGGCTAACGCGATCCGCGCCTTGGCGATGGACGCAGTTCAACAGGCCAATTCTGGCCACCCCGGTGCCCCCATGGGCATGGCCGACATGGCTGTAGCCCTGTGGAGCCGCCACCTGCGCCACAACCCGGCCAACCCGCACTGGGCCGACCGTGACCGTTTTATTTTGAGCAACGGCCACGGTTCGATGCTGATTTATGCGCTGCTGCACCTTACCGGCTATGACCTGCCGATGGGCGAGTTGAAAAACTTTCGCACCCTACACAGCAAAACAGCAGGCCACCCTGAATTTGGCATCACCCCCGGCGTAGAAACCACCACCGGCCCGCTGGGCCAAGGCATTACCAATGCCGTGGGTTTTGCACTGGCCGAAAAAATGTTGGCCGCAGAATTCAACAAGCCTGGCCACGGCATCGTCAACCACCACACCTATGTGTTCATGGGCGACGGCTGTTTGATGGAAGGCATCAGCCACGAAGCCGCCGCTCTGGCAGGCGCGTGGAAGCTCAATAAACTGATTGCGCTGTACGACGACAACGGTATCAGCATTGATGGCCAGGTCGCGCCCTGGTTTATCGACAACACCGCGCAGCGCTTTAAGGCGTACGGCTGGAAAGTGATTGAAAATATTGACGGCCACAACGTAGATGCCGTGGACCGCGCAATTGCCGATGCGAAGAACAGTGCCGACAAACCCACACTGATCGTCTGCAAAACCAGCATCGGCAAAGGCAGCCCCAACCGCCAAAACACCAGCAAGGCGCACGGCGAGCCCTTGGGCGCAGAAGAAATTGCATTGACACGCGCCGCACTGGGCTGGAACCACGCGCCTTTTGACATTCCAAAACCTGTGTACGACGCATGGAACTGTTTGGGCAAGGGCACACAGGCTGAACTGTCATGGGACACCCGCTTTGCTGGCTACCGCCAGGAATTCCCTGAGCTGGCCAACGAGTTTTTGCGCCGCATGGCTGGTGACTTGCCCAAGAACTTTGCGCAAACTGCGGTGGACACCATCGTGGCTGCTCACAGCAAGGCCGAGACGGTCGCTTCACGCAAGGCGTCGCAGCTCGCCCTGGAAGCCTTTACCGCAGCCCTGCCCGAAATGTTGGGCGGCAGCGCCGACTTGACCGGCTCCAACCTCACCAACACCAAGAGCACACCTGCCTTGCGCATTGACGCTGCGGGCGACATCAAACGCACGGAAGACGGCAAGCTGGGCCGCCACATTAACTACGGCGTGCGCGAATTCGGCATGGCCGCTATCATGAACGGCATGGCTCTGCATGGCGGTTTGATTCCCTACGGCGGCACCTTCCTCACCTTTAGCGACTACAGCCGTAACGCCATCCGCATGGCCGCACTGATGAAGCTGCGCGTGGTGCATGTGTTTACGCACGACAGCATTGGCTTGGGCGAAGATGGCCCCACGCACCAGTCGATTGAACATGCCGCTTCGCTGCGTTTGATTCCGAACCTTGATGTCTGGCGTCCTGCTGATACGACAGAAACTGCTGTGGCCTGGGCCGTGGCCTTGCAAAACAAGGCGCAACCCACCGCGCTGCTGCTGTCGCGCCAAAACTGCGCGTACGCGCGCAAGAGCACATCCAAAGTTGCACCTCAGGCGTCGGGCGTAGACGCGATCAGCAAGGGCGCATATATCGTAAGCGAGCCTGCAGACCTGGGGCTGAAAGGCAAAACCCAGGCGGTCATCATCGCTACGGGGTCCGAGTTGCAACTGGCTTTGGCTGCGCAAGAACTGTTAGCTACTAAAAAAATAGCTGTTCGCGTAGTATCCATGCCGGCAACTACCACTTTTGACAAGCAAAGCACCGCGTACAAGAGCGCGGTGCTGCCCGCAGACATTCCACGCGTTGCCGTTGAAATGGGCAGTACGTCTGGCTGGTGGAAGTACGGCTGCGCCGCTGTGGTGGGCCTGGACACGTATGGTGAATCTGCACCAGCACCAGTACTATTCAAGCACTTTGGCTTTACGGCTGAGAACGTGGCTGCGACGGTACGAGCTGTCTTGGCAAAGAAATAAATCGATTGTTAAATTAGGAGCAACCCATGACCATCAAAATCGGCATCAACGGCTTTGGCCGTATCGGACGCAACGTACTGCGCGCTGCAGTTCAAAACTTTTCTGACATCGAAGTCGTGGCGATCAACGACTTGCTGGAGCCAGACTATCTGGCCTATATGCTGCAATACGACAGCGTGCATGGCCGCTTCAAGGGCACGGTGTCTGTCGAAGGCAACACCTTGATCGTCAACGGCAAGAGGATTCGCTTGACGCAAGAAAAAGACCCGGTCAACCTCAAGTGGAACGACGTCGGCGCAGACATCGTGCTCGAATCGACCGGCATCTTTTTGGACAAGGCCGGTGGTGAGAAGCACCTGGCTGCGGGCGCGAAGAAAGTGATTTTCTCAGCACCCAGCAAAGACGATACACCGATGTTTGTATTTGGCGTGAACGACAAAACCTATGCGGGCCAAGCGATCATTTCCAACGCATCTTGCACCACCAACTGTTTGGCTCCCGTCGCTAAGGTGCTGAACGACAAATGGGGCATCAAGCGCGGCCTGATGACCACCGTGCACGCGGCCACGGCCACACAAAAAACCGTGGACGGCCCATCCAACAAAGACTGGCGCGGTGGCCGTGGCATTCTGGAAAACATCATTCCCTCCAGCACCGGCGCCGCCAAGGCGGTGGGCGTGGTGATTCCTGAGTTGAACAAAAAGCTGACAGGTATGTCGTTCCGCGTGCCAACCTCTGACGTTTCGGTGATTGACCTCACCGTTGAACTGAACAAGGAAGCCAGCTACGCCGAGATTTGCGCCGAAATGAAAGCGCAAAGCGAAGGTGCACTCAAGGGCGTGTTGGGTTACACGACAGACAAAGTGGTGGCCACCGACTTTCGCGGCGAAACTTGCACCAGCGTGTTTGACGCCGACGCAGGCATTGCACTGGACAGCACCTTTGTGAAGGTGGTGAGCTGGTACGACAACGAATGGGGCTACAGCAACAAGTGCCTGGAGATGGTGCGCGTGGTAGCGAAGTAATTCGTTATTGACATCGTTGATATTTGACTCCCTGGCCCTGATGCGAGATGGTGCTCATCAGGGCTTTTTTACACTTGCTGGAACTCGTCAACCAACCCCACTTGCAGGATCGTGCCGCTGGGTTGCTTTGCGTAGCGACATAAAGAAGGAGCCCGAAGGGCGGGTGACAGTCGCGTAGCAGAGCAACACGGCGGCATGATCCTTGTACATACGGTGGCGCATCCGTCTGCGACGCAGAAACCATGGTTCAACCTGCATTTTGAGATCAAAAACCACCGATAGCCAGCGCCAAATATGCGCAAGCAGCTATAAATTTCGTAGCAAATTAGCCAACTCAACCGCAGATTTAACGCCCATTTTGTCGAACACCCGAGCGCGGTGCACTTCTACGGTGCGCACGCTGATGCTCAATTGGTCTGCAATCAACTTGTTTGGTAAACCCTCGGTCACCAGACGCATCACATCGCGTTCGCGCTCGGTCAGTTCGGCGTAGCGCTGGCGCAAGGTGTCGCGCTCTTTGCGCACACCCAGCACGGAAGATGACGCATTGATGGCTTGCTCAATACGGTCTACCAGCGCGTTGTCCGAGAATGGTTTTTCGCAAAAATCAAACGCACCACGCTTCACAGCATCTACCGCCGTGGGTACATCGGCATGGCCCGTGAGGAAGATCACCGGCATGGCATTGGCCCAGGGCTGGGTCAGCAAGCTGTCAAACAAGGCCAGGCCACTCATGCCGGGCATGCGCACGTCCAGCAGCAGGCAGCAGGCCTGCTTTGGCACAAAGCCTGCGTCTATAAATTCCACGAAGGCTTCAGCACTCGCAAAAGACTGGCAGGGCAGACGACGCGACCGCAACAACCAGGCCAGGCCATCGCGCACACTGGCATCGTCGTCAACAATAAATACGGTGGCTTCAAACGTGGGCTGCATAGGTTTCGCTATTTTGTATTTGTATTGATGACGGCTTTATGGCGGGTGCAGAACGGGGTGCAGACGTTGGCAAGGTAAAACGAAATACCGTGCCCCGTGGACTGTGGGGTTCATAGGTCAGAAACCCACCATGCTGTTCCACCACGGTACGGCACAGGCTCAGACCCAAGCCCATGCCCTCTGCCTTGGTGGTAAAGAAAGGCGTAAACAGCCGTTTGGCAGTTTCTGCATCAATGCCAGTGCCTTGGTCAATGACTGAAAATTCTATCCAGCGTTCGGCATTACTGCCCTTGACTCGGTCTGCACCAGCTTCGCGGTCTTGCAGGCTGGCTACTCGGGCAGGTGCTATTGCCTGCAACACCAACACCCGCTCACGCGCGGGCGCAGTCTCCATGGCTTGCATGCCATTGCGCGCCAGGTTCAGCAGCACCTGTTCCACCATGGTGCGGTCGCAATGCACAGCAGGCAAGTCATCTGCGCAGCGCACTTGTACGCGGGCACCCAGCTTGCGCGCTTGCAGACTCACCAGCGGCAAAATGGCATCAAACAAGGTTTGTGGGCGCACAGCTTCGTGTGCCTGCTCGCGTCTGCGCACAAAGTCGTGCACGGACTTGATGACCTTGCCTGCGCGCTCGGCCTGCTCGCCAATACGGCGCATGGCGTGCTCTACGTCTTGCGGGTCTAATATGTTTTGACCCTGCAGCATGTTCAATGAGCCGGTGGCGTAGCTGGAAATGGCGGCCAATGGTTGGTTCAATTCATGGCTGAGCAGTGAAGCCATTTCGCCCACCGTGGCCAGGCGTGCACTGGCCTGCAAACGCTCTTGGCTGGCCCGCGAAAGCTCTTCCATGCGGCGCTGGTCGGTAATGTCCAGCACCGCGCTCATCCAACCGGTTTGCACGCCCAGCGCATTGATCAGAGGCGCTTCAATCACCAGCACCGCAAAGCGCGCGCCGTCTTTGCGCATGAAAACCGACTCATAGCCATCGCGCGAATGCACATTGCCTGCAAAGCGCACGGCCTGGCGTTGTTGGTACTCGTCCACCAGCTCGGGTGGCCAGTAGGGCAAGGGGGATATTGCGCCGACCAATTGGTCGGCGGCAAAGCCCGTCATCTGGCAAAAAGCAGGGTTCACATAGGTGATGCGGCCTTGCAGATCACGTGCACGCAAACCGGTGACGAGGGAGTCTTCCATCGCTTTGCGAAAGGCCAGTGCCTCGGCCAGTTGATGCTCGGCTTGGAGCCTGCGACTCACGTCTTTGCCCAACAACACTAAAACGGTGACCAGTGCAATCG
>JAYVTG010000084.1:0-10161 GCA_043774625.1 Polaromonas sp. | reverse complement strand
AAAAATTTTTAGGAAGGCGCGCGTTGTTGAAGGTCGATTACTACAAAACACCGTTCGCGCGTGTTTTCTAAAAACTTTTTGCAGCGCATACCCCGAGCGCGGCGCTAGCCCTCCAACTTGGCGTATTCCCCCGAGCACAACACAAGCCCACCAAAGAAACGTATTTCCAGAGTGCCAGAACTAGCCACCACACGACACCCCAATAGCAAAAACAGTTTTTCTCAACGCTTGGCAATGGGCCGTGGGTTGCCTGTATCGTCAATGGCCACATATGTCAACGATGCTTCCGTCACCTTCACATACTCGCCCTGCGCGCTTATGCGTTCGGCAAACACTTCGACCTGCACCGTGATGGACGTATTGCCAATGCGCGTTACTTCCGAGAAAAAACTCAGAATATCGCCCACCCGCACCGGCTGCTTGAAGATGAACTCATTTACCGCCACGGTCGCCATGCGCCCGTTGACATGGCGCGCAGGCAACACCGAGCCTGCCAAGTCCACCTGGGCCATAACCCAGCCGCCAAAAATATCGCCATTGGCATTGCAATCCGCAGGCATGGGGATGACCTTTAACACCAGGTCTTTGTGGGTAGGCAAAGCCACAGGCGCGCTTGAGTTTGTAGACATAGGCACAATGTAGGTTAAAAGCACAAATCAGAAAAGACCATTGTCCCATGCGCGGCTACTCCTCCAGTTCCCACCCCCTTCCTGTTACAGCAGGCCCGGCACCCGCGTCGTCTGACTGGGCCACGCTGCAACGTCTTTTCCCCTACCTGTGGGAATACAAATGGCGCGTGGTCGCGGCGCTGGCGTTTATGGTGGGTGCCAAAGTCGCCAACGTCAGCGTGCCGCTGTTGCTCAAAGAGCTGATTGACAGCATGGACATCAAGCAGGGGAGCGCGGCGGCCCTGCTGGTGGTACCCCTGGGCCTGTTGCTGGCCTATGGCGCGCTGCGTTTGTCTACCGCGCTGTTTACCGAACTGCGTGAGCTGGTGTTTGCCAAAGCCACGCAAGGCACGGCGCGTTCCATCGCGCTGAAAACTTTTGAACATTTGCACGCTTTAAGTCTGCGATTTCACTTGGAGCGGCAAACTGGCGGCATGACGCGCGACATAGAACGCGGGGTGCGTGGCATTGAATCGTTGATCTCGTATTCGCTGTATTCCATCGTGCCCACCTTGATTGAGGTGACTCTGGTACTGAGCATTTTGGCGATCAAGTTTGACGTGTGGTTTGCCATCATCACCATCATCGCACTGGTGTTGTACATCACCTTTACCGTGCTCGTGACGCAGTGGCGCACACAGTTTCGCAAAGAGGCGAACGAGTTTGATTCTGCCGCCCACACCAAGGCCGTGGATTCGCTGCTGAACTACGAAACGGTGAAATACTTCAACAACGAAAGCTTTGAAGCCAAGCGCTACGACGAGAGCCTGGAAAAGCTGCGCAAGGCACGCCTCAAAAGCCAAACCACCCTGTCCATGCTCAACACGGGGCAGCAACTGATCATCGCCATCGGTTTGGTATTGATGCTCTACCGTGCCACGCAAGGTGTAGTCGAAGGCCGCATGACCTTGGGCGATTTGGTCATGGTCAACGCCTTCATGATCCAGTCGTACATTCCGCTGAACTTTTTGGGTGTAATTTACCGCGAGATCAAGCAAAGCCTGACCGACCTGGACAAGATGTTCATCTTGATGGAAAGAGAACGGGAAGTGGCCGACACGCCTGCGGCGTCAGCTATCAAAATAGAAGCATCACCTGCTGTGCAGTTCAAGCACGTGAACTTTGCGTATGAAAAAGACCGGCTCATTTTGCACGACGTGAGTTTTACCGTTCCGGCTGGCAAAACGGTAGCCGTAGTCGGTCCTAGCGGCTCGGGCAAGTCCACGCTGGCGCGGTTGCTGTACCGCTTTTACGATGTGGGCATTCCAGCGAACCCAGCGGTACACGGCGGCCAGATTTGCATTGCAGACCAGGACATTCGCAGCGTCACGCAAGCCAGCGTGCGCGCTGCCATCGGCATCGTGCCGCAAGACACGGTGCTGTTTAACGACACGGTGGAATACAACATTGCTTACGGCAAACCCGGCTCGTCCAAAGCCCAGGTGGAAGACGCCGCCCGCGCCGCCCGCATCCACGACTTCATCACCTCTACGCCCAAAGGCTACGCCACCATGGTGGGCGAGCGGGGCCTCAAGCTGTCGGGCGGCGAGAAGCAGCGCGTGGCGATTGCACGCACTTTACTCAAGAACCCACCGATTTTGATTTTCGACGAAGCCACCTCGGCGCTCGATTCCGCCAACGAACGCGCCATTCAAGCCGAGCTGCAAGGCGTGGCGCAGAACAAAACAACTTTGGTGATTGCGCACCGCCTGTCCACCGTGGTGGACGCACACGAAATCTTGGTCATGGACGCAGGCCGCATCATCGAGCGCGGCAACCACGCTGCCTTGCTGGCCATGAACGGGCACTACGCCAGCATGTGGGCGTTGCAACGCAATTCAGAGTCTTTGGGTGATGATTTAGACGAAATGCCAGCACCAGATATGCGCAAGCAGCTATTATTTTCATAGTAAATACATTCAAAGTGCACGCTAATGTGCAAGTCTGGTGAATGCAAGCTGGAACCATGTTCGGCAGAGAATCTCCGCAAACCCACCAAGCCAGCCAGATCATGCCAGCGTGCTGCTTTGCGTAGCGAAATTAAGAAGGAGGCCTCGAGGCCGGATGACATTCGCGTAGCAGAGCAGCACACTGGCATGATCTGTGTACAAAAGCCAAGCATATGCAAGTACAAAGGCTAAGCAAATGCAAGTACAAAAGCCAAGCATTCCAACCACCAGCGCCGCCATCACCAGTACATAATCGTCCCCATGGAAACCAAATGGCTAGAAGACTTCATCAGCCTGTCTGAAACCCGCAGTTTCAGCCGCTCGGCCCAGCTGCGCCACGTTACCCAACCCGCGTTCTCGCGGCGCATCCAGTCGCTGGAAAGCTGGGCCGGCACCGACCTGGTAGACCGCAGCTCCTACCCCACACGCCTTACACCTGCAGGCGAAACGCTGTATAGCCAAGCGCTGGAAATGCTGCAGGCCCTGCAGTCCACCCGTGCCATGCTGCGGGGGCATTCTGCTGCCGGGCAAGACGTGATTGAATTTGCCGTGCCGCATGCACTGGCATTCACGTTTTTCCCAGCTTGGGTGTCAAGCTTGCGCACACGCTTTGGCCCCATCAAAAGCCGCTTGGTCGCACTCAATGTGCACGATGCCGTGTTGCGTTTGGTTGAAGGCAGTTGCGACCTGCTCATCTCATATCACCACCCGTCGCAACCATTTCAGCTAGACCCTAACCGCTATGAATATGTGAGCTTGGGTGCAGAAGTGATTGCCCCCTATTCACCGGCAGATGCACAAGGCGCGCCTATTTTTGCACTGCCTGGCAGACCCGCATCGCCACTGCCGTACTTGGGCTATGCACCCGGCGCATATCTGGGCCGTGTGGTCGAGTTGATTTTGAAAGAAGCCAAAACGCCCAACCACCTGGACCGTGTCTATGAGACTGATATGGCCGAAGGCCTCAAAGCCATGGCGCTGGAAGGCCACGGCATTGCATTTTTGCCGCAAAGCGCGGTGAAAAAAGAGCTGCGGGCCAAGAAGCTTGCATTGGCAGGCCAGGGGCTGGACATGGCGATGGACATTCGGGCTTACCGCGAAAAGCCGCATGTGAAAGATGCCACTAAAGAGGGAGTCAAAGAAAGCCCCAAAGACCATGGCCGCGCAGCCAAACGCACCGCGCTGGCGCTGTGGGACTACTTGCTAGACACTGCCAAAAGCAATGCTGGCAATGCCAAAAAACAAGGTTGAAATCAAGAGTGAGATCAAGGATAAGACCTAGCCCATAACTTTATGCAGTTAAATCATTAACTTGTATTTATAAATTAATTGCATAACCAGGCGCGCAAACGGCATTAGACTTTTGCACCTCGCAAAACTACAGTTCGACCAGTTCCACAACCGGGATACGAACATGGTTATCACCCCACTGACCAAGCCATCAACAGCTCACGAGGCAGCTCACGGAGCGGCCCAAAACGCTGCCCCGAAAGATGCAAACGGTTTTCGCACCGAGCATGACTTTTTGGGTGAACGAGATATTCCCTTTGAAGCCTACTGGGGTGTGCACACTGCCCGCGCCGTAGAAAATTTTCCCATCTCGGGCACGCCCGTGTCGGCCATGCCCGACTTGATACGCGCATTGGGATTTGTTAAAAAAGCGGCTACCCGTGCCAATGCAGACCTGGGCGCCATTGACCGCAAACGCGCAGCCGCCATCATCTTGGCCTGCAATGCGTTGATTGATGGTAAGTACCACAGCGAGTTTGTGGTGGATGTGATCCAGGGTGGGGCAGGTACGTCCACCAATATGAACGCCAACGAGGTGCTGGCCAATATCGCGCTAGAAAAGCTGGGTTTTGAGAAGGGTCGTTACGACGTGTTGCACCCTAACGACCACGTCAACGCGTCGCAAAGTACGAACGATGTGTACCCCACAGCCGTGCGTATTGCGTTGTGGACGGGCATCGACCGCCTATTGCAATCTATGGCCACACTACGCAAGGGTTTTGAGGCCAAGGCAGACGAGTTCAAAGACATCCTCAAAATTGGCCGCACGCAATTGCAAGACGCTGTGCCGATGACACTGGGCCAGGAATTTTTAACCTACGCCATCATGATCGGTGAAGACGAAGAACGCTTGCGTGAAGCGCGCGCGCTGATTGAAGAAATCAACCTGGGTGCCACCGCCATAGGCACCGGTATCAACGCGCCTGCGGGTTACGCCGACATGGCCTGCAAGTTTTTGGCCGAAGAATGCCGCATTCCAGTCAAGCAAGCCGTCAACCTGATTGAAGCCACGCAAGACACGGGCGCATTTGTACAACTGTCGGGCGTACTCAAACGCGTCGCCTGCAAGCTCAGCAAAATCTGCAACGACCTGCGTTTGCTGTCCAGCGGCCCGCAGGCGGGTTTTGGCGACATTAAACTGCCTGCGCGCCAAGCGGGTTCGTCCATCATGCCGGGCAAGGTGAACCCGGTGATTCCTGAAGTGATGAACCAGGTGGCATTTGAGGTGATTGGCAATGACATGACCGTCACCATGGCCTCTGAAGCCGGGCAACTACAGCTCAACGCGTTTGAACCCATTATGGGCTGGAGCCTGTTCAAAAGCATCACGCATTTGAGCCAGGCCTGTTTGACGCTACAACACAATTGTGTGGCGGGCATCGAAGCTAACCGCGACCTGCTGGCCAAGCGTGTGCGCGAATCGGTCACCCTTGTTACCGCGCTGAACCCCTTGATTGGTTACGAAAAAGCTGCCTTGATTGCCAAAACCGCGATTGCTACGGGCGCGCCGATTGACGAAATTGCAGAAAGCCTGGGCATATTGACCCGTGCACAAATAGTGGCCTTGCTTGTGCCCGAAAAACTCACCCAGCCGCTGCGCTTGGTGGCTGTGCCCGATACTTGAGCTATTGCAGTTAAAAAGCTGCAAGCCAAGATCGCTATCATTTGCTAATAACTATCAAAAAATCTGGAGAAGAACATGATTGAAATGAAAAACGTGTCCAAGTGGTATGGCAAAGTGCAGGTGCTGAACAAGTGCTCTACCAGTATTAAAAAAGGCGAGGTGGTGGTGGTGTGCGGCCCGTCGGGTTCCGGCAAATCCACGCTGATTAAAACCATTAACGCGCTGGAGCCGGTGCAAGAAGGCGAGATTACGGTAGACGGCATATCGGTGCGCGCCGCGGGAACCGACTTGCCCAAGCTGCGCAGCCGTGTGGGCATGGTGTTTCAACATTTTGAACTGTTCCCGCATTTGAGCGTGACCGAGAATTTGACGATTGCGCAAATGAAGGTGCTGGGCCGCAGCGCCGAAGAAGCCACAACCCGTGGCCTGAAAATGCTGGACCGTGTGGGCCTGATGGTGCACAAAGACAAGTTCCCCGGTCAACTGTCGGGCGGTCAGCAGCAGCGTGTGGCGATTGCACGTGCGCTGTCGATGGACCCGATCGTGATGCTGTTTGACGAACCTACATCGGCACTAGACCCCGAGATGGTGGGCGAGGTGCTGGACGTGATGGTCAAGCTGGCGAACGAGGGCATGACGATGATGGTGGTCACCCACGAGATGGCCTTTGCCCGCAAGGTAGCCAGCCGCGTGATTTTTATCGACGTGGGTGGACATATTCTGGAAGACTGCAGCAAAGAGGAGTTTTTTGCGCATCCTGAGAATCGCCAGCCACGAACGAAGGACTTTTTGTCGAAGATTTTGCAGCACTGATTTTTGCTTCTTTGACTTTGTTGACACCTGCGGGTGTCTTTTTTTTGGCTAGCACCTGGTATCAGCCGTTTACTGCAAAACAATAGCTAAATATGCCATTAGCCAGCGTACTATATGCGCAAGCAGCTACTAAATACATAGCAAATGGTGCGCTAAAAGTGCGCAATAAATTCTGGGACAATACGGGTATGACTTTTCAAAACCTTTCCGACATCACCATCACCCGCCCCGACGACTGGCACCTGCATGTGCGCGACGGTGCCGTGCTGCATACGGTGATTCCACACACCGCTGCCCAGTTTGGCCGCGCCATCATCATGCCCAATTTGAAGCCGCCGGTAACCACTGCTGAGCAGGCGGTTGATTACAAAAAGCGCATCCTAGCAGCCGTGCCAGAATCGTTTAAAGACAAAGGCATACAGTTCGAACCGCTGATGACCCTGTACCTCACCGACAACCTGCCTGCCGACGAAATTCAACGCGCCAAAGACGCTGGTGTGGTGGCTCTCAAGCTGTACCCTGCGGGTGCAACCACCAACAGCGACGCTGGCGTGACCGACATGCGCAAGACGTACAAGACGCTGGAAGCGATGCAAAAACAGGGCCTGCTGCTCTTGGTGCATGGCGAGGTGACCAGCAGCGACATCGACCTGTTTGACCGCGAAGCCGTGTTTATAGACAAAGAGCTTATCCCGCTGCGCAAAGACTTTCCCGAGTTGAAAATCGTGTTTGAACACATCACGACAAAAGACGCAGCGCAGTACGTGCACAGTGCCGACAAGTTCACTGCAGCGACGATTACCGCACACCACTTGCTGTACAACCGCAACGCGCTCTTTATGGGTGGCATGCGGCCGCATTACTACTGCCTGCCGGTTTTAAAGCGCGAAACGCACCGCGTGGCCCTGGTGCAGGCGGCGGTGCATAACGTGGTGAGTGGCTCCCCCAAGTTTTTTCTGGGCACCGACAGCGCCCCCCACCCTGCGCACTTGAAAGAACATGCCAGCGGCTGCGCAGGCTGCTACACGGCGCATGCGGCCATTGAGATGTATGCCGAAGCTTTTGACAACGCAGGTGCTTTAGACAAGCTGGAAGCCTTTGCCAGTTTTAACGGCGCAGACTTTTACGGTTTGCCGCGTAATAAAGGACACATTACCTTAAAGCGCGAAAGCTGGACGCCGCCCGAGAGCTTTGCTTTTGGCGAGGCCCAGTTGAAACCCCTGCGTTCAGGCGAAGCCCTGCCTTGGCGCATGCAAACGGAAATCTGAACGCCTCCGTGCACCCGCATCAAACTTTTTGACAGCTAAATAGGCCGCTAGCCAGCGTAGAATATGCGCAAGCAGCTATGAATATTATAGTAAATGCCATTCGTGTACAAACACACCCGTACACCCAGTTGCAGGGTATAGATTGGTCTGCGCCCTGGTGGAACCCGTGGCGCTCAGTGGGCCAGCGGGTTGCGCAGCGCATCATTGCAGGCGATACGGTTGCTGGCGCACTCAATGCTGAAAATTCAGTGATCAGTTTCGTCCCCCAAGCCGCCATGCCCGAAGGTGCAGCCTACGAGCAGTTCATCTTTGATAGCAGGCAAGTCCCTACCCGCGACAACTTGCACGACTTTTTCAACGGTCTGGCGTGGGTCGTCTTTCCGCATATCAAACAAAAACTCAACGCCCTGCAGGCGCAGCAGATCCAGACCCATGGTGTGCAGGCCACGCGCGGGCCGCTGCGCGATGCGTTGACCGTGTTCGACGAAAATGCCGCCTTCATGCACCCCAGTCCTGCACTGGTCGATGCCTTGCACAACCGCCACTGGCAGTGTGCCTTTACCGAGTTGCGCAACGAGTGGCTGCACAACCCACCCATACTCTTTGGCCATGCGCTGCTGGAAAAACTGGTTTATCCCTATAAATCAGTCACAGCGCACGTATTTATTGCGCAAGTAGCTACTAAAAATATAGCAAATAGTGCTAACCCCACAGACTGGGATGCGCACATCAGCCAGCTACTTTGCCCCCAAACCCTGGTGCCCAAACCCTTTTTGCCGCTGCCCGTGCTGGGTGTGCCCGGCTGGTGGCCAGCCAACGAAGCTGCTGCTTTTTACGACGATGCGCAGGTGTTTCGTCCCGCCCGTGCTATGGCATCGCCACAGCCAATGTAAAAAAACCATACGAGCCGCATGCAAACCGGCTGTAAAACCACAAGAAAAGCCGGGCAAACCGCCCACCGTCTTGATTTTTACCATTTTGGCCCTACTATTTGCACCACGGCACGCCTTCGCGCGCTATGAATGCCACTCACATGAAACGCATCCTCCTTTTCGTAGGCACCAACCTGGCCGTGATGGTCGTCTTGGGGATCATCACATCCATCTTCGGCCTGAACCGCTTCATCAGCCCAAGCGGCAACCTGCAGGTCACCACGCTGATGGGCTATTCGCTGGTCGTCGGCTTCACGGGGGCGTTTATCTCCCTCTTGGCCAGCAAGATGATGGCCAAGTGGAGCACGGGCGCGCGTGTGATTGAGCAGCCGCAAAATGCCGACGAAGTCTGGATTGTGGAAACCGTGCGCAAGTTTGCCGACAAGGCAGGCATTGGCATGCCCGAAGTCGCCATTTACGAAGGCGAACCGAACGCTTTTGCTACCGGCGCATTCAAAAACTCTGCTCTCGTAGCCGTCTCGACTGGCTTGTTGCAAAACATGACGCGCGAAGAGGTCGAAGCCGTCATCGGCCACGAAATCGCCCACGTGGCCAACGGCGACATGGTCACCATGACACTGATTCAAGGCGTGATGAATACGTTTGTCGTCTTCATCAGCCGCGTCGTCGGCACCCTGGTCGATTCCTTCTTGCGCAAGGGCGGTAACAACTCTGGCCCCGGCATAGGCTACTTTGTCACCACCGTCGTTATGGACATCTTGCTAGGCTTTGTCGCAGCCATGATCGTGGCCTGGTTCAGTCGCCAACGCGAATTCCGCGCTGACGCAGGCGCTGCCAACCTCATGGGTCAAAGCAAATCCATGCAAAACGCCTTGGCCCACCTGGGCGGCCTGACCCCCGGCGAACTACCCAAGAGCATGGCCGCCATGGGTATTGCAGGTGGTTTGGGCAAACTCTTTAGCACCCACCCGCCGATGGAAGAACGGATTGCGGCGCTGCAGGCTTCGGGCAAGTAGATATACCGATTCAGTAGAAAAGCTGGCTGTGAAAGCAGGTAGCCCTTATTTTTACCCTAAGATTTAGGCATGCCGATTTTTGAAAATAAATATACCGCATCGCCATTTACTTGTTTCTTTTTATCGCTGATATTTGTGGGCATAGGTACTTGGAGCTATTTCTTTCATATCCAAATTACGGAAGAGCTTAGGCTTAGGGAACCTGTATCGATATTGGCGAAATTCCAAGGAGCAAGCTGCGGATGGTCATCGGGTAAGAGCGGTGGCTATCGAATGGATGTGGTTTACGATTACGTAGTATCGCAAGTCATCGGTAAAGCAGAAAACTTCAAGATAACAGAGCCGATAAGGTTTTCGTCTTTGAAAGCTTGCCAGGAAAATATCCCAAACGCACAAACCGCTTACGCTAACCGATATATTTGGTATGAAAAAAGCAACCCCTCAAAATCACGCTTATCTCTTGAAGAAAAATCTGCGTTTCCAGTACTTATTTTTATGCTATCCATGTCCACTATATTGATAGCTTTTGGCTTTGCTGGAATCGAACGCAAACCCAGTCATAAAACAAAACGACGATAATCAAAGCGTGAAGCCTGCCAGACCGCCGCTGGTGCGATCGGGGAAACCCGGCACTGGAGGA
>JAYVTG010000083.1:0-2642 GCA_043774625.1 Polaromonas sp. | reverse complement strand
GTCTGGCAAGACCCGGTTCCTGTGGTTGACCACGGGTTGGTCGACGCGCTGGATATTCAGCACCTGAAAGCCAAACTGCTCAATTCCGGCTTGACCACTGCGCAGCTTGTCAATACCGCATGGGCGTCGGCATCCACCTTTCGCGGTAGCGACAAACGGGGCGGCGCAAACGGCGCGCGGATTCGCCTGGCACCCCAAAAAGACTGGGAAGTTAATCAGCCGAGCGAACTGGTCAAGATCCTGTCCAAGCTGGATGCGGTTCATCGGGACTTCAACGCCGCACAAACCGGCAATAAAAAGGTGTCATTGGCTGACTTGATTGTGTTGGGCGGCTGCGCTGCCATTGAAGACGCTGCCCAAAAAGCAGGTGTTCAAGTGCAAGTGCCTTTCTACCCGGGTCGCACGGACGCGCTACAAGAACAGACTGACGTGGACTCCTTCAAGGTTCTGGAGCCTACCGCTGACGGGTTTCGCAATTACACCCAGCTAGGTCATGAAAGAGACGCTGCCGCACAGCTGATCGACAAGGCGCAACTTCTGCAACTGACCGCACCCGAGATGACGGTACTGGTGGGTGGCTTGCGTGTGCTCGACGCCAATTTCGGGCAGAGACAGCAGGGCGTGTTTACCAACCGGCCAGGCGTGTTGACCAATGACTACTTTGTCAATTTGCTTGACATGGGCACCCAGTGGAAAAAATCTGCGGCAGCAGACGGTGTGCTGGAAGGGCGTGACCGGAGCAACGGCCAACTCAAATGGACAGGAACCGTCGTTGATCTCGTCTTCGGCTCCAATGCACAATTGCGTGCGGTTGCAGAAGTTTATGCCTGTACTGATTCACTGCAAAAATTCACCACTGACTTTATTGCAGCCTGGTCCAAAGTGATGAACCTGGACCGGTTCGACCTCGCTTGACTGCAGCATAAGAGTTGCGACTAACTGCGCAATTTACAGTGCGATAGCCGCTGACAATCACAAGTCAGCGGCCTTTTTATGGGTAAATTAGATGCATCCAAACAATGCCTTTGGGGTATGAGCCATGAGCATCTTGACTGAGCCCAAAATCGACAGCCACTGTCACATCCTAGACCCTGCTGGTTTTCCGTACCCGGATTCCGTTGCCTACAAACCTACTGGGCAAGAGACTGGCAATGTGCGCTATTTTGAAGAACTGATGCGGTGTTATGAAGTCAGGCACGCGCTGCTGGTTGGCCCCAACTCGGGCTACGCCACCGACAACCGGTGCATGCTGAACGCCATTGCGTCGGCACCGCAAAAATTCAAGGGCATCGCGGTGGTTGCCAATGACTGCAGCCTTGAACAATTGGAAATTTTAAAAACCAAGGGTGTAATTGGTATTGCCTTCAACGTGGCTTTGATGGGGGCCGCTTTCTACGCAGACATCGAACCCCTGCTCGGCCGCTTAAAGCAACTGGACATGTGGGCCCAGTTTCAAGTTGAAAAAGATTTGTTGCTGGATTTTCTGCCTATGCTCGCCCGGGTGGATGTCAAAGCCATGTTTGACCACTGCGGCAGGCCCAACGTCGACGCTGGAACCCATCAGCCTGGTTTTCAGGCCTTGCTTGCGTTGGGCCGCGAAAGCAGGGCGGTGGTCAAAATTTCAGGTTTTGTCAAATTTTCAAACTCGGCATTTCCTTTTGCCGATACCCGGTCTTACACCGAATTGCTGTCGAAAAACTTTGGTTTGCACCACTGCGTGTGGGCATCGGACTGGCCCTACCTGAAAGCACCCTACCGGTTGGACTATGGCCCGATGCTGAAAATTTATGAGGCAGATTTTTCGCTATCCGAGCGACAGACCATGATGTGGGATGCCCCGAAAAAGCATTTCGGATTTCAGGATTCACCCTGACAGACCAAGCTTAGCTGCGCCTGTAAAGCTTGCAAAGATGCTTGAGCCGCGCCGCATGTTCTGGCCTCACCTGCTCCCATTCAAAGCGCCACTCCCAATACCCTTCGCCCTTGCCGGGCAGGTTCATCCGATGTTCGCTTCCCAGGCCCAACACATCCTGCAGCGGATGGATGGCGGTATCGGCAACACTGGCGCAGGCGGCGCGAATCAGGTCCCAGTGGATTTCATGGCCATCGGTGCCCAAGTACTCGGATACATGGGTACGTTCTGCCGGGCTGGCCTCGGCCCACCATCCCATTGACGTGTTGTTATCGTGTGTGCCGCCATAGACTACCGTGTTGGATTCGTAGTTATGTGGCAGATAGGCATTGGTGTTGCTGCCACCAAATGCAAAATGCAGCACCCGCATGCCGGGCAGCTTGAACTGCCGACGCAGGCTGTCTACCTCGGGCGTGATCAGGCCCAGGTCTTCGGCAATGATGGGCAAGTCACCCAACGCTGCGGCTATCGCCTCGAACAATGGCGCGCCCGGCCCGGGCATCCAGCGCCCGACCACGGCTGTTGGTTCACTCGCCGGGATTTCCCAATAACCCGCAAAACCGCGGAAGTGGTCGATGCGCACTATATCTACCAGTTCGAAAGTGCGCCGCACCCGCTCGGTCCACCAGGCATACTTTTGGGCGTGGTGCACTGGCCAGCGGTAGAGCGGGTTGCCCCAGCGTTGGCCTGTGGCGCTGAAATAGTCCGGTGGCACGCCAGCCACCACCTG
>JAYVTG010000082.1:0-2206 GCA_043774625.1 Polaromonas sp. | reverse complement strand
AGCGCCACCACTTCCCCGCGATTAACCCGTAAGTCCACACCATTGACCGCCTTGACCGGACGGGCACCGCCGGTGAAGGTGACGTTTAGGTTTTCAATCGAAACGTAGGGCGCGGTCATGCTGCAACACCTGCATTTGATTCAATTTTGTAGCCACTGCCGGGCTCATACATCAGGCAAGACACCAGATGAGGGCTGTGGGTACTACCTAAAACAGGGGCACGCTGCGCACATATCGTTTGGGCTGCAGGGCAACGGGTATGAAAACGGCAACCGCTGGGCGGGTTGATAGGGTTGGGCGGGTCGCCTGAAATAGCGGCTTTCTCGGTACGGCGCTCTGGGTCCATCGCGGGAATTGACGACAGCAACGCCCGGGTGTACGGGTGCTCGGGGTTGCTAAACAGCGCATCAGCCGCGCCAATTTCCACCACCTGGCCCAGGTACATCACCATGACCCGGTCGCTGATATAGCGCACCACGTTCAGGTCATGGCTGATAAAAACGTAGGTGAGGTTAAACGCGTCTTTCAAGTCCAACAGCAGGTTGAGCACTTGCGCTTCGACTGACTTGTCAAGTGCTGACACGGCCTCGTCCAAAATCACCACACGCGGTTGCAGTGCTAAGGCGCGCGCAATGTTCACCCGCTGGCGCTGCCCGCCCGACAGCTCATGTGTATAGCGCGCCGCAAAGCGTGCGGGCGCAAGGCCTACCCGATCTAACAGGTGGTGCGCTCTTGTTAGAGATTCCGTTTTTGACACGCCATGCACTTGCGGGCCAAATGCAATCGAGTCTTCAATCGTCAGCCGTGGGTTAAGTGATGCGTAGCTGTCTTGAAACACCATTTGCACTTGGCGCCTGAATTCTTTGAGTGGCAAGTCACGGCTGCCCACCACTGCGCCGTCAAACACCACTTCACCAGCGGTGGGGTTGACCAGCTGCATCAATAGCCGGGCGGTGGTGCTTTTGCCGCAACCAGATTCACCCACCACGCCAAGTGTTTCGCCGGGCATCAGGTCGAAGTCAATGTTGTCAACGGCACGAACGACGTCGCCCTTGCCAAATAGGTTTTTCTTCAGCGGAAAGTGCTTGGTGAGCCCCTTGATTTGCAGCAGCGGCTGAATGCTTGGCGCGTGGCTTGTCATCGTTTGTTATCCATTGCGGCACGCAAACTGTCCGACAACATGTTGAAAGCAATCGACGTGATGAAAATCATCGCGCCGGGCAGCGCAGCTACCCATGGCTGGGTATAAATGGCAGTGCGCAGTGTATTGAGCATCAAGCCCCATTCAGGTTCTGGCGGCTTGACGCCTAGGCCCAAAAAGCTCAAGCCTGAAGCCAAAATCATTGACACCGCAATCAAGCTGGTGGCGTAGACAAAAATCGGCCCCAGCACATTGCCCAGCACATGCACACGAACAATCGTGAAAGCGTTTGCGCCGGTAGCGCGGGCTGATTCCACATAGTCGCGCATGCGCACCTGCGTGGTCACGCTTTCGGCCACGCGCGCAATCGGCGGTATGAACACAATCGTCAGCGAAATCAGCGAATTGAAAATACCCGCGCCCAACGCGCCCGACAGTGCAATGGCCAGCAGCACCGACGGAAAGGCGTAGAACACATCAATCGTGCGCATGATGGCGCTGTTGGTCAGGCCACCCGCGTAGCCCGCCAGCAGGCCAATGACAGTGCCAATCACAAAGGCAAACATGACGGGCGTCAGGCCAATAAACAGCGACAGCCTGCTACCTATGATCAGGCGCGACAACATGTCACGGCCCAGCTCGTCACTGCCCAGCAGAAAGCCGGGGCTGCCAATCGCTTTGAGCCTGCCGAGAATGGACGACTGGTACGGGTCGGCGGGCACGATATACGGGCCAAAAATAGCCATGAAGAACAAAATCAAAATCACAAAGCCCGCGCCTAGCGCGACTTTGTCTTTGAACAAGCGCTGGAGCACCGATTGCCAATAACCCGGCGAACGCTCAAGAGGCTGCACGGCTGATTGTGTTGCTGTTAGGGCAGTCATCTTGCAATACGTGGGTCAAGCAGCGTTTGCACCACATCCACCAGCAAATTCAGCACCACAAAAAACATGGCCAGCACCAAAATAGTGCCTTGTAGCAGCGGCAAGTCACGCTGAAAAATCGCAGAGTTGAGCAAGAAACCCGTCCCTGGCCATGAGAAAACCGTCTCAATCAAAATCGAAC
>JAYVTG010000081.1:0-20795 GCA_043774625.1 Polaromonas sp. | reverse complement strand
GCACTGTGCGTGGGCGGATACCGTAGGTAAAAGGGGGAGCCAGGTACAAAAGCTGACAAGAAGCTAAGGCCTATACCCTGGCGGAGGACACGAAGGTATCTGCCCACGCACAGTGCCTGGCAGCGCAAACGCTCCCAGCCCCGAAGGTATCCGCCCACGCACAGTGCCTGGCAACGCAAACGCTCCCAACCCCGAAGGTATCCGTCCGTCCACAGCACCTGGCAGCGCAACGGCATATGCAAAAACAGCCCAATACCAGCGTGGAATATGCGCAAGCAGCTACCGAAATAATAGCAAACAACGCCAAGCAGTACGGTTCAGCGCGCGTTGGCCAGCTCCGCCTTCAACTCGGTCAAGGCACCCGACACCAAGGGGCCGATGACGCTGGCCATGCCGCGTGCCAGTTCGGGAGCCATCGTCTGTATCTGCTTTTGCAGCTTCGCCTGCATCTCTTGCATGGCCGGGCTTGTAGCGCCCTGCTCTGGTGCCTTGCCTGCGGCAATATCTTGCGCCGCCTTCTCCAGACCCTGGCTCAGGGCCTGGGTGTCGATAGACGACAAGATTTGGCTCAAAATCTTTTCAATAGGAATATTTGCCATGGCTTTTTCCAAAGCAGCGTCTGTGTCAGCATGTGCAAGGCCTGCACCGCCCCAACCAGACACCACCAAAGCAGTCAGCGTTAAAAATTTGCGCATGTTACCAACTCCTGAAAAAAGAAAAACACAGCACTTACAACGCACGGGCCACCCCTTGGGACGACAAGGATACGGGGACCAACGATGAGTAACACCCAAGGTCAGGGTGACCAGTGACGCGTCTGCCACCAACACCCCAAAATCAGAGTGCAGCAGAGTTCGCATACACTTATGCCCCTACCATGGAAACCAAATTATGAGCCTGAAATGCGGCATTGTTGGCCTGCCCAACGTCGGAAAATCCACCCTGTTTAACGCGCTGACCAAAGCCAGCGTGCCTGCAGAAAACTACCCCTTTTGCACCATCGAGCCCAGCGTGGGCGTGGTCGAACTGCCCGACGCTCGCCTGCAGCAGTTGGCCAAAATCGTCGGCCCCGAACGCATCGTGCCCGCGATTGTGGAATTTGTCGATATTGCGGGCCTGGTCGCCGGCGCCAGTAAGGGCGAGGGCCTGGGTAACCAGTTTTTGGCCCATATCCGCGAAACCGACGCCATTGTGAACGTGGTGCGCTGCTTTGCCGACGACAACGTGATCCACGTGGCAGGCCGCGTAGACCCGATTTCTGACATTGAAGTGATTCAGACCGAGCTGTGCCTGGCCGACCTGACCACGGTAGACAAAACCCTGCAGCGCTCGCAAAAGTCTGCCAAGTCGGGCACCGACAAAGAGGCCGCCAAACTGGTGCCGCTGCTAGAAAAGTGCCAAGCTGCGCTGAACCAGGGCCTGCCCGTGCGCAGTTTGAGCTTTGACAAGGACGAGCAATTGCTGCTCAAACCGCTGTGCCTGATTACCGCCAAGCCTGCCATGTTTGTGGGCAATGTGTCCGAAACCGGCTTTGAGAACAACCCGTTTTTGGACAAGCTGCGCGAGTACGCCGCCAAGCAAAACGCCCCAGTTGTAGCGATTTGCGCGAAGATAGAGGCCGAAATGGCCGATATGAGCGATGAAGACAAAGAAATGTTCCTCGCCGAAATCGGCCAGACCGAGCCGGGCCTGAACCGCCTGATTCGTGCGGGCTTTGGTCTGCTGGGCCTGCAAACCTACTTTACGGCAGGCGTAAAAGAAGTGCGCGCCTGGACGGTACCGGTGGGCGCGACCGGCCCGCAAGCGGCAGGTGTGATCCACACCGACTTTGAACGCGGTTTTATCCGCGCGCAGACGATTGCGTTTGACGATTACATCAAGCTAGGCGGCGAACAGGGCGCCAAAGACGCTGGCAAGATGCGCGCTGAGGGCAAGGAATACATCGTCAAGGACGGGGACGTGTTGAACTTTTTGTTCAACGTCTAGTTTTTTGGTTATTTCAGGCTGTTGCCAGCGTGGAATATGCGCGAGCAGCTATTGATTTTGTAGCGTTTGCAGGTGTGACTCTTCGGGTTGCATGACTGGACTGATACTTCGCGCTGGCATATGCCGATGGTCTGATACCTCGCGCTGGCGTATGCCGATGGCCTGTGCAGCTACGCGGCTGTCCCCCGGCGCGGGGGCGTAGTATCTTCTCGCGTCGTCTTGTACGCGCCTCCGCCTTTATGCCGCTACGCTGCACAGACCATCGACATACGCCCCAACTGAGGTGGTTGGCTTGCAACACGGCACAGCCACGCACAGTCTCACAAACCGTACACAGTTTCACCCCCCCGCCACGCGTTTGCGCTGTCAGGCACTGTGCGTGGGCGGATACCGTAGGTAAAAGGGGGAGCCAGGTACAAAAGCTGACAAGAAGCCAATACCTAAAACCTGGCGGAGGACACGAAGGTATCCGCCCACGCACAGTGCCTGGCAGCGCAAACGCTCTATGCCCCAAAGGTATCCGCCCACCCACAGTGCCAGACAGCGCAAACGCTCCCAGCCCCAAAGGTATCCGCAAACCCACAGCACCAGATAGCACAAGCGCACCATACCAAAACAGCCCAATGCCAGCGCAGCATATGCGCGAGCAGCTACTAAATTAATAGCTACGTCCTGCCTTATAAGAAGCAGATGAACGCTTGGCCAGCGGCGACACCGCTGCCATGCGCTGCATTGAATGCGCCGCATGGGCGTGGGTAATGGCCAGCCCCAATGCATCGGCTGCGTCTTTGCCCGGCAGACCGGGCAACTTCAATAAACGCATCACCATCTCCTGCACCTGGCTCTTGGCGGCCTTGCCATAGCCCACCACCGCCTGCTTCATCTGCAACGCCGTGTATTCAGCCACCTCCAAGTCAGCGCTTACTAAGCCCACCACGCAGGCACCACGGGCCTGGCCCAGCAACAAGGTGGACTGCGGGTTGACGTTGACGAAGACGATTTCTACCGACGCGGTGTCGGGTTGGTAGGTGTCTACCACCTCACGCACACCGTCAAACAGCACTTTAAGGCGTGCAGGCAACTCGCCCGTGGGCAGGTGGCGGGTAGAGATGGTGCCACTGGCCACGTAGTGCAGCTTTTGGCCATGCATGTCCACCACGCCAAAGCCGGTAGTTTGCAGGCCAGGGTCTATGCCAAGAATGCGCATGGGAGTTTGGAAGAGTTGATGAATACTATTAATTTAATAGCTGCTTGCGCATATTCTGCGCTGGCTACAGCCCAAAATACCATCTTACCGAGTGAAAAAACACTGGCGCAGCAAAACACAGGGCATCGACGCGGTCCAGCAGGCCCGTGGCTCCTGTGACGGACGGGCTGCCACCCCAGTGGGTCACGCCCCGGTCGCGTTTCAGGGCTTTCATGACCAAATGGCCAAAGCTGCCCGCCACGCAGGCAATCAAGGCCATCACCGTGGCTTGGCCGGGCGCAAAAGGGGTAATGCCTGCCAGCAAAGCGCCCACCAGGCCGCCCGCCAACACGCCTATGCTCCAGCTCGTCCAGTTAAAGCTCAAACTGACCAGGGGCGCACGCGGGGGGCGCTTGATGCGGCGCTGGGCCAAGTGCTGCACCACCATGCAGGTTTGCACGCTAAAAGCCAAAAAGAACACCAAAAACGCGTTTTTACCATCGTTCCAGTTCGGAAAGTGGTGTTTGGGAAAGTCCAGCAGCAGCAGGGCAGGCACATGGCTCATACCATAGACGCAGACCATGATGCCCCATTGCAGCTTGGCGTTACGCTCCAAAAAACGCTCTGGGTCATTGGCCAAGGCGCTGACCACCGGGATGGCTAAAAACACATACACCGGAATGAATACGGTAAACAGGTCAAAGTGTTCGGTGGCTACGAGCCAAAACTGTAGGGGCAACACGACAAAAAACGCCAAAATCAGGCTGCGGTGGTCGCCCCGGCGGGTGGGCGACAGGGTGACGAATTCGCGCAGCGCCAAAAATGCGACCAAGGCAAACAACACGGTGGCCACCAGATCGCCCGATGCCCAGCCCACCCAGAAAATGCCTGCCATGGCCCAGGAGGTGCGCAGCAGACCACCCAAGCGCTTCAAATCGGCGGCGCGGGCCTCGCCACGGGCAGACTCGCGCTCGCACAGGGACTGCGCAAAGACGATAACCGACGCTATCAGCAGCAAACCGAAGAGCACGACAAACAGCAGGCCCACTTGCTGCCCGGGAGTTAGATTGCGCAAAAATTGGTTCATGGCGTTCCAGGCTAGACATCGCGCAGGGCGATGACGGCGTCGCGGGCGCGGGTGGCAAAGTCGGCATGGTCTTCTACCCTGGGCTCACCGCTGTCGTCTTCATACCGGTTAACGTGCATGGGGGCCCCAAAAGTGACGCTGCACAGCACGGGCACGGGCACCACTTCACCTTTGGGAATAACGCGCTGGATGTTGTTGATCCACGCGGGCACCAAGACCACGTTGGGGAATTTCAGCGCCAGGTTGTACAGGCCTGACTTGAAGCGCTGGGGCAATTCTTCGGCCCCCCGCGTGCCTTCGGGAAACAGAATAATCGAATCACCGCCCTGCAAGGCGTCTATCAGGGGTTGCAACGGGTCAGCACCGTCCGTTCGCTCACGGTCCACATACACGGCGTTAAACACTTCGGTGGTGATCCATTTTTTAAACGGCGTTTTGGTCCAATAGTCTTTGGCGGCGATGGGCCGCGTGATGCTGCGCAGCTCGGTGGGTAGCGCCGCCCAGATCATCACCAGGTCTGCATGGCTTTGGTGGTTGGCAAAGTAAATGCGCTGTTCGGCCTTGGGCGGGCAACCATGCCAGCGCGCCTGTGCCCCTGTGAGGAGCCGAACCAAGCCCAATAAAAAGAGACCCATCAGTTTTGCCAGCATGGGGCGATGTTACCGCGCAAAAAGCGCTCCATAATTACAGGCTAAAACTAACTTGAGGGAAAGGCATCGTATGGCGCGCATTTTTGTGACCGGGGGCGCTGGCTATATTGGCTCGCACACCTGCGTGGAGTTGCTGGGCGCAGGCTACGAGGTCGTGGTGTTTGACAATTTTTGCAATAGCCAAACCGCAGCCATTGACCGTGTGCAGTCGATCGCTGGTAAAAAGCTGACCCTGGTTCACGGCGACTTGCGTGACCAGGCCGCGCTGACTTCCGCCTTGACGCAGCATGCCTGCGATGCCGTCATCCATTTTGCAGGCCTCAAGGCGGTGGGTGAATCGGTGCAAAAACCACTGGACTATTACGAGAACAATGTCTACGGCACCCTGTGCCTGCTGCGTGCCATGCAGGCAGCACAGGTCAACACACTGGTGTTCAGCTCGTCTGCCACGGTGTATGGCGCGCCGCAGTATCTGCCTTTGAACGAAGACCACCCGTTGTCGGCCACCAACCCCTATGGCCGCACGAAATTGGTCATAGAAGACATGCTGCGCGAGCACTTTGCAGCATCACCTGATTGGCGCATTGGCATTTTGCGTTACTTCAACCCCGTGGGCGCGCATGCAAGCGGGCTGATTGGCGAAGACCCGATGGGCGTTCCCAATAACCTCATGCCCTTTGTGGCGCAAGTAGCCGTGGGGCGGCGCAAGCAATTACAAATTTGGGGTAACGACTACGACACGCCCGATGGAACCGGGGTGCGAGACTACATCCATGTGGTGGACGTGGCACTGGGGCATGTGAAGGCCTTGCAGCAATTACAAAGCCCGCAGTGTTTTGCCGTCAACCTGGGTACGGGCCAGGGCTATAGCGTGCTGGACATGGTCAAAGCCTTTGAAAAGGCCAGCGGCAAGAGTGTGCCCTACACCATCGCTCCCAGGCGCAGCGGTGACGTAGCGGCCTGTTACGCAGGCACCACCAAGGCTGCCACACTGCTGGCTTGGCGCGCCGTGCGCGACCTTGGCACCATGTGCGCAGACCATTGGCGCTGGCAGTCGCGCAACCCGAACGGGTTTAAGTCTGAGCCTTCTGCAGGAAAGACGCAATTTTGATAGCAGATAATCAACAGCTTATCTTTTGGGAGAACCTATGATTTTGGTAACCGGCGGGGCAGGCTTTATAGGCTCGAACTTTGTACTAGACTGGTGCAAGGCCTCGCAAGAAGGCGTCGTCAACCTAGACAAACTCACCTACGCGGGCAACCAGCACAACCTGACGGCATTAAAAGGTAATCCACAGCATGTCTTTGTACAAGGCGACATCGCCAACAGCACGCTGGTGGCTGAGTTACTGCAAAAACACCAGATCCGCGCCGTCGTGCATTTTGCCGCCGAAAGCCATGTAGACCGCTCCATCCACGGCCCCGAAGACTTCATCCAGACCAACATCGTCGGCAGCTTTCGCCTGCTGGAGGCGGTGCGTGCCTACTGGGGTGGGTTGGACGATGCCCGCAAAGCCGCGTTTCGCTACCTGCACGTGTCTACCGACGAGGTGTATGGCTCCCTCAAAGCAACCGATGCCCCGTTTACAGAAACCCACACCTACGAACCCAACAGCCCCTACAGCGCCAGCAAGGCCGCCAGCGACCATTTAACCCGCGCCTACCACCACACCTACGGCCTGCCGGTTCTCACCACCAACTGCAGCAACAACTACGGCCCCCTGCACTTCCCCGAAAAACTCATCCCCCTGATGATCGTCAACGCCCTGGCGGGTAAATCTCTGCCTGTCTATGGCGACGGCATGCAAATTCGCGACTGGCTGTATGTGGGCGACCACTGCAGCGCGATTCGCAGGGTGCTCGAAGCCGGTACACCGGGTGAGGTGTATAACATTGGCGGCTGGAACGAAAAGCCCAATATCGAGATCGTCCACACCATCTGCGCCCTGCTGGACGGCCTGCGCCCCAAGGCGGACGGCACCAGCTACAAAACCCAGATCACCACCGTCAAAGACCGCCCTGGCCATGACCGGCGCTACGCCATTGACGCCAGCAAGATCCACCAGCAACTGGGCTGGAAACCCGCTGAGACTTTCGACAGCGGTATCCGCAAAACCGTGCAATGGTATCTGGACCATGCCGACTGGGTCGCCCAGGTGCAAAGCGGGGCGTACCGGGACTGCGTACTGAAGCAATATGCGGGTGCCTGAGCTGAACAACCATAAAATACTGTCATGCGTCTGTCCCCCACTGAAATCGACACCATCAAAAGCGAAACTTTGCAGCAGTTTGGAGCTGATGCGCGGGTGTTTTTATTTGGCTCACGTGTGGACGATACCCAACGCGGCGGAGATATAGACCTGCTGGTCAGCTTGCCCAAGCCTCAGGCACTGCAGGTGCGCCAAGCCTTACGCATGAATGCACGCCTGCAGATGCAACTGGGCATGCAGAAAATTGACATTGTGCTGCTCGACCCACAGACACCACAACTACCGATTCACCGTGAGGCATTGCGCACGGGCATAGCGCTATGAACCCAGCTTCTCATCTAGTGTCTGCTGAAAGACTTGCTAGCCAGGTTCGTGCACTAGAGCTGCTACCCATGCTACAGACAGTGACGAAAAATCTCTGCGACGACGCAAATTGACTGCTGCCGCCGTATGAAAATCCTGCTCTTTGGTAAAACCGGCCAGGTCGGCTGGGAACTGCAACGCAGCCTGGCCCCGTTGGGCGAGGTAGTGGCCCTGTCCACCCATAGCCAAGACTACTGCGCCGACTTCAACAATCCCGAAGGTGTGGCGCACACCGTGCTCAGCATTCAGCCGCAGATTATCGTCAACGCGGCCGCCTACACGGCGGTAGACAAAGCCCAGGTCGAACCTGCGGTTGCACAGGCCATTAACGCCCTAGCCCCCGCAGCTATTGCGCAAGCAGCTAGCAAAATAGGAGCAACTGTAGTTCACTATTCAACAGACTATGTATTCGATGGCAGCGGCAGCACGCCCTGGGTAGAGACGGACACCCCCGCCCCCTTGAACGTCTATGGCAGCAGCAAACTGGCGGGTGAACGCGCCATTGCCCAGCACTGCCCGCAGCACCTGATCTTTCGCACCAGTTGGGTGTATGCCGCCCGTGGTGGCAACTTTGCCAAAACCATGCTGCGCCTGGCCAGGGAACGCGAGACTTTGAAAGTCATCAACGACCAGATCGGCGCGCCCACCGGAGCTGAGCTGCTGGCTGATGTGACCGCCCAGGTACTACGCCAACTGCCGTTACAGCAAGACAAGGCGGCCGCGCTGTACGGCACCTACCACCTGGCTGCCAGTGGCGAAACCTCGTGGCATGCGTACGCCCAGTACGTCTTTGCCCTAGCCCGCGAGCGCGGCGTGTCACTTACACTTGGTTCCGACCAGCCCGAAGCCATTCCCACTTCCGCCTACCCCACAGCAGCCCAGCGCCCGCTCAACTCACGCCTGGACTGTAGCAAGATAAAATCGCAGTTTGGCATTCACTTACCCCCCTGGCAAAACGGCGTCTCGCGTATGCTGGACGAGCTAGACATTTAAACGAACCAAGTTACGACTACAGATGACCCGCGACGAACTCCGCCACCGCAGTGAGGCTTACATCCGCAGCCTGTTGGCCGACCTGGCACCAGGCCCTGCGGCCGTGTACCTCTATGGCTCCCGTGCCAGGGGTAGCCATGCGTGGAATGCAGACTACGATTTGTGGATTGACGCGCCCGTTACGCGCGCGCAATTGGGCGAACTGCAAGACAAGCTGGAGGAATCCTTTGTTCCCTTCAAAGTAGACCTAGTGACCACAGCGCAGCTCAACGGCCGATTTGGCGATCAGGTTCGCAAGGACGCAGTGCGATGGATGTAAAAGTCGCAGCTTTTTTGGAAGCGAGCCAAAGCTTGGTCGAGCTTGTGAGCCTCGACCTGGCGCATCTGGCCGAGCAATTGCAAACCCCCCTGATTGTTGACGGCTTACAAAACGGCCAGGTTCAAAAATTTGAATACACCATAGAGCTGTGTTGGAAGGCCATGAAAGCTCACCTGAAGGCGGCTAATGGTATTGATGAAGCTTCACCCAAAAAAGTGATCAAGGCGTATTACATGCAGGGCTACCTGACAGAAGACGACTATCAAGTGCTGTTGGCTGCCGTAGACGACCGTAACCAACTCAGCCATGCGTATGACGAGCACAGTTTCAAGGACATCCTGCTGCGACTTCCGGATTACGCGAGTGTTCTGAAACGCACCGCCGCAAAATTGGCTTCACAACCTGACCTGAATTAAACATGACACAACGCAAAGGCATCATCCTCGCAGGCGGCTCTGGTACGCGCCTGCACCCCGCCACTCTGACCATCAGTAAACAACTGCTGCCGGTGTACGACAAGCCCATGATTTACTACCCGCTCAGCACCCTCATGCTGGCCGGCATTCGTGACGTGCTCATCATCAGCACCCCGCAAGACACCCCGCGCTTTACCCAGTTGCTGGGCGATGGCAGCCAGTGGGGTATGCACCTGCAATACGCCGTGCAACCCAGCCCCGACGGCCTGGCCCAGGCTTTCATCATTGGTGACAAGTTTGTAGGCAACGCCCCCAGCGCCCTGGTGCTGGGCGACAACATCTTCCACGGCCATGACTTTAGCCGCCTGCTGGGCGACGCAGACAAAGTACCAACCGGTGCTACCGTCTTTGCCTACCACGTGCAAGACCCCGAGCGCTACGGTGTAGTCGCCTTTGACGCCACAGGCAAAGCCAGCAGCATCGAAGAAAAGCCCGTAAAACCCAAGAGCAACTACGCCGTCACCGGCCTGTACTTTTACGACAACCAGGTGGTGGACATTGCCAAGGCCGTCAAACCCAGCGCGCGTGGCGAACTGGAGATCACCGCTGTCAACGACGCTTACCTGCAGAAGAACCAGCTCAGCGTACAAATCATGCAACGCGGCTATGCCTGGCTGGACACCGGCACGCATGAAAGCCTGTTGGAAGCCAGCCAGTTCATCGCTACCCTGGAACACCGCCAGGGCCTGAAGATTGCCTGCCCCGAAGAGATTGCCTGGCGCAACGGCTTCATCACCGCTGAACAAGTCGAAAAGCTGGCCCAGCCGCTGGCCAAGAATGGCTATGGGCAATATTTACTGCGTATATTGAAAGAAGCCGTCTAAAATTTACAACATGCGTTTACAAGCTCAGCAAATCCACACTATTAAAGAACAAATCAGTGCCGTATTTGGCGCTGATGCTGCCGTGTGGCTGTTTGGGTCACGGGTGAACGACGATCAAGCAGGCGGCGACATAGATATTTTTGTCGATACCCCTCAACCCTGTGGCCTTAAGCAGATCGTTCAAGCCAAGGCAATTCTTACTTGCTCTCTGGGTTTGCCCGTGGATGTTGTACTTCGTGCACCCGGGCGTGACCCTGGAGCTATTGCACAAATTGCCCAGCTAAACGGGCAAAGACTACAGTGAAAGAAGCATTAAAAGCGCAGCGCTTGCTGCTGGGCCAGCAACTCGATGTGCTGCACAGGCTGCTGACTGGACTGCATTTTTCCCTATCGCGACTTGATGACGCTACAGTCCTTGCGGTGTCCGACGATCCAGAAGTCGCCGAACGTATAGCGGCAATGACTGACCGTTTTTGCAAGCTGCAAGACCAACTGGCCGCCAGCCTGAAGCACGCATTCAACCTGACTGGTGCGCATTACCGTAGCTACGATGATGTGGTGCGCTGGGCATGTGCCGTCAATATTGCGGCCAGCTCTACATTGTGGATGGAGTTACGCGCGTTACGCAACCAGCTCACTCATGAATACGACACACAATCAGAGCAAGCCATCGACTTGGTACACAACATTCGAGACGCCACAACTGATCTGCAAGCGATGGTCAATCGCTACACCGCCTGGTGTCAGCAGCACATATTACGCGACGAGCAATCAAAACCATGAAAGTAACCCCCACCGCCATCCCTGATGTATTGGTCATCGAACCCAAGGTGTTTGGTGACGAACGCGGCTTTTTTTATGAAAGCTTTAACCAGCAAGCCTTTAGCCAAGCGACGGGACTAGACGAAACATTCGTACAAGACAACCACAGCCGCAGTGCCAAGGGCGTATTGCGCGGCCTGCACTACCAGTTGCAGCAACCCCAGGGCAAGCTGGTGCGCGTAGTACGTGGCGCGGTGTTTGATGTAGCGGTAGACATTCGCAAAAGCTCGGCCACCTTTGGGCAGTGGGTGGGCGTAGAACTGTCGGAACACAACCACAAACAACTGTGGGTGCCCACAGGCTTTGCACACGGTTTTTTGGTGCTCAGTGACAGTGCAGACTTCTTGTACAAAACGACTGATTACTACGCACCTGCGCATGAACGCTGTATTGTGTGGAATGATGCCAGTTTAAATATTCAGTGGCCGTTAGAAAGTATGACACCGTTGGTATCCGGTAAAGATGGACAAGGCCTAACGTTTAAAGCTACAGACTTATTTAGCTGATGCAAAATTTCTCCACCTCCCCCAAAGCCATGGTCAACAGCCTGTGGGTTAACCGCAGCCTCATTAAAGCGCTGGTTGCGCGTGAAGTAGTTGGCCGTTATCGTGGTTCCATGATGGGTATTTTGTGGTCCTTCTTTAACCCGGTGTTCATGCTGATGGTGTACACCTTTGTTTTCAGTGTTGTCTTTAAAGCACGCTGGAGCGGGGGAAGCGACTCGAAAACAGAATTTGCTTTAGTGCTTTTTGCAGGATTGATCATCTTTAACCTGTTTTCTGAATGCATTAACCGAGCACCAACCTTGATTCTGGCTAACGTTAACTACGTGAAGAAAGTAGTTTTCCCATTAGAGATATTGCCTTGGGTTGCATTAGGTTCGGCGCTGTTTCATTTTTCAATCAGCCTAGTGGTCTGGTTTTTGGCCTATCTCATCTTTTTCGGCATGCCGCATCCCAGCGCACTACTACTCCCTTTGATCGTTGTTCCATATTTGTTGTTTATCATTGGCCTTACCTGGGCTTTGTCATCTGTAGGCGTATTTCTACGCGATGTTGCACAACTTATAGGAATGGTCACCACGGTGTTGTTGTTCTTATCGCCTATCTTTTATCCCATCAGCGCTCTGCCAGAGAAGTACAGGCCACTGCTGCTGCTCAACCCCCTGGGCCCAGCAATTGAACAGGCGCGTGAAGTATTGTTTTGGGGAAACTCTCCTAACCTTGCGATCTTGGCAATTTACCTTGTTGTGTCGGCACTGATAGCTTGGATGGGATTTGCATGGTTTCAAAAGACTCGCAAAGGATTTGCTGATGTCATTTAACCAATCCCCTATTCACTCTCGATTTGTTAAGACTTCAACCTATGAGTGACATTGCCATCAAGGTAGAGGGGCTGAGCAAGTGCTACCAAATCTATGATCGCCCCCAGGATCGTTTGAAGCAGATGCTGGCCAGGGGGCGCAAACAATATTACAAAGAATTTTGGGCACTTAAAGACGTGTCTTTTGAAATTAAAAAAGGGGAGACTGTTGGAATCATTGGTCGCAATGGTGGGGGCAAGTCCACTTTGCTACAAATGATCTGCGGCATACTTAACCCGACCTGCGGCAGCGTCAAAACCTATGGCCGTATTGCTGCACTGTTGGAGCTTGGATCGGGCTTTAATCCGGAATTTACTGGCCGTGAAAATGTTTATATGAATGCCACAGTGCTGGGATTGAGTAAGCTAGAAATCGATTCCCGCCTCGACGCAATCATTGGTTTTGCTGACATAGGCGATTTCATTGAACAGCCTGTCAAGACGTACTCCAGTGGAATGATGGTGAGGTTGGCATTTGCAGTAACTGTACATGTGGATGCAGATATATTGGTCGTTGATGAAGCTCTTGCAGTGGGGGATGCATTCTTCACTCAAAAATGCATGCTTCAAATCAAGAAACTTATGAATTCTGGCGTGACGCTATTGTTTGTAAGCCATGATTCAAATGCGATCAAATCTCTGTGCAGCCGCGCACTGCTACTAGACTCTGGTCGACTAACTTGCGCAGGCGATACAAACACAGTTGTAGAAGCTTATTACGGAAATAATGTTAAGACGCAGCAAGAAATCAACGGCGCAGCTAACGATTTGGCTTTATCTGACCAGCAGATAGGAATAGACAGCGCATCATTAGTCGATAGCCAACTTTTCGACAGTTGCGCTAAGTTCCAACGAATACAAAATGGCAAAGCTTCATTTATTAATGTGCAGTTGCTGAACGAAACTGGACAAAATATTCAGCAAGTTGACTTTGGGCAGTTTGTAGTCTTACGTATGATCTTCCGCGCTAATTTCAAATTGCCAATGCTTGGCTTGGCCTACCACATTCGTGACAAAAATGGTTTTGATTTGGTGTATTCAGATACTGGCATCGAACGTTGCCCTATTGCCAACACGCAAGCGGGTTGGCAATATGTGATGGATTGGCGGTTTAGCGTGTCGCTAAATAGAGGTGACTACACAATTGCTGCAATGCTTTCGGTGCCACTGGATTTAGATATCGGCCAAGTGGAAGTGTGTGATTTTGTGCCAATTGCCGTTCAAGTTAAGGTGGGGCGGGGAGATTCGCCGCCTATTTATGGAGCTGTTCATTGGAACAATAAAGTAACTTGCCAAAAAATTGGTGGGCAGCTCGTTACGACGGGCGGGTAGGTGGTAAAAATTGAGCTGCGTCTTGCCCCAGAAACTGTTGAGATATCTGCTAAGAGCTACCTAAATTTGAAAGTTTTATGAAAAAATATATCACCAAATTACTGCACCAGTTTACACGGGCACAGCCAACGGGTTTGACGTGTCCTGTATGTCAAGATACGAACATTGAATTCGCTGCATTGCCTGACTTTTATAAGGAAACTTTAGAGAAGTATGGTGCGCCCCACCTGCTTGACGATTGTGAAACGCTGAATTACAAAAACTACGGTTGCCCAAAATGTGGGGCATGCGATAGAGATCGGCTTTACACGCTGTATATATCCAAGTTTCTTGCCAAGAAACAAGGCGCGACAAATCTCTCTCTTTTAGAGATAGCCCCCTCGAAACCATTGACTAGATATTTAGAAGAAACAAAAAAAATATCTGTGCGCACCGCAGACTTAATGATGCCGGGGGTTGATGATTGCATCGACATTACCAAGATGGACTGTTATGCGGATAAACGCTTTGATATCTTTATATGCTCACATGTTTTGGAGCATGTGCCCGATGACCGCATGGCACTGTCCGAACTCTTCCGTGTTACAAAACCTGGTGGCTGGGGGATTCTCATGGTGCCGATACCTCTATCACATCAGCATATTGATGAAGACCCGTCGCTTGAAGACGTGGGTGAGCGGTGGAGACGCTTTGGCCAAAATGACCACGTCAGAATGTATTCCAAACGGGGTTTCGTTGAGCGTATTGAAGCAGCAGGTTTTATTGTTAAGCAACTGGGGCAAGATTATTTTGGACAAGATGTGTTTGTAGCCAACGGTATCTCGGCCTCGAGCGTTTTGTATATCGCAGAAAAACCCGAATTCAGCTCACCCACCCAGTCAGCTTGAATAAAATCATGAATAACACCTCTCCTATCTACGTCACTCAACCATCGCTACCCCCACTGGACGAGTTCATCCCGTATCTTGAACAAATTTGGTCAAAAAAAATATTGACAAATGGCGGTCCATTTCACCAGCAACTTGAACTAGCTTTGTGTGAGTACTTAGGCGTCCAGCACTTGTCGCTATTTTCTAATGCCACGATAGCGCTAGTCACCGCATTGCAAGCTTTGCGTATCACTGGTGAGGTCATTACAACCCCGTATTCGTTCGTTGCCACAGCGCATTCGCTGCTGTGGAACGGTATCAAACCCGTGTTTGTGGATGTAGACCCGAACACCCTGAATCTGGATCCGGCCAAAATAGAGGCCGCTATCACACCGCAAACTACCGCCATCATGCCAGTCCACTGCTATGGCCACCCTTGTGATGTCGGTGCCATTCAGAAGATTGCCGATCTCTACAACCTCAAGGTCATTTACGATGCAGCCCATGCCTTTGGTGTGCAATGTCACTGCGGTAGCGTGCTCAACCATGGCGACCTCTCGGTGCTCAGTTTTCACGCCACCAAGGTGTTCAACACGTTCGAGGGTGGCGCCATCATTTGTCCCGACGCCAAAACCAAGCTGCGCATCGACCAGCTCAAGAACTTTGGTTTTGTGGATGAGATAACCGTCGTGGCCCCCGGTATCAACGGCAAGATGAGCGAGATCAATGCCGCCTTCGGAGTGCTCCAGCTCAAGCACATAGACGCCGCGTTGGCACGTCGTCTAGAAATCGACACCACCTACCGAGTGTTGCTAAAAGACGTGAAAGGTATTCGCTGCCTACAGGACGCAGGCGAGACCGTTGCCAACTATTCTTACTTTCCGATTTTGGTAGAGACTGATTACCCGCTCAGCCGAGATGATCTTTATCTAAGGCTGAAGGAGCACGGCATTTTTGCGCGCCGCTATTTTTATCCATTGATTACAGACTTCCCCATGTACCGTGGTTTGCCCTCGGCGCAACGTGAGAACCTGCCGGTGGCAACAGCGGCCGCGCAAAAAATCATGTGTCTGCCGATTTATCCAAATTTGAACTCGGGTGATGTTCGGCGGATCGTCTCTGTGATTGCTTTGGGTGACGGCAAATGACACCGATTCACTTTGGTCTGCTTGGTGCTGGTGGCTTCGCTCGAGAAGTTATGCCTTACGTAAAAGCAAGCGTTAGCAAGAGTCTTGGCTGCCCTCCAGAAGCGCTCGACGTATATTTCGTAGAGACGTGGGAACCCAAAGATAATCAAGTAAATGGGTTCCCGCTCATTTCGCTTGATAAATTTCTTAACCTTTCTGGTCAGCTTTATTACAACGTGGCGGTTGGTGATGGACGCGCACGAGAAGCCATGAGTCAGAAAGTGGGAGGGAATGCGTGCGCTTTAGAAATTCATGCGCCGCAGTCAACTATTCTGGACGCGAACACCATTGGCGAGGCGTCCGTTCTTTGCCCGAACACTATCGTGACTGCCAACGCCACGATTGGACGTTTTTTTCAAGCCAACATATATTCTTATGTTGCTCATGATTGTGTCATTGGCAATTTTGTAACACTTGCACCCGGGGTTCATTGCAACGGTCGCGTACACATAGGAGACTACGCGTATATCGGCACAAATGCTGTGATCAGAGAAGGCTCACCGGATAAGCCTCTAAGAATTGGCATTGGTGCCGTGGTGGGTATGGGCGCTGTTGTGACAAAAGATGTACCAGATGGCACCACTGTGATCGGCAATCCAGCACGGCCAATGGAGAAATAATGTTTGTACAAGATTTGCACTTTCGGCTATCAATTTTGTTGGTGACCTACAACCATAAAAAATACATTCGACAGGCGCTGCATAGTCTTATTAGGCAAGTGATTGAAGGTCCTTTGGAGTTAGTGATTGCTGACGATGGGTCGTCTGATGGTACCCTGGACATCATCAGAGAATACGAGCAAGAAAACCCGCGCTTTCAATTTAAATATTTGAGCAACACTTCGAATTTAGGCATCACAAAGAACTACCAACGTGGCTTTGCTGCGTGTTCGGGGGAGTATGTTGCGGTTCTTGAAGGAGATGACTACTGGGTCAGCCCCATGAAGCTTCAGCGCCAGTGCGATTTTCTGGATGCGCACTGGGAATGTGATCTTTGTGCAGTCAACTACCTAATTTACGAGGAAGAGCTTGCTAAATTTACGCCACGAACTACGATTGGGTTGGGATATCGGCTCCTCAGTGCCAGGCAACTCATTGGTGATCATTTGGCCAGTAACTTCTCAACCTGCTTGTACCGTAAAACTGCACTAAATGCGCTGCCTCACGGTCTTTTTGAAATCACATCTTATGATTGGATCGTGAATATCTGTGTCGCTCGGCGTAGCCTGATAGGTTTTTTAGAGGAGCCCATGTCGGTGTATCGTCTGCATTCTGGAGGTGTTTGGACGCAAAAGTCGAATATCGATAAACTGCAAGCGCAGCTTGATCTCATTCCAGCTTATGACGCCCTGTCTAGTCACATATTTCATTCGGAATTCGAGATGCAGGCACGCCGTTTACAGAAAACAATTGCTGCATATCGCATTGAGAATATTGCCGGTTCATCTGTCAAGCATTTGATACGGATATCGCCCAACTTGTGGGACTATCTACCCCCTATCTTGAGAACAGTTGTTAGTGCAATTATTCCCCCCGTAATCAAAAGTGTTCTTAGAAGAATTCTTCAGAGGAACCACTCAGTATGAAGTCACCAACGATATCTGTTGTTATGGCAACTTACAATCATGCTGATTTTGTGACTAAGGCTATTGAGAGTGTGCTTAACCAAAGTGGTGTCGATTTTGAGTTACTTATCGCCGATGACGGCTCGGTAGATCGCACCAGAGAGGTCGTTGCATCCTTTCGAGATGAAAGAATTCGCTTCTTCCCCAACGAAGCTAACCGTGGTGCTTGTGCGGTGACCAATGACCTGATCCAGCGCGCCTCTGGCGAGTTTATTGCCTTGATCAACTCGGATGACTACTGGGCTGATGACGACAAGCTGGCTTATCAATTACAAGTGATGCGTGACAACCCAACGGTTGGGGCGTGTTTTGGGCGAGCGCGATTTGTTGACGCAAAGGGTCATGCCATAGATAAGTCTTCACTCCCGTTTGGTAGTGTTTTTGACCAGAAAAATCGTTCGCAAGGAGCGTGGCTTCGTCATTTTTTTGATCTCGGCAATTGTATTTGTCATCCAACGATGCTGATACGTAAATCTTGCTACGATGAGCTGGGTATGTACAGCAACCGGCTGCGGCAACTTCCTGATTTCGATATGTGGATACGTTTGGTCAAACGGTACCCAATATATATTTCAGAGCGCGAATTGATAAACTTTAGAATCTTACCCGGTGAAAATGCAAGTAGCCAAACGGTAACAAATTCGATTCGCTCAATTAACGAACACTATTTGATAGCAGAGACCTTCTTTGATAATGTGGATGCCAAGTGTCTCATTGATGGGTTTGGAGATATTCTGCAGCATAAGGATATTCCAGACGATGACCATCTTGCTATCGAAAAAGCTATGCTTTTCTTTTCCCATAATGAGTGGCTCGGCAAACCGTACCAGATGATAGGTTTGCTTAAACTAAATTGGCTGCTGAACAGCCCAGTACATCATCAGATTTTGCTTGACGCTTTTGGAGTTGACGATCGATGGTTCCAAAAAATGATGTGTGATGTTGATGTTTTGCGGCCTAAGCTGGTTGCCACGATGGGGCATCAAAAATTCCGCTTAGTCAATGCCATTAAACGCTTATCGCCTTCTTTTTTGCGTAACCTTTGAATAGTTCAACAATCAGCGTACTGCTCCCCACGTTTTCGGGGGAGAAATACCTAAAAGAACAACTTGCGAGTCTGGCCAGTCAAGTCGGAGTACGCATTTCCTTGCATGCGTTGGATGACGGATCAGTGGATGACACTCCTACGATTTTGAGTGATTTTTGCAAATCATCAAAACAGGCTGTGGTCAAAGCCGTAATGTACAGCGACACACCACTGAGATCGGCCTCCCGTTCATTTTTGAGATTAGTTAAAAATGCGATGATTGATCCACAAGCTGAACTATTCGCTTTTTGTGATCAAGATGATATTTGGCTGCCACATAAACTACATTCGGCGATAAGTGCATTAACCAATCACAGCGCCTACTTAAATGGTCGACCAGCGCTCTATGGAGGGAGAACAGTGTTGGTGGATGCTCAAAATCAACCTATCGGGCTCTCGCCCCACTTCAAAAATCCCGCAACATTTCAAAATGCTCTGGTGCAGAACATCATGGGTGGCAATACCATGGTGTTCAATAGGGCAGCGGCTGCCTTGCTTGCGCAAATAGACGACACGGTGGTGATCCCTGTACATGATTGGACGCTTTATCAATTAGTTAGCGGTGTCAACGGCTTGGTAATTTATGACCTAGAACCGTATGTTCGATACAGGCAGCACAGCACCAATGTTATCGGTGGAAACGTTGGGTGGATGGCTCGCTGGCGGCGTGTGCAAGCAGTACGATACGGTTACTTGAAAAAAAATATTGATTCAAATTTGATACTTCTTAGACCATTTCATGAGCAGCTCACGCCTGAGAATCAGTCAACGTTGCAGCTATTTGAAGCCGCTCGTGTGGCGAAAAAGTCAATTCAACGTCTCTATTTATTGAGGAAGAGTTGCGTATATCGGCAGTCATTTCTTCAAAATGTATCGCTTTTCTCAGCCTGTATGGTTGGCAGACTGTAGTTTTCATCCACCTTAAAAATCCTTGGCAATGAGTGTCACCGTTTCAATAGTTAGTCACGGTCATCGTCACTTAGTACAACGCTTAATTGAGCAACTGGCAGACCTATCAACCTCAACGGTGTCCCTCATCATCATCACCTCCAATGCGCCTCAATTGGAATTGTTTGATTTTGATTCAGAATTTTCCCCCATAAAAATTTTGTTCCTCAGTAACGCCCATCCCTTAGGTTTCGGCGCCAATCACAACAAAGCTTTCAAGCACTGCACCAGCGAGTATTTTTGCGTGCTGAACCCCGACATTACCGTGGTCGTTGATCCGTTCACCGTTACGCTCGCTACATTTTCGGACGTGAACGTCGGCTGTGCTTATCCTTGGCAAGTCAATGCTCAAGCTGTTGCCTTGGACAGCGAGCGTGAGCTCGCCAGCCCATGGTCCATAGGCAAGCGGCACTTGCCCTGGCTCGGAAAGCATTTGCGCCAACGTGCCACGCTAGCCCAAGCACTGGGCGAGAAGTCAATACACTGGGTCAACGGTGCCTGCATGGTGTTTCGCTCTGACGTATTCCGACAACTCGGCGGCTTTGACGAGCGCTACTTTATGTACTGCGAAGACGTAGATATTTGCCTGCGGCTGCAGTTGGCGGGCTACAAGTTGGCGCGGGCAGACGCTACGGTCATACACGACACCCGAAGGCGCACTTTGCACGACCTGCGGCACTTTGCCTGGCATGTGCGCAGCTTGCTGCGGCTGTGGGGGTCAGATGCTTATCGAGACTTCAAACAACGGTTTGTTGACAAGCCGGTTTAGCGCGGCGTTTAAATTGCACATTCATTTTTATGTGAAATATCGGAGTTTAAATCCGATATTTCACATAAAATACAACCATGATCGCTAGAACCACCCATCTTCAGCAGCTTTTACAAAGCTTGAGGGCATTTCCGGTGGTGGCTATTTTGGGGCCTCGGCAGGTGGGCAAGACAACGCTTTCGCAGGCAGTGGCAAAAGCTTGGGTAGGCTCGGTGTGGCACTTTGACTTAGAGGACCCAGACGATCAGGCACGCCTGTCAGACCCAGCTTTTGTTTTGCGTCCTTTGACGGGCCTGGTGATATTGGACGAGATTCAGCTTCGGCCAGATTTGTTTGCTTTATTGAGAGTCTTGGCGGATCGCCCTGGCACGCCGACACGTTTCTTGATTTTAGGAAGCGCCGCCCCCGAATTGCTCAAACACACATCAGAGAGTCTTGCTGGCAGGGTGGTTTTTCACCAGTTGGATGGTCTGGCGCTACAGGAGTTGGCACCCACAGCAAGTGACAGCAGCTATGTAGATAAACGGTGGCTTTGCGGCGGTTTTCCACGCGCATTGCTAGCTGAAGACTTGTCAGCCAGCAGCCAATGGCGCGAAGCATTTATCCGAGATTGTCCATTAGAACTTACCGAGCAGGCTGAACTGGGATATTGCACGCATTGGCGTTAGCCCAAAGCCCCTCAAACCACGCTCGCCTTTTTC